>NZ_JABERI010000037.1 GCF_013004375.1 Acinetobacter terrae | reverse complement strand
TTGTTTGAATCGATGTATTTCATCCGCAGATTATGCACGAATGCTAAGAAATCCGGAGTGCAAATATTAACCAAAAAGAAGATCATTTTTTGATTTATGAAAGAGGTCTAATATTGACTAATTGTTTAATATATCTAATATATCAACCTTTCAAAAAGTGAACGAATGTTTGAAGGTCTGATATGCTCAAGAATCTATTGCTTGCAACTTTAGCAAGTGCACTTTTTAGCACTCATGTTTTTGCTGAGGATATCACAGGAATATGGCAACAGATTGATGATAAAACGGGTGCCGCTAAAGCCATTATTAAAATTGACAAAGAAGCCAATAATACCTATACAGGTAAAATTGTTAAAGTTACACCCCGTCCTGGCTACACTCCTCGTGCAACTTGTAATAAATGTCCCGCTCCATATACCAACGATCCAATTTTAGGCATGGAAATCCTTAAAGGTTTAAAACACGTAGAAGGGACCCATAACTACGAAAAAGGTCGTGTCATCGACCCGCTTGCCGGGAAAATTTATGATGCCAAAGTTCGTTTAAATGCCAATGGTAAACGTTTGACTTTACGTGGCTATATGGGTGTATCCGCATTAGGACGCAGTCAAACCTGGATTCGACTTGACTAAATAAATACCAATCAAAAAGCCACATCATGTGGCTTTTTTACATTCGTCAATAAATGATTAAATCTTTTGCAGACTCCCCAGAATATTGACTAATCACATAATCAGTCTAATATACCAACTCAATAAAAAATAATGAGTTATGGAAAAGTTTGATATGCAAAAGAATATATTGCTTGCAACTTTGGCGAGTGTGATTTTTAGTGGCAATGTTTTTGCTGAAGATATTTCTGGAACCTGGCAGCAAATTGATGATAAATCAGGTGCGGCCAAAGCGATCATCAAAATTCATAAAGAAGCCAACAACAATTTTACCGCCAAGATTATTAAAGTAACTCCTCGACCGGGTTATTCTCCGCGAGAAACCTGTAATAACTGCCCTGCGCCATATACAAACCAGCCAATTTTAGGTATGGAAATCATTAAAGGCTTAAGACATGTAGAGGGAACCAACAACTATGAAAAAGGTCGTGTGATTGATCCTTTAGCAGGCAAAGTCTATGATGCCAAAATCAAAATGAATGCCACAGGCAAGCGCCTAACCTTGAGAGCCTATATGGGTGTTTCAACCTTAGGACGTAGTCAGACCTGGATTCGACTTGACTAAATAAAGACCCATAAAAAAGCCACATCATGTGGCTTTTTTATTTTGTAAATCATCCAGACATTACATCATTGGATTATCAACTTTAAATATTTCTTTATCTTCCAGGCGATAGGCAATCAACTGCTTACCCCAAACACAGCCACCATCGACATTCTGAATCTGTGGATTAATGGTTTTACCCTGTAATGCAGCCCAGTGCCCAAAGATTAGTTGATGGGTTTTCGCAGCTTCCGACTCAAATTCAAACCACGGTTTAAAACCTTGAGGCATTGGATCATCAAGTGAATCTTTAAAGCTAAACTCTAAACGGCCTTCGCTATTGGTTAAACGCATACGGGTTAAATAGTTGGTAATACAACGTAAGCGTGCACTGCCTTCTAAATCATCTGCCCAAAGATCAGGTTCTTTACCGTACATCTCGGCTAAGAAAGCATCTACTACAGCAAAATCTTCATGACTGATGATCGCTTCAACTTCTTTAGCCAAGGCAAAAGTTTGTTCTGCCGACCAAATACATGGAATACCGGCATGAGTCAAAATCGTTTGATCATTCGGGAAAAGACACAACGGTTGTTTGCGTAACCAATCAATCAAGTCATCGCTATCAATCGCATCAATTACATCACGGGTATTATCTTTGTCTTGTAACGCTTTTAAACCACGTGCACAGGCTAAAAGCGTCAGGTCATGATTCCCCAATACCGTTGCTGCGACCCCACGATCGACCAGTTTTTTAACAAAACGTAATGCGCCAATCGAGTTTTCACCACGTGCAACCAAATCACCGGCAAACCAGATAAAATCTTGATCGGGGTCAAACTTAATTTCTTTAAGTAAGGCTTTTAAGGCTTCAAAACAGCCTTGAACATCACCAATGACGTAATTGTATCTAATCGCGGAGCGTGCCACTTAAGCCACCATTTGATCTGACAAAGCAACAAATTGAGCCATGCTTAAGGTTTCTGGACGTGCCATCGGATCAATACCGGTTTTCTCGAAGGCATCTTCCACCAACATCCCCTTCAAGCTGTTACGCAAAGTTTTACGACGTTGGGTAAATACATGTGAAACCAGACGTGCCAACGCTTTTTCATTTTTGGCAATAACCGGTTTTACATGGTAAGGCTCTAAACGGAATACCGCAGAGGTCACTTTGGGTGGCGGATTAAAAGATCCTGGCGGTACTTCAAATAAAAACGTCGGTTTACAGTAATACTGAATCATCACTGACAAACGACCATATTCTTTGGTATTTGGCGAAGCGGTAATACGATCTACCACTTCTTTTTGCAACATGAAGTGCATGTCTTGCACTTTGTCACCAAATTCCAAGAGATGGAATAATAGTGGGGTTGAAATGTTATAAGGCAAGTTACCAACCACACGTAATGGACGATCTTCCTGAAACAATTGAGAATAATCATATCTCAATGCATCTGCTTCAATAATGGTTAAACGCTCTGGATGCGGTACACGACCCGGTAGGCCTGCTGCCAAATCACGATCCAGCTCAAGCACGGTTAAAGCATCACATTCACCAATCAGCGGTGAGGTCAACGCGGCTAAACCCGGTCCAATTTCTAGAATGTTTTGACCTGGACGCGGATTGACTGAGCGTACAATTTTGGCAATGACACGCTGGTCATGTAAAAAGTTTTGACCAAATCGTTTTCGAGCCTGATGCCCTTCTTCTTTTGGGTTTAAGGCATTAATTTGATACATAAAAACATTTCCAACGTGAGTGATGAACAATAATCAGTGGCGCGCCAAATCGAGGGCTAAATCGACAGCAACGTGCAAACTTGAACTTTTTGCGAGTCCAGTGCCTGCAAGGGAGAGTGCTGTGCCATGATCTACAGAAGTACGGATAAACGGCAAGCCCAAAGTAATATTGATGGCTCCACCAAATCCTTGAGATTTTAACACAGGTAAGCCTTGATCGTGATACATCGCCAAAACGGCATCTGCATCTTTTAAATTTTCAGGGGTAAATAAGGTATCCGCAGGAAGGCTCAAGCTCATATTGAGGCCTTGCGCCCGATAGCTTTCAAGCACCGGATTAATTACATCAATTTCTTCATGTCCTAAATAACCACCCTCTCCTGCATGGGGGTTTAAACCACAAACTAAAATATGCGGATGCTCAATCTTAAACTTGGTTTTTAAGTCATGAATCAAAATATCAATCACTTGATGCAAACGTTGTTTGGTAATGGCATCTGGAACATCGCGTAAAGGTAGATGTGTGGTTGCAAGTGCCACCCGCAAAGTTTTGGTCGCAAGCATCATCACGACACGTTCAACACCTGCGAATTCTTGGTAATATTCTGTATGACCACTAAAATGAATGCCAGCCTCATTAATAATTGATTTTTGCACGGGAGCCGTTGCGACACCGACACTTTTACCTGACATCGCATAATCGGCAGAACGACGTAATTGTTCTAATACATAAGCAGAATTTTCAGCATTCAACTCACCCAATACAACATCAGTATTTAGTGGAACATGCTCAACGTATAACTGCCCTTGTCCTGAAGATTCTGATTGTCCTTGATATGCAATAAGTTCAACTGTTTGATTAAGAATTTCAGCGCGTTTTTTTAATAAATTGAGATCAGCCAAAATCACAATTGGACGTTCATCAATACGCATCGCCAAACTTAAACAAATGTCTGGACCAATCCCTGCAGGTTCACCACTGGTTACATATAAAGGAAGCATATTTTCATCTCGTCTAACCTGCGCTCGAATATCATTATTATATACGGGTTAGAGAAACAAGTTTTTCCGTAACTTCTATTTTCTAAGCAAAAATAGGTATCCGTTCCTAATCTTGCGCTGGGAAAATTCAGAGTTCTATCCATTCTTTTAAAAATACGAAAATAGTTGTGATTATTTTTTGCACATTACTATTTTTACCTATAAAATACAGCGCTTGAAATTTGCTTTTTCATTTGTGATTCTTCACGTATTCGTTTAGAATTGCGTCTCCTTTTGTTTGGACAGATTCCATAGTCCAAACCAACTATAATAGGTAGTGGTTTAATGAAAACTCTCAGCGCTAAGCCAGCTGAAGTTCAACATGACTGGTATGTTGTTGATGCTTCTGGCAAAACTTTAGGTCGCCTTGCGACTGAAATCGCTCGTCGTTTACGCGGTAAGCATAAAACTTCTTATACTCCTCACGTTGACACTGGCGATTATATCGTTGTAATCAATGCTGAAGAAATTACTGTGACTGGTAAAAAAGCTCACGATAAGAAATACTATCGCCATACTGGTTTCCCTGGTGGTATCCGTGAGACTAACTTCGAGAAGTTAATTGCTCACAAACCTGAAGCAGTTTTAGAAAAAGCTGTTAAAGGTATGTTACCAAAAGGTCCTCTTGGTTATGCAATGATCAAAAAAATGAAAGTGTACGCTGGTACTGAGCATCCACATACAGCTCAACAGCCACAAGTTTTGGACATCTAAGGGATACAGCACATGGCTACTAACTATGGTACAGGTCGCCGTAAGACCGCAACTGCACGTGTTTTCTTGTCAGCTGGTACAGGCAAACTCGTAATCAACAATCGTACTCTTGAGCAATATTTCGGTCGTGAAACTGCTCGTATGATCGTTCGTCAACCTTTAGAACTTTTAGAAGTTACTGAAAAATTTGACCTTTACATCACTGTTGCTGGTGGTGGTATTGGTGGTCAAGCTGGCGCTATCCGTCACGGTATTACTCGTGCTTTGATCGCTTCTGACGAAACTTTAAAACCTGCTCTTCGTCAAGCTGGTTTCGTTACTCGTGATGCTCGTGAAGTTGAACGTAAGAAACTTGGTTTACGTAAAGCTCGTAAACGTCCTCAATTCTCTAAACGTTAATTCGTTTACCGAATCGGACAAAAAGCCTTGGTTTATCCAAGGCTTTTTTATGTCCTGAAAATTTATGAACAACAATTATTTTTCTATTGTTCATGCACATCTTTACCCCACACCCCTTCATGACACCAAAAGGACTTGCTGAGATAGTAGTTAGCAACAGCAATTAAAATAAAAAGCATCATTAAACCCAGTTTAATTATCATATTTTCTTACTCCAGTCATTTTTTCTTATAATCTACATCTCCTATAGCTGATTCATCTTTTATGCTTCGTGCTTTTTAGGTTGAATTTTAGTATCCTATTCTATTCATTTTTTGCTTTGTTTAGGATTATGTCCGTCGAAACCGCACCTGTTCAAGGAATTACACTCTATAGCCATGCAGATGACTTTCGTTCACATTGGATTCGCTATGTCCTGGCCGAGAAGCAAATTAAATATCATCTTATTATTGTGGATGAAGACGATGAAGATCTCGCCAGCTTAAATCCATACAACCAAGTACCCATGCTGATTGAAAATGAACTTAAACTGTTCAATACCAGTATTATTTCCGAATATGTAGATGATCGTTATCGTCAAAACAAGTTGTATGCTGATGCACCTATGCCGCGCTCAGAACAACGTCAATATATTTGGCGATTTGAACAAGACTGGCTAAAACTTGCAGATATTATGTTGCGTCACCCAGATAGCTTAAATGAAAAAGATAAGGCAAAAGCCCAAAAACAACTGCGCGACATACTGATCTCTCTGACACCGCTCTTTCAGCATTTTCCATATTTCATGTCAGAAAATTTTACAATTTTAGATTGCATGTTAGCGCCAATCTTTTTACGGTTACATTCAATGGGAATTGAACTCCCTAAACAACATTGCCGACCAATTTTATTATATTGCCAACGGATATTTACTCGTCCTGCTTTTACCAAGTCTATGACTATGCAGGAAAAAAATAAATATCGTGAAATTTTAGTGAATCAATAGAGTATCTCTCAATGTCTGATCAGGAATTAAACCTCACTCCCACCCGACCTTATCTTGCTCGTGCAATTTATGAATGGATTTGTGACAACAACCTTACCCCACATTTACTTGTTGATGCCACACAACCGAATACCCTGGTTCCCGAACAATTTATTCAAGATGGGCAAATTGTTTTAAATATCGCCCCTCATGCGGTACATAAATTAAATATGAGCAATGAGACAATTACCTTCTCTGCTCGCTTTGGTGGCGTATCACGTGATATATATGTACCCTTAAATGCCGTGATGGGCATTTATGCACGTGAAAATGGTCAAGGTTTATTCTTTGATCCAAATGAATATGAGGATATCCAAATCCCTGAAGATACTTTAAAATCAACAACACTTTCAGAAGAAACTGAACAACCTAAGAAAAAACCGAGCCTACGGTTATTAGACTAAAATAAGACGGAGTAAATTGATGGCTTTTGATTTAGTACAATATTTTGCTGAGCAGATTAACAATCAAAAGCCTCAGCTTCTCGAGCAACACTCTGGAGAAGATAGAAAAGAGCACTTGTTAGAAATAAATGCGCTTGTATTGGGTAAATTGATTACACTTTGGCGTTCTAATGACAAAAAAGTTTATCAAGAGATTTCCTCACCCGAAGAACTCTTTATTCAAGAGGTTGCACGTCATCTAACCACTTCTTCAAAAAATCAATCCACATTAGCTAAACATGAATTAGAGCCGGCAGTCACAGAGATATTGCGCTTACAACTGGCAGAGCTTAAACAGCTCAATGACATTGGTAATCTCGAAGTTCGTGGATTACATGAATTACTTTTAGGGCAAATTGAACATCTTTCAGGTCAAGCCCCTGATTGGGTTTGGTCAACAAACGACCTGTTAGAGTTAAAAGGTTCTAAACCAATTGTACAAGAAGAGATATCATTAGACTCAACAATGAAGGAGTTTAATCAAATGGTTAGTCAACAACATACTGATGCTAATGAAGATCAACACAATGCTGCAGCGGTAGTAAATACTACAGTTCCAGGGTGGTCAAAAATTCTCGAACCTGTAGTTGCTGTTACTATTCTCTGGGTTCTATATTGTGCTGCAACACAAATGTTTAACTAAAATATTTAAATATTTTAGTTAAAAAATAAAAAATCGCCTAAATGGCGATTTTTTTTTTGCAAAAAGTTCAGCTGTTAGGACTTATAAATAACATAGATAAAAATTAAAAATCCGCTATATATTATTCAATACAACGATACAAACATGGATTTCTTTCACTTACAAAAGATTCCCTACTCTATTTACCCAAATTTTTTATTTAAACTTTTAGTAATTCCTTTTGCCTAAAGCATAGAAAGCTGATTTTCTTACCATAAACGTAAATTTTAACAAGGTTAAAGACTTTGTGAGGTGTTAATCACCCTTATATATTTCTTAATACTAGAAGTGCTTAAACATCGATATGTTCACTCTTTCAGAATCAAGATTCAATCCAAGAAATCTAATAATCACTTTTTTCAAATACTTGATAAAAAGGCTTCCTATGGAGCTTTTTTTAAATATAAAAATTTATGCATAAAAAAACACCCTGACCGATTAGATCAGGGATTTTTCGGAATAATGAGCTGGCGATGACTTACTCTCACATGGGTAACCCCACACTACCATCAGCGCAAAGAGGTTTCACTTCTGAGTTCGGGAAGGGATCAGGTGG
>NZ_JABERI010000036.1 GCF_013004375.1 Acinetobacter terrae | reverse complement strand
AGACAAGTAATGCTCCACAACTTTTAATTTAAATTCTTGAGAATATTTAGCCATTAAAAAGCACCCTTCAAATTAGACTAAGAGTGTCCAACTTTCGGGGTGCAGATTATCCTGTCGGGGTTTTTCATATTTGATGCTTAGGTATAATTCCTGTCGTACCTTGCTGTCCTTAGCTAGAACTGGCTTTCAGTTCTATTACATCCTATTCCTATATGTTTTTAATTATAGGAAATTTACAGTATTCCGACTAGCCGCAAAAAACTGGAATTTTTGTAAGCCAATGCTTACAAAGTTGGCTAAAAAATATCCTGGTTTTATCCGCAGAAATTGGGGATAATTTCTGCCCCGAGAAGGCTGACAACATTGAAGAAATTTTTAATTTGATTGAAAAACAATCAAATTTATTGGCGGAATATATCAAAACTGCTCATAAAAAAGCCGACTTGTTTCTAAGTCGGCTTTTTACTGTTTTTAGGCCGGTCAAATTTTTTAACTATATGAAAAACAATAATATTTTAAAACGCTGTTATTCCCAAGTAGAAATGTCCTATATGGACATTTCCAAGTCAAGCACAGGATTTAAATTTCTTTGTTCAATAACAGCCTTCTGAGCTTTACGACTCGGCATACTTTTCTTGGCCCGGGAACGTTTATTCTGTTTTTCTAACTCTTCGTGTTGCTGTTGAATATGAGCTAGGACTGCGCCTAACCGTTTATTCTCAACCACTTCATTTTGCTGTAGCCCAGCCAATTTATTGAAGAGGCTGTAGTTGAGCTTTCGTCCTTCATACATGATAGCCACAGTCCCATCCGGGTACTCCAGAAATGAAATGTATTGTATTGTCCAATGAGCTTCTGATTAACAGGGCTAGGCTCAAGCATATAAATACATTTGTCATAGGTCAGGGTCAGATTCTTAGTGACCTTACGTGGTTCCTGCCAGGTGAAAATATCATCCAGTTCAAGATGAGATTCCGTTAATGGCCGATGTAAATTCTTTGCATTTCTCGCACACTTGGCGAACTTCTGATTGAAATGCTCAATAAAGCAGGGCAGCCAGGCATTTGCTTCTGTAATCGAACCGATGCCTTCCAGGCGCATCTCCTTGACCAGACGGTCCTGAAGGGTTCTATTGGCACGTTCTACGCGACCTTTGGCTTGCGGTGAGTTAGCGAAGATAATATCAATGTTTAACTCGTTAAGAATCCGCCAAAATTGCGTGATCTGGCTGTCTTGCCTGGATTTCTGATTGACTCTGAATACAGAATGTTTGTCGCTGTAAAAGGCCAAAGGCTTGCCGTATTGTTCAATGTAGGTTCTAGTGGAAAGCATATAATCAAAGGTCGTTTCAGCCTCACAAAAGCGCAGATGCAGCAGCTTTCCAGTGGCATCATCGATATACACCAATAAACAGCACTTAGCAGCGCGTCCTTCGAACCAGTCATGATATGAGCCATCAATCTGGATCAGCTCACCGAAGCAATCACGGTTATAGCGTGGCTGATATGGGCGTTTTAGACGTTTGGATCGCGGAATCCAAAGGTCATTTGCAGTCATCCAGCGCCGAACCGTTTCTACCGGGATATTCAGGTCAAATATGCTGCTGAGCTTCTCATGCGCCAAGGTGGGTCCAAATCCAAGCAGATGTTCAGAAATAATGGAAAGACATTGCGATTTTAATAAATCATCATGGCGACGATGGCCAGGTTGACCACGACTGGCATGCGCCATACCTGAAACACCGTCTTGATTGAGCTTCTGTAATAACCGGGTAATTTGACGGGTTGAAAGATTGAGGATTTCAGCAGCACGGACTTGGGTAATACGATGATCTCGAACGTCTTGCAGTACAGCAAGACGTTGAATTTCTTTGTCAGACATAGTGATCAGCATCTATATTTTATATCCAGTCCATGGTGATAAAAACCATCATAAACTAGACATTTTTATTGGTGAGAATATAGACATTTTGAATGGGTTCTAACAAACCAATTTCGTATAATCTACATTATGTTAAATGGAAGGTAAATTGGTAGAAAATTCCAGTTTTTAAAATTTCTAATAAGAGATTTTTTGTTAAAAATAAAGAGTCAAAAGTTGTATGGATCTCAGGCCTTTCACATAATGTCTATCATATTAATTTTAGAAAAATAATCTTTTAATGTGTTTAACTAGATCAATGCCAAAATTGGGGCAATTAGGGAGTCATCATACAACCTATGTCTTCACCACGATGTTAGATTTTATATATTTCCTGCTTTTATACAAATTCCAAAAATTGAATAAACGCTTTCACGACGGCCGATTGATAACGGTGTGATAGGTATAAGGCATGGACTTGATACGACTTTGATGGGTAATCTGCCAGCACTTGTACCAATTCTCCTGAGGCAATATGTTCTTGGGCAGTATAAGCGGGAATCATAGCTACTACCTTTCCTGATTTTGCTAAATGCAACACAGCGGCATTGTCATTGGAGCCAAAGAAAAATGGAAACTTGAGAGTTTTTTTATCAGTTTCAAACAGTAAATAAGATTGCCCTAATCGAGTGTAACCAGCTAAAGGATAGCATTCTAAATCGCTAAATTTAGTTGGTGTGCCTAGCCTTGCCAAAAGTTTTGGGCTCGCCACCCAAACTGGTGAAATATCAAACACGGGCCGAGCGATGACTGTCTCAGTGTGCAACGCCCCCGTGCGAAAAGCTATATCAATGCCATCTGCCACCAAATCCACCACCCTATCTGTTGCTTGACAATACACTTGCACCTGCGGATAACGTTGCTGAAATTCGCCTAACAAATCCCAAATCTTATCAAAACCAATCATGGTAGAGATCCGCAATATGCCGCTGATTTGCTGATTGTCTTGGGTCAGATGGCGTTCGGTATTCAGTAGATTGTCGATATCCAAATGAACTTGTTCATACAACTGTTGCCCTTGTGCAGTGGGCTTAACACCTGTTTTACTCCGATCAAACAGTTGGCGATTGAGCTGTTTTTCTAATTCGCTGATTTTTCGGCTGATGGTGGCAATCGGTATATTAAGGCGTTCACTGGCTTGGGTAAGACTGCCTGCTTGTAACACGGCTACAAAGATTCTGACGGCATTTAAGTCCATTTTCTAACCCTTAATGATTTTTATCTTTTCAAAAATGGAAAGTATATTATCATTTTATTAGGTATACGCTCATTTTTAAAATCTTATAATGCGGTTATTCACTTAACATAATTGATAATAAGGTCACACTATGCAAAACCGTATTACTGAGATTTTAAACATCCAATATCCCATCGTCCAAGGGGCAATGAGTTGGGTGACCAATGCCGAGTTTGTGGCAGCAGTTAGTAATGCAGGAGGCCTAGGGATTTTAGGTCCCCATGGTGGCTATACTACTAACCCAAGCTCGATGGATGAAATCATTGAACGCATGCGTAACGAGATTCGCAAGATTAAAACCTTGACTGATAAACCGTTTGCCGCCCCACTTGTGGTGTCATATGATTTAAGCCGTATTGATGATGTGATTGACATGTTAATAGCCGAGGAAGTGCCCGTCGCATTGGTTAATGGTTTGGATAATTTTAATTACATGCCTGTGTTTTCCAAATTACGTGGGCATGGTATCAAAACCATTTACCGTCCATTAACAGCCACCGTGGGCAGTGCCAAATATGCTCAACGCTTGGGGGCGGATATCTTTGTCGCTACTGGCTTTGATGAGGGAGGCACTGTACCTGAGAAAATTATTGGCTCGTTTTCCATCGTCTCTGAAATCGTTGATGCGGTGGATATGCCTGTGATGCTTGCTGGTGGTATCGCTGATGTACGTGCAGTGAGGGCAGCGTTTGCATTAGGGGCAGAAGGTGTGTTTGTAGGTACGGTATTGATTGCCACGCATGAAAACCCTGCCGCTAAAATCGTTAAAGACTTAATCGTTAAACACAATGCTCATGATTTGCATATTTTTCGCACCACCCCTGCCTACTACCGCTCAATTCCAACACCCTATAGTCAGCAGTTGGTGGCTATGGATGAACAAGGTGAAAGCAGGGAAGCTATCGCTAGTAAGATGTATGGCGAACAAGGGTTAAAAGTTGGGATGCTAGATGGCGATATCCATAATGGCTATATAACTGTGGGGAATGGCATCAGCTATATCAAAGAAATTCGTAGCGTCAAAGCGGTAATTGAGGACTTAATGCAGGATTTTAATAGGAGCTCAACCATCGTTGCAGCATAACCTTTTGAAATTAAAAATTATTTTGTTATTCCCAAATAGAAATGTCCTATATGGACATTTCCAAGTCAAGCACAGGATTCAAATTTCGTTCTTTGATTGCTGTTTTCTGTGCACGTCTGCTTGGCATCTTTTGAGAACGATTGCGTTTGTTTTGCTGTTCCAGTTCTTCATGCTGCTGTTGAATATGTGCCAGCACAGAACCCAAACGTTTATTCTCAACAATCTCTCGCTGGTTGAGCTGACTTAATTTAATGAAGATGCTGTAATTGATTTTTCGACCTTGATGTTCAATGGCTACTGTGCCATCCGGGTATTCCATAAACTCAATATACTTGCCGATAAATCTTTGATTTTCTTCGGTATTTTGTAAGCGTCCGCTGAACACACCTTATGAATTCATCCTATAAGCCTTAATTTAGTCCCCACTTAAAAACAAGTGGGGACTTAAATTTATGACTACAAATAATCAGACATCCATCGCATCTCTTGCGAAAAAACGAAGAACATACAGTGCTGAATTTAAACAGCAGATCGTTCAGGCTTGTAAAGCACCGGACGTTTCAATTGCTTCGGTCGCTTTGCAACATAGATTGAATACAAATCTTGTATCCAAATGGATTCGCTTAATTGATGGTAAGCCAGGGAATGATCGCTCACCACTACCGAATAAACCTGCATTTATTGCCTTATCTTGCTCTGCACCATTAGATCCTACTCCTACTGACATGTTAACGGTTCAAATTACTTTACCCCACTCAAAAGCAGAAATTGGCTTGAAATGGCAAGTATCAGAAATATCTGCTTTAGCAGAATTACTCAAGGCACTTGCAACATGATCCGCATTGATGAAATCTGGCTTTCTACCCAACCTCTGGATATGCGAGCAGGGATGGATACTGTCATGGCTCAGGTGGTGAGAGCATTTGGCTACATCAAACCGCATTGCGCTTACCTGTTCTGTAATAAACGTGGCCATCGCATGAAAGTGATGGTGCATGATGGACTGGGCATCTGGCTCTGTGCCCGGCGTTTGGAACAGGGAAAATTTCACTGGGCTCAAGTTCACCAAGGTGAAACCGTGGCCCTCAGCCTGGAACAGTTACAGGCATTAATCCAGGGTTTGCCCTGGCAGAGAATTGGATTGCAGCAAGTGGTGAATATGCTCTAAACCAAGCTCGGCCATTCTGCCATCCTCCAAACGTTCTATTTCATTCTCTTCATGACCTCAGGCATACTGCGGTCATGAATACGCTGCCTGACTTAAGCCAACTGACCCATGAACAACTGCTGGAATTCACCAGACAGTTGGCGATGCAGCATCAGTCTCTAGCACAATCAAACCAGCAATTAGATGCCAAAGTTCAGCAACTTGAAGTATCCAATCAGCAATTAGATTCTAAAGTTAAATCTCTCTATTCTCAATCAAAAATACGAGCATGAACTTGCGCAGTTTAAACGGCATAAGTTCGCCCAGAAGAATGAACACTTAACGGCCAAACAAATCCATCTGTGGGATGAAGCGGTCGAAGAAGATATTGCCGCTGTTGATCTGGAATTAGAACGATTAAATGCAGGTAAAACTGATGCATCCGCGCAGAAAGCCACAGCAAACAAACCTAAACGTCGACCACTGCCAGATCACCTGCCAACCCTCCGTATTGAGCACGAACCTGCCTCAACGCAATGCAGCTGTGGCTGCACATTGCGTCGTATCGGCGAAGATGTCAGTGAAAAACTGAATTTCAGGCCGGCACAGTTCTATAAGGAACAACATATCCGTGGTAAATGGGTCTGTGATCAGTGTGACATCCTGACTCAACAAGCGATGCCTGCCCATGTCATTGATAAAGGCATTGCCAGTGCAGAATTGCTGAGTCATGTGCTGGTGTCAAAATATGCTGATCATTTACCCTTGTACCGTCAGCGCCAGATTTTTCTACGTGCGGGAATTGATTTATCCAGATCCACTCTGTCAGATTGGGTTGGTCGCTGTGGGGTTGAACTTGAACCCCTGGCAGATGCCTTAAAACATGTAGTGTTGCAACAACAGGTAATCCATGCGGATGAAACGCCAGTCACGGTGATGCAGATCGGTGAGAAAAAGCCGAAAAAGGGTTATGTCTGGGCCTATGCCACCACACAGGATAATCCAGTTCTGGCGGTGATCTATGACTTTCAGGATAGCCGTTCTGGCCAGCATGCTGAAGCCTTCCTGAAAGGCTGGCAGGGTTATCTGGTCTGTGATGATTACAGTGGTTATAAAGCACGCTTTAGATCAGGCCAGATCATTGAGGTAGGCTGCATGGCGCATGCACGTCGTAAATTTCATGAACTGCATGTGACCGGGAAAAGTCAGATCGCTGAACAGGCATTAGTGCTGATTCAGAAATTATATGCGATAGAAGCAGAACTCAGAAAAAAGACGGATGGTACAGCGGAAGACCGCTGCGAATACCGACAACAGCATAGTCAACCGGTCATGCAACAACTATATGAATGGCTCAACCAACATCATCTGACGGTGCCATCGAGTTCTCCCACCGCTCGGGCGATCAACTACAGCCTAAAACGTTGGGAGGCCTTAAGCCGCTATCTGGATGATGGCAATCTACCCATTGACAATAACTGGATAGAAAACCAAATGCGCCCCTGGGCCTTGGGACGTAAGAACTGGCTGTTTGCTGGCTCGCTGCGCAGTGGTCAGCGAGCGGCGAATATCATGACTTTAATCCAGTCAGCAAAGCTGAATGGCTTGGATCCGTATGCCTATTTAAGTGATGTGCTGAAAAGGTTACCGACACATAAAGTGACCCAAATAGAAGAATTACTGCCACACCGGTGGCAACCCGACCAAAATTAAAAAATAGCTATGGGGTTCAGCGCACGCTTACGGTATTTTCCAGTAAATATACACATTTATCATAAGTAATGGTCAGGCTGTTCGTCACTCTGCGGGGTTCACGCCAGGTAAAAACATCATCTAACTCTTCGGCTGTTTCAGTGACAGTCCGGTGTAGATCCTTGGGATTAAAGGCCATCTTGGCAAACTTTTGATTGAACTGCTCGATAAAGGAGGGCAACCATTTATTCGCATCTGCAATCGGGCTGATACCTGCCAGGCGCATTTCTTTAATCAGACGATCCTGAAGCGTTCTATTGGCCCGATCTACACGGCCTTTGGCTTGAGGTGAATTGGCGAAGATGATATCGATATTCAGGGTGCTAAGCACGCGTCCAAACTGGGTAATCTTGGTGTCTTTCTTGCTGCTTTGATTCACCCTAAAGACTGAATGTTTGTCGCTGTAAAATGCTAAAGGTTTACCGTGCTGTTCGACATATAAACGTGTTGAGATCATATAGTCAAAGGCTGATTCTGATTCACAGAAGCGTAAATGCTGCAATTTTCCTGTCGCATCATCGATAAACACCAGTAGACAGCATTTAGGGGCTCGTCCTTCAAACCAGTCATGATGTGAGCCATCGATTTGGATCAGTTCGCCATAACAATCCCGGTTATAACGAGGCTGATACGGGCGTTTCAGGCGCTTGGCGCGAGGAATCCATAAATCGGCTGCAATCATCCAGGAACGCAGTGTTTCCACTGAAATATCAAATCCATGAACAGTGGTGAGCTTTTCATGCGCTAAAGTCGGTCCGAAACCATGGAATTGCTCAGCAACCTATTGAGGCACTTGAGTCTGAGCTCTTCAGGAAGCTTAGAATTGCTGGTTTGGCCACGTGCAGCATGGGCTAATGCAGCTGGACCTTGAGCTTTGTATTTTTGTAGTAAACGCCTGATCTGACGTTCTGAAATGTGAAGTAGCTGAGCAGCTTGGGACTGAGTTATGCGTTGATCACAGATTTCTTGCAAGACCGACAATCGTTTAAGTTCTTTATCCGACATAGACACCAACATAACAAACCGTCCACTAAGAAAATCGCAAAAGCGCATATTCTAAAAGCGGACATTTTTACTTTGGAGAAACCGGACATTTCTACTTTGTGCTTACAATTTTATTTTGTATAAGCTCTATTATGTTAAATGGCTCATAAGCATGAGTGTATTTTCAATTTAATGGAACAGATAAAATGCCCTATACATTAAAGTATAGGGCATCTAAATTACTTAACATTCACTACGATTTTGCCAATTTGGGCATTTGTTTCCATATATTTATGAGCTTTTTGGATATCCTCAAAATTGAAGACTTGGTCAATTAAAGGTAATAATTGACCTGACTCCAAACCTCGATAAACAAATTGTTTTGCCTGTTCTAGCGCATTGGAATCAGTGGTAATTTCAAAGAGCTCATAACCACGTAATGTTAAATGTTTGCCCAAAATATCCATAACACTCATTTGGATATCACGTGTATCAAGAGCACCATATTGGAAGAATATGCCTTGTTTAGCCATAGCTTGCATGATTTTACCTACAGTTGGACCACCCACCGGATCAAACACCATATTTACACCCTGATGACTAGTAATATGATTCAACTCATTTACTAAATCTTGTTCCTCAGTAGCGATAACATATTTAGCCCCTAGATCTATCAGTTGCTGCTTTTTAGCACTAGTACGAGTTAATGCGATTGGGGTAGCGCCTAACATATTAGCAATCTGAATTGCTGCCACGCCAACACTGCTTGATGCAGCACCAATAACAACATATTGGTCTTTCTGTAAGTTGCCAAAATGTACTAATGCACCATAAGCCGTCACAAACATCATCCAGCTTGCAGCAGCCTGTTGGAATGTCAAATTTTTAGGATGTTTTACAACAGCATGGACTGGCAGATTGATGAGTTCTCCATATGTACCGTATTCATCAAAACCAAAAGATGGAATGACACTAACTGCATCACCAATACTAAGCCCTGAAACACCTTCACCAATTGCTGTAACTACACCAGCGGCTTCGTATCCGAGTACAGAAGGAAAAGTCGGTTCAATAACATAATTACCAGTACGGTACATGATTTCAGCCCGATTTAAGCCAATAGCATGTACTGAAACCTGTACCTCACGTGCTTTAGGTGCAGGAATCTCTAAATCTTCAATTTGTAAAACATCAGCATTACCAATTGCACGCATCATTACAGTTCTAGACATGTTTCTTTTCCATATGATCAACAGATGGAATCAGCATAATCCTTCAAATAGATCAGATAAATAAACAATCTATTTATAGATTGGTTCTATTTTTTATAACAATCTTTTCCAAAAATATTTTCAACCCAATCTATAAATACTTGCATACGTGCCGGTAGATGTTCCCGGTGGGTATATAGTAAAGAAATAGGTTTAGGAATATTTTGATAAGTTGATAACACTTCAATGAGTTGACCATTCTCGAGATAGGGCTGTATTGCATGACGAACCCCTTGAATTAAGCCCAAACCATGTAAGGCTGCGCTTAAAAATGATTCTGAATCATTGACTAAAATACTTGAATCCAACTTATATTCTTGAACTTGTTGATTCACAAGAAATTGCCAATTCATGACCTTACGTTGTTTACCACTAAAATAATTAACTGCTTGATGATGTTTTAGATCCTCTAAGGTATGAGGTGTACCATATTTTTTTAAATAAGATGGGGCAGCACAAGTTACCATTTCAACCTGTCCAAGAGATTTTGCAATTAATGTAGAGTCATCTAAGTATCCTAGTCGAATTGCAAAATCTACACCCTCATCAATGAGATCCACTAAGGAATCAGAAGACTTCAGAATTAACTCAATATTTGGATATTGCTGTTTAAAATCAGCTAAATTAGGAATTAGAATTGCTTTTGCAACAGTGATTGGTACGTTAATTCGTAACTTACCAGATATATTAAGTGTCTGTAGATTAGGCTGGAAACTATTAAAAATAGCGTCAAAGTCTTCAAGTAGTTGCAAAGCTTTTTGATAGAAGGCTTCACCTTCTAAGGTCATGTTCACTTTACGGGTAGTTCTATTTAGTAATCTGACACCAAGTTCATCTTCAAGCTGCTTAATGGCTTTAGAAATAAGTGGACGATGCAAACCTAATGTTTCAGCAGTATGAGTAAAACTCTGTGTTTCGACTACACGGACATATATCTGTAGTTTCTGCAAATGGTCCATTTAATTTTGCCATTAATTTATTATAGAAATTATAACAAATGGCTTATTTAGACGTCTTATTCCAAGTACATATATTGTTGAACTTCTAAAATTAACATAATACACGTTCACGTTATGCGAAGCCAAAAATGGGAGCCTTAAGCTCCCATTTTTACTATATTTTTAAAGTTTTAGGCGTGCTGTACTGTGAGTTTTAAGCCTAAAGCATTCACTACACGATTAATCGTGTCAAAACGTGGTGCTGAGTCCTGACGTAGGGCTTTGTACAGTGCCTCACGCCCAATCCCTGCTTCTTTCGCAATTTGAGTCATGCCACGAGCTTTTGCAATTACACCAAGCGCATGAGCTAATTCAGCTGGATCATTCTCTTCAAGAACCATATTGAGATACATCACAATGTCTTCTTCAGTTTTGAGTGACTCAGCCATATCAAAACTTGGTAAATCAGCAACTTTAACCATTTTAATCCTCCAATGTCTTCGATAATTTGACTGCTCGCTTGATATCGTCTTGCTGTGTAGATTTATCTCCTCCACCAAGCATTACAATAACAACATCACCATGCTGGATGTAATACATCCGCCAGCCTGATCCAAAGAACTCCCTCATTTCCCAAACCCCATCTTGTAAGGGCTTAATATCTCCCCAATTACCACGTTGAACCTTATCTAATCTACGATTCAAGCGAATTCGGGTCATATTGTCTTTAATGCCATCTAACCATTCATCAAACTCAGGTAGACGTTTAATTTCAATCATGAGGATTCCTTTTCTTCTCACCTAATTGTATTCGATCGAGTACAATATGCAAGTATATTCATCCTGTGATTTGTTAATTTTGCATAACCTCCATTATGTTAAATGGGGCAGATTATCCTCATTAATGATCCCAAAAGCTTTTCTCCATGCCTGAGGGCTGGTGCCATATTTTTCACGAAAATTTTTTCTAAATGACACGGTATTATTAAAACCTGAAAGCTCGGTTATCTTTTCGATAGACAAGTTTGTCGTTTCTAAAAGTTCACAACTTAATCTGATTCTTTCAGTATTCAGCCAATCGACTAAGGTCATACCTGTCGCTTTCTTAAAATGCCGTGTAAACGTCCTACGTGTCATATGTGTTCGTTCAGCTAGGCTTTCAATATTATGTTGTAAAGCTAAATTCTTTCTTAAAAAATCAAGTAATAGGTTAATTTGTGCATCTTGGCTCGATTCTGCTATTGGCTGTTCAATAAACTGAGCTTGCCCACCTTCACGGTGAGGTGGAATTACCATTACTCTAGAGACTTTATTCGCAATTTGTGCATTATAGATTTCACGTACCAAGTACAAGCAGCAGTCTAACGCTGCGCCTGTTCCTGCAGAGGTTACGATCCTTTGGTCTTCTACATATAGGGCGTCATTATCAAGCTTAACCTGTGGAAATCGCTCACTAAAATCTTGTTCAGCCATCCAGTGCGTAGCTGCTTTTTTATGGTCAAGTAAACCAGCATATGCCAATGCATAAGTTCCATAGCATAACCCTACAATTCTAATTCCAGTCTGATATGCACAATTTAGGGCATCGATAAGTACTTGTTCAGGCTCATGATTAAAATCATCCCATCCAGGAATAATAATAAGATCCGACTCTTTCATGAGTTCAATCCCACCATCGGGGATAATCATCATAGACTGTTCTGTTTTTACGGGTTGTCCATCTATAGAAAAAATTTTCAGATCAAATAAGCGTTTATCTTCAATCTTGATATTGAAAATGATATGGGGGATAGAGAAGTGAAATGGATTTATATTGGGATAAACGAATAATCCAATCACTGGTATAGCCATTCGATCTACCTCTCTAAAATAACAAATATAGCATGTTGTCCCAATAGTTTCGATGATTGTCCTTAAGGACAATTTTATTATTTGATTTTTCCTATCATGATTCGAGTATGACTAAATGATTGGATCTGGAACATGAATAAAATTTTAAGTAGCTCTGTTATTGCACTCTCTCTGGCAATGGCTTCAGTCCATTTATATGCGAATGATAAGGTGGTTCAGCGAGATACTTCTAAAGTTACGCATATACAAGAAATTCGCAATGCAACGATTAAAGTAACCTATGCTGATACGACTTTTTTAATTGATCCCATGTTTGCTAAAAAAGGGTTCTATGAAGGTTTCCCTGATACTCATCGTAGCTATTTACGGAACCCATTAGTCGATTTACCTATCAAGCCTGAAACGATTTTAGAAGGTGTAGATGCGGTAATCGTGACCCATACCCATTTAGATCATTGGGATGATGCAGCACAAGCGACTATTCCGAAAAACATGCCTGTGTTTGTACAGAATAAAGAAGACCAGAAAGTCATTCAGTCACAAGGCTTCAAAGATGTTCGTGTATTAACGCAAGTGACCTTTGAAAGGATTAAGCTCACTAAAACTGGTGGCCAACACGGTACTGATGCCATGTATCGTATTCCTAAGCTTAAAGCTGGATTAGGCGAAGCAATGGGTGTGGTATTTGAAGCTGTTGGCCATGAAACGGTTTACGTGGCTGGTGATACCATTTGGCGTTCTGAAGTTGATCAAGCGATTCAAACATTTAAACCTGATGTAATTGTATTGAATACCGGTAATGCCTTGGTTAATGGCTTTAAAGAATCCATTATTATGGGTAAGGAAGATACTTATCGCGCAACTCAGAAAGCCCCAAATGCTAAAGTGGTTGCTGTCCACATGGATGCTATTAACCATATGTCTTTAACACGTGCTCAGCTTGCAGAATATGTAAAAGACAAAGGAATCCAAGATAAGGTTTTAATTCCTATCGATGGTGAAACACTTTCTTTCTAAAGTCACTTAAAGAAGTGGAATTCTTCCGCTTCTTTAAAATCATAAGCAGAACAAAACCAATATAAGTTAAGTAAAGGAAAAGACATGTCAAAATCAGCTTTATTAGTCATCGACTTACAAAATGAATATCTGCCTACTGGTAAATTACCATTGGTCAATATTGAACAGGCTGCTGCTAATGCAGTGAAGGTAATTGCTAAGGCCCGTCAACAGGGTACTCAAGTAATTCATGTGCAACATATTGCGAATGCTGAATCTCCTATATTTGAACCCAGCTCAAACGGTATTGAATTTCAGGACATAGTTAAACCGCACGCAGATGAAACTGTGGTCATTAAAAATCACATCAACGCGTTCTTAAACACGAATCTCAAAGAAATTTTAGATACCAATGAAGTGACTGAGCTAGTCGTGATTGGTGCTATGAGCCATATGTGTGTCGATGCGGCTGTTCGTGCTGCTTCTGATTTTGGTTATAAGGTAAAAGTGATTCATGATGCTTGTGCAACACTAGACCTTGAATTTAATGGCGTCAAAGTACCTGCGGGCCATGTCCATGCAACATTAATGACCGCTTTTGAATTTGCATATGCTCAAGTAATATCAACTGAAGATTATGTTAGCTAAAGATTAAGATTTTCTAAAATTAACATAGTACATGTTATGCGAAGGTATTTTAATTTTTAATTAAAAATCAATTACTTAACTACATAAAAAAGCCCAATCACATCAGATTAGGCTTTTTTTATGAATTATTGTTGTGGCATCAATAACTACTTGGACAGTAATGGCATGATATACCAATGGCACATATCATGCTGGGAGAATAAAAATGGAAATTGCTAAAGTTTTTCAAGCAGGTCGAAGTCAGGCTGTTAGATTGCCCAAAGCATTTCGCTTTAAGGGTAATGAGGTTGCTATTAAACGTTTTGGTCGTGGTGTCTTGTTACTACCTATCGATAATCCCTGGGACATTATGTTAGAGGCAATTAACGAGTTTGAAGTAGGATTTCAACTGGAACGAGCTGATCAAGGTGAGCAATTGCGTGAGGACTGAATAGCCACCACTCTTCTAGACAAATATCGATATACAGCCTGTCGGCTGATACCAAATGCTTTTGCCAGCTCAACTTTGGATGAATACTTCTTTTCGTCCCAGGCTTGTCGCAGGACTTGAGCCTGATCAGGATTTAATTTATGGACACGACCTTTATATTTTCCCTGAGCAGCTGCGATCTTAATCCCTTCTTTCTGACGTTCTAAGATAATTTCCCTCTCGAATTGAGCAAAAGCTCCCATTAACTGCAACATCAGATTATCCATTGGAGTGGCCTGAGCAGTAAAGGTGATATTCTCTTTAACAAACTGGATGGAGACTCCCCCTCTTTACGAGCTGATCAACCGGCACTGTTGCAAATAAAAATTTGAGTCGATGATGTTCCTTTCAAAACGTGCTTAGAGACCGAAAACTCTATTCACTAGATACTGAACCGTACCGGGTTTGTCGGAGACCAACTTTCCTGAGAGAATGCCCCGATGAAAAAACCCAAATATACCCCTGAAATCAGAGATAGAGCGGTTCAATTATTGATTGAATCCGAAAAAGATTATCCTTCTAATTGGGCTGCAATCACAGCAATTGCACCTAAGATTGGATGTACGCCTGAAACTCTACGTGTTTGGTATCAAAAATATTTAGATAAACAAAACCCAATTAAAGTACAGCAACTTTCAGATCAAGAACGTATTAAACAACTCGAACGTGAAAATAAAGAACTGCAACGTGCTAACGAAATTCTACGTAAAGCAGCCGCTTTTTTCGCCCAGGCGGAGCTCGACCGCCCACACAAATAATGGTGGATTTCATCCATAACAATAAGGCGTTATATGGTGTTGAGGCGATTTGCAGGATTTTACCGATCGCGGCTTCTACCTATTATCGAACACTAGATTTCGTTGAAAACCCAGAACATCGAGCAAAGCGAGATCTACATGATTTGCATCATGCTGAAGAAATCAAACGAATTTGGAAAGAGAGTTCGGGTCGATATGGTGTACGTAAGGTCTGGCAACAATTGAAGCGCGAAGGTTATGTTATTCCACGTTGTACAGTGGTTCGATTGATGCAAAAGCTAGGTATACAGGGTGTTTGGCGTGGTAAGAATAAACAAACTACTCGTAGCCGAGATGACCAAAAACGGGCAGATGATTTAGTGAAACGCAATTTTAGTGCTGATCATCCAGATCAGCTATGGGTCGCTGACTTCACGTATATTCAAACAAATTCAGGCTGGGTTTATGCTGCATTTATCATTGATGTCTTCTCACGTGCCATTGTTGGATGGAAAGTATCGACACGGATGAATACAGATATGGTGCTCGATGCACTGGAGCAAGCATTGCATGATCGAGGCATGCCAAAGAACGTGATTCATCATAGTGACAGAGGCGTACAGTATCTTTCCATTCGTTATACCAATCGTTTAGAAGCAGCAAATTTACGAGCATCAGTCGGTACGACCGGCGATTCATACGATAATGCTTTGGCTGAAACGATGAATGGCTTATACAAAACAGAGGTGATTGAATATTTAAAAGCAGATTGGCAAGGTTTAGCAGATGTACAACTTGCGACACTAAACTGAGTAGATTGGTTCAATAAAGAACGTGTACATAGTGCGCTAGGTTATGTGTCACCTTTTGATTTTGAAGCAATGTACTATGATAAAATTAATCCGTTAGGTCAGGTAGCCTAACTTAAATAAACTGTCTCCGACAAACCCGGTACGGTTCAGTTCGCTATCAGTATGTATTGCCTGGACGGTGATGACAGGAAGTTGATATTCAATCGTTTCTGCATAAACATTTATAGATTGTAAAATAACCGCGGTCAATAAGGCTTGTTTAAAAGGCACATGCATCAAATAAGTTAATCGCACAATACTTCCTTGCTTGTTATTATCCAAAAATGGGAAACCTAGCCTCTCAACAGGTTCCCCATACGATAAAATGTTTTAATCAGCTAAACTATATGCAATCACATAATCTCCATGATCAGGCGACTGACGTGCCCCACCAGCAGAAATGACCACATATTGCTTACCCGTTTTTGGTGAAATATAGCTGATTGGTGTACCTTGGCTACCCACAGGTAAACGCGCTTTCCATAGCTCTTCACCATTTGAAGAGTTAAATGCACGTAAGTAATAATCCTGCGTTGCTGCAAAGAACACTAAACCACCCTGTGTTGCCATTGGACCACCAATAGTTGGCATACCAATCGGTACTTTCAAGCCCATTTTAATACCCATTGGACCTGTATCTTCGACTGTACCCAAAGGAACCTGCCATGCAATTTGACGAGTTTTCATATCAATTGCGGTCATGGTACCAAAAGGTGGTTTTTGACAAGGAATACTTAACGCTGACCAGAAACGGTTTTTGTTTACTTTGTATGGCGTATCTTTCATTGGCACAGCACCCATACCGGTATTCACTTTCTCACCCCCATTGGCTTGAATGGCTAAATCTTCAGGCGTTTGCTTAATTAACTGAATCCAAAGTCCTAGACGCATGTCATTCACAAACATATAACGATGGGTTGGGTCAAATGCAATTGAACCCCAGTTCATACCGCCCAGTGAACCTGGGAAGCTCAATGAAACATCAGTCCCTGGTGCAGTAAATAGGCCTTCATAACGCATCGATTTGAAATTAATACGACACATCAACTGATCAAATGGTGTTGCGCCCCACATGTCTGATTCAGTCAGAGTTTGATTGCCAATCTGCGGCATTTCAACTGAACGTGGCTGAGTTGCACTGTATTGCTCATCAGGAATATCAGCAGCTTTTACAGGCTGTTCAATGACTTTGGTCAAAGGCTTACCTGTAACACGATCAAGCACAAAGAACTGACCAGACTTAGTACCAATGACTACCGCAGGTTTAGTCGAACCATCTTTCAGTGGGAAATCCACCAAACTTGGTTGCATAGGTAAATCAAAGTCCCATAAATCATTATGTACTGTTTGATAGACCCACTTTTCTTTACCCGTAGTCGCATCTAGCGCCAATACCGAAGTATTGTATTTATGATCCAATGGCTGACGGTTTGCTCCCCAAAGGTCAACTGATGAGCTTCCCATTGGTAAGAACACAGTATTCATTTGAGGATCATAAGACATTGCAGCCCATGAGTTGGCTGAACTACGTTTATAGGTTTCACCTGGTTTTAACACATAGTTCGGATCTGGATTACGTGGATCGAACGCCCAACGCAACTGACCTGTAATAACATCGTATGCACGAATCACACCACCTGGCATATCTGCACCCACATTATCGGCAATACGGCTTCCAATAACGATTGACGTACCTGCAATAGTCGGTGCTGAAGTCACTTCAAAACGCGGTGCTTTGGTGCCATCACCTAAGCCCTCAAGTAAATTTACCGTACCATCAACACCAAAGTCTTTACAACGCTCACCTGTATCGGCATTGACTGCAATTAAACGACCATCAGGTGTGTTGGTATATACACGACGAGGGCAAGCCGTATTGGTCGCAACTGCGGTTACGGCTGTTGCACCTGCCAAGGTTGGCTGTACCAATGCTTGCGTCGAATCAAAATAAGCAACACCACGGCAACGCTCCCAAGCATCGGCTTTAGAATTGACTTCGGCTTTCCAGATTTGTTTACCTGTGTCTGCATCCAGAGCAATCATGTTGTTATGCGGGGTACATAAAAAGACTTTATTACCGATCTGTAATGGCGTCATTTGATCTTCTGCACCATTACCTGAACCTGTGGTCATATCTCCTGTCCGGAAACGCCAAGCTTCCTTGAGTTTAGATACGTTATTACGGTTAATTTGATCAAGTGCGGCAAAACGGCTACCACCTGTATCGCCACCATAGTGATCCCAATTGACTTGTTGTTGATTTGGCGCCACTGGTACAAGCGGTAATTCCTGACCAGAAGCCTCCACTGTTGGATGTGGAATAAACATACCATACATACCACCCAACATGCCTAGGACAGTCAGTCCACCTACAACATAAGCAGGTGCAGACATTGCAATTTGTTGCTGATATTTACGAATAGATGGTAATGTAAATAACACGGCAGCAAATAAACCTGCCGGGAACATTAAACGTGAATGCAGTGGCCAAAATTCCAAGCCAGTATCAATCAATGCCCAAATGACAGTGCCTACAAAGACCAAACTGAATAATCCAACCCCGAGGGCTTTTTTTCTAAAAATGAAAATCGATGAAACGATAATCACTAATCCCGCAATAAAGAAGTACCAAGAACCGCCTAAACTAATGAGTTTTATGCCACCAATTAAATAAAATAGGCCAGTTAGTAATAAAGCCAAACCTAATATAAAACACCATATTTTAAATATGGGTTGAGACTGCGCTTCGGACATACTTTTCACTCCAAATGCTGTGTTTTAAATGATCACTTCTGCTTTATTCTGAGGATCATTCACATCACATCTAAACTTTTGAGCTTTCGCAATTGAATTGCTTCAGCAACGAAAAAGAGTGTTTAAATTTGGCAACCATATTGCCTAAATTTTAAAACACCCCTTTCACTTTACATACGCTTAAAAATTCACCTTGACGCTAAGTCCCGCCACCCAAGCATCATCAACCTCCTTCACGCCAGAAGGTTGGTAGATATATTGCAGGTTAGGTCTGAGCATCACCGCAGGTGACCATTGATAGGTATAGTTCAACTCAAGATTGAGTTCGTCATGTTGAATTGGGACATAATCGCTGGCTAGCGCGTCATAACTATAATAACCACGGCCTTCGTTGGTGGCTATTTGCTTATCCGTCACACGGTCATTCACCACATAGTTAGCTAAACCCAAGCCAATCGAATCATTGGGGCGACTGTCAAAAGGGCCTTTATACCAAAGTGCCAGCTGTTGTGTGCTTTCTACAGCGGTCGTGTCTCGGTCATTGATGACCCCATTAAAACTAATATATAAACCACGTTTAGAATCAGCTCCGTATTGGGTCAGTTGCTGTTGAGCATTCAGCCAGAAACTATATTTTCCATCATGGATTTCCCCTGATATACCCACATCTTTAGCTTCTGCTGTGGAATATAATGCACCGAGTTTATATTCGCCCGGTAAAGCGTTAAATGTGGCAAGTTTAGGCTTCCATGCCAGTTCAACCGGAATCGTGGCCCCTTCAACATTGTCCATATCTAGATTAAAGCCATCACTGTCTGAGTCTGTTTTGACATTATCTGGGTTGACTTCATAGACCCCAACGCCAAGTGACCAGTCTGGTGCAAATTGGTATTTAACATTAGTGCCCCATAAGCTGACAGGCCAGTTATACCAAATCGAACCAATGGATTTCCCAAGCTGCCCACCACATAAAAGTAAATTCTGAAATTCACATTGTGAGCTGTTAAAGTCATCGGACATGCCCATCCGACCAATCTTGAATTGGACATGGTTGTCATCAAATCCTGTTTTGATCCATGCTTGGGTTAAACGCCAGATTTTGCCGCGACCGTAAATTTCCTGGCTGTTACCCAAGGTGCTGGCACGAGGATCTTTAATTCGCTCTAAAGTTAAAGAATTACCATCACGTTTGGTCAGCATGATTGCTGCGGTGGTATTTTCCCAACCTGCAATTTTGTTTAAATCAAAATTGGCACCTAAGGTCAACTGCGCAGCATTGTCAAAACTTTTGTCTTCGTTATAACCGCCAGCCAGATTAGTGGCTGACTGGCTCATAATCGAAGCAGTAAATTTATAACCTTTATTTTCCAGTTGCTTCCGTTCACCGTTCCAATCACCGAATAACCATTGACGATCTGCCGAATAAAATTCATTGGCTGAAGCCAATTGGCAACCTAATAATGCCAATGACAATGTGACAAGTTTTAAAATAGGTGGTTTTAATAACTGTTCTTGCATAACCAAACATCCTTTTTTGTGAGGAAAGCTCTAAATGTGAGCTTCCCATGCAGTTTTTATCACTTCACTCGAACCGCTGAACTCAATTCAGAAGTCGCACCCAAATGGTCTGTGACAGTGGCAGTTACATTAGCAATGCCACTAGTTGCCTTCAAAATCGCCTGAGCTTTGCCTTGTACATTGGTCGTTACAACTTGCGTACCTAAATACTGCTCTGCTTCTTGGCTATTCGCCTGACGATTAGCAAAGAACTCAACCTGATAGCGTTGATTCGGTTGCGCCTGAACTTCAGCCATGACTTGACCTTTGCTATAACTCAAACGCGGTGCCTGAATACTCTGGTTTGGCATCGCGTTACAGCCTTGCTGGTTTGGTTGAGTGCAGGTTTTTTGCAATTTGGCATTTTCAATCACTACACCACCACCACGAGAACCCACAAAATCTGCATGTTCTAAAGCTGGCACAGCAAAAACAATGGCACCTAAACGCTGATTGGGTACACATGATCCACCCGCTTCACAGCGTTTAATATCTTTAGCGTTATTCCAAATTAAATTTTTAGTCAAAGTAGTACGTGCATTGGCATCTTTTTCTGAACGAATGGCTATTCCTAAACGGTTACCATGAACTTTGTTGCTGTCAAAAATGTTGCCATCACCCGTAAGGTTAAAACCAATCGAGTTATTGGTCAGTTCGTTATAGGCGATGTAATTGCGCTTGCCCCAATTGATTTGTAAACCATCAGAGTAGTTTTCAAATTTGTTTCCTACTACAGCATTGTCATTGCCCCACAGGATTTCAATGCCTTGAGACGGTTCTGGATTGGCTTTAGTTGAAGTAAACAGGTTGTTGGCCACAAGGTTAAATGCTGCACCACGGGTGAGCTCAAGACCATCACCGTTATCCACAAACAGATTGTTCAGAACTTTATTATTATTGGTGGTGGTTGAGGTCGGATTGCCCTTGCCATCATCACCGGTCAGCATTACGCCCGAACCACCATAGTTATTACTAATGCGGTTATGTTGAATCAAGTTATTGCTTGAACGGTTCACCAAAACGCCAATACAGAAACGACGAATATCGAGTCCTTTTAAAGTCACACCATTCACATCTTGCAAAACGAGACCAGGTAAAGTCGTGGTACGGACATTGGTGCCATACTGTTCAGGGTTTGCCCCCGGACATGCTTTAGCCCCCTCGCCTTTAATATAGTTTGAACCATCAATAGCAATAAACTCGCCCGTTTTGTCCCATTGCGCCCCAATGATCTTCACTGAGGACTTAATCGGCGGTAAAGGCTGATTCAGTTTAATCGCATAGGGTGCTTTACCCACAGCCTGGATTTGAATTTCATTTTCTTGCATCGCATTGCTATTGGATTGTTCAATCGCCCAACGCAGTGAACCCTTTGCACTATCGTCTTGATAGCGATCCACAATATATGTTTCTGCACTGGAAAAACCTGATGCCGCTAAACTCAAAACCAATGTGGTTAAACGTAAGGTTGATGGTTTCATATTTAAAATCCTTTTCTATACTTGAAGATCAATAACACAGTGCATTAAGGGGTCGGTTGTACTGTTTTCAGCAACTGTTTGAGTTGAGTCACATCAATTTGACCCGGCGCAGATGCTTCACCAATCATGCCGAAACTCAAACTGCCGCCCATATTGGCAGTCGCGACACGCGAAATTGTACCCAACTGTCCCATCGACATAGTCAGCAGTGGTTTTTGACTTTTTTGACTGACGGCCAAAGTGGCATTCATGAGGGTAAAGACATCTTGTTTTGACTTTGGCATCACCGCAATTTTAAGAATATCTGCCCCCATCTGATCTTGTCTCAGCAGGCGGTTTTCTATGTCCTGTTGGTCAGGTGTTTTGGAAAAATCATGATTCGACATGATCACCAACACTTTCTTGTCATGTGCCAACTTCGTTAATTTCGCTACACTTCCAGCATTGCGAAACATTTCGATATCCAGCAATTGCATAAATGGTTTTTTCAAATATTCACGATAAATCTTTTCATAGTCCTGGTCAGACACCGTCATTTTTCCACCTTCGTTATGGGTACGAATGGTCGCGATCAACGGTTTCTCTTTTAAAATTTGATTCAGCTGTTGACCCAATGCAATCACTTTTTTGGTGTCGGCCGAGAATTCCAGTAAGTCGATGCGAAACTCAGCCACATCTGCATTTGGATTACTGGCAATCACCTGTGCTTGAGCAATCGCCTGCTCTGCTGTTTTTGCGGTAATTGGTACAATGGTTTTGACAGGTAAGTCACCAATATTGAGGTTTTTCACCACATAATGTCGGGCACTTAATTGAACCGCTTCTGCTGCAAATGCTGGCATTGCCGCTAAAACAGCACTGCTTAAGCAAAGTTGCATCGCAATTTTTTTAATTTTCATCATTACATTTCCTTGTATTTACAAACTTACTGCCTGACTTCTGTCGTAAACGGCAAATATACGTGGGATGGATGAAATGGGTCATACCATCACCACGCATAAACTTGAATCATTTCAACAAGAGCAATAATGAACTAGCTGCTCTTGTCAATTCCGACAATTAGATATCTAAGAAAACCGTTTCGTCTTCGCCTTGCACACGAATATCAAAGCGATACACCACTTCACCATCACGTTCTTCACGCTTGGCAATAAGAGTTTGACGACGAGGTGCCCACTCAATACCTTTCAGCACTGGGTCTTGTGCATTCGCTTCGGCTTCATCTTCAAAATAGACGCGGGTGTTCAAACCGATGTTGATACCACGTGCAAAGATAATCAGTGCAATATGCGGGGCTTGAGTTGTACCTTTACGCCCCGGAACCGCACCCGGTTTAACGGTATTAAAACTCCAAAAACCAGTTTCGAAGTCAGCCCCTGTACGTCCCCAACCAAGGAAGTTTGGATCGACCACTTTGCCTTGAATATCAGCCGCACTTGGATAGACACCGTTGGCATCCGCCTGCCAAATTTCAATCAATACATCACGTAGCGGTAAACCTAGACCGTCGAACACTTGACCTTCTAAACGAATACGTTCACCTAATGTTTTTTCTTGAACCAACTGATTGTTAAAGTTGTTTTCAAAGACTTCAATGTTGGCTTGTTGTGGCAACAAACCAATGTGTACATATGGGCCCCCTGTTTGAGATGGCGTTTCATGCAATTCTCGAAAGTTCCAATGGTTCATGTTGTTCTCCCTGAATTAAGTCAAATCATTTTCGAAATAAGTCGCACGACGACCACGTAAAGTGATGTCAAAGCGGTAACAACGGCTGTCTGCTTCAATGAAGTTGCTCTTGTCTTCCAAGGCAATCAATGCACGACGTTGTTCTTCCGAAGGAATAGTTTTAATAATTGGACACGAATCAATCAGCGTATCGCCTTCAAAGTAGAACTGCGAAATAAGACGTTGCGCCCAACCATCGGCAATCAAAGAGAAATGGATGTGCGCAGGACGCCATTCATTAATACGGTTACGCCAAGGGTATGGACCTGGCTTAATGGTACGGAATACAAAATAGCCATTGGCATCGGTCATCATGCGTCCACAGCCGCCAAAGTTCGGGTCCATTGCACCAATAAACTGATCATTTGGATGACGATAACGACCAGAAGCATTGGCTTGCCACACTTCTAGCAAAGCATTTTTTACAGGACGACCGAACTGATCACGAACATAGCCATGCACAATAATGCGCTCGCCAATCGGTAAACCTTCTTTGGCATAGTTCAAAATCAAATCATTATCTTTAGGTCCAAACTGCTCCGCACTAAACTGTGGTGAAGTCACTTCAGTTAAGGTTTCTGCAATCGAAATCAAAGCATTTTTTGGCGAGCGTAATACACTGGTTTTATAGCCGGGTGCATATGCTGGCGGATGATCTTCGGTATTGCGTTGTGCATAAGCACCTAAAATAAGTTGTGACATGTGAAGTCCCTCTTAATCTTGTTCCATTACTCTTGATTCGTTTGTGCTTGGCTAAGCTGCTGCTCGCTCAGCTTTTGCGGGGCAATGCCCAAATCTGCAAAAACCTCTTCTGCCATGTGCATAGCTGCATTGGCTGCGGGTAAACCTGCATACAGTGAACAGTGCAAAATCAACTCTTTTAAGTCGTCCTTGGTCACACCATTGTTAAAACAAGCACGTAAATGCATACGCAATTCGTCTTCACGGCCTAGTGCTAATAAAACTGCAATAGTGACTAAGCTACGGGTATGACGCGGCATGCCCGGTCTAGACCAGACTTCGCCCCACGCAAAACGGCTAATAAAGTTTTGGAAGTCGGCATTGAAATCATTCAAGTTCTCAAGTGAACGACCGACATGCTTTTCACCCAACACTTCAGTGCGTACGGTGATTCCTTGTTCATAACGTTGTTCATCATTCATTGGGGACACCTCAATTAGGTCGAATCTGTATGTGCAACCAGCGATTTAACAAAGATAGCGATTGCTGCTGCTGTTGCAGGAATTAACAGCAAACTTAAAATGGCAGTAAATGACCAGTCATTACCCAGTAAAACTGCGCCAATCCAAGCCCCAAATACTGCACCAAAACGACCAATCCCAGACATCCACGCCACGCCTGTTGCACGGCATTGTGTTGGATAAAAACGAGCACTCAATGCTGGCATAGCCGACTGTGCACCATTAATGGCAACACCTGCACAAAGCACTAAAATGGCAAGTAATGTCGGGTTAGCTAGGCTCTGCCCTACAGCAAATGCAAAGATCCCAGCGACAAAGTAAAAGCCTGCAATAATACGGTTTGGATTGAAACGATCCATTGCCCAACCAATAAATAAAGCACTGAGTACACCGCCAAATTGGAATAAACCACCGATAAATGCAGCACGTTCCATGGTTGCGCCAGTTTCACGCATTAAGGTTGGTAACCAACTGGTGAGCAGATAAATCATCACCAAACCCATGAAATAAGTCAGCCACAGTAAAACTGTACCTTTGACATATTTCTGAGAGAACAACATGCCAAACACGCCTTTCTTCTCGGCACCGTCAGTTTCTTCTTCAGGCACATGAAACTCGGTTGCACCCTGTACTTGAGTCGGTGCAATACGTGACAAAATTTGATGTACTTTTGCCTTATCACGACCCTTCACAATTAAGAAACGATAGGATTCTGGTAGGAAGAAAATCACGACTAACATCAAGATGAGTGGTGACCAACCGCCTAGTAAAAATAGGCTGTGCCAACCAAATGTCGGAATTAACCAACTACTGATGAAACCACCTGTTGCCATACCCAGGTTGTAACCACAGAACATGCAAGTGACGAGCAAAGAGCGAGAGCGCTGTGGGCAATATTCAGAAAATAGCGTAGTCGCATTTGGCATCGCTGCACCCAAACCAATCCCGGTTAAGAAGCGCAAGACCACCAGGGTATTCAGGTCAGTTGCATAGGCGGATGCAAGAGTAAAACCACCAAAAATTAGCATCGATACACTTAAAACAATCTTGCGTCCAAAGCGGTCAGCCGTCGGACCAGACACCAAAGCACCAATAATCATGCCGCCTAAGGCCGCACTCATGACTGGACCCAGTTGCGAGCGGTCAATCCCCCAGTCTTGTGCCAAGGCTGGAGCAATAAAACCCATTGCCGCAGTATCAATACCGTCAACAAAAACAATGAGAAAACATACAATTGCAATCAACCACTGATACTTGCTAATCGGTGCATCATTAATCAGTGCTTGTGCGTCTATACTCGTTTTTTGAGTAGCGTATTCCTGAGACGCCATACCTGCCTCCTTGGGCTGAAAGTCCTTTTAAAAATTCTTGAACTATTGAATTGATCCAATAAACTGACTGAGGGTTTGAGTAAACTGCTCGGGCTGCTCAATATTGGAAAGATGCGATGCATCTATCAACGCTAATTCACTATTTTGAATCTGTTGTTGCATATAGATGCCATCGGCCACTGTAGTGACCGGGTCAAACACCCCAGCGATGATCAAAGTCGGAACTGTAATCTGCTGAATTTCGGTGCTCAGATCCGCTTTTGCCAATGCTCGACAAGATTCTGCATATCCCAGCGCTGGCGTAGTGGCTAAAGACTGAATGGTGCGCTGTACCAAAGTATTGTTTTGATAATCAAACTGTTCGCTAAACCAGCGTGCATGTGTAGTCGCTACCAGATCTGCTAAGCCATTGGCCGTTACGGCATCGGCACGTGCACTCCACCCTTCTTCAGTCCAGATTTTAGCTGCTGAGTTCGCCACAGTTATGCTATGAAAACGATCTGCATGATGAATACCAAGCCATAAAGCGGCCATGCCGCCCATTGAAATCCCGCAGAAATGTGCTTTTTCAATGTTTAAACCGTTTAAAATATCAATTACATCTTCTGCAAGATTTTGTACAGTGGTCTCCTCAATTACATCGCTTTGACCGTGACCACGGGTGTCATAAGTCACTACTTTGAACTGTTGTTCGAAGGCAGTAACTTGTGGCTGCCACATGCCTTTATCGGTACCGAGAGAGTTTGAAAATACAATTACAGGTGCATTTTCTTGTCCGCTCACTTGTACAGCCAAGTGTTTGTCTTGACGATTGGTCATCGTGATATTCACATTGCCTCTCCCTTTGCTTCCTGCAAAACCGCATCAATCTGATCTTGAATATTGCCTAGATAGGACGCTGGTTCAAAAATTTCTGAAATCTGAGCTGCACTAAAATAGGTTGTGACTCGATCAAGTTCAGTAATGACCTCTTTTAAGTGAATAGCTTTTTCAACGGCTGTTTTACATGCAGCTTCAACCACATGATGGGCCTGTAAGCGTCCCATATGTGGTGCCAAAGCCATCATCACGGCTTCCGCCATGATTAAGCCTTGGGTACATTCCAAGTTGCGTTGCATATTTTCCGCATGGACTTGCATGCCTTGTAAAACGTCCAAAGTCCGCTCCAAAGCGCCTGCGCAAAGCTGGAAAATTTCAGGCAATGCCAGCCATTCTGCATGCCATCCACCTAAACTACGCTCATGCTCTTGCACCATGCTCTGGTACAAACTCGACATCAACACAGGCACACGATTGGCCGCCGCCAAAACGGATGCCGCAGCGACAGGATTACGTTTATGCGGCATGGTCGATGACCCTCCACGCCCTTTTGCTGTGGGTTCAAAGATTTCAGCAATCTCTGTTTGCATCATCAACGACCAGTCACGCGCCATTTTCCCTAAACTGCCGGTCACCATGGCTAAAACACTCGCAATCTCAACAATACGATCCCGCTCACCATGCCAAGTACAGCTTGGGGTTGAAAGCTGTAACTGTCCTGAAAATGCTTGCACAACTGCAGTACCTTGATTTTGCAAAGATGCCAATGAACCCACAGCACCGCCCAACTGAGCAGTAAACACGCGTGATTTCATGGATTCAATACGGGCCAAATCACGATCAAATGCTGAAGCCCAACGCGCGAATTTATGCCCTAAAGTAATCGGTAAACCTTGCTGCAACCACGTGCGTCCAATCATCACTTGCGAGCGATATTGTTCAGCTTGGGTCAATGCAGTGCGGTAACATTGATGAATTAAAGATTCAACCTGTTGCAACGCAGCCCGACATTGCAAAATACAAGCAGTATCTAAAATGTCTTGACTGGTTGCACCCCAATGCACATAACGTGCAGCATCTTCATCGCTTTGTTTCACAATCGCAGTCAATTGCTTTACAAAAGGAATCGCGATATTGCCCGCCAAACCTGTTGCCACGGCTAAAGTATCAAAATCAATCTGATCAATCGCGGTCTGCGCAATTTGAGAAATTGCGATTGCTGCAGATGCTGGAATGACACCAACCTGAGCCTGCGCTTGTGCCAAAGCAACTTCAGCCTCAATCATGTAAGACACCAAAGCGCGATCACTGAAAATTTCAGTCACCTCGTTTTGGTAAAATAAGCTGGCATATAACTGGCTCATGATCGCTATCCTTAAATCTGCTTTAAACGCGCTGAATAATCATTGCAATGCCTTGACCGACACCAATACACATTGAACACAAGGCATACTTACCACCGGTTTGTTCTAATTGATTTAATGCCGTTGTGATCAAACGTGCACCCGATGCACCCAGTGGATGACCGATCGCAATTGCGCCACCGTTTGGATTCACCTGTGTCGTATCATCCGCTAAACCAAGATCACGTGTTACAGCAAGTGCCTGTGCTGCAAAAGCTTCATTTAGCTCTATCACATCCATCTGCTCTAATGTCAGATTGGCTTGTTTCAATAACTTTTTAATGGCAGGTGCTGGAGCAAAGCCCATGATGCGTGGTTCTACACCCACTGCCGTTGAAGCAATAATTTTGGCACGTGCTTTGAGCTGATACTGTTCAATTGCTTGTTCTGAAGCAATCAGTACTGCAGCTGCACCGTCATTGATACCTGAAGCATTTCCCGCTGTGACGCTGCCCTCTGCTGTCACCACTGGCTTGAGTTTTGCCAAACCTTCTAAGGTGGTAGATGCACGTGGATGTTCATCGCTATCTACCACAATTGGATCACCTTTACGCTGTGGAATATTCACGGAGATGATTTCATGTTTAAAGAAGCCTTTTGCCTGAGCGACTGCTGTACGCTGTTGACTTGTCAAGGCAAAATGGTCTTGATCTGCACGATCAATATTAAATTGTTTTGCCACGTTTTCAGCAGTTTGCGGCATAGTGTCCACACCATACATCGCTTTCAGCTTTGGATTAATAAAACGCCAGCCCATGGTGGTGTCTTCAATCTTTTGGTTACGCCCATAAGCAGTTTCTGATTTGCCCATCACAAAAGGTGCACGGGACATACTTTCCACGCCACCTGCAATGATCAGATCCGCTTCACCCGCTTTAATTGCACGGGCTGCCATCGCAATGGCATCCAGTGATGAACCACATAAACGGTTCACCGTCGTGGCAGGAACTTCAACCGGTAAACCTGCAAGCAATGCTGACATACGACCGACATTACGGTTATCCTCACCCGCCTGGTTGGCACAGCCATAGATCACGTCATCGACTTGGGTCCAATCTACACTTGGATTACGTTGCATCAGCGCTTGAATCGGCACTGCACCCAAGTCATCGGCACGTACTGCTGCGAGTCCACCCGCATAACGGCCAAATGGAGTACGAATGGCATCGATGATATAAGCATTTTTCATAGTTCATTTTCCCTTTGAATCTCCCTAACCCTCTGCTTTTAGGAGAGCGTTAGGATGAGGTTCATTTATCCCTGCGTCGCATCCACCAAAGTGGCACCCGTCATCGCCTGCAATTCTACAAAGCTTAAGCCTTCGACTTTATCAATCACTTTTAAACCTTCAGCGGTCACATCAATCACACACAGGTCGGTGTAGATGCGGTCTACACACTTCAAACCTGTCGCTGGATAGCTCAGTTCAGCCACAATCTTTGGTTCACCTTGTTTGGTCACATGATCGGTGGTGATAAAGACTTTCTTGGCACCAACGGCTAAGTCCATCGCACCGCCCACCGCAGGAATCGCATCAGGTGCACCGGTATGCCAATTGGCTAAGTCACCATTGGCTGCCACTTGAAAGGCACCAAGGACTGCAATATCTAAGTGACCACCACGCATCATGGCAAAAGAATCACCATGATGGAAAAAGCTGCCGCCTTGCAGCATGGTCACATATTCTTTACCTGCATTGATCAGTTCAGGGTCTTCTTGGCCTTTTTCTGGTGGTGGGCCAAAAGCCAACAATCCATTTTCAGAATGTAAGAACACATCCTTGTCTGAAGGAAGATAGCTGGCAATCTTGGTGGGCAAGCCAATGCCTAAATTGACATAAGCCCCATCAGGGATATCTTGTGCCACACGTTCTGCAATTTGGTTACGGCTGAGTTTTTGATAGCTCATGATGTTCTCCAGATTACACAGCAACAGGTTCAGGCTGAACCTGCACCACGTGTTGAACAAATATCCCAGGGGTGATGATGTGCTCTGGGTCTAAAGCCCCTAAGTCCACCACTTCAGAGACTTGAGCAATGGTGACGCCCGCTGCCATCGCCATAATCGGGCCGAAGTTCCGTGCAGATTTACGGTAAATCAAATTGCCCCAACGGTCGCCTTGCTGGGCTTTAATCAAAGCAAAGTCGGCTTTGATTGGATATTCAAGTACATAATCTTTACCGTCGATGTGACGGGTTTCTTTGCCTTCAGCCAATAATGTGCCATAGCCGGTTGGGGTGAACACTGCACCTAGGCCCATACCAGCCGCTTGAATACGACAAGCCAAGTTGCCTTGTGGGACCAGTTCTAACTCAATTTTGCCTGCGCGATAGAGTTCATCGAAAACCCAAGAATCTGACTGACGCGGGAACGAACAGATAACTTTTTTAACAGCACCAGCTTTGAGTAATTTCGCCAGACCATAGTCGCCATTGCCTGCGTTGTTGCTGACAATTGTCAGATCTTTAATACCGAGTTGAATTAAGCCATCAATTAGTTCAGCAGGTTGTCCTGCTGTACCAAAACCACCAATCATGATGGTTGAGCCGTCGGTGATTTGGGAGAGCACTTCCGCGAGGGATGCGGCGCTTTTATCTATCATTAGATAACTCCATTGTGCATCATGCAAATTTGAAAAGGCGCAGAAAACCAACTTGTACTGGAGGATGATTCAGCTAAAACGACATTCCCTAGTTTTTTAGTTTGATTTCCTTGTCCGTTCATTCTTTATAATTTCTTTACTTTGGGCTAGATAGTAATTACATGTTTTGTTCGATCATCGAACATTTTATCTATTTATCGCACAAAATCTGATTAATACGGTCTGGTTTCACGCTATAGTAAAAATATACAGAAAGAAAATGGAGAAAGAGTCAGTATGAGTAAAACAGTACAACACAGCGAAAAGCAGCTGCACAATCAAGACAATAAAAAAAATATTCGGCACGAAGACTTTGTCGCTGGCATCAGTAAAGGCATGGCCATTCTGGACAGCTTTGGTACTGACCGACATCGTTTAAATATTTCTATGGCTGCAGAACGCACCGGCATGACACGGGCTGCTGCACGACGCCATTTACTCACCCTTGAATATTTAGGTTATTTAGAATCGGATGGTCATTATTTTTACTTAACCCCAAAGATTTTGAAATTTTCAGGCTCTTATCTTGGTGGTGCTCAACTTCCTAAAATTTCTCAACCCTTGCTCAATCTGCTAACCAATCAGACCTCTTTGATCTTTTCAGTTATGGTACTAGATGGATATGAAGCTATTACGATAGCTCGCAGTGCAGCACATCAACAAACAGACCGCGTTAATCCCTATGGTTTACATTTAGGAAACCGTTTACCTGCACATGCTACCTCTGCAGGAAAAATTTTATTAGCACATTTAGAACTAAATGAACAACAAGAATGGTTAGAAAAATATCCTTTACAACGAATAACTAAATATACGCATACTGAAAATGAGCCATTTCTAAAGCTTTTGTATGAAATAAAAGAACATGATTGGTGTTATTCATGTGAAGAACATGAACTTGGCGTACATGCACTTGCTGTGCCTATTTATGATCACAAGTCTCAAGTAATCGCAGCATTAAACATTGTTTCACCAACTATACGAACAACCAAAGAATACTTAATCCAGAATATTCTACCCTTACTTCAGGAAACAGCTCGAGAATTGCGTAATATTTTATAATATATCAATTAAAATTTAACGGTATTTCAAATACTAAGATTTCAAAGTAAGGATATTATCCCAATAGGGAGGACTTCCAATTTCCTTTAATATAAAATCTAAAACGGTTCTCACCTTTTTTGGGCACTGTTGCAAATAATACTCAAGTATGTAACTTTAAACTACGCTCTATAGTTACAAAAGAATCATTATTCATTTAAGGGCTAAAAATATAGGCTATTTTTTTAGAAAATATTTTTTAATCTTATGCACTATAATTTTCATTGAAAAAACTTATCCTAAAACTATTTTTGATTAGTATTAAGGATAGAGAGTATTTAACCTAGGGCGTGTCATCAATTAATTTGAGGAAAACCGTCTTGTCCCCATTATACTTTTATGACTAAACGCTATGCATTAAGAGATGATCATAGCTAATGCCATATTTACAATACCAGCGCACAGCCCAAAGAATGATTTAGCCCTGAAAATGCCGACCATGGAAAGGATTCACATGCTGCACCTTTAGCTAAAACAGTCTTCAGCTTACCATTCGTGGTTATTTGCAACAGTGCCAATAAGAGTTCAAATATTCTATTTAATTGTCATTAAACCGGATTCTGGCAGGGTGATATATGGAAAATTTGGACGAATTAAAAAGCCTGCATTTGCGGGCTTTTTAATGTCTGGTTTGGAGTTAGTTATTTTTCTTTTCTAATTTTTGGGCAACGGCTAATTCACATTCTACTGGATGGAAGCTGACCAGATCTGCCGATGTACTTAACTTGCCATTTTCACGGTCGAAAATAAAAGAGACAGAACATTTTTGATTTGCCTGATCGGTGATTTGAACACCGTAATACCAGGTTTCCGCATCGCTAATCACTACGACGTTTTTAGTCTCACCTAAATTTTCTTTTAATACCGCCTGAGTTGGGGTGCTAATTGCACTAGCAATAAAATCTAATGAAACAGGTTTGTGCTCAGTGATTTTAGAGGTGATTTCTGGACTAAACAGTTGGTAATCATTACTGATTAACTGTTCATGATTATGTGCGTTTGCCAGTGATGCTGCGGATAGTGCTAATATCAGCGTGATTAACTTGATTTTCATATTGTATCCCCATGATTCGAATATTTTAAAGTTTGAGTTTCTTTCAAATTTCTAAAATCATATACGATCTTAAAAATAATAAAGGGTTTGGAGATAAAATCTCATTTTTTTGTTTCACTCTGATGGGCATGCTGTTCCACAGTGGGAAAATATGCAGTCAGATCTTTAAGGATTTTGGGACAAATATATCGGAGACAGTTTATTTAACTGATGTTACGCATCCATTCTATATGTTGTAAATTTTAAAAAAATCGACCGCAACATGTAGTGGCGAAGATGCTCAAAAATACACTTATTGCGTAACATCAGTTATTTAAGTTAGGCTGCCAGTTTAGATTTGCTAAAATTTACATAACGCACGTTAGACAAATTGAGAAAAAAGCCAGTTCAATATGTACTGGCTTTTTAGTGTCACGTATATAAATCTAAGAATTGTTTTAATCGTTGCTAAGATGATGTTTCACGGCTTCTAAACCATTGATTTAAAGTTCAGGATTTTGACTGGCATGACCTTACTTTGGCGTGTGCTCTAAAATTACATTAGGCCATTCATTAAAGTTGTAAACCATAAATAGAAATGTCCGGTTTTCCATCAGATCATGAATAACGACATTCTTAATAAAAAACAATAAATTAAATAGTTGCTTAGTTTTCATAATGTATATATAGTGTATATACATTTTATTGTTTTAGTGCCTTTGGGAATAAATATCTTATGACTGATCAACCCAAAAAAATAAAGGCCAACAAAAAAGATGGGCAACTCTTAATTCGCATTAACAGCACTGAACGTGATGAGTTCATTCAATTGTGTGAAGCTATGGACACCAGTGCCGCTAGAGAATTAAGAAAATTTATCCGTAGTTTTATGAAAAAAAATCAGTCAGCGGATATTCATACCAAGGAGTGACATCATGTCGAAGCAAGTTAAAATCTTGAAACAGAAGATCAAAGCACGTCTTGAAAAGATTTCAAAACACAAAAACAAGTTAAATAAGCTCAAAAAGCAGCTTAAAAAACAGAAGTAATAGTGAGAATTAGTCTCACTAGAAAGTAAAAAAAAAGCTGAATTTCCTATTAGGAAATTCAGCTTTTTTCATTATTTACTGTCGGGACTATACCAGCTCAGAAATAATATCTGCCAATACTTCGTCTGCTTGCGAAGTACTTTTCACAGAAGAAATTTCCTTTTTAATTTTAGTGAGAGATTTCCCCGTTTCTTTAAAAGAAAAAACGGTTTTATTTCCTGTGAGGATTAGAGGGGTAAGATTAGAGACTTCGCCTATTTTTAAGAATAGCTCTGCCACTCTGACTTGATGAGCATAAATAGATCGTAACTTTTGGGTAATTTCTAAAGCAGTCCGTTTATTCATAAATATATCCATTAATTTTATTAGATTTTTTGAACATTTTACTTCTTATAAACCCAATCTTAGCAAAACCAGTATCGATGAGTAAATGCCTATACAGCATCCTCAATAAATTGGCTGGTCTACAGCAGAATGAAGTCGTTGATAATAAAAGATTAGGTTCAGTTCTGGCGCATATCCAGCAACAGCATGAAGAGTTGGAGAAACAGAATAAACATTCCCGGGCCAAGAAAAGTATGCCAAGCCGTAAAGCTCAGAAAGCCGATATTGAACAAAGAAAGTTAAATCCTGTGCTTGACTCTTGTAGTTAAAAACAGGACATTTTAAATGGTTTATCGCATAGACATTTTAATTGGTGAATAACACATTTTTACCGAGAATGCTGAAGATGATTATCAGGCAGGCTGGTATTTACGTAACCCTCATCGTTCAACTCATCGGGTTTCCAGTAAAGCTGGTTGTTTAATCTTTGTGAAACTGATGCAAATGACTGAACATGAGATAGAGTCCACCCGAATTAATACCAATGATCCAGCGAATTGGAAGCTTACCGAACATCGGATGATATGCCCGCTATTTCAATCGGAACATGAGCAGACCTATTTAGAAAAGCTAAAACCTGCTCAGATTTTCGAAGAGAAATCAGAACAAGGGATTGAATTGTTCATTATCAAAGGTCAATTATTTTGCGGCTCTCAAATATATCCAGCAGGTTCGTGGGCTCGCTTTCCCATCAATAGTGTTGCTAAATTTCAGGCAGGTACTTCAGGTGCAACTCTTTATGTCAAAACTGGTCATCTGCAACATGCCATAGATGTATGGGTAAAATGAACAATAATGTGTCTTCAAAATGAAGCTGTCTCGTGTCTAGAATAATAGGAGCAGTCCACTTACCACTTTTACAATCAATACAAAATGTAATGGTATCTCCCTACATTTCTGATTTTATTTTTATGTGTGTTGATCAATTGCGAGTTAAATATCCAGCAAATTGAAGATTGTACTGACATTCATCAACCGACCCTTTCACAGCAACTGACCGTGTTACGTAACAATAAAATTGTCTCGACACATCGTGAAGGTAAGTAAATTTTTTACCAACTGGCTGACCCTAAAGTACTCGGTATTATGCAAACTTTATATCAACTGTACTGTCAGGAATAAGTACGCCTCTCAACCTTGCTTGAACGGCCTAATTAAGCCAAAACGAGATGATTAGCAAAATTCCCGTCAGCATGGTAAATAAATTCAGCCAGACTGGATGTTGAGTCTGATAACCTTCTATAAATTCCTGTTCCATTAATGAACGAAGTCCATGTCGGTATTGTAGGATAGAACCTACGTTCACCAACATACCAAATACAATGACTGCAATCCCAAGCCACTGAGCATAGACAATTTTGTTGTGATATTGCTCGGGATTAACCAACTGCACCAATAAATTCGATTTTTCAATCACAAAGCCAAAGGCAATGAGTGCCAAACCACTACGGTTCCATGCCAGTGCAGTACGCTCTAAGGCAAACAAAACACGTGGATCTTGTAAATTTGACATTCATCCTCCTTGTTAGGTGTTGATCATCAACACCTTAGCATTATCTACACACTGTTTTTGTGTTGGCTTTGTGAGTGAGTATAATCATTATTTTTCAAAGATTTCTTTTAAATCCCCTGGCATGCCTTGTGCCGATTGGAAGTTGCCTTTGCTGTCACGCCAAGCCATCGACGGTGTGGAGAAAAAGCCGTATTTCCCCATTAGGGCTTGGTTGGCATCAATTTTGGCAGCAATTTCTGCAGGAATCTTTTCCATTTTCTTGAGCTGCTTTTTGCCTTTATTCTTGTTCATATCCTTAAAAACTGCCGCTGGATCTTTCGACATTAACAATGTTGCCACCTGGCCACGGCTTTCTTCACGGATCACACCAACCTGAATATGACGCAGCTGTACCTTGCCTGATTCTACCCAAGGCCGAGCCGCTTGCCAGAATTTATAGCAATATGGACAATTCGGATCGGAAAAGACATAGACCACACGTGGTGCATCTGGCTTACCATCCTGGATCCAAGTCGATTTTTCCAGGGTTTTCCAGACATCGTCCAATACTGCTTTTTTCATATGCTTTTCAATCTGCTCATTGGAAAGGCTTTTCCCTTGCGCATCAAACAGTTCGCCCTTGATATAATATTTGTCATCATTGGAGATAAATACCGTATTGGAATACTGATCTTCATGCCCCACCCAACCCGTTAAACCTTCAGGTGAAGGAATTTGTTTAACAAACTCAAAGCCATCTTTTTCCAGTTGCTTTTTAATCGTATTTGGATCGGCATTCACACCACATGCCACCGTCAGCATAGTTCCGAGTAGTACACTCGCTTTAAATATTGTATTCATGACTAAAATCCTATAATCAATTTATGGGTTAATTTTATTTAGATATTGTTGCAACATGGCCTGACTGAGTTCGCCTTGATGGCGCTCGATTAACTCCCCTTGTGCATTAAAAAATAAGGTGGTCGGTAAGCCAAAACTGTTTACTGCTTTCGGCATTTCACCCTGAGTATCGAGCATTACATGTTTAAAACTGAATTGATTTTTAGAGAGATAAGCTCGTACCGTGTCGACATCTTCACCTTGATTCAACATGACAAAATGAATATCAGGATGCTGATCGTGAGCACGCTGTAATATAGGCATTTCACGATGACACGGAGGACACCAACTTGCCCATAAATTGACGACCGTTAGCTGTCCTTGAAATTGTTGCATTGACACAAGAGCCAGCTGAACTTGACCTGTACTCTTTAGGGATTCAAAACTTAAAGCTGGATGATGGGTTTCTTTTTGCAGAACATGTTGGGTGATAAATCCTGTCCCTAACAAAACCGCAAACATAACGAGAAAGCTCGCTTTGGCTTTCGCAGCAATGGCAGGATTTTTCCACCACAACCATGCCGCACCGAAGACTACACCACCAATCAGACTAAAACCTTTGTCTTGGATTTTTAGGATATCTATTGGCGATGCCATATAAGACTCAAAGTTCAAGCAGATAAAAACTAGACGCGCGCCAATTAAACCGATCCAAACACTGCTCTATATCGAATCTTGAAAATTTTGTTGAATTTCCTGTGACCAATGTGCCTGCTGTCCCACTTTACGCCCAATCATTACAGTGATCAGCAATGCCAGTAGTAAGATCAACAATCCCCCCGGCAACATCAATGGCCCAATATGTAATGCTTCACTTGAAATCATGGTGCTGTTCCTTGTTGGGGTAAACGTGCGATCAGTTGCGCAGCACTAAAGGTGCCTGTTAAACGGATTTCACGCTGTTCTTGATGTTGTGCATTTAAGAAAATCATGGTTGGTGGCCCTAAGATTTGCCATTCTTTTAATACCACATCCTGACTCGGCTCATATTCGGTCAAATCAAATTTAATTAGGGCAACATTAGCCAAACCTGCTTGTACATCGGCACGTGGAATCACCTCTTTTTCAATCGGCTGACAGGCCACGCACCAATCGGCATACACATCAATCAACACCGCTTGCCCTTGCACCTCAGCGAGTGTTTGCTTGAGTTCAGTTTCGTTACGTACCTTCTGCCATGTGAGTAGCTCTGAGGCTTGTGCGGTATTCAATTGCGACCATGCTTGTAGTGCATAACTTCCTGCGAAAAATACCGTACCTAGGCTGAGCAAAATGAGTAAGACTTGACTGAAACGTTGGGTGGCATACGGTCGCATTTTCACTAAGACGTAGACACTCATCGCAAGGAACAAGCTTGCCATTAATAGCAAATACCAAACACTTGGTAACAGTGGACGTAAGAAATACACCGCTAACAACAGCATGACAAAACCAAAGGTGAATTTCAGACGATCCATCCATACCCCAGGTTTCGGTAAATATTGCGCACCAAATACACAGGCAATCAACAGTGGTAAACCCACACCCACACCCAGTACAAATAAGTAGCTCGACCCCATCCACGGATCAGGCAATTGAGCTACAAAGAGTAAAGCCCCTGCCAGGGGTGCACTCATACATGGCCCCACAATAAGCGCCGAGATTATCCCCATAATAAACGAGCCCAACAGCGTTCCGCCTTTTTGACGTTGTTGCCATTGGTCTAAACGCTGTAACAGTCCTTGTGGTAAAGAAAATTGGAATGCACCAAACAAATTGAGCGCAAACACCACAAACATCACTGCAAATAGCCCAATAAACAGTGGACTTTGCAACCAACGCTGGAAGTTATAACCAAGCCCTGCCACTGCCAAGCCGATTAAGGCATAGACCAAGGCCATACCCAACACGAATACACCTGCAATAATGCCTGCACGGTAACCACGATGACGTTGTACCAAAATGCTCGATAAAATCGGAATCAGTGGTAAAGAACAAGGTAAAAATGCGAGGAGTACACCTAAACCTAGAAAGATCATAAGATTGAGGGCGATATTTTCCGTCGAGAGCAAATTAAAAAAGTATTGATCGTTATTCCAATCGCTTTGATTATTTGGCACTGTTGTAGTGATTGTATTATTCGGCTCTGAACTTGCTTGCGTGATCAAAGCATCTTGTACCTGTGGTGCACTCGCTTCATTGAGCTCAGTCAACACAGTCGTTTCAGATGAAGTAATTAAAGCGCTCTCGTTATTTTCAGCTTCCGCTTTGTTCGTTTTGGTTTCAGCAGTAACCACCTCGGCTTTCTTTGGCTGATCTTCCACAGGTGCATTCAACAGCGAAGTCGATACCACTGAATCTAATAATTTCTTTTGGGCTAGGCCTTGTCCTATAATATTACTTGCAGGTAATAATCCATCAGCATCAGTGTGAATGGTGGTGCGCTGAACGGGATAACATAAGCCACTTTCGGCACAGCCCTGCCATTCAATTTTATAACTTTGATTCGGTTGCATCGGTACGGCAGTTTGCACCTGCCCATAATGCACTTCGGTCATGCCAAAATTCGGATCATCTTTTTGTTGTGGGCTTGGCAGTGTTAAAGACAGCGTTTTTCCACCCTCCATCACTTTAAGCTGATCATGGTACAGATAATAACCATTGGCAATTTTCCATGTCAGGGTGGCTTTGTCTTGAGGGGTAGACACCGCCTGAAAACCAAAGGCTTGATCAGGCGGTAAAAACTCAGCCGATGCACTTTGCACCGCCAATGCTGTCAGTACCCCACAGAGTCCAGATAACCAAGTGCGCATCATGATCCTAATTGTTATCATCAATATGAATGTGCCTATTATGGGAAAACTAAAATTAAGAGAGCATTAATAAGATAAATCATTTATAAAATAGAGCCATAATGATAGGAAACTGCTATGTTTGTCGTTTTGGTCGAAGATGATCCGTATATTGCCGAAAGTATTTGCGCCTCATTGGATTTTTTAAATATTTCGGTGGAGCATGTCAGTAACGCCCGTGATGCTGATTATTTTGTTCGCCACAGTGCGGTAGATTTGTGCCTACTCGATTTAGGACTGCCCGACCAAGATGGTTTGGACTTACTGAAAAAATGGCGTAGTGATCAAATTCATACCCCTGTCCTGGTGTTGACCGCTCGCTTACAGACCCAACAATGTGTTGAAGCATTAAACTTAGGTGCAGATGATTATTTGACCAAGCCCTTTGAACTCGATGAACTGATCGCACGGATTCATGCTTTAACCCGTCGCCATCGTGGATTTTCATCCAATGTCATTCAATTTGAAGGCTTACAACTCAATAAAGACACGCAAGAAGTCAGCTATCAAGCTCAAGTCATTCAGCTATCACGCCGAGAGTACAGCCTGCTTGAAACCTTAATGAGCCATCCCAATCAAGTGCTAAAAAATGAAGTCTTGCTTGATAAGTTATATGGCTTTCAAGACAGTATCGAAAGCAATGCACTGAATGTGCATATTTACCATTTACGCCAAAAACTCGGTGCAGACTATATCCAGACTGTGCGTGGCGTTGGCTACATGTTTAAAGTGCCCGAGTAATACCGATGCACAAACCGAACAGCTTAAAGTGGCGCTTGGTCAGCAGTCTATTGGCAGTGATGATCTGTTTATGGAGTTTGGTTTTTGTCTGGCTGTATATCAACTTACAAAAACGCCTGCAAGATACTTTAGATCAGCGTTTATTGGCTTCGGCACAGATGGTGGCTCGCCTGATTCAACAATTGCCGATGCAAAGTTTGGATGAGTATGCTCTAGCCCAACAGCTTCATTCCACAGATCAAGAACAACTGATTGCCTGTGAAGTGTCATTGTTTAGCTCGGATGTGAGTGTGGGACAGCATGTGGTCGCTAAAACGCGTGGTGCACCTAAAAACTTAAGTCAACAAGCAGTTGGTTTTAGCACATGGCATCAAGGTGAAATAGAGTGGCGGAGTTATGTCTTACGTCGGGATGAGATTCAAGTGGTGGCCGCGGAGCGGATGTTCCTACGTGAATCATTGCTCAAACAGATTTTGCAATCGGTCTTAATTCCACTGATCTTATCTTTGTTGCTGTGTATTGGCTTAATTATTCTGATTATTCGTCGAGAGTTTAAAGCTTTAGATGAGATCTCGGCCTATTTAAGTCAGCCGAATTTATCAGTGAATGATGCTACCAAATATTTAAAAACTTTAGATGCGAAAACCATGCCCTCTGAGGTACAACCTTTTGCACAAAACTCCAAACGCTTGGTGCATAAACTGCATCAAAGTCTGGAAAATGAAAAAGTCTTTAGTGCCTATGCTGCCCATGAATTGCGTAGTCCGCTGACTGCCATTAAAACTCATGTGCAATTGGCACAGCTCATGGCACAAGCAGATGGCAGTCCGAAACTAAAACATAGTTTAGATCAAGCCAATAAGAGTATTCGTCGCTATTCTGAATTACTTGAACAACTGCTGATGCTGTCCAATACCGATCAAGCACTTGAACATTTGGCGGAGTCGGTCGAACTAAAACTAGTAGTGGAAAAAGTACTATACGATTTACAGATGCAATACCCTGAAGCGAAAACTAAGCTTCAGGTTGATTGGCAAAGCCTAGGTCATCTGCCTTTACCTGAATTTGTACTCTATACCATTGTAAAGAATATTCTAGAAAATGCCCTTCTACATGCCGATGCTGATAACGTTAAGATTGCCATGCATGACAATATTTTGATCATTCAGGATAATGGCACAACTTTAAATAAAGATGATATTCAGTATTTAGGGCAACGCTTTTGGCGTAAATCAGCACAGCAAAAAGGCCATGGTCTAGGATTGTCTTTAGTCAAAATGATGCTAGGTCAATATGGTTACGAACTTAGATGTGAACAGAATCAGCCTACAGGATTAAAAATTATTCTTTCCACCTTATCCCAAACCAAAAATAGATGAACTATAGGTTTTCGCCACTATTATTGCTGAGATGGTGGCAGGTTAACTCAGACTTGAAATTTAATAAAATCTGAAACTTAAAGTCTAAAATCGCATAGATTTATCCATTTTTTACCCTTGCAACCCTCTCAATCCTAAAAACTATTACTTCTCATAGTAAGTTCATGAACTTATTAACTGATGTTACGCACTCGATTGAAAAAGTCTTATAATTCGTAGCATGAATAAAGATTTATTAGACCTCTATACAGACTACCTGATTTGTTCAACTGAGCAGACAACAGCAACCCAATTATCAAGAATGCTTGATGGTCATGTAAGTCATGATCAGGTTACCCGTTTTTTGTCTAGCCAATCCTTTACTGATAAAGATTTATGGAAACTCGTAAAACCTACACTCAGGTCTATCGAGTCAGAAGAGGATGGGGTTTTAATTTTTGATGACACTATCATTGAAAAACAATGGACTGATGAAAACGAAATCATTTGTTATCACTTTGACCATAGTAAAGGCCGTTCAGTCAAAGGCATTAATTTGCTCAATTTGATCTATCATCACAATGATATTTCACTCCCCTTAAGCTTTCACATTGTGAAAAAGCCTATCTCTTACTGTGATCTCCATACTCGTCAAATTAAGCGCGAAAGTATGGTCAGCAAAAATGAAATGCTGCATCAAATGTTTATGCAAATGATCTCTAATGATCTGAAATTTAAATATGTTTTATTTGATAGTTGGTATAGTTCAAAAGAAACATTCGATTTGATTCGCAAGAAAAGGAAGCATTTTATTAGTGCATTAAAGAGTAATCGGCTGATCGCATTAAGTGAAAAAGATAAAAGAAATGGTCGTTTCCAACAAGTAAGAGAAATTGGCTTAAAAGATGGTGAAATTGTACGTGGTTGGCTCAAAGGATATTCTCATGAAGTCCTCATTTGTCGCCAAGTTTTTACAAACAAAGATGGAAGTACAAGCTCATTGGATCGAGTTTGCAGTGATTTGTCTTTAGATGGAAACGATATTACCCGTATTTATCAAAAACGATGGAATATCGAGGTTTATCATAAATCACTGAAATCGAATGCATGCATTTCAAAATCTCCAACTCGAACAGTAAGAACTCAAAGTAATCATTTGTTCTTATCAATTTGCAGTGTACTGAAGTTAGAGCAATTAAAGATCCATCATAAGATGAATCATTTTGCTCTGAAAGCAAAAATATATCTGAACTCTTTAAAAGCAGCCTATGCAGAAATTTCTTGTTTTAAAAAGGCTACTGCGTAACATCAGTTATTAAATTAAAATAACGCATTTAAGTTAAGCTAAATGATTAAAATCATTAATAATTATTCATTAATAAAATTATGAAATGAACTTCAGGGGAACGTAAGTTAAATTATGTTTTCCAAATTGAAGTTGATATTTATCTAATGTAATTTCTATTTCTATGTTTTCTTTTTGTGGTACTCAAAGCAGAATTCGCTACGTCAGAGGCAAATTTAGGATCATTCATCAATTTTGAAAACAATTTATATCCCATGAATGCCTGACTTGAAATATTTCTTTTATATTTTTTTCAATGACTTGATATAAGTCACGCACGGGAAACGTTCATATTATCTACAGCTTATTGTCTATATAGAGAACACTTTATAAAAATAAAATATGAATAAAATATATTTTAATTACAATTATTTAATTTTAACTTTTAGTCTAAGTAAAAGTGAATTTGTAATATTTCTGTCACAATTTGTTCTTAATATCCCTGCCGAGTCAAATCAGGCTTGTTAGAAGAACAGTATTTATTATGTCGGCTGCAAAAAAAAACTTACATAACTCTCATACCTATATAAACCGTGAACTTTCCTTACTGGAATTTCATAAACGTGTTTTGGCACAGGCAAAAGATAGCTGTCATCCTTTACTGGAGAGATTCAAGTTTTTAATTATCTTTTCAAGTAATTTAGATGAATTTTTTGAGATTCGAGTCGCAGGCTTAATGAAGCAGCTCGACCTTAAATTGATCACCAGCGCCCCTGATAGCATTCCCAATGAAGTGATTTTGCAACAAATATCAGAAACTGCACATCGTGCGGTTGAAGAACAATATAAGATTTTAAATCAAACATTATTGCCAGAACTTCAAAATTACGGCATTCGATTTATTCAGTTTAACGACATCTTAGAACGGCATCACGAGTGGATTAAAAATCACTTTTTTAAACAAATTCAGCCAGTTGTAACGCCAATCAGCTTAGATCCTGCTCACCCATTTCCACGTTTAGTCAATAAAAGTCTTAATTTTATCGTGTCATTAGAAGGTCAAGATGCTTTTGGCCGTCATATAGATTTAGCCATTGTTCCTGCGCCTAGATCTCTTCCTCGTGTTGTTCGGTTACCAGATGAATTATGTCCTAAAGGTGAGCAACATTACATTTTACTGTCTGCCATGATTCAATATTATGTCAATGATCTGTTTCCTGGAATGACTGCTACAGGCTGCTACCAATTTCGCGTGACAAGAAATGCAGATTTGACTTTAGCAGCAGATGTAGATGATCTTGCGATTGCCTTGAAAGATGAACTTTCGTCTCGCCGGTTTGGTCGTGCGGTAAGGTTGGAAGTCGATCAAAAGTGTCCAGACAAACTGAATAATTATTTATTGGAACAGTTTAATCTGACCCAGCAAGAACTTTATCGAGTAAATGGCCCGGTCAATTTAACCCGTTTCTTTATCGACTTTGATATTCCAGAACTCAACTTCAAGCCATTTCAGCCAGTTATTCCAAAGGCATTACGCAATCAGAATCTCATTTTTGATGTATTAAAAAAAGAAGATGTTCTTTTGCATCATCCTTTTGATTCTTTTCAGCCTGTGATTAATCTACTCAGAGAAGCAGCAAAAGACCCGCATGTTTTAGCGATAAAACAAACCTTATATAGAAGTGGTCCCGATTCTGAAATTGTCCAAGCACTGGTAGAAGCAGCGCGAAATGGTAAAGAAGTCACTGCAATCATTGAGCTTCGTGCCCGTTTTGATGAAGAATCAAACATTATTGTAGCCAATCTTTTACAAGAAGCAGGTGCTGTAGTGGTATACGGCATTGTTGGCTACAAAACCCATGCAAAAATGATTTTGATCGTGCGTAGAGAAGGTGAAAACCTGCGTCGATACGTGCATTTGGGTACAGGGAACTACCATGCTGGCAATGCCAAAATGTATACAGATTATGGACTTCTCACCACAGATGATGATATAGCAGAAGATGTGCATAAGATTTTTCAAGAGCTGACCGGTATGGGACGAATGGCCAAACTGAAAAAATTATTTCATGCGCCATTTACCTTACATGACCAGCTTTTACACTATATTGAACAGGAAACTCAGTTTGCCCTTTCAGGCCAACCTGCGCGTATTATTATTAAAGTGAATGCATTAACTGAGCCTCAACTGATCTCGGCTTTATATCAAGCTTCACAAGCCGGAGTAAAAATTGACTTAATTATCCGTTCAATTTGCTGTTTACGACCACAAGTTGAAGGCTTATCTGAAAATATTACAGTGCGTTCCATTGTTGGAAGATATTTAGAGCATACCCGTGTTTATTATTTTTATCATAATGGTGCAGAAAAATTATATTGTGCCAGCGCCGACTGGATGGGGAGAAATTTATTCTCCAGAGTTGAAAGCTGTTTTCCAATTGAGAATAAAAAAATTAAAAAACAGATTATCCAAGATGGCCTGCTCAGCTATTTAAAAGATAATACAAGAGCCTGGGAACTTGATGCGAATAGCCAATGGACTTTGACACAGCCGAAAGAGAATGAGGAAAAGTTTATGGCTCAAAAATATTTAATAACTCAAAGGGAAATTAAAACCAAATCGTGAACTGTTTTAGTTATCTAGTTTTTTATAAAAAATAAAGAAAAATTAATCTAATACGGATTATGTGAAGCCCAGATACTAGGTCTGGGCTTTTTTCCTGTTATTTCTATTTGCGACTCACATTTCCGATTCATGTAACGACCATTAGGTTAACGAGGGTATGTTGACATGTGTTGTTTAAAAAATAGCGAGAAAGTGGAATTCAATCGCTAAACCAAATCTACCTCTCGCTATGCCCCGTACAATGCTGCAATGGAAAAAATCAACTATTTTCCTTCAGTACATGTGCCGCATTAAATTCTTTATAAGTGAGTCGATCTGCTGAGTCTTCTGACAAAGGCTCAATCTCATGCATAGATGAAAGGCAGCGTTCTGAGAGCTGGATATACTGTTCGGTACCCTTAGTTTTCCATGCAATTTCTTTAGCCTCCAAGCTACGGATCACCTTGGCTGGACTGCCGAGTGCCAGTGAGTTTTCAGGAATCTTGGCTTTGGCTTTTACCGTGCTATTGGCACCAATAATGGTATTTTCGCCAATCTCGGCTTCATCCAGAATCACACTGTTCATGCCGATCAGAACATTCTTGCGAATAATACAGCCATGTAAAATTGCGCCATGTCCAATATGACCATATTCTTCCACTAAGGTCACACTGTCTGGAAAACCATGTATGGTGCATGAGTCTTGAACATTGGCATTTTTTTGAATACGAATTCCACCAAAATCGGCTCTTAAGGCCGCGAAAGGACCAATATAGACCCCGGCCTCAATCACGACATCACCAATCAGCACCGCAGTCGGATGCACATAAGCTTGAGGACTGACCACAGGGATCACACCATCTATGGCATAACAAGGCATCGTTTTATTCCTTTAAAATCTGATTGCTTTAATAGCTAATTTCTTCCTGCCGCAAACCACCAAAGCGTTTATAAAACTGCGGATGTACAGGCGGCATGGAACCTTCTGAAGTTCGTGCGATATCCATGAAGAATTCTTCACCCGCAGTCACCACTGTTTGATACAAGTTACTGCTTAAGTTTCGGGCATTGATGGATAACCAGTTTGATGGCAATAATTCAAATGGCAGGTTTGGATCCTTTAATAAAATGCGACGATATTGATGAATCAGTAAAATTCGCAGTTGAAAAGCCTGTACCGGATCGAGCTCATCTTCATTTTCGACTAAATGAAAGAACTCTCTAAACACACCGATGAATTTTTCATAACGCTGATGCAACTCCTGAACCGGCCAATTCGTTTCTACCATGCGTTTCACGGTTGGATAAGATTCTTGCCATAACAGTAAAGCTTCTGCCTTAAATACCACCACCTGCTCTGTCATTTTTAAATTTAACAGCAAGTTTTGCAGTTTGTGGTGATCACAACCCGGGTAGGCCATGACATTGGTGGCAATATTGGCAAAACCTAGCCATTCCAGTTCTTTTTTGAGTAGCAATTTATTTTCCAGTTCAACCGAACTCAGCAGCACCAGATCCCATTTCTGGTCCCATTCCTGATGAGTAAAACTGTAAATTTTTTGGTCCGCCATAATGAAGCGCTGGCGGCTGCTTTCAGTCACCCGGTAATAACTGGTACGGCCAATTTTCTCCGAGACCAGCCAGCCATTTTGAACCAGGCGAAACACGGCCGTACGAACGGATCTCTCGTTAAAACCAAATACGTCCATTAACTGAATTAAGCTGGCAAGACTGATAATACCACCGCGGTGAAAAATACAGTCACCAAAGATAGTCATGATTAATGAAGTCCCGCTCAGTGCTTCATTGCGAATAAAGTCATCGATTATTTGTTTTAATTTCGGATTCATTTCGTTTAACTTTACCTTTTAAAGACTGGATGATAGACCATTTGGTTATCATCCAATAGAACTTCATGCAGACTTGCGGATATCAAACACACGTTGTGCCTTACCTTCAGAGCGTGGCAGACTGCCTTCTGGTAACACTTCCACACTTACACTAATACCCACCATAGTTTTAATCTGGCCCTTAAGCTGAGTCGCCAGCTGATGCGCCATAATATCACTACTATCTTTACGCATTTCAGTACGGATATGCAACGTATCCATATGTCCATGTTTACAAATATGGATTTGGTAATTAGGGATGAGTTGCTGGATCTGTAAAATCTGTTCTTCAATCTGGGATGGGAATACATTCACACCACGGATAATCATCATGTCATCACTACGCCCGACAATTTTATCCATTCGGCGCATGGTTCGAGCAGTTCCTGGCAATAAACGGGTTAAGTCACGGGTACGATAACGAATCACCGGCATGCCTTCTTTGGTAATGGTGGTAAAGACCAACTCACCTAACTCACCGTCTGCCAACACTTCACCTGTTTCAGGGTGAATGATTTCAGGATAGAAATGATCTTCCCAGATGGTTGGGCCATCTTTAGATTCCAGACATTCCATCGCCACGCCGGGTCCCATGACTTCTGACAGACCATAAATATCCAATGCATCAATGCCCAGGCGTTCTTCAATCTCCTTGCGCATTTCATTGCTCCATGGTTCTGCACCAAATACACCGGTTTTAATCGAACAGTTTTTGGCTGTACCAAATTTTTTCTCAAGCGCCTCAATAATATTCAGGCAGTAAGATGGGGTGACCATCAGTGCAGTCGGCTTAAAGTCATGAATCAGCTGCGCCTGACGTTCCGTCTGTCCACCTGACATCGGGATCACGGTTGCGCCCAAACGTTCAACGCCATAATGTGCACCTAGACCGCCGGTAAACAGACCATAACCATAAGACACCTGAATGATATCTTTGCTGCTCAAGCCGGCTGCTCGAAGAGAACGCGCCACCACATCAGACCAGACATTAATATCATTTTGGGTATAACCAACCACGGTAGGCTGACCGGTGGTGCCAGAAGATGCGTGCACACGTACAATCTGTTCCTGTGGAACAGCGAACATACCAAACGGATAGTTATCGCGTAGATCCTGTTTGGTGGTAAACGGGAATTTAGCCAGGTCTTCCAGTGATTTGAAATCATCCGGATGCACACCAGCATCATCAAATTTCTTTTTATAAACCGGACTGTTCTGATAAGCATGCTGTAGGGTCTTTTTCATACGCTGAAGCTGAACACTGCGTAATTCATCAACCGATACCGTTTCAATTTTTTCCATTGCATTGTTATTCATATTCTTACTCCTGACGCAGTCATCCTGACCACGATTTATTTCATTAATTGAATGCTGTTCTTAATCCATATTTTCTAGAATCAGTGCAACTCCCTGTCCTACACCAACACACATGGTGCAGAGTGCATATTTTCCATTACGACGTTTTAGTTCTTTCATGGCCGTGATCACCAGACGGGTACCACTCATACCTAAAGGATGGCCTAAGGCAATAGCACCACCATTCGGGTTGATTCTCGAATCATTATCTTGTAGACCCAGTTCACGAATCACTGCCAGTGACTGCGCGGCAAAAGCTTCATTCAGTTCAATCACATCCATCTGTTCCAGACTTAGGCCAGTCTGCTTCAAGACTTTCTGCACGGCTGGCACCGGCCCAATGCCCATATATTTGGCTTCAACACCGGCACTGGCTATCCCGATCACTTTGGCTTTCGGGCTCAAACCATACTGCTCGGCAAACTGCTGATTCCCTAGCAATACGCAAGCTGCACCGTCATTGACACCCGAAGCATTACCGGCGGTGACTGAACCGCCTTCTTTACGAAATGGTGTTTTTAATGCTGACAGATTGTCCAGCGTAGTCTCTGCACGCGGGTGCTCATCTTGGGAAATGGTGAGAGTGGTTTTCTTCGAACCTTTGACCTCTACCGGCAGAATTTCTTCGGCAAAAATACCCTTCTGCTGTGCTACTGCAGTTTTCTGCTGACTGTGATAGGCAAACAGGTCCTGGTCTTCACGGCTAATCTGATATTTCTCGGCCACATGCTCTGCAGTTTCCGGCATGCTGTCGACGCCAAACTGCGCTTTAAATTTTGGATTGATAAAACGCCAGCCAATCGTCGTGTCATAAGTTTCAGGGGTACGGCTGAAGGCAGTCGTGGGTTTGGATTGCACATAAGGCGCACGGCTCATGGATTCTACGCCACCCGCCAAAACAAATTGTGCTTCACCCGATTTGATGGCACGTGCTCCCAGTCCAATTGCATCCAGACCTGAGGCACATAAGCGGTTCACGGTGATCGCTGGAACAGAATCAGGCAGTCCTGCGAGTAAAGCAGCCATACGCGCAACGTTACGGTTATCTTCACCGGCCTGATTGGCACAGCCCAAAATAACTTCATCCAGTTCTGCCCATGGCAATGCAGGATGCTGATCTTTCAGATATTGAATCGGTAGCGCTGCCAGATCATCGCTACGGACACTGCTCAGTCCACCGGCATAGCGTCCGATCGGGGTGCGAATTCCATCAAAAATATAAACCTGTTCCATGATTCTTCCTTATTAGCCAGCTACGCGTAATGGTTGCTGCTGAGTTTTCTGTGCATGTCCCTGCACCGCTTTCTTTGCTAAATATATACTAGTTCTATAGCGATCTTCACCATAAATATGATACATGTTTTCCAAAATTTGTAAAATTGTGTAATATCCAATTCTGTCTGCCCATTCGAATGGGCCACAAGGATAATTGACACCATATTTCATAGCAGAATCAATATCTTGATCTGATGTAATATCATGCAATACGGCTTCACACGCTTCATTCACCAGCATGGCGATACTACGTATAACATAAAGACCTGGATGATCCTTAGACCAAATTGGTATCACATTCATACCTATGAGGAATAGTTCTGCCGCTTGGCGCTGTTCTTCACTACAAGCCGGTGATGCCACCACCGGAATCGCCTGGGCATTAGCCCAATCTGCATGCCAGTCCATCAACACCACGGGGTCATGCGGATAAGCCAGTTCAACCGACTCGCCAAGCGATAATCGCAGGGAAAGATCACCAATCAGGATTTCATTCTGTTCTGCCGCCTGAAAAATGAGATCCACATGAGATGCCTGTTTTAAACGTTCAATCAGTGCTGCTGAATGCAACCATTCACCTTTTACCGTGACTTTGAGCTTATTCAGCGACTTGGCATAACACACTGGCAATTCATATACAGGCGCAGGCTTGGACTGCGTGTAATCATAAAAACCCTGACCGGATTTGCGGCCATAACAGCCGGCATCAACCAGCTCTTTTTGAATCAAGGATGGGCGGTAGCGTGGCTCATAGAAAAATTCCTGATAGACACTTTGCGTGACCGAGAAATTCACATCCTGTCCAATCAGGTCCGTGAGTTCACACGGTCCCATGGCAAAGCGGCCACATTCGCGCATGATGTAATCGAGCTGTTCCGGTGTGGTGGCATTTTCCTGCAAGGCGCGAAAGGCTTCGGCATAATAAGGTCGTGCGACACGATTCACGATAAAACCGGGGGTCGATTTGGCTCGTACCGGAACTTTGTTCCAAGACACCATCAGGGCAAATACCGCATCGGCAAGGACTGCTGAAGTTTTCAGTCCGCGGATAATCTCGACCAGTTTCATCACGGGGGCCGGATTAAAGAAATGCAGCCCAATCACCCGTTCCGGATGCGGAATAGCCGAGGCAATTGCGGTAATGGAAATCGAAGAAGTATTAGACGCAAAAATCGTCTGTTCGGGGCAAATGGCAGCCAGCTGTTGAAACAGGTTTTGTTTAACTTCCTTCTTCTCGACAATGGCTTCAATAATTAAGCCCGCATCGGCAAGCTGCTGAATATCCTCTGCCACGATCAGATTAGCGAAGGTACTCTCCAGCAATTTCTGGGTCATTTTGCCATTTTGTACACGCTTACTGAGCTGCGCCTCTAAAGCAGTCAAGGCACTTTGAACTTTGCTGCTATCGAGATCAAACACATAGGTCTGATGCCCGTGCATGGCTGCCAGTTGTGCAATGCCAATCCCCATGGTTCCAGCACCGACTACAGCAACTTTTACTTGCTCTAAATTGATCTGTTGCATGATTTAGCATCCTTTATATTCAGGGGTACGCTTCTGCATAAAGGCTTGTACACCTTCTTTATAATCGCTTGAACGTCCAGCCAGACGTTGCAGGTCACGTTCCAGAATGAGCTGCTCATCCAGATTATTGGCAGCTGCGGCATGGATGGCTTTTTTGATCAGGGACAGACCATAGGTCGGTTGCTGTGCCAGATGTTCTGCCAGTTTTTTCGCTTCTGCTTGCAGTTGCTCATCTTCAACCACCTGCCAGATCATGCCGAGTTGTACTGCGCGCTCAGCCAAAATTTTATCGCCAAGCATCGCTAGGCCCATCGCCTGAGCACGTCCAACCAGACGCGGCAAGAACCAGGTACCGCCTGAATCTGGCACTAAACCAAGACGACAAAAGGCCTGAATAAAAGAAGCTGATTTTGCTGCCACCACAATGTCACAGGCCAAGGCAATATTGGCGCCTGCTCCTGCTGCCACACCATTCACCGCACAAATCACTGGTTTAGGCATTTCGGTAATCAGCTTGATCAAAGGGTTGTAATATTTTTCAATGGACAGGCCTAAGTCCGGTGCATCGGCATTCGGATCGACCACGCGGTCATTCAGATCCTGACCGGCACAGAAACCACGGCCTTCAGCTGAAATCACCACGGCACGAATCTGGCTGTCTTTGGCCCAGGCCTTGATGACCTTGGAGACTTCCTGATGCATGGTTTCATTAAAGCTGTTGAGCTGTTTTGGACGGTTAAAGGTCAGGTAGCCCACTGCATTTTTTTCTTCGACAATAATTGTTTGATAATCCATTACACACCTCTAAATTCTGGTTTTCTTTTTTCTAAAAATGCATTGATGCCTTCCTGGCGATCTTGGGTCGCCGCCAGCCAGACAAAATGTTGACGCTCAAGCTTCAATCCCTGACTTAAAGTCACTTCATGAATCGACTTTAAAGATTGCTTGATGGCACGAATGGCGAGCGGTGCCTGCTTGGCAATTTTTTCTGCCAGTTCCAGTGCGTATTGCACGGTCAATCCTGCCGGACAAACCTGGCTGCTAATGCCATGTTGCAATGCGGTCTGTGCCGAAATCATTTCACCGGTCATGGCCCAGCGCATCGTCAATTGCTGACCGACCAGACGGGCCAGGCGCTGTGTTCCACCGGCACCCGGCAGCATCCCTAAACCAATTTCAGGTAAGGCAAACTGGGCATTTTCTCCAGTCAGCACCATGTCACCATGCAAAGCCAACTCGAAACCTGCACCCAAAGCATAACCATTCACGGCCATAATTAAAGGCTTGGAAAATTCATCAATTTTTTTCCAAAGCAGTGGGCGCTGATCCTGCTGGATGCTGACCACATCTAACTGTGCCAGCTCATTTAAATCAGCACCGGCAGCAAAGCATTGTGTATTTCCGGTGATGACCACGGCTTTCACAGCAGCATCTGTTTCCAAGTCCTGTAAACAGGCTGCAATGTTTTGCAAGGTGGCATTGTTTAAGGCATTGCGCTTTTCTGGGCGATTCAGCTCGATCAGTACCACACCTGGCTTGGGTGAGCTGGTTTTAATGTAGGTCATCCTTGAACTCCTGCTATGCTCGCGGTGCTGTAAATTCAGCTGTTATTCATCAAAACTGAGTCGGACATTGGCCGTGATTGGACGTGCCTGACAACTGAGCACATAGCCTTTCTGAATCTCATCTTCTTCCAGACTGTAATTCACAGCCATTTCAACCTGTCCCTCTAACACCTTACATTTACAGGTTGCACAAACACCGCCCTTACAGGCATATGGCAGGTCTGCCCCGGCACGTAGCGCAGCATCTAAAATACTGTCATCCTGTTTGGAGACTTCAACAATCAGCTCGCGACCATCTAGAACAATATTGACGCGTTCTTCGCTACGGCTTTCCATCTGCTGGGCGGTTGCTTTCGGTGCAGTACCCGTATTGAAGCGTTCAGTATGAATCTTGCTGCGCTGAATGCCCCAAGTCGGTAATACCGTTTCGATCGCTGCCATCATTTCTTCCGGACCACAGGCAAAACAGTGATCGGTGTCGGCTGAAATCAGATTGGCATGAAACAGCTGCTGTAATTTGTCCGCATCGATCCGACCATTAAAGATCTCGCTGTCATTCAGTTCACGTGAAAAAATATTCACCAGTTGCAGACGTTCCTTAAAACGGTCTTTCAGGTCCATGATCTGCTCAGAAAACATGGTCTGTTTCCAGGAACGGTTGCCATATACTAGGGTGAATGTTGCTTCCGCTTGACGGTTCAGCACCGACTTTACAATCGATAAAATTGGCGTAATGCCACTGCCTGCTGCAAACCCTAAATAATTCTGGCCACCGGCCTTGGCTGCTTTTTGAAAGAACACCCCTTGCGGTGGCATGACTTCCAGTACATCGCCCGCTTTCAAATGCGCATTGGCCCAGGTCGAGAACTGACCCTGATCAATTTTTTTAATCGCAATGCTCATATCTTCCTGCGTATCACTGCAGATCGAGTAACAGCGGCGCAGCTCGCCGTCATCGGTTAAATGACGAATGGTCAGGTGCTGACCCGGCTGATATTGAAAAGCATCCAACTGCTCAGGCGCGAGATCAAAGGCAATGCAGATCGCCTGCTCGGTTTGTGGCTGAATCGATTTAATGGTTAATGGTATAAATTGGCTCATGGCAAAATCCTTCTTTTAGGTGGCGGTGTTCAGGCTTCTTATTGGTTTACCCTGCCCACCGCGCAATCGTTACAATTAAATACATTTGAAATAGTCAAAAGTTTCTAAGCAGTCCCGACATTGATATAAAGCTTTACAGGCGGTCGAACCGAATTCACTTAATAATTTGCTGTTGTTACTTAAGCACTGTGGACAGGTGATGCCATCGGTCAATGCCACATGCGTACCACAGCTATGTGACTGACCTTGCGGCGGGGCAATACCATATTGCTGTAATTTGTGTTTGCCCGATTCACTCATCCAGTCCGTGGTCCAGGCTTGAGACAGGTCCACAATGACTTTGACCGGCGTCAAACCGTTCGCCTCGAAAGCCTGGGTAATTTCTGCTTTTAATAAATCCGTGGCCGGACAGCCGCTATAGGTCGGCGTGAGTCGCACCACAATTTCATCCTGCTGATTCAGCTCGACGCCACGAATCATGCCCAGATCAATCACTGACAATACCGGAATCTCTGGATCAGAAACCTGCTGCAAAACGTCCCAACATTGATCTTCTACGTGTCGAATCAGATTCATGCGACTCACTCCCTGTGATTATGCTGAATTACCAGCTCATGTTTGGATATGAGCGCTGCATATATTGCAGTTCGGCCAAAACAAAACCGAGATGCTCTGTATGTAAACCCTGTTTAGCACCACTACGATAAGTGCCCAGCTCTGGCAGGCTTAATTCAAATCGAGCTAACTCGGCTGTAATCGTCTCCAGCCACTGTGCTTTTAAATTTTCAATATTTGGAATTACACGGGTATCAACCAGCTGTCTTTCATCAGCCGTCAGTACAAAAAGTTCCTCGCTAAAACGCCATAACTGGTTTAAACCTTGCTGAGTTTTTTCATGGGCTTCTGCTGTACCTAAACTTAAGCGTTCCATCCAGGTGGTGGAAAAACGCTGGTGATATTTCACTTCTTTGAGTGACTTCACTGCAAAAGCCGCCAACTTAGGATGCTGACTTTCACTTAAGGCACTAAACAATAAAGCGTGGTAGTGGTCCATCAACCACTGGCGTACCAAAGTCTGGGCAAAGTCACCATTCAGCTGTTCACACAGCAGTAAATTACGGTATTCACGCTCAGTGCGGAAGTAAGCCAGCTTGTCTTCATCACGGCCCAAGCCTTCCACTTCACCCGCCAAACTGAGTGCGGTACGTGCCTGACCCAATAAATCCAGTCCAATATTGGCTAAGGCAATATCCAGCTCCAGTTCAGGTGCATGACCGCACCACTCTGCCAAACGATGTGACAGGATCAGTTGACTGTCACCCACATGTAAAAGAAATTCTGCCAATACTTGATTTGTCATAATTTTCACCTTTCCCTTTACATGTGCTCGATGCCAGCTGGAATATTATAAAAGGTCGGATGGCGATAAACCTTGTCCAAAGCCGGTTCAAAAAATTCTGCTTTTTCATCTGGCTGTGAAGAAGTAATCAATTCAGATTTCACCACCCAGATACTGATGCCTTCATTGCGGCGGGTATACACATCGCGGGCATTTTGTAGTGCGACTTCCTCATCCGGTGCACGCAGGCTGCCAACATGACGGTGACTTAGACCCTGTTTACTACGCACAAACACTTCATAAAGTGACCAGTTTTTTTTGTTATTCATGAGCAAATTTCCTTATATTGATCAAACTGTTTTAAGCAACCTTTTGTGCTTCTGACTGTTGCTGCTGTTTCTGCGCATAGACTGCTGCTGAATCACGTACCCACTTGCCGCCTTCCCAAGCTTTGCGGCGTGCTTCAATACGCTCATGGTTACAAGGCCCCTTGCCTGCAAGAATCGCAAAGAACTCATCCCAATTGATTTCACCAAATTCATAATGTCCGGTTGCTTCATTGAATTTGAGGTCTGGATCTGGAACGGTTAAACCAAGCTGTAAGACTTGCGATACAGTGTTATCGACAAATTTCTGACGTAGCTCATCGTTGCTGAATAATTTAATTTTCCACTGCATACTTTGTGCACTGTTCGGTGAATTATCATCACTTGGACCAAACATCATCAGTGCTGGCCACCAGAAACGGTTCACTGCATCCTGTGCCAATTGCTTTTGTTCCGGCGTACCATTGGCCAATTCCATCATGGCTTCAAAGCCCTGACGCTGATGAAAACTCTCTTCTTTACAGACGCGCACCATGGCACGTGCATAAGGACCATAAGAAGTACGGCAAAGCGCAACCTGATTGACAATTGCTGCACCATCCACCAGCCAGCCAATCGCTGCAACATCGGCCCAGCTCAGGGTTGGATAGTTAAAAATTGAAGAATATTTCATGCGACCGGCAATCAGTTTATCCATCATGTCGTCACGATCTGCACCCAAGGTTTCTGCAGCACTGTACAGGTACAAAGCATGACCGGCTTCATCCTGGACTTTTGCCATCAGCACGGCTTTACGTTTCAAGGTCGGTGCACGGGTAATCCAGTTTCCTTCTGGCAACATGCCCACCACTTCAGAGTGTGCATGCTGACCAATCTGACGAATCAAGGTCTTACGATAAGCATCCGGCATCCAGTCCTTCGGCTCGATAGAAATATCCTTTTCAATCTTTTGATCAAAGATTTGTTGTTGATTATTCATTGTTCCCTCACTTATCCCAAGTGTTGATACATTTAAATTAAAACGATACATAATTAAAATCAATACATATTTATTGGTATCATTTAATTTTTACAACATATTCATAACAAGTATATGTTTTATATAATTAAATATTTTTTATTTTATTGTTAATCATTTTTAAACACACATTTGTGATTGACATTTCAGCTTTTTAATCACAAATTATGAAACATCAAAATTAAAATACTTCCCAAAACGTATCATAAATGGAGTTTTACAATGTTAGAGTTAGATAGCGGCTCGAGCGCAATGGATTATCAAGATACTGAGTCACAAAATAATCCTATTTTCATCAAAAGCTTAGCTTCACTGGTCTATGGTCAGGAATACACCGCTCAAGCCGATTTACGTACGGTTTATCATGCCATTAGCGGTGAAGCTGTTTATCAGGTCGGCAGTCAGGGCATCGATACCCAAGCCGTGGTGAAGTATGCCAAACAAAAAGGCGCGACTATTGCTACATGGACTTTCCATCAACGTGCCAATGCACTGAAGCAAGTGGCACAGTATTTGATGGAACGCAAAGAAGAATTTTACCAGCTTGCCAAAGCAACCGGCTGTACCCGTAAAGATGCCTGGATTGATATTGAAGGCGGGGTTGGGACCTTATATGCCTATTCAAGTTTGGTGCGTCGCGAACTAAGTGATGAAACAGCGTGGGTCGAAGATGCCTGGATTCCTCTTTCTAAGCAAGGTAGCTTTGGCGCGAAACATATTCTGACGCCTAAAGCCGGTGTCGCTGTCCATATCAATGCCTTTAACTTTCCGATCTGGGGCATGCTGGAGAAAATCGCACCATCTTTACTGGCAGGCGTACCCTGTATTGTCAAACCGGCCACTGAAGGTGCCGAGCTGACCCATGCCGTGGTCAAAGCCATTCATGAAAGCGGTTTCTTGCCAGAAGGTTCACTGCAGCTCATTTGCGGACAGGTCTATGATTTATTTGATCATTTGAATCCTCAAGATACGGTCACCTTTACCGGTTCTGCTTCAACAGGGCAAAAACTGCGTTCGCATCCACACTTAAATGCCTACTCAATTCCGTTCACCATGGAAGCAGACTCGGTCAACAGTGCGATTTTGACGACGCAAGCCAATGGTGAAACGATTGATTTATTTGTCCGTGAAGTTTTCCGTGAAATGACCACCAAAGCCGGACAAAAATGTACCGCCATTCGTCGTGCCTTTGTGCCAGCCGAGCTGTTGGATACAGTGCAAAGTCGTCTGATTGAAAAACTGAAAAAAGTGGTCGTGGGCGATCCTGCTCAAGAAGGCGTGAGTATGGGGGCTTTGGCCAGCGTCAAACAGAAACATGATGTCGCGGCAAAAGTTGAACAGCTGAGTCAGGATGCAGAGATCGTATTCGGTAGCCACTTGCGTCAGGACTTTATTCTTCAAGTACAAGATACCGAGAAGTCTGCATGTTATCCACCGACGGTCTTGGTATGCAAAGCACCGGCTCAGGCAGAAAACATTCATAAGATCGAAGCCTTTGGGCCTGTGGTCACTTTAATGCCGTATGGTGATCTGGTTCAGCTTGCTGACTTGGTGGCACGTGGCGAAGGTAGCCTGGTGGCATCCATCGTACGCAATACCGATGAAAATATTGAACAACTGCTCAGCAAAATTGCGCCATGGCATGGTCGTGTACATATTCTGGATGCAGAAAGTGCCAAAGAAAGTACCGGACATGGTTCTCCATTACCTTTACTGGTTCATGGTGGACCGGGTCGTGCCGGTGGGGGTGAAGAACTCGGTGGCTTGCGTGCAGTCAAACATTATATGCAACGTACTGCGATTCAAGGCTCGCCAAATGCTATGACCCAAGTTGGCCATAGCTGGACTGCCGGAGCTCAGGTCTTTGAAGACCGAGTGCATCCTTTTAAAAAATCATTTGATGAATTGCGTATTGGTGAACGTTTGCTGACTGCGCGACGTACCGTGACAGAAGCCGATCTGGTTAACTTTGGTTGTCTGAGTGGTGACTTCTTCTATGCGCATATGGACAAAATTGCTGCGGCAGAATCCCTGTTTGGTGAACGTGTTGCACATGGTTATTTTGTCGTGTCTGCTGCAGCCGGTTTATTCGTTGATGCCGCTCCGGGTCCGGTCATTGCCAACTATGGCATGGACAACTTGCGCTTTGTGGAACCTGTGAAAATTGGTGATACCCTTCAGGTGGAACTGACCTGTAAGCAGAAAACCCCGAAAGCGCTGCGCGATCCGGCACAAAAACCACATGGTGTGGTGGTCTGGGATATTAAAGTCAAAAATCAGCGCAATGAACTGGTCGCAACTTATGATATTTTGACCCTGGTTGAACGTGGCTAAAAATTCAAACTCAAAAAAAAGGAATCATTATGATTCCTTTTTTTTATTATAAAAATTTATTTGTATCCTTTTATGGAAATTGATTGACGCAAATAAAATTAAACTCTAGATTAGATGATACGATACATAATAAAAATAATATCAATATTATAAGTATCAAAATATCTCAAACGATCAACATAGGATGTTGCATGATGAATGATAAATCGCTGGACATAGAAATGGTTGAAAGGACGCTTCAACCCGAAAATCAAAGTTTTGAGCCTACCTCTGTAGAAACAGGATCGCCTTTTTCTGAACAGACTCAGCCGCCCAAAGAAAGTAGTACCTATCAATGGTATGTGGTGGTGATCTGTATGCTGGCTTACATTTTGTCATTTGTAGACCGTCAAATTTTATCGTTAATGATTGAGCCGATTAAAGCCGATTTAATGCTGAGTGATACCCAGTTCAGCTTATTGCAAGGACTCGCGTTCTCGTTATTTTATGCGATTATGGGTCTTCCTATTGCCGCGCTAGCTGATCGAAAGTCCCGGATTAAAATTATTGCGACAGGTATTGCTTTCTGGAGTCTTGCCACGGCAGCCTGTGGTTTAACTAAAAACTTCATTCAAATGTTTTTGGCACGTTTGAGTGTGGGTGCAGGTGAAGCCGCACTTTCCCCAGCATTTTATTCGATTGTCGCTGATTTATTTCCTAAAGAAAAATTAGGCCGTGCACTCGGTGTTTATGCCATTGGCGCCTTTATTGGTTCAGGTTTAGCTTTCCTGATTGGCGGCTATGTGATTGGGCTATTAAAAGACATCAGTTTCGTGGCTTTACCGGTGATTGGTGAAGTGAAGACCTGGCAACTCACCTTTATGATTGTGGGCTTACCCGGTGTATTGCTTGCACTTCTCATGGTGCTGACGGTACGTGAACCTGCTCGTAAGGGTATGAAAGTTGGTCAAGATGGTCAGGTTGTTAAGGCTTCCTTCAAGAACTCGATTGGCTTTATTAAGACGCATAAAAAGACTTTCTTCTGTCATTTTATTGGTTTTTCTTTTTATACCATGATGTTGTATTCACTTCTGGGCTGGGCACCTGCTTATTACATGCGTAACTTCGGCCTTGATGCAAGCCAGACCGGTTATATCTTAGGTAGCATCATTTTAGTGGCGAATACCTCTGGTGCCTTATTCTGTGGCTGGTTGATCGACTTCTTCTCTAAACGTGGATACAGTGATGCTGCTATCCGTTCCGGTGCAATCGGCTGTGCAGCCTTAATCGTTCCAAGTGTATTGTTTACCCAGGTCGACAACATCTATTTATCATTTGCCCTGATATCTGTGGCTATGTTCTTCTCAACATTCCCGATTCCGGCATCTGCAGCCGCAACTCAAATGCTGACACCAAACCAACTACGTGCACAAGTTTCTGCCAAATTCCTGCTTATCTCAAATATGATTGCCCTTGGGATAGGAACCACCGCTGTTGCTTTAATTACTGATAAATATTTCCAAAACACCGTAATGGTGGGAAATTCCATTTCAATTGTGAATGCTGTCGCAGGTGTAATTGGAATGTTTTTACTGTTCAAAGGCTGTAAATATTATCGAGAAAGCATGAAGGTTGAAAAACTGATTGAATAAGATAATCAATGAATGCCAATAAAACTTTATTAGCTCCAATTTTAAAGCTTTAAATATTTCCTCTCTAGGGTCTGTTGAGAATTAACTCTGGTTAATTCTCAACAGACCCTAGATTTGGGCTTTTTTAGATTCGTGTAATAACTAAAATAAAAACACCTATAACTCATTTAAATGCGGCAAATCTAAGCGTGCAATTTCAAAGGCTTCTTTAGCATTCAGCATCAATTCTGCCACTTTAGTTCCCAGATCACGCCACCCTTTATACCCTTCTAACACCTTGACATCCTCTCCCCCTTAAAAGAGGGAGATTCCTCCTGCGAGACGCTTATGCCCAAGCGCAAGTATGTTGTTCGCACTGTTTACGATAACGGTCATTGATGCTTAAACAGTTTTCATATTCCCATACTCTTATTCGCAAATCTGCTCTACCTTTCGGACTGCTTGCGGTGATCTCACCACAGCACGAACAGATTTGGGTTGTGAAACTTTCATTCACTTCTTCAAACAATACCCCTGCGTTCTCGCATTTATACTTGAGCATTGTTTTGAGTGCTGAAAATCTGGTATCCAAAACAGACTTCGCCATTTTGGTTTTTACCAGTTTTTTCGCACTCAGATTACCTACAACAATCAGTGCATTTTCTTTTACAAGCACAGTGCTTGCTTTGTGCAAATGGTCTTTGCGACAGTTTGCAATCTTGGCGTGTAATGCACGTACACGCTTTTTATTCTTTGCTCGTTGAGCAATCCCTAATTTTTGTTCATATTGACGGTAGAACTTGGGATTTGAAATCACTGTTCCACTGTTCCATCGGAACATGTGCCTATATCCTTTAAGCCCAGATCAATCCCGATCGCTTTAGTTGCAGTCGTTTTCTCAGTTTTAGGGCTATCCACAACCAAGCAGACATACCAGCGGCCACACGCATCCTCGACAAATGAACCAGTCTTGATACTGTAATTTAAAAGTCCGTAGCTATCCCATATTTTAAATTGATGCTTGCCATATTGGACGTATCCATCCGCATACTTGATTGCTACTTTCTTGAATGGTATCCAACCTAGTGATCTTCTTGCTGATTTCTTATTACTGACACGCCATCCCAATTTTGACTTTTTGAACTGTTTTCTTCGGGTGACTAATTCTTCTGTCACAGCCTGAATGGTTTGGCTATGTAAATTACATTCTTTGGATGTGCCTTTCGTATATTTGGCAATATCGTAAGCACTAAGAAATTTACCTTTTCTTTTAAGGTGTTTAAAGCTTAAATCATTGACATAATTCCAGACGAAATTCACTTCAGATGCCAATTGGGCTAGCATCTTGGAATGTTTGTCTTTTATGCGTAATTTAAGCGTTTTCATGGGCTTATATTAGCTCATGTTAAATTAAAAGTGTTGATTCTTAAAAATCAAACGACATTTCATGTCGTGTCGCTTATATCTCTGACCTGAAGGACAGCGTTTTACGCTCCATTTGATAAAAAGTGACTAATCTTAGAAGTAAAAAATGGGAGAATAGAATTCTCTTCTCCCTTTATACAAAATTATTTAGTTTGTTTAAGTACCTGTGAAAAAGCTCTTACTTTTTCTAAAGTAGCATTAACCCCTTTCTTAAAAAAAGTATCAACAAGTGCTGAACCTACAACGATTAGATCTGCTTTATTCGCTAAAGCTTTAACATGACTTTCATTTTTGATCCCAAAGCCAATTGCAATAGGAATATTAAAGATTGGTTTTATTTCAGCAATCTTTTTTTCAAGATTGGGCAGATTTAAATTTCCTCCGGTTAGGCCATTTTCCGCAACATGATATAAAAACCCTGTCGCACTTGCTGAGATTTGCTCTAACCTCTCAACAGGAGTAGTTGGAGCCGTCATAGATATTAAGTGCATATTTTTTGCATTTAATATCAATTTAAAATGATCTTGATATTCAAGCGGTGCATCTAGAATAAGGATACCTTCAATAAGATTTTCTGTTTCACATACAAGTTTTTCAAAACCGTATTGCAGAATGGGATTTAAATAGGTCATGAATACAATTGGTGTCTTATTATCCTTCAACCTTATTTCTTTGACCAATTCGATAGTTTTATTCACTGTTTGACCAGCACTTAAAGCTCTGATATGGGCAGCTTGAATGATTTCTCCATCTGCAACAGGATCAGAAAATGGAATGCCAATTTCAATAATATCTGCTCCAGCTTGGCCTAATTGACTAAACAAATTAGAGCTTTCTACGAAACCAGGATCTCCGGCAGTAAAATAACACACCAGACCGCTTCGCTTTTCCTGTTTTAGTTCCCTTAATTTTTGGTCTAAACGGTTCATTCGGTTACTCCTGCGAGATATTTTTTGACTGTATTTAAATCTTTGTCACCTCTTCCACTTAAATTGACAATAATGGTCTGTTCAGGCTGCATTTCTTTGGCCAGCTTAATTGCATATGCGATAGCATGAGCACTCTCTAACGCCGGTATAATTCCCTCCTGTTGACTTAAAATCTGAAATGCATTGACTGCATGCTCATCATTTACAGTTACATAAGTAACGCGCCCTGTTTCAAACAGGATACCGTGCTCAGGACCAACTCCAGGATAATCTAATCCTGCCGATATCGAATGTCCGTCTAGAATCTGTCCATCTGAATCTTGTAATAAGTAAGTCAAATTACCATGCAGGACGCCAACTTTACCTTTTGAAATAGATGCAGCGTGCTCACCGCTGTTTGTTCCTTTTCCACCAGCCTCAACCCCAAACATTTTGATATTCGTATCTTGTAGAAATGGGTGCATTAGCCCCAGTGCGTTGGATCCGCCACCCACACAGGCAACTAAAGCATCAGGTAGTTTATTTTCTTTCAGCAGTATTTGATTTTTAGCTTCTATACCAATAATTTTCTGAAACTCTCTCACTATGGTCGGATAGGGATGAGGGCCTGCACCGGTTCCTAAGAGATAATAGGTCGTGTCTACATTACTGATCCAGTCACGTAATGCCTCATTCATAGCATCTTTTAAGGTTCCACGACCTTTCTTAACGCTTTTAACTTCAGCTCCTAGTAATTTCATTCGATCAACATTCATTTGCTGACGATGAACATCCGTTTCACCCATGTAAATGGTGCATTTAAGCTTAAAGAGAGCACATACTGTTGCTGTTGCAACACCATGTTGTCCAGCACCTGTTTCTGCAATTATCCTTGTTTTACCCATTAATTTAGCCAATAGGATTTGTCCAACACAATTATTAATCTTATGGGCACCTGTATGGTTCAAATCTTCTCTTTTAAGATATATTTTGGCTCCTCCAGCATACATTGTTAGATTTTTTGCATAAAAAAGAGGGCTAGGGCGACCAACAAAATCGGTTAAAATTTGTCGATATTCAGTCCAAAATTCGGCTTTATTTCGAATAATATTAAATTCCCGCTCTAAATCTTGAAGGGCAGGCATAAGACTTTCAGGCATATAGCACCCGCCAAATCTTCCAAAAAAGCCTGATTTATCAGGACCATTACCTGTATAAAGTGTTGTCATTTTATATCACTTGAAGAATCAAAATTTTCTTAATCTTAAAAGATTTCCATTTTTTATATAATTGATATATTTTTAGATCATGATGTTAGAAAAATTCACACTATGAAAGGTAGAAAGTTACCACCATTAAATGCTTTGAAAGCATTTGAAGCGGTGGCTAGAAATAGAAGTTTCAGCTTAGCTGCAGAAGAACTATGCGTAACCCATAGTGCTGTTAGCCATCAAATAAAACAGTTGGAAGAATGGTTTGATAAAAAATTGTTTATTCGACATTCATCAACTATCTCTTTAACAAGAGATGCAGAAGAACTATTCCACCTTTGTACTCACTTTTTTAACGATCTAGAAAAATGTGTCTTTGAGTTAACAAATAAAGCTTCTGACGTTGAAATTGTTATTGGAGCATCTCATAGTTTTATGGCTAACTGGTTAATTCCACGATTAGAAAAACTCGAAATAATTTATCCGAATATCCATGTTAAATTAATGACATGCAATGATTTAAAGTTACTAGAAAAAGAAAAAATTGATATTTTTATCAATAGTTTGAATCTAGCTCAAACTCTTCCGGAGTCTCTAGATAAATACATTTTATTTCCTGATAACATGGGACCTATTTGTAATCGTAAAACATATAATCTAAACACGATAAATGATATTTTGAATTATCCACTACTTCATACCCATTCCAATAAAAACGCATGGCATATATGGTTGGATAGATCAAGGCTTCATTCTCCCCATAAATCAAGTGAACGTTATTTTGATAGTCTAAATTTAATGATAGAGGCAGCTGTTTCCGGGTTAGGTATTGCAATAGCACCTCAAATTTTAGTAGAAAAAGAAATATTAAATGGAAGAGTCATAGCACCTTTTGGCTTTATATATTGCGACTATAACTTTTATGCGATAACAAGAAAAAATAGTTCTAACAGTGATGTTATAAATATTGTTAATTGGTTAAAGGCCGAAGCCAAAGATTAGACAAAATTCATCTAGGAGAGCGGTAAAAGTCCATATCCAACTAAAAGGTGTATACCAAAACTAGAGGTTAGTTAAATTCCAGACACGTTAAATGCTTTATAACAATTTGTTTCTATTGATATATTAAACTCAGGAAGGATGGTGAGCTTTTCATGTGCTAAGGTCGGCCCGAAACCATGGAATTGATCAGCAACTATATTGAGGTTCAGCGGATGCTTACTATTGAGGCACTTGAGTCTAAGCTCTTCAGGAAGCCTGGAATTGCTGGTTTGACCACGTTCAGCATCTGCTAGCAGCTACTTGAACATTATATATTTGCAGCAAGCGTCTGATCTGACGTTCTGAGATATGAAGTATCAGCAGTCTAGGAACGGGGTTAAGCATTGATGACCAACTTCTTGCAAGACTGGTAATCGTTTAAGTTTTTTATCCGACATAAACCTCAACCTATTAAACCGCCCGCTAAGAAAATCTCTAATTTCTACTTTGGAGAAACCTGACATTTTTATTGGGGACTTACATTTTGACTGGGTATCAACTGTACTATGTTAATTTTAGATAAATTTAGAATTGGTATGTGAGCCCCATAAAGAAGTTGGTTATTGAAGTACTATCAATTAAGGGGCTATCTACTATTTTATCGGGTAAAAATTTATGTGTTACAGCAGAAGTTACTCTCAATTTTTGATTCAATGAATAACTTCCCGCTAAGGAAACATACGGAATAATAAGGTTATTAGGTCTATATTTTTCTACGCCCTTAGCGACTTCGCTATCGAGTGTGCCATAATAATAATTGGCTCTGCTATCCGACAACCATTCCAATCCCACATTTGGCATAAGAGTCAATTTATTATTTAATCTCCAAAAGTATTGATAGTTGGCTTTTACTTCTGCAGCATCACTAGCATTGCCAATATCATTGACTGCTTGCACGGAAATAATGCCGTAAGGTGCTTTCAATATCGCTTCTAATCCAGCATCAGCACTGAGATCACGGTCTTCTAATTGCATTCTACTTAAACTTTTTTGAGCTAACTTCGACTCATTTAAATCCTCAACATCAAGTTTATTCATATTGACGTTTACGATGCCATTCAATGTGAATAACTCATTTTTATAGAGCTTCATACCTCCATAGAGCCCCCGTAAAAAGAAGCGATCTCCTTCATAAGATAATAGGGGAACTGGTGTAAGGTCTGTATCTTCACCAATATATAGACCTGTGCTTCCAACAAGACCTAAGCCTGCACTGAAGCCTGTTGATTTTTTGATGGTAGGCTGACTTTCACCTGCAATTGCACTTAAGGGTATAAAAAAAATTGATAGTAGGATGATTTTATTTAGCATTTTTAGTCCAATATATTAATTTAGGAAATTAATGAAATTTACATCTACAAAAAGTCATATTTTTCATACATATGTGACATGCGTTCTTGTTTGGTTTGTAAATAACTTTGATTAAATATATTTAAGCCTACTGTTATAGCCACACGATCAACTACATTTACACCTAAACCTTTTAAGGCATTAATTTTAAGAGGATTATTAGTAATTAGTCTCACTTCTTTAACTTTTAAATAATCAAGCATAATCGTACACATATCATAGTGACGTGCATCTGCCGGTAAGTTTAAAATCAAATTTGCATCAACGGTATCATGTCCTTGATCTTGGAGCGCATAGGCACGAATTTTATTCGTCAAACCTATACCACGACCTTCTTGACGTAAATATAAAATAACTCCCTGACCTTCATCACTAATCATTTTCATTGTGGAATGTAATTGTGGACCACAATCACATTTTAATGAACCGAAAGCATCGCCAGTTAAGCATTCAGAATGTATTCGGACTAATATTGGTTTCATTGAAGTAGCGTCCAAGCCTTGAGAAAGAGCAAGATGTTCTTCACCTGTATCTGGATCTTGAAATACAATAATTTCAAAATCACCAAAAGCAGTCGGTAATTTAGATTTAGCCACGAATTTTATAGCCACAGATTCATCCATTTATATTTTAAAAGCCAATAAAATTATAATATTCTCTATTCAAAAAAAACAAACAAATAGAAAATAATTAACCAACAAAACCACACAAAACTAAATATAATAAAAACCAAATACTTGTTTTATAAAACCAAAAAATAAAACAATTCAGCTGATATCAGATTTAAATTAAAATACATTAATATAAATCATTAAAACAGGTATCAAATAAAAAATACTTACTACATCTAATGTAGTAAGTATTTCCGAAATTAGTCCGGATAAGGGTGACTGAAAATATCTTTAGATATTAAATTTCAATTGTAATAATAGTTCTTTCATAGTGAATTTTTTGTGAAGCGATATAACCAAAATAAGAATACTTAAAGAAATTTAGAATAATTGGAAAAAATGATATTTTTCTCAAAAGATATCAAGCGGACGAATGCAGAAAAAGTAATTCAACATTGAGGTTTAGATATCCTGTGCTTGAAATTAGAAACGTCCATATAGCAAATTTCTATTTGCTTATTAGATGCCCCCACACTTTATTGAATTTACATAAGAGCTTTTATGTTAAAGGGGCAGCAATTTAGATGATTATTCATGCTTCTAATTTAGAAAAACTTGCAGATTCCTCCATCTTCTGTAATGCTTTGGCTAAGGGTGTCAGGCATTTGCTTAGGCAGGTATTTGTTGTAGTCGGGCCGCTACAACATAGGAAAAGAGTACCTGTATGTTTAATCTCAATATTTTTAAAGCAATCTCTACAGAAGTCTTATCTATAAAAAATGACTTAGAGTTAAATACTGAAATTCAACTCATCAATAAATATAAAACGGCAAAGTCAAAAGCCTATAAAGAAGCTATTATTTATATTTTTAAAGATCGGGGCTATACCCGTCTTGAAATAGGTCAATTACTTGAATGAAAAATATTTATTTTAATAAATAATATTAGGGTAAGACTGGGTAGAATATACCTTAAATGCTAATCAATAGAAGAACTGCCCTGAATTCACCAGCGCCACTATTGGCAAACCCGGTGCTTTTCTAAATATTGGCAAAAAAGACACCTAAACTAGCGTGGGTATTCTAGGGACAGGTCTCTCTTATTCCAAACATCGTGTGTCCCTATACAAACAGGTCGAATACCCCCACTGAACTCCTCTCAGCAACCACCACCATTGAATAGCCCAAGTATGGAAACATCCAGATCAAATGTCTGGCTTTGGGTCATTTTTGGAATATTTTATTTTATGGTGGGTGCTTTCATTTTTTAGCAAGAATAGCGTTGTATTTTGATCAAAAAAAAACGCCCCCATGGTTGAGTAGGCAAACCAAGGATCTTACGATCATTCAGAAACTACAGCGCGATTCTTTCTACAACTATACCTGTTATGTAAATAGGCAACTGGGGCTTAATATATCAAGCTTCATCATATTGCTGATTCCACAACTTAAAAGTGGATTTTGTTCTAGTTTTAATGAATTTTGGTTTTTTAAAGGAGCTTTTTTTATAGCTTCATCATTTTGTGGTTTTTTAAATTCTTAGACTATTCTAAATAGTCAGTACGTAACAGTATAACCTGTTGAGCTTGATATTGGCGATGAATGGTTAAATCCATTTTAGCAAGAGTTTGTGAGGTTAAATCTGACGGCTCACGTACTAATAAGCCTTGTAATGTTGTTAGTAAACTCTTCATTTTTCAATCCCCTATTCGATTTAAATCAATCACATGAATAGTGCTATTATGTAACACCAATATTTCAATACGATGAATCAAAATCATATTAAATGGCATCTATGGTTATCATCGCATCACGCTGGATCTTAAAGAGTTGGGTGAAAGCTGCGGACAAAATCGTGTACTCAAGATCATTAAAAATAATGGTATTATAGCTGTTCGAGGATATAAGAAGCATAAAAGCTATGGTCGTGGTCGTCCTCAGATTGTGTCACCAAATCACTTAAATCTAGAGTTTGCTGTGAACATCACGGATACCTTACGAAACAGTTTCTCAGGTGACTGATATTACATATATTCGGATCTGGCAAGGGGGTTATATCTGGCTGTAGTTCTTGATTTATATTCGAGAAAAGGGATCGGTTGGTCAATGAAACCTACTCTTTCCAAGGATCGAGTTGCAACTTAAATTTGGATAATAGGAGGAAAATTTAACTTCTAAATGTTAGTGCAACAAAGCCTGACAGAACTATACAATCCCATTCATTTTCCTTGCCAAACCTACTAGTTAAGCCAGACTAACCTTATTTTATTACAAGAAAAATAAATATACATATAAGAAAACTTGATTATTTTTATTTTTAGTGTATAGTTTACTTAACTAGAAAAAAAGTCTTGTTCCGGTAAATCTTTCTTAAGTATCGTCGTTTTAGTCATAATCCTTCGTTTTTTCAGATTTTAAGTGCCATTCTTTATTATTATTTTCAAAGTTATAATCAGTCAATAAAATGGCTAAAAATTATTAAAAAATCAGTAGGATTTATTATGTCAAACTCGAATGTTGTTAAAGGTACTGTAAAGTGGTTCAATGAAACTAAAGGTTTCGGTTTTATCCAACAAGAATCAGGCCCAGATGTTTTTGCTCATTTCAGCGAAATCGCTAGTTCAGGTTTCAAAACCTTACTTGAAGGTCAAATGGTCGAATTCAGTGTAGCACAAGGTCAAAAAGGACCGAATGCTGTAAATATTGTTGCTATCTAAGCAAATAATAGCCAGTAATAAAAAAAGCACTAATTAGTGCTTTTTTTATAATTTAAAATTTAATTTTAAATTTGTTTTCCAAAATCATAATTTTATTCCAGGTATATTAATGCTTAAACAACTTATCAGTGTAAAAGATCAATTTGGGGTTAAACACTCAATTCAAGCCACTGTAGATCATCATTTTGAGAATACGCAATCTTATTCTCATGTAAAACATATTACAGTGGATGGCGAAGATATTCGGCCCAGCTTTGAAATGTTTTTTCAAAGTACCTTAAGTGGAAAAATTTTCAAGATTGATAGATGACGGAAACGAGCTAGCTCCTGCGCAAGTGTTGACAATAAAGATTACTTTTCTTGGTGGCATAAATTTCATATCTTTCTTCTTCGAAAAGGAAGATGCATGCGAATACCTCTATTTCAAAGCCATTCTTTGGTATCATCTGCCACAGGCGTTCCATTCATTACATGCATGATCATGGCATAAGCGATGCTGCCCTGAAATGGAATCTCTGGCAACTGATTAAACTTGAAAAACTGAGCATCAGTCAGTTCATTTTCCTGTATTTGAATGTCGCCAGCATGATATTCTGCCTTAAATGCCATCATTAGGTTGCTCGGAAAAGGCCACGGCTGACTTGCTAGATATTTAATATTTTTGACCTGAAGCCCCACTTCTTCCAGCGTTTCACGACGCACAGCTTCCTCAAGTGTTTCACCCACCTCCACAAACCCGGCAATTAAACTGTACATCTGGGTTTTATTGCGGGCATTTTTCGCCAGTAAAATTTCATCTGTCCCGCGAGTAATGATGGTAATGACACAGGGATTGACTCTTGGATACTGATTATAGCCACAGGCAGGACAGACCATCGCATACTGGCTAACATGCTGCTGCGTCTGATGGCCACAATGACTACAGAACTGATGATTACGACGCCATTCCAGTAACTGAACCGCACGGCTTGCCTGCTCGAACTGCTGTCTACTCCACACCTGCACCAGCTGCCGGATCGGAACGAGCTGATAGCCTTCAGGTACAGACTCATCCTCCTGCAGATCCCGAGCAATGATTTCACCATCTTCAGACAAGTTCAGGTCATGCTGAAGCTTTTCCACCTGAGGCAACTGAAAATCGTCGTCAACCAGCAGTTGCTGCTGTCTAAAAATATAAGCTTTTGAGTGCATGCCGATTCAGATCCCTGGATTAAAAAAAATCCCATACAGGGGACGTATGGGACAAAACTAAGGAAGCTTACATGGAGTAACTTCATAGAAAATACTAGGCGTAACCGGCCTGAATTACAACCATAATAATTTGTATCTTTTTGATTAAAATCACATAATTTTCACACATGCTCTGAACCAGAGACCTGAGGAAAGTAATAGTAAAAATGACTTGAGCCATAGATTATTGAAGGCTTTTCCTCCTAGTGATCTGGCTTGCTAATGATCTCTCTCGACGCAGTAGAAACTTGTCACTCAATTATGGTTGCTGAGCTCTGTATTTTCAAAAAAAATTGAACACTTAGTATTTACACTGTTGTTTCATCCACGTCCTGAATGATGTTTATGCGTTTTGGTTTAATCCTCGGTGATCAACTTCATCATCAGCTGGCGACACTTAAATTCCTGGATCGTGCACAAGACGTCATCTTAATGGCGGAAGTGCTGGAGGAAAGTACTTATGTCGCCCATCATCCACAAAAAATAGCCCTGATTTTCAGCGCTATGCGCCACTTTGCCAAGGAGCTCAAAGCTCAAGGGTGGCGTGTCCGCTACCATCCCTTTCAACGTAACAGCAGGATCTGCAAACTGATTGATTTCGTTCATGTACAGCAGCAACTGTTGCCAGCAACCGTACTGGTCATTACCCATTGTGGTGAATACCGGCTGCAGCATGACATTGAAAATCACTGGAGTAGCCAGCTGCAACTGCCAGTGCACTGCCTAGATGATGATCGCTTTTTTTGCAGTCCTGCCCAGTTCCGGCAATGGGCCAACCGGTACCACACCCTGCGCATGGAATATTTCTACCGTGAAATGCGCAAGCAAACCGGCTATTTAATGCAGCAACAGCAGCCACTGGGTAAACAATGGAACTATGATAGTGCCAACCGCAAGACTTGGTCAGGCAAGCCCTCCTTGCCTGCTCCGCTACGGTTTAAGCTTGATCAGATTGATTTGGATGTAATTGAGCTGGTAAGACGCGAGTTCCCCCAACACATGGGTAATGTTGCAAATTTTAGCTGGGCAACCACTCGCAGCAATGCCCTGCTTGCACTGCAGCATTTCATTGCCAATAATTTACCTCATTTTGGCGATTACCAGGATGCCATGGTCTATGGTGAAGATAGCCTGTTTCACAGCCTACTGTCGCCCTATCTAAATTGCGGTTTGCTCGTAGCAAAAGAAGTCTGTGATGCAGCAGAAGCTGCCTATCATAGTGGTCATGCCCCACTCAATGCGGTAGAAGGCTTTATTCGGCAAATTCTCGGCTGGCGGGAATATGTCCGTGGCATTTACTGGCTACGCATGCCCGAATACGCTAGCAGTAATGTATTGAACTATTCCGCTGCCTTGCCGCAATTTTACTGGACGGGCCGAACCAAAATGACCTGCATGGCAGAATGCTTTCGCAATACCTTTGATCATGGCTATGCCCATCATATCCAGCGTCTAATGATTACCGGTAACTTTGCTCTGTTAAGCGGTGTGGATCCTCAGCAGATCCGTGAATGGTATCTGGCTGTCTATGCCGATGCCTATGAATGGGTGGAACTTCCAAACACCTTGGGCATGGTGATGCATGCCGATGGCGGTTTACTGGCGAGCAAGCCCTATGCAGCTTCTGGAAATTACATTCAAAAAATGTCCAATTACTGTAAGCACTGTCCTTACAATGTTAAAACAAGGACTGAAGCCGATAGTTGTCCTTTTAACAGCCTGTATTGGTATTTCATGATTAGGCATGAGGGAGTCTTCCGCTCCAATCCACGCATGGGCATGATTTATCAACAGCTGGATAAACTGCAGGACAAAGATCAGATCATTACGCATGCCCAACAGTTACTCAGTCAGGTTAATGAGTTATAGCAGCATGAAGAAAAGCATTTACCGGAAAAAACCTGTGCTCACTGCCTGCGTCCCTTTAGCTGGCGCAAGAAATGGCAACGCTGCTGGGATGAGGTCCGATATTGTTCTGAAAGATGCAAACGTCAATCCAAACAGCGCCGACCATAGAGTAACGTTGCTAGAAACGTTTGTACTGCCGCGAACAATAGGCCCGAATGACATCCGGTGAACGCAGTTGCAAATGTTTAGTTTTACGCCCTGTTACTCGTTCACGCCATAATTTAAAACTACTTGGTTTCATATTCTGACGCATTAAGCGAATCACTGCAGATTCATCCAAACCAAACTCACGCTGAATTGCTTCAAAAGGTGTTCTATCCTCCCAAGCCATTTCAATAATCCGTGACAGATCCGCTCCCACATATTCAATTACACTACGCACAACATGCCCCTTTTTCCTTTAATTTGTTTAAAAATATAGAAAGTTGATTGATTAAGTTCAAACGAATATCTATCTATATTTCCTGATCAGATCAAACTGACGGATGTCATTGTATGAAAAGGAATATGAAGAATTTGTGATTTTTTGGGCTGCTCTATATTTTTCTTATTCAATGCTATTCACGTGTAGGCCACATATAACACTTTGCATATCTTTTTAAGTAACCTGAGTTCGATGAAATCCGCTTAGCCTTTTAGCATATTTTGGAAAGTTGGCTTATTGGGATTCAAGCAATAAGCCACACAGCAGCCATGATATTCACTATGAAGTTATTCACCGAACGATGACGTGAATGTTCAAGTTGCTGTAAATTTTTTTAATTGATCATTCACTGTTTCGATCAATCCTCTTTTGCAAAGCAATTGTTCTTCTTCAGTTTGGATGGATTTATTTTTCATATTCCTGCGTGATGGGGTCAATATTTTGAGTCCTCTTGCTGCTAAAGCTTCAGCTTTTGCTTTGCTCAAATAGCCTTTGTCTCCGAGTAGAATCCCTTTTAATTCTTGAGTTAAAGAGTCCAGTACAGCAACATCATGAACATTTTCTGATGTAAGCTTGAGATTAATAATTTCACCTGAATTATTGATAATCATATGTAATTTAAAACCATAAAACTAACCCGTACTACTTTTCCCACGACCAGCTAAATCTTTAAATACACGATGCCTTTTAATTCGAAGATTATGGAAAACCACCAATTAAGTGGAATCAATTATACTGATCCCTGTATCTTTTCCTTTCACTTGATGGAAGAAACTACTCAAAGCTTGCAAACAACAGGGCATGATTTCAATAAAGCGGTTGTAGCTAAGAAGTTTAGGAAAAGTAGGTTTCCAGAATGGAACGATCATTTGGCAATAAAAATATTTGAAGAATCTAAACCCGAATTGATGAAATAAAATGACAATGGTCATTGCTTCAGAAAGTGGAGGATTCTAAAAGCGTCAGCTCTTAAGCGATTCCCTCACAGATTTCGCTAGTTTTCTGCTTCTTCGAGCGACCTTTACCGCATCCTCTCCACAGACAAAACCGTGTGTCCCACCGCAAGTATGTTACATGCAGCTTTAATATCTGCATTTGCAACATAACCACATTCGACACACTCAAATTTAGCTTGAGTCTGTCGATTTTCTTTTGCTACATGACCGCATTTGTTGCACGTTTGACTGGTGTACTGAGGATTTACCTTAAGCAGTAAACCACCTTTCCATGCTTGCTTGTGCTCAAGCATATTCATCATCATCGACCAACCTTGATCTAGGATTGATTTGTTCAAGCCTGACTTGGCTTTAAAATTCTTTCCTTTTTGCTCAAGTGTACCGCTTGCAGATTTCGACATATTTAATTGCTGGAATTTATAATATAGAACTGAGCAAAAAGTGATTTATTAAAGATCTATTCTGTTCCAAAAAACTCATTAAATTTTTATAAAAAAATAAGCTATTTATAGCTCCTATTCAAAAAATATATTCTGTTTAACGCTTATTCTAAATAATCTGTACGTAATAGAGAGATCTGTTGGGCATGGTATTGGCGACGAATTGTCACATCCATTTTAGAAATCGCTTGTGTAGTTAAGTGTGACTGCTCATATGCCAATAAACCTTGTAATTTTTTGAATAAACTCATCATTTTGCTATTTCCCTCAAGTTCTTAAACCAAATTTAATGACATTATTTTTTATTATAAATGTTTAATTTATATGAATATAATTATTATATTTTATGAAATATAGGATTCACTGACGATTCATAGCGGCAACGCAATAAGGAGTAAAGCTAGAGCAAGGGAGGTTTAAATATACCTGATCTTTTTTAGTTAAGATCAGGCATATTGTAATCCACATGTGCAATTCAGTTATTTTAAGAAGTTTGCTTGATTAATATCAGATAATGCTGAGTTGATCTGAAATATTTTTCCACGAATATTTTTTACCCCAAAACTCGTCAGACGCGCAGTGTGCATTTTTAAATACTTTTCTGCATTTTCTTGATTATCAAATAGGTAGATACCCCCTGCTTCTTCAGTATCCCTATTTTCTGTCCAGATTTTCCAGATCATGCCTGTTTCTTGATTAATGCTTTCAGCAAGAGTTTTATAGGCTTGGCTCATTGCTTCACCAAATGGGCCTTGAGATGGGAAATCTACCTGAAGAATAACGGTCATTGTTTTATCCTTTATAATCAAATACCAATCTTAATACTTGAACATTTTATAAATTTTTGTGCAAGTAATAAAAAAATTCTTTGACGTAGGCTTTACTTTTGGAAAAATGAAATATTCCAATTTATAGATTGCAAAAAGAAAAAAGGATAGCTTTTAACTATTCCTTTTTTAGATTTTATAAATTCAACATAATACCCCTTATACGAAATGCTTATATTTTATTATTTAATTTCAGTGGTATAGTCTAGACTTAACAACCCATTCTAGCCCGGATGGGTTTTTTTATGATTTTCTACCGTTTATGTTTATTCTTTGATCACTCTTACAATATCTTAAATGAGAAGCAGATTCTGGCTGATTCAATTACCCATAGAGATTCGATCTGGATACACTTAAAGTATGTACTGCGTTAGATATGGTCGGGTGGTAGTAATGGCTTGTGCGATATGTACTTTCTTGCCTGTGCAATCCCTTGCACGAACAAAAACAACTATATAAAACTTGGAAAGGGATTTATACTTTTTCTCCCAATAGCCTGTTGCCATTAAAAGCCAAAAGATGCTGTAAATTGGATGCTGAATTAAAAGTCTATAACAGGGAAATCAATAAAAAAAGAATCGGCATAGAGCATGTATTTGGCAGGCTGAAAACCTTCAAAATCCTTGCTGAGCGTTATCGAAATAGAGGCAAAAGACTCGGTTTGAGATTCAATTTAATTGCTGGAATTTATAACCAGGAGCTGAGTAAAAAATGATTTATGAAAGAAGTCTAATAAATCCTACTGATTTTTTTAATAATTTTTAGCCATTTTATTGACTGATTATAACTTTAAAAATAACAAAGAATGGCCCTGAAAAAATGAAAAACAAATAATTATAAATAAAACTATGATAATTAAAGAAAATATATAGAAATAACAATTTTTATAGTTAGATTAATTATATTATAAAAAATAAATAATCAAGTTTTCTTATATGTATATATTCCTGATATTTTGTAGGGCTATTAAGATTTTTTTAATTTTACTGTATATTACAGATGAACTTCTTTAAATTGATCAATGTACTTCATCAGCTTATGTCTAAAATTTTATTTTGAATATGGATTATATAATATTTTAAATTAAATCATATAAATAAATTACTTTCGAATCATTATCATAGGTTGATTAGATGAATACTATAAACTTTAAAAACTTTGAAGAAGCAGGTCAAGCTATTTTACAATTTCTCCATAAACGCTTTGGATTTGATTTATGGATGATCACTCGGGTAGAAGGTAAAGACTGGATTGTACTGCAAAGTGAAGATCATGGTTATGATATTAAACCCGGACACGTATTTAAATGGGCAGATTCTTTCTGCTCTCATATGGTTAAAGGAAAAGCACCTAAAATTGCCCCTCATTGTGAAGATATTCCCTTATATGCCACTGCACCAATTAGTCAACAAGTAAGTATTAAATCCTACATAGGTCAGCCCATCCTTAATGAAGATGGCAGCTTATTTGGTACACTGTGTGCAATTGATCCTCATCCAAAACCTGAAACGATAGTTCAAGATATTGAAATAATAGAATTACTTGGAAACTTACTGAGTAAAATTCTTCAAGCCGAGCTTCGTCAAAACCAACAATTTAGTGAAGTTAAGCGTTTAAAGACGAAAGCTTTCAGGGATGGATTAACTGGATTATATAATCGTCGAGCTTGGGACGAATTAATTAGTAAAGAAGAGGAACGCTGTAAGCGTTATGGTCATTCCGCTGCGGTGTTTTTTATTGATATTAATAATCTAAAAGAAGTAAATGATAACTTAGGGCATGTTGTAGGAGATCACCTCATTCAACAGGCTGCCAACGTGTTAAGTGATACTGTCCGTAGTAATGATATTGTAGCTCGCCTGGGTGGCGATGAATTCGTCATTCTAAGTGTGGAAAATAATAAGACCGGTGCAGAAAGACTTTTAAAGAGAATTATAGATGCTTTTGCACAAGCGAAAATTAGTATAGCCATTGGTTTTTCAATGCGTCATCCTGCCCGTGGGCTGCTTTTTGCAGCTGAACAGGCCGATAAAAAAATGTTTGAGCATAAGCGTCAATTCAAATTTGATCTTAAATCAGACATAAGAGTAGTTACCTCAGGTAGCTGATATCCTATAGTCACTTTCAGTGAACTCAAGGTGTAATTTTAAATTTTATACAAGCTTTACTTGTGGCTAAGAAACGAAACATAAAAAACCTGGCATCCTGTCAGGTTTTTTATGTACGACCATGTTTACTCAACAAATACTATATTCAACTTCTAGTTAATGAGACTTATGATTATTGTTTTTTGTTCTGCAACTTTCAGTTTCTTATGTCACCATAATAGGAAATTGCAATGAGGTCGTATAGCCGCAAGAGGCTGGAATTGTTGTGACTAAATGCGTACTAAAGTGGATTAGCTTTTTACATTGACATATCATATTGATTTTATATGATAATTTAATTAAATTCTGTATAAGTTATAATATATTAATTTTAGGGCATCTAAACAATTTGCAATCTCTCATTTTTAAGAACTTTTTAATAACATCTTCAAGTTAAATATTTAATTTTTAAACTAAATACAATTCCTTCCTGAGTGTTATAAGCGGTTGCTTCTCCATTATGTAACATCATGATAGATTTAACGATTGATAATCCTAAACCACCAGTTTTTGCTTTGGCATGTCGACTACTCTCAATTTGATAGAAACGTTCAAATAAATGCTTCAAATGTTGTTTGTCAATAAAAACATTTTTAGTTAATACTTCAATATCGATATGATTTTCCGTAGATTTTGTTGAAATCACAATGTCTTGATCTTCAAATCCATAATCAATCGCATTAATTATAAGATTAGACAGCGCTCTTTTTAACAAATCTGCATTAGCATATATTTGAATTCCCTTTTCTAACTCTAAAACAAATCTCATGAGCCTATCTTCAGCCAAGAATTCAAAATAGTGGACCAATTCTAAAATAAGGTTGGATAAGTCAATATTTTCTTTTTCGATAATATAATCACTGTGTTCAGAACGAGCGATGAACAACATATTGTCTATCATCTTACTTAGTCGTTCATATTCCTCAAGATGAGAATATAAAAGCTGCTCCAGTTCTTGTTGTGACCGAGATTGCATGAGCATAATTTGTGTTTGACCCATTAAATTATTTAAGGGGGTTCTTAGTTCATGGGCAATATCTTCAGAAAACCGTGCCAATTGATCATAATTAATTTGAATTTTTTCTAACATAGCATTCATTGCTGAACTGAGTTTATCAACTTCAACCGTAGTACTTTTAACTTCGATTCGCTGATGTGGTTGAGTACCCTGAATTTTATGTGTTTGCTCAATCAAGTTATTTAAAGATTTGAGTAAATACAAACCCACCCAACGTCCGAGTAGGCTTGCCATTACAATTCCCAATAAGCTATAGAGAATCAATTTCCATAAATATTGATCTAAAGTAGATTGAGCTTCATCAAGTTGTGTGCCAGCAATCAGTTGATAATGTTGATCATTAAAAACAACAGTTTTATAGGCCAAACGGGTTGTGGCAAATTCAGATTGATTATCCAGAAAGGTAATGGTTTTTGATTCGGCCATATCTGGAATATGGACTTTCAGTGGATTAATCTCAATTAAGGCTAGTTGCTGGTTTTTTAAGATTAAAAGATTATCTTCTTTTCCCAGCATATTTTCATACAGACGTGGGTGTTGAACTAAAATCTGAAAACTTTCTTGATCTTGTAAAAAAATTTCAATGCGTTCAACACGTGCAGTTAAATTCTGATCACGTTGTTTAGCTAACAGGTGCTGCATGTTGTGATAAGAAAGTAAACCAATAGCAAAAAATACAGTACAACAAATAATACTGAAGGAAATACTTAAGCGGGTTGTTAAACTCAGATGTCTTAGCTGATTTTTCATTTATTTATGCTTAAACGATATCCCATACCCCGAACAGTATGAATTAATTTGGGCTGAAAATGGTCATCAATTTTGGCACGTAAACGACGGATAGCGACATCCACCACATTGGTGTCTGTATCAAAGTTAATATTCCACACTTCAGAGGCAATTTGAGATCGGGTTAATAATTCACCTTGATGTTGCATTAATAAGTGTAAAAGCGAAAACTCTTTAGAGCTTAAGTCGATTTTTTGTTGGTTCCGATAAACAGTACGTTCAAGCCGGTATAAAATTAAATCTTCAACTTGATAATATTCAGACTCGGTTTTTACACTGCGTCTCAATAGGCTTTTGACCCGTGCTAATAGTTCAATATAAGAGAAGGGCTTAATTAAATAATCATCTGCACCTAGTTCTAAGCCTTTAACTCGATCCAGGACATGATCTTTTGCAGTCAGCATGAGTACTGGAATTTTAGAAAATGTCCTTAAGGTCTTTAATACTTGCCAACCATCAATTTCAGGTAACATGACATCTAAAATTACTAAATCAAAGTTTTTTTCTTGTAACAACGTTAACGCTGTTAATCCATCATGAGCAATACTGGATAGATAACCAGATTCATTTAACCCTTTTGCTAGAAATTCAGCAATTTTGGTTTCATCTTCAACAATAAGTATGTGCATCTAAATAATATTATATGGATTTGTCTGTTACTACATTACAAATTCGTAATCTGATTGTCATGCAATAATGACTTTATTTTATATAAGCTAGCTTATCTCTTAATTTAGCTTAATAGAAATGATGAAAAAACTTCTATTTATTCCGGTACTTCTATGTAGTTCAATCACATATTCAGCTCCTAAAACCAGCTATGTCATGGATTTAAACCTCGCCAATCAACTGGTCACCAATGTCATGCAGGCATGTAGCACTACTGCTAAACCTGCGGCTGTAGTGGTGTTAGATCAGGGTGGCAATGTCCTAGCAAGTCAACGGCATGAAACTGTGGGTATACATAATTTAATCGCAGCGCAAAGGAAAGCTTTTACCGCATATTCAAGCAAGGTGACTACCTTACAATTTATGCGTAATGCTCAGAAGAATGTTGATTCACAGAATTTAACCAGCTTACCTGAATTATTACTTTTAGGTGGAGGAGTGCCCGTAGTTTATAAAAGTCAGCTATTAGGTGCGGTTGGTGTAGCCGGTGCAGGTGGGTCAATTCAAGATGATCAATGTGCACAACAGGGTATAGAAATCACACTCAAACAAATTTAAATCAATTTAATTCAGGATAAATTCATATGAACAAGTTATTTTTATTCGCTGGCAGTTTATTTATTTCAAGTTGGGTAATGGCGCAAAATCCTTTAAGTGTGCATGTCCTTAACTTGGAAAGTGGATTGCCTTCACCCGATGTAAAAGTTACTTTGGAAGAACAAAAAAATGGAAAATGGATACAGATTTCAGAAGCTAAAACCAATGAGCAAGGTCGTGTAACCGCATTATTTCCAGAAAATAAAACTTTCGACAATGCCGTCTATAAAGTTACCTTCAAAACAGGTGAATGGTTTAAGAAAAATAAGCAAAATTCTTTCTTTCCAGAAGTTCCTGTGATTTTCCAGACCGATGGTTCGGTAAAACACTATCATATTCCCTTACTTCTTAGTCCTTATGGATATTCAACCTATCGAGGTAACTAAGCTGAGAAAAACAGAAGCTCTAACTTGTATAAGATTAGAGCTTCATGGTTAACACTATCGGGTTTATCGGAGACTTTGAATAGCCACCAAAATTCTAGACACACCTAACCATCTTTTGATGGGCCTTTTCATAATCTAATGGAGAACGTTGCTCATTGGAACCATGTCTTCGTTTTGAGTTATAAAACATTTCGAATGGGAGCTATAGGCTCCTATTCTTAACTTCACATAAATTATTTAGAATGTGGCTCTGCTCTCTGAATAGAGTTCATCTCATGTCTCACCAGGCTAATACGTTCATAAATCACTTTTCTCATTCTATTTACTGCACCGAGTGGTTTATGTTCAGGAAGTGAATGCCATGGTGAAAAAGAAAGGTTTTCACAAAATTCATTTTGTGCAGGAGTATCAAAAATTTGTTGAGGAATACGAATAGTTGCGACTTTATAGAAAGGAGCATCGCTTTCTTTCCATTCAGTCATTGAGTCCTCGACTGACATCTTATTTGATGTTCGAGGTTGTATTAAAAACTCCATGCAAGCATCATCTTTTTTTAAACTACTTTTGAGTGCTTCTCTTAAAAAATCATGGTTAGGGGCATGTGGAATAGCTTCTTTAACTGCTGAACATGCTTGAATAGAATATTTTACTGCTTCGCGATTTGGACTTATCCCTAACTGGTAAGGTGTCATAGACCAATACCTCGTATGCAAAGGATTTGAAATTTTCGTTTTTGAATTTAATGCAATCCAAGTACCTTTTGCACCCAATACAAAAGGAATATGCAGTTTTTTAAAAAAACGATCACTATTTATATCCTGCATTAACGACATATAGCGAACAGGATCATTCACAAAAAAAACAGGGTGGTTAATCATAATAAAATCTTGAGTGGATGCTTCATTATCTAAAAGCTTTTTTCCAGGGACTCCTAAAATTTTTATTGCTATGCCACGAGCATCTCGTTTAATGTCTGCTTGAGTAGAATCACTAGATCCATTAGAAAAGCGAATCCATGATTGATAGGTCTTTCCAGGAATAAAAATGCCTTGAGCTATATTTTTAGGAAGATTTTTATTTATCTTAAATTCTGCTTGTACACAACCATGTGCTTTGGAGTGCACATCTCGCAGAGCGATACCTGTTGCATATTGTTTTCGAACTGATGTTTCAATTAAATCTGCAATTGTTACAGCTGCGGTTGCTTCATTTGAAGAGAGATGTTCGCCCAAGCCATAATCTGTACTTGGATAGGTAATATCATTTGGAGAACTACTAGGTACAGTATTAGCATGTACAGTAGTGCATATACTGATAATAATCACAGGCTGTAACAGCCGACCTAAGCCTATATAACTTATTAGTTTTCTCATTGATAACTTCTTACTTAGAATAAGTATTACCTATAATAGACTTATTACGTTAGTCGAAAAAAAATATTCAACAATCACTTCTGGTAAGCCGATTACTATGCAACACAATTGAACAGTATAGAATGCCGGAAAACTATATTTGATCCAAAAATATTTCTCAAACTGGGAGGAGTGACCAAGGCGCAGCTATAATCTAATCATTAATAATAACATTAATTGATTGGGATCATAATTTCATTTCGTCTTAAGAACCATGGCGTAAAAGGAGGATTATATCGAGCCCATATAGCGTTTCCTATAGGTGTTAGACCCTTTGTATGCATCCATGCAATGAGTTTCAATTCATGACTGAGATAATTCTTTTCGCTCCAAGTTCCAGAGTATCGAACCACAGCCATACGTTGTGCAGGAAATTGACGTAATGTAATGCTGGCATCTTCTGGTTGCGGAAGCATATCTAATGTATACGCCTTCGGCATCATAAAGCTTATTATCCATTTGTTCTCAGCACGCTGTTGTTCGACGGGGGCAGTCATCTGTATTTTCTCACCTATCGGCTGTTGCGAAACTGGGGCGGTCATGGCGACCTTACGACGTGAAACGTTGCTACCCGAGATATATCGAAATAATTTCATAAATGCTTTATTACTGACTTGCTCCATATTGCCCTCTACAAGGGTTGTAGCAACAACGTGAGGAGCATATTCACGAAGCTCAAACTTATTTTCCTTCATTGTGACGACGTAACTCGCTTCTTCGATTGCCATGGCTTTTTGTATCCCAGTTATAATTAGAAATACTGCAACAATGATTCCCAGCAATTTTTTGATATGCATCTGCTCCTATTTTGAGTGTGCCCCTACAAAATTTTACGCCCTACTGGTAATAGATAAGATATTTTGCTTAAAACGAATGCAAGAATATTAATGAGATAAGTCTCTAAAACGATAGAGTCGATTGTGAATTCACCTGAATTAATAACACTGCTGCCAAAAATAATTCATCAATAAAAAAGCCTGTATTGGGTTTACCAATTATAAATACAATATTTTTGAGTTTTAGTTTAGAAGAATGATTGCTAAATCTAAACCAATGAGACTCGTTGTATTTTTAGACTTTACTTAGAGGGAATAAATACTTTTAATCTTCAACCTTATCACTGTTTAAATCGTTAGTTTTGGCCAAAAATATTCTCTGCTATAAACTCTAACTCGCCTATTTTATTGGAGTAGATAATATAAAACTATACCTACTTTTTGATCAAATTCAGTAAAATTTTGTGATAGGTGTTTATTGATGATGCCGCAGGAAAATTTCAGCATTTACGCTTCTGTGAATCAGCAACAGCATGAGGAATTAGAAAAGCAGAATAAACGTTCTCGTGCCAAGAAAAGTATGCCGAGTCGTAAAGCTCAGAAAGCTGTTATTGAACAAAGAAATTTAAATCCTTTGCTTGACTCTTGTAGTTAAAAGCAGAACATTTTAAATGATTTATCACATAGACATTTTAATTGGTGAATAACAGTTGTTATTCGAATAAGAGATTTTATGTCAAATAAAAAGCCTTATAGTCTCTCCCAAAACTATAAGGCTTAGCGGCTGTAAGTTTCTTCTTTTATCATTTACGTTCCGGTGTAATTTCGCTGTCTTTCGACTTTATTATCGTTGTAGTGCGGTTTATTGCCAGCTTTTCCTGCCAGCCTATTTATGCGAAACATGTTCTCAAAAAATTGATAAAGAAGATATACGTTAATATCTCTAATATGTGTACGATTTTACTTACAAAAATTTATTTTTTTAATAATTATCATTTACAAACAGTAGCTTAAATTTATCAAAAAAACAAAAATAGTGGAATTTTATAGTAAATCTTATCAGTTCTAGAACACCGCGAAACTGGGAACAAGGCCGTCGCTCCCCTACTGGGCTAGCAGTGACTTTAATCTGCGTTTTAGATGCACATCCAAGCGTAATTTAAAACTAAAGAGCGGAATAACGTCCTGTTCCTGATGTATTGATCATATGAATTTTCAAGTATGCGGTCTAGTAGCCCACATACTTGAATTAATGTGAGAAAATGCTTACAACGTTGGCTAAAAATTATCCCGGCTTTATCCGTAGAAATTGCGGGATATTATTTACCCTGGGAAGACTAGGGGCTGTTTTCATTTGATGTACATATTTCATTCTTCTTATCTATTCAATTAAAATATCTTCTATCTCCCTTCTAAAATTATGTTTTCCAACATGTCACGCAGAGTCATTACTGATGAAATTTGGGTGCAAATCCAAAATACCATGCAATTTTATGGCTGCTACCGTTCACGTAATAGCAAAAATATCATGGAAGCCATTTTGTGGAAACTTCGAACAGGTGCGCCTTGGCGTGATATTCCTGAGGATCTTTGTCCATGACAAACAACCTACAACCGTTTCAATCATTGGGCGAGTAAAGGGCTATGGGAGAATTTTTTTTAAACTACGAGGCATATTGGATAAAGAATGGGTCTTCATTGACGGAAGCTACATTCGCGCGCATCAGCATGCAAGTGGAGCTCGGCGTGGTGAAGATAGAGCAATTGGAAGATCAAGAGGCGGAGCGACTACAAAGATTCACCTTGCTGTTGATGCGCATGGACATCCGATTGATTTTGAAATCACTGGGGGTGAAGTCCACGACAGTCAAGTTGCAAGTGACTTGATTGAGTTGGTAGGTGAAGCCGACTATTTAATTGCAGATAAAGGTTATGATTCAGAGCATATTCGTGAAGTCGCTCGTAATCATCGGATGACTCCTATTATTCCAAGAAAATCAAACAGCAGAAAGCCAAACGTAGATTTTGATGACTATCTTTATCGCTTAAGGCATCTTATTGAAAATGCCTTTGCCCGATTAAAGCACTTTCGTGGTATCGCAACTCGTTTTGAAAAGTTAGCTCGTAATTATAAGTCCATGTTGTTCTTGGCTTGCTTGTTTATTTGGTGCAAAGCCAAATGAGGACACGCCCTAATATTTTTTGCGTAGCCCTTTAATGAAAAACTTTCAGCGCGTGCAGTTTCTCCTACCACTAAAACCATCAATTTAGGAGGTTTAGAGAATTGAGCTAGTTTTACTACATCAGCACCCCAATAAACGCTGAAGCATTGAAGACAAAGGTTTATGGTAATCAAGATTATTGATAAAAGCCTTTTATTTTTAACATGTACGTGTGATGTAGGGTGCTGAGCTGTTAACTATTCGCCCCTCTTGTTAAGCACGGTTTTTGAAATTAGCCAATAATAATGTCTACAAATGAAATAAATTTAACTATAATCAGCATGATAACAAAAAAGGATATACCTTGTGCGCCATTCTTATCATCTTGAAAAACATTACATCGAACGTGCGGGATGGTTGCGTGCAGCTGTGCTGGGGGCAAATGACGGGATTATTTCAGTAACAAGTCTCGTGGTCGGAATAGCAGCCAGTGGAGCATCCACCCATACTTTACTGGTGACTTGTGTTGCCGGATTAATATCTGGGGCCGCCTCGATGGCTGCAGGTGAATATATTTCCGTTAAATCACAACAAGACATTGAAAAGAATGATCTGGAGATGGAAGAACGTGAACTACAACGCCATCCTGAACATGAATTAAATGAACTAAAGAATATTTACATACAGCGGGGACTGCAACCCGCTTTAGCACAAGAAGTCGCGCAACAACTGACTGAACACAATGCTTTAGATGCACATGCTCGTGATGAAATTGGTATTTCAGATCATACCTCTGCCCAGCCCTTTCGCGCTGCATTCTCTTCAGCCATTGCATTTACTATAGGCTCATTATTTCCTTTAATTTCAATTATACTTTTGCCTGAGCAATACCTGGAGAAAGGCGTCATACTGATTGGGGTATTAAGCCTCGGAATTATGGGGGCCTTGGCCAGTTATGCTGGCGGTGCAAGTATTTGGAGAGGTTCAATTCGGGTCATGATTTGGGGTATTATCGCCATGTTATTCAGTGCTTGGATCGGATCATTATTTAATGTTGCGGTGGCGTAAGATCTCTTTTTTTATATAATCTGAACACGTCCAACCCCATGAGGGGTATAGATAATAGCTCTATAGAAATATTTGACATGCTTTATATCGATAAAGCATGTTGTTCTGGGTGAACAATATCGCTATTTTTTATAGTTTTAGATCTGAATCACTTCATTTTTTAAAAAGCATACTTTTTAATACATTATCTTTGAAAAGAAAATGGTGGATTAATGCAGCACAGGCATGCAAACCTACAATTACAATAAAAAAGTTACCTAAAAATTGATGTAATTCAGCAATAAATTTAAGATCTTTAACACTGCTTAAAAGTGGCAAGTTTAAAGAGAATACTTGGAAGTTATCAGTCAAACTCGATAATGCAAGCCAGCCCGCTATTGGAACGACACATAAACTTAAGTAAAGCGTAAATCTGACAATTTTAAATAATTTGATTTGATACGAACTAATTATCTCATTTTGAGGAATACTTCTTTTATAGATAAAAACAAAACTTAATCTCACGAAAAATAAAATAAATATTGAAATTCCACCTACGACATGAATCTGGCCCTGCAAGCCTGTTCTTGTTGGATCTCCACTCGTCAAATATACAATTACAACTAAAACAAAGGTAATCCAGTGCATTATTATTATAGGTTTTGGATAGTTATTGTTCATGATTTTTCCTGAATGTCAGATACTGATATTATATAAAATACAATCTAACTGAATTAGATATTAAAACTAAAATAAATAGCTATAAATTTTAAAAATATTATAAAATCAACATAATACAGCTTATAAGTCAGCATTCAGTGGCTTGCTTTATCTAGCTAAAGCAAGCCACCAACTTTTTTATGACCTCAATCCAATCAGCAAAACTGAATGGACTGGATCCGTATATCTATTTAAGTTATGTGCTGAAAAGACTGCCAACGGAGAAAATGAGCTAGATTGAAGAGCTGCTACCACATCACTGGAAGCTCGCCTAAAATTGAAATTAAGCAAGGGGTTCACCGGATGCTTATCCAGAAAATGAATTTTTACCTATTGCTGAATCTGCAATTTCAGAATAGATACTTTTTTGAATAACTCAAATGGGCGAATAACAGGATTGGTTAAAATATTATTATATCTTGATCGAATCAGTGATTTTTTGACAAAAAATACCTAATGGGGGCTGGTATGGACCCTATCTAATCATTACGATTTATTCAAATCGTGATCAATATTTATCAGGTAACCAAGTTCTCAGTAAAACCACTTTTTTACAGACTTTTATTCGACTGATTTGTTATGCTGTCAGATGATTTATTACCATAATAAGCAATCTGAAACCATGGATAGCAATAATAAAAAACCTAAACATTCAATTATCTGGCTCGAGCAGCCAGAAGCACATGATTATCCTGCTGCGAGGTCTTATTTGTGTTTGGTGTTGCATCCTTCACAGGTTGAAAAACTGGTGAGCCAGTTACAAGCCGAAACAGTAACTCAGTTTAAAGCCAAAGATATTTTTCGTGCAGCACAACTTCCACTCCTAGGTGAGCACAATTTTCATGTGGCACGTGATTTGAGCAAAATTGAGCAGAACAAAGCACTTTCACCTTTATTGTTGGTACGTGATTTAGGACGACGCCATTTAATTATCGCGGATGGTTATCATCGATTATGTGCGGTGTATCTGCATGATGAAGATGCCCTAATTCCTTGCCAGATTATTTCACTGACTGTACAAGATTTGGCAAGTGCATGACCGCTGCTAAAAAATTCCCGATTTCTGATGTGATTGCGGGATTATCTATCGCAGGTTTGCTGCTGCCTGAAGCAGTCGCATATTCCAATATGGTCAGGTTGCCACCGCAAAGCGGTTTGGTGGCGCTAGTGCTGGGTTTAGTACTTTATGGTCTGATCGGGAATAGCCGTCTTGCAATTGTGTCTTCGACATCATCTTCTGCCGCAGTCATGAGTTCAGGTTTGGCAACCATAGTGATGTTTTCTTCGCCAGAACGGGCAAGTCTGGCATATGCACTGGTATTTCTGTCGGGCATTTTACTGGTGATCGCAGGGTTGTTTAAGCTTGGAGATGTGACGCATTTTATTGCAAAACCGGTGCTGAAAGGCTTTTCCTTTGGCTTGGCACTCAGCATTGTGGTTAAACAGCTCCCTTCAGTATTACAGGTGCATCTCGAACATAGTGATTTTTTCCGTCAGTTGTGGGAAATGTTACAAGCTTATTCGAACTGGAACTGGCATGCTTTGATCATGGGACTCTGTGCCTTCTTCGCTCTACAATTCACCCAGCGCTATAAAACTATTCCAGTGGCTTTGTTGCTGATTATTTTAGGTATTAGTTTCAATGTGATGGGATATACCCAAGAATGGGGAATCCGTTCTGTTGGGCATTTTGAGTTTGTTCTACCGAGTGTTAGCTTACCTCATTTGAATATGAATAGCTGGTTGCAACTGGTAGAAATTTCGCTGGCAGTTGCTCTGATTATTTATGCCGAATCTTATACTTCAATTCGTACCTCTGCCCTAAAATACAATGATTCAATCCAGCCAAACCGTGACCTGATTGCATTGGGGGTGAGTAATATCTGCTCAGGATTGTTTAAGGGAATGGCGGTTGGCGCAGGCTATTCAGCAACTTCAGCCAATGAGTCTGCAGGAGCAAAAAGCAAAAAATCAGCCTGGGTGGCAGCACTGGCCGTGGTGATTTTTTTGCTATTTTTTCGCCAGTATATTGCCAATATTCCTGAACCAGTTTTAGCAAGTATTGTGATGTATGCAGTAAGTGGACATATTCGTTTTGCACCATTTAAGCAGTATTTTATTTGGCATAAAGATCGGTTGTTGTCGATTATTGCGATTTGGGCGGTGATTATTTTTGGGGTGCTCAATGGTTTATTGATTGCGGTGATTGTGAGCGTTTTAATGTTATTGAAAAGCTACTCTGTCCCTCGAATTGCATGGCTTGGACGTCTAGATGGTGGGCATGATTTTGTTGACATAAACCGTTTTCCTGAAGCTGTAGCACCTTATGCTATTTTAATTGCACGGCCTGATCATCCCATGTTTTTTGCCAATGCAGAAAAAATCTGTCATGCGATTCTAAAGAAGGTTTCTGAGCAAAATTATAAACATGTGATTTTGAATCTTGAAGAATGTCCAAGCCTTGATAGTACCAGTATTGAAGAGTTGCTATCGTTGGCTGAGCATTTGCAAGAGCAGCGGATTGACCTGCAACTGGCACGAGTACGTCGTTCAGTCGCACAAACCTTATTGTATGTAAACAGTCCATTATTTCCCCAGTCTAGTTATCATTCACAAAGTGTCGATGATGCCGTACATCAGTTAGAAAGCAGCCCTTCAGCTGCGACTTAATCAGAGGGAGTTTGTTCAGTGAGTAGTTAGGTTTGGTAACTCAACTAATGACTCTGGTAACACCTTTTTCAAGTCAATTTCTTATCCGTTATTCAGGGTGATTTAGGGCGTGTCCTCATTTGACTTTGCACCAAATAAACAAACAAGCCAAGAACAACATGGACTTATAATTACGAGCTAACTTTTCAAAACGAGTTGCAATACCACGAAAGTGCTTTAATAGGGCAAAGGCATTTTCAACAAATGAGAACAGTCCCTAATATTTAAATCATTTATTTAACCCGAATAATGGATAAAGCTATTTGATGAAAATCCTGAGCTTAGTGCAGCGAAGAACCGTACAGTTTGAACACTTTTAGTGAGCATTCTCCTTTAGCTCAAGGATAATGCTCACTAAAAGTACAAGTACATTGGTACCTGCTAAAAATGAAGTTTTTTTTGCTTCACGTGACAAATCAGCTTTGCATATTGATTAAATCGCTATACAGCAACATGTAATTATAAGAACTTATGATAAACAGCAATAATAAAGTGGTCACTCCCCGTCGCTCTTATCGCTTGGCACTCGAGATGACACATCTGATTTATTATTTCTCAAATCACTTTCAATACGACCATCCACCAGATTAATAGTTCGATCACAGGTTGCTGACAGGCGCGGATCATGGGTGACCAGCAGCACAGCACAATCGTGTTCGTAATGTACTTTACGAAATAGTTCAAACATTTCTGCAGCTGTCTTAGTATCAAGATTACCTGTAGGTTCATCCGCTAACAGTAACGCGGGTTGAGTGATCAGAGCCCGGGCAATCGCCACCCGCTGTTGCTGACCACCCGAGAGTTCATTGGGTTTACGGTCGGCAAACTTTTCCAAACCCACCGCAGCAAGCAATTCACGCGCTCGCTGTAGTGCAAGCTTATCGGGTTTGCCCTGAGTCAGCATCAACGGCATGAGCACGTTATTTAAGGCGGTAAAGGCCTGGATAAGGTAGTGAAACTGAAAAACAAACCCGATACTGTTGCCACGTAACGTAGTGCGTCCGGCATCATCCATACTACTCGTCGCATGACCCAGTAAATAAAGCTCACCGCTGCTGGGTTTATCCAGCAAGCCCAGAATATTCAACAAGGTACTTTTACCCGAACCAGACGGACCAATCAACGCAGCAAAATCCTTGCGCTCAATACACAGATCAATCCCATGTAATATTTCCACCTCATTGGGCTGACCAATATTATAAGATTTACGCAGTGCTTCCAGACGTAACACTTCCTGAGACTGATCAGACATGACGAATCGCCTCCACTGGATCGAGTGCGGCTGCCCGGCGCGATGGTACAGCTGCAGCCAGCACGCCAGTCAGTGTAGCAAGTAACACTGCCAGCATCACTAGCTCTGTAGACACAGGAATATAAAATAAACCTGGACCAAAAGTATTAAATACCCATACCAACACATAACTGGCAGCACTACCTAGAACCGAACCCAGCAAGCCAAATATTGCACCCTGAAATAAGAAAATTCGTAAGATTTGTGATTGGGTCGCACCTGTCGCACGCATAATGCCAATTTCCCGGGTTCGCTGCACCACACTGACCGACATGACGCTGGCGATCCCAAAGGCCACAGAAATCGCCACAAAGACAATAATCATGTTGGTCGACAGGCTTTGCGCTGTAATCGCATTCATAAGCTGGGCATTGGTTTCAATCCAGCTTTCGGCTTTTAATGAGGTCAAGCGTCCTATCTGTGCAGCAATGTTATCTGCCTCAAAAATATCTGCGATGGTCAGGTCAATCACCGTGACTCCCCCAGGCAAACTGAGTAGCGATTGTGCCTGTTTTAAGTCCAGATAGACGTAACGCGCATCTAGTTCGCGTACCCCCAGTTCAAATATCCCGGAGATATTGACCACGGCACTGTTCTCCTGACCGGTATCTAATCGTAACTTACTCCCGACTTGTACTCCCAGATCTTTGGCTAACTGGCTGCCAATCAGTACCTCGTCAGCACCCACTCGTAACTGACCACTCTGCAAATATTCTTTCAGGGGGATGATCTGTTGGTAACGTTCTAGATTGATACCGACCAATGCGACCGATTCGACTGCATCACCGCGTTGCACAAAGGCAGGTCCAGACACTACGGGTGAAACAGCAGTCAATATGGGTAACTGATCCAAGGTCTCGGTAATCTGCTGCCAGTTATTGATCGAGCGCAGCCGCTGTGCCCGTTTATCTTCCTGCAGCAACTGTACAGTACCGGCTGCAGGCCGCACAATCTGATTCACCTCATCCGGTGACAGCAAACGAATATGCGCCTGTGTTCCCAAAGTACGTTCGACAATATTCGACTGCAATCCTTGAATTAAAGCGCTAATAAACACAATTACCGCCACACCCACTGCGACGCCCACAGTGATCATGATGGACTGTGCACGGCCCTCGCGCAAAAAACTGATTGCGATCGTCCACTCGGTCCAAAGCCGCCCGAAAAAGTTTTTCAATCGAATTTCACCGGTAATTCATTTTTGCTGTCTGTGTCACCAGCTTGATTATTCAATGGTATTTTTTGCAGTTTTAAGCGTACCCGCGCTCCCTCTTTTAATGAGGATTCGGCATCGGCAAGTACATGATCACCCTGACTCAAACCTGAAACCACTTCCGACATGGCTAAGCCACGTAAACCTAAGGTAACTTGCTGATGCTGTATTTTTCCATCACGCACCAACAGCACTACTGCCTTATTTCCCTTTATACTGCTTAAAGCATCATTAGGGATGGTCAATGCTCGCTCACGTCTGTCAGTTTCGACATTGACCGAGACAGTCATGTCCTGACGTAGAAAGTCGGGTACTGGATCAACCGCTAACCGAACCTCTACCGTACCTCGCTGTGGATCAATACTCGGTGCAATAAAATTGATACGGGCAGGAAAAGATTGATCAGGGTACGAATCGGCAATCACTGCTGCATTTTGCTGCAAGGCAAGCCGTGATAAATTTCTTTCATCAAGCGGCACTCGAATTTCCGTATTGCCATTCAGTGCAATGGTAAATAATGTCCGACCGGGCTGTACCAGATCGCCCGGCTCCACATCGCGTGTCAGCACCGTACCTGCTACTCCAGCACGTATTTTTGTTTTGGCAAGCTGAGCTTGTGTCGCAGCAAGTTGCTCACGAAGCTTAGCTTCCTCGACTTGACCCGGTGCCAATGCTGTCGCCCTTAAACGTACCGCATCAAAGTTGTTGCGGGCCACTCTTTCAGTCTCAACAGCCTTCTCTATTTCTTCAGCCGACAGTATTCCTGCTTCTAAATTACGCCTACGTGCTGCTTCTCGGCTGGCCTGTTCTAGTTGTGCTTTAGCACTAGCTAATTCTGCTGCTGCCTGTGGACGCCTGCTGGTTGCCAGTTCGGTCAGTGCAACTTCAGCCTGCCTCGCCTGAGCAATTAGTTCATCCGATTTCAGAACCAATAACAGGTCACCTGGCGAAACCTGATCACCTTCCTGTACAAGCCGCTCAAGGACCACACCAGTAATTTCACTGCCAACCTGAGCGCGTGATACTGTCGCTACTCGCCCGGTTGCCACCACAGTTTGCACCAGAGGCGTCGACGCAATGGTATAAGCTGGCAATAGCGGTCCCTGCCACCATCGAAACAGGGCAAAACCCGCTGCAAGTATGAGCAGTATAATAATAACCACAGATTTATAGCGAACAACGCGCAAGAGCCTCTCCAGTTCAGTTTAAAAGCATCATACTGCAATTGGCAGAGCAGCTGTATTCCTATTCTTTTATACTTTGATAAAGACGTAAAATTTACTTATCAGTTTTGCAGAGCTTTGATTAAATCTAAATTTCAGCTCTGATTTTTTAATCTAAATCCAGCATATTCCTGGCTCAGGATAAAAGCCTTCCCTGAAGGATTATTTGATAGTACATAAGTTCATAAACTTTGAACACCAGTTTTAAATTGAAGCTGTTGTCTAAGTGATCTTAGACACATTCAGAAATAAGGTAATGTTTGAAAATATTACTGATTTAAAAATTAAATAGATCAGCATCGCCCTCTTATACCTGATTGAGGTTGAAATTTTTTAGAATACCCAGACAGAGAAAAGCACTCTTCAAATTAGAATAAAATAACCAATTTTCGGAGTGCAGTTCATGAGTCCTTTTTTATTCGGTTTTTTACATCACTTTAATTTGATAAACCGTAGTCGTACCGCTAACTTCATTACCAACTACGAGTAATGGCTTGCCATTTGGTGAGTCTTTAGCAGCAATAAAGACTAGGCCTTCAGGACCTAGATCTGATTTTTCGCGCATAATTTGAATCCCATCCTTATCTACAACAGGCTGACTAGCTGAGTTCAACAAAGGTTCTTGCTTGAAACTACGGTCATTAAAATATTGTACAAATTTAGGGGCTTTGGGATTACTGATGTCATACACCATAATTCCACCTACCCGCTCCAAACCAATAAAAGCAAAAGTTTTCTGACCAATCTTACCTAAAGTAACCCCTTCTGGTTCCGGTCCTTTGTTATCACTGCGGTTATCCATACCAATTTCTTCATGGTTGGAATTAAAGTTTTCAGGAAACAGTTCTGCTACCTTACGTTCAAATTCATTACCCGAATCCCAAATAATTGCTTTGGTTTTAGAATCAACAATACTAAATGAACGACCACCATATGCATAAAGCGCGTTGTACGTCATTAGTCCATTTTCATCAAGTACAGGCTGACCACTCGCATCTTTCTGATAGCCTTGCGTCCAGCTAATGGTTAAACGGCCCAGTTGAGAATCATCAATTAAGTTATTTACACACACTTCCTCGTTCGTACCCAGTTTACATTCACCAAAGATCGCTGGATTGAGTTTCGCACCTTTGACCCCGGGAGTAATCTGACGTAAATGTGCCGCATAATCACCGTTAGTACGGAAGCCTTTACTATTGAATAAATGTTTGACTCGAATCTCTTCTGCATACCCCGAACTTAAATCATTCGTGGTGAAATAAACGGCCTCATCCTTTAGCCATTCACGAGCATCACCTTCATTAGCAGTCACCAAATAAGTTTGACCATCTACCTGATATTGGGCAATCGCATCTGGCATATACATGCTTTTTAATCCTGGCCACGCTTTAATATTGATGCCGCTATCACGGTCACCCGCATCTAATGCATTCTCAGTAAGGCTATGGTCTTTATAACCCATTGGGAAAATATCCATGACTTGATCTTTACTCAAATCAATTTCAGCAATCGCATTGTTTTCTTGTAAACTTGCCCAAGCAGTTTTACCATCGGCACTCACTGTAATATATTCAGGCTCTAAATCCTGAGCAACAGTTGCAGCTGGTCCAAAAATACGAATACCTTTCTCAACCAGTTCGGCTTTACGGTCATTCCATGCGCTAAAACCAACTACTTTAGCTTTTGGATTTTTAATATCGCTGATATCAACAATGCTGATCGATCCTTCTGGATCAATGGCATAGCCTTCACTTGGCTCAGCCTCATTCGCGACCAGAATTTTTTTACCATCTGGCGTGAACGTCAGCATATCTGGTAAAGCACCCACTTCAACTTTACTGATAAAACTTGCATCTTTGGCATTAAAGAAAGCCACGATACCAGGATCCGTTTTCTGTTCTGCTTGAACTGCCAGTGCTACAATTCCATTATGTACTGCAACACTGTTCACTTCCGAGTTGGCTAAATGTTGTTTTGCATCTAGGGATTGTAAATAAACAGGTTGATTCGGATTAGTTAAATCCAATACATCGATCATGCCTTTTTGTGCATTCACTACAAACAAGCGCTTACTTGCCGCATCATAAGCTGGTATTTCCGCTGCGCTTGCACCGTATATCTGTGCATCATACGTACCCATTCGCTCCAACTGAATTGAATTAGGGGTTGCTTCTTGTTTAATCGGTGCATTACTGACGCTGTCATTATTGTCATCATTACATGCGACTATCCCCACTGAAAGCAAAGCGATCATTAATGTAGAAAGTTGTTTTTTCACTATTTTCTCATTGAATTTTATAAATTTACCCAACTTACATACTCAAGATGAATAATTTATGACCCGCTTATTTCAGTTTAGTTTAATTGTAAATATAAAAGGTTGAGTACCTTTAGGTAACAGATATAATAGAAATGCAAGGAAAAAATGTTTTCATAAAATACATATTCTCTAAATAGTACTTTTATTTTTTACGCTACATTATGCGGTACAAATCAATCAGATCATAAACTCTCCATATATATTTCAACCTAATAGAGTTACAGTTTGACTCCCGCAGGGGGACAAAAGAATGCTTATCTGCGCAAAGGGGCGAGCCAAGATGTATCGAGTTGTGGCTACAGCAAGTAGGCAGCTGCTGCGCCTGCCTTAAACCGGTCACCAAAAACACACCATGGCACAACCGCCATATTGTGAAGGTAAGTCATGGTGGGACGGACGGGCCACTAATCTTGATATCTACCACCAGCATTGCCCAAGGGATGTGCAATGTGCCAATGTCAACGATGTATAACCGGGTGCCCAATGGCGCATTAGCAGAGGCTTGAGCCGTGTGCTGGGAAACTCGCATGCACGGTTTTTAAGGGGTTAGACGTGGGTAACCGAGTCTGACTAGCCGACAACCAAATGCGTCCTAAGCCTCGGGGCGTAAGAACTGGCTGTTTGTTGGGTCACTTCGCAGTGGTCAATGTGCAGCCAACATGATCCTCATACAGTCAGCAAAACTGAATGGCCTGGATCCATATGCCTATTTAAGTGATGTGCTGAAAAGATGCCGACACAGAAAATCAGCCAGATTGAAGAATTGCGGCCACATCGCTGCAAACCCAATCCAAATTAAAAATAGGAACTCGGTTCACCGGACGCTTACGCAACATTAGCAAGGTGGCTCGCTTGTCAGAGTAAATCCTCGACACACCAGCCAAACTTGCTGTAAGTGTGATCATATAGCGAAATAAAATCGATAAACTCAAGCTAAATTTTAGTGTGTTTAATTTCAATTACATCAAACCTAACTCTTAAATTTCCACTGAGGTGTTAGTTTATTTTTTCCAAAATTATATTCTGATCAACCGTTAAATATAATTTCACATAAAATCTAAATAACGTTTAAAAGTCATAAATTGCCGTTAAATTCACACGATTATCAATACCTTTTTGATCATTAAAGGTTTTTCGCTCACCATACATATATTCGATGCCCAAATTAATAGGTTTAACAGGATTATAGAACATATTAATCCAACCCTCTTTTAACTCTTTGTTTTGAGTTGAATCCTTACCATTGCGTACTAAATCGGCAAAACTATTATTATCATTTGCTCTCATATAACCAAACCCTAAGGTAGAACGAATTTTAGGGGTAATCTTCTGTGTTAACCCTAAAGTGACCGTATCAAACTCATTGGGTTTCATCTTATCATTGGCATCGAAGACATAGGCATAATTAGACCAGAGTACATTTTTGGTATCACCTTTGATGTGATTATAATCAAAACGCACTAAAGTATTATCTGTAACCTGATATTTTCCGCCTAATGCAGCACCCCAGGCCAAGAAATCATCATTTCCTTCATGATTGGTGGCTTTTTGCGTTAAAAACACACGCCCTGAAAGTGCAGAACCATTTTCGAATTTATAGTTTAAACGCCCAACAGCAGATGGCAATTTCAGCTTAGCATTGGCATCTGTTTTAAAATCTTGCGTTCCCGATGTCGTTACAGTTTCAGCTTTAGAATCTTCTAAGCTAAATGCAAGATTCATATTTTTATCCACGGGATAGCTGTATTTCACTTGTGGAACCCGCGTTAAAGACCCTCCCACAGATAAAGAGGCATCAACAGTTTCAGGGAAATATTCAACTGCATTGAAGTTTGACCAAGTTTGACCAATTAACCACTCATCATAAGTTAAATATGCATGACGGATACGGAAGGAATCCCGTCCGGCCCCTCCAAAAAAATCCATTTCGACTTTACCACCAACGCTGTGATCACCAATTTTTGGCGTTTTAAAATTAAAACCGAATCGCGTTGCATTTAAGGTACTTTGAAATTTATCCGAATTATTGCCTTCATTTACACTGCCTTCTAAGGGTACAGCACTAATATAGTTATACATGGTGCTTGGCCCTTTGAACTGATAACTCGCATCGGCGCGCACATTTCCATACAATTCAAATTCAGCGCCCCCTTTTGTCACTAGCTGCTTCAGATCACTTTTGAGCACCGATTTTTCTGATGTATTTTCTTTTAATTTTGGCAGTTCGGCAGAAATTTTTTCACTGGCCTGCTTTTGCTGCTGCATTAAAGTCTGCAATTCCTGTACTTGCTGCTGCAGATGAGTGACTTGTTCTTCTAAAGTCATTGCGGCATAGCTTGAGGTCGCCAGCATTAAAATCGATAAACTAAGGGTTGTCTTCGCTAAAAATTTTACATTTTTTGTCATTCTAAAATTCCATTTTGAATAAGGACTTTTCCACATTCCTGTTTAAAATCGTCTTTTTTAATCAGCCTTTCTGTTGATAAATATCAGCAGCGATATTTATCAACGAAAGTTTTTCATTCATTCTTGAACCTAACGCTTTTTATACTTTTGCACTTTGCTGCAACAAGTCACGAAGCTTAAATTTTTGAATTTTGCCTGAAGGCGTCATTGGTATTTCATCCCAGACTTCCAAACGCTCTGGCAAATATTGATTGGCCAGATTATGCACTTTCAAGAAATCAACCAGATCCTTTAACCTAATTGAGTGAGCACCTTCTTTTAGCTTCACAATTGCACAGGCTTTTTCGCCCATTCGTTCGTCTGGATAAGGCACTAAAGCGACTGTGGCAATATCTGGATGTAAATAAATTAATGATTCCACTTCGGCAACTGGAATATTTTCACCGCCCCGAATAATCACATCTTTTTTACGACCCGCAATACGGATATAGCCATGCTCGTCCATATAGGCAATATCACCCGTATCAAACCAATCATCTTCACTGGTTTCATTCAAATGTGGCCGTTTCATATATCCACCAAAATTCGAACAACTACGAATCATGAGCGTGCCCGATTGATGCGGTGGTAATACCTCTCCGTGATCATCCACGATTTTAACTTCAACACCTGGAAGTGGAAGTCCGTCCGTATTAAATGAACGCTCGTCATCATCTTCAGGGCGAGTGGTCGTGACAGCGCCACACTCGGTCATTCCCCAAGCTGAAATTACTTTAACGCCCATATTTTGACGTGCTTTTTGAACCAGCGTACTTGGAATTGGCGCACCCGCACATAGGAATAATTTCAAGCTATCTAAAGATTGGTGGGTATCTAATACCGCTTCAGATAAATCATTTAAAAATGGTGTAGAGGCCATCGTAAATGTAACTTCATGCTTATGAATCAAATCGATGGCAGTATTTACATCCCAAACATCTTGTAACACCGCTTTTGCTTTTAACAGTACGGGCATAATTAAGCCGTACATAAAGCCGGTTTGGTGCGCCATTGGCGACCCCATAAAAATCACATCGTCTTTGCTTAAATGTAAACGCTTGGCATACGGTACAATATTGGAAAATAAGGTGTTCGCTGTATGCATTACCCCTTTAGGTTCGCCTGTAGTACCTGAGGTAAACACAAGTTGAGCAATATCGTCAGCAGTGATGGTGACATCATTCAGGGTATTTAAGATTTGTGGGTCATTATCTAGACCGTGATTTAATAATAATTTTTCAAAACTATTCTCACCCTCTCCACCCACTACAACGACGTGCTCTAGGCTTTCAATATTTTTCTGTAATTGATAGGCGAGTTTTTCATGGTCAAACTTACGAAAGACTTTAGGTACAATGAGCACCTTAGTTTCGGTATGTTTCAACATAAATGAAAGCTCACGCTCTCTAAAAATTGGCATTAACGGATTAAGTACAGCACCTATACGACGACAAGCGATATACAATAAAGTGAACTCCCACCAATTGGGTAATTGGCAAGATACGATATCTTGTTTTTGAACACCTAAACGCTTCAAACCTAATGAAATTTTATTAGCAGTATGGAGCATTTCCCGATAAGTAAAGCTTTTTTCAGATTGATCTTCTATTTTATAACTGACCAAAGCAACTTTATCCGGGTATTGATATACTGCTTCATTCAATGAATCAAGTATCGTTTTATTTAACCAATACCCTTCTTGTAACATTTTTTCCCTGCGTGGGGGTAAAAGAACCGCATCGAAATCCATTCCATAACTCCAATTTATAATTATCCAATTATTTTATTTCAAATCACAATATCGACATTGGCCACCAAATCTTAGGTAGAGCTTTGCTATATTGCTCAAATAAACATTTGAGCAATTAGAAATAGGACTTTACATAATTTAGTGGCTCTTATTAGGCTGGGACTGCTTTTCGGCCTGCTTTTTTACGTGCAATAATAGTTTTCATAATTTGTGCAGTACCATCACCAATCTGAAAGCCGAGCACATCGCGCATACGCTGTTCCATCACACCTCGATCATAACCGGCATGGCCAAAGGTCAGTAAGCATTGGTGAATCACATCATAAGCCAATTTTGGCCCCCACCATTTACACATTCCGGCTTCGGAGGTATGCGGGAGATGATTGTCTTTTAACCATAAGGTTTGCAGACACAATAATCGTGCTGCTTCCACTTGAGTTTCATACTCGGCCAATGGATGCGAAACCCCTTGAAAGGCGGTTAAGGGCTGACCAAAAGCTTCACGTTGTGCCGCATATTCCCAGGCTTCATCCAGGCTGACACGGGCAACCGCCAGAACCTGTAACCCAATTAGAGCACGTGAAAAGTCAAAGCCTTGCATGACTTGAACGAAACCCTTGTTTTCATCACCTAGACGATGATTGACCGGTACACGCACATTATCAAAGAAAATCGAACCGCGACCAATCGCACGCTGACCATGACAATCAAAACGTGTGGTCGTGATTCCTGGCAAATCCATCGGAACCAAGAGTGCCGTTACGCCATGTGCAGCATCTTCAATTGAACCAGTACGGCCAAACACCACCGAAGCATCGGCCTGATCGGCAGCGGAAATAGAAGTTTTTTCGCCATTAATGACATATTCATCGCCCTCACGTTCGATTTTTAAACGCAAGTTGGCAGCATCTGAACCACCACGTGGCTCGGTCAAAGCAATTGAAAAGATAGCTTCGCCCGCGGTCAGTTTTTTCAGCCATGGCTCAACCACTTCGGGGTGACCATGTTCAGCCAAGATCTGACCGTTTAAAGAGGCCAGCAAGTTAATATACGAAAAGCTTAAATCTGCTTTGGCCACTGCTTCATGAATAATCCCCGCAGCAAGACGCCCCATCCCTTGACCCCCGTACTGTTCAGGAAGTTCCGGTGCAATAAAGCCCATTTCACCCATTTTTTTAACCAGATCACGATCAAATACTCGACTCTGATCACGCTCTAAAAAACCGGGTGCAATAAATTTTTGGGCAAATTTTTCAGCAGTTTCAGCTAAGAATTCTAACTCTTCCGTGATATAAGGATTTTTACTCATGACATAGCTCCTTATTTGTAGTACTTACGGAATTCAGGTTGTCGTTTTTCTTTAAGCGCATTTACCCCTTCGCGTGATTCTTCTGTATCGTAATACAATTTCAGTGCATACATGCCCATCCCGGCAATACCTGCCTGATGCGCGGTATCCATATTGAAGCTACGTTTGGCAATCGCGATGGCAGTCGGACTACGCTGACAGATTTCTTCTGCCCAGGCCTGTACTTCCGCATCCAGTTGATCGGCCGGCACACATTTGTTGGCAAGCCCCATCTCAACTGCTTCCTGGCCAGTATAACGACGGCACATATACCAGATTTCACGGGCTTTTTTCTCGCCAACAACGCGAGCTAAATATGCTGTGCCATAACCTGGATCCACAGAACCCATTTTAGGACCCACTTGACCGAAAATAGCTTTATCTGAGCAAATGGTGAGGTCACAAATGGTGGCCAATACATTTCCGCCACCAATGGCATAACCTTGTACACGTGCAATCACGGGTTTGGGTACATCACGCATCGCAGTGTGTAATTCTTCCATCGGCAATCCAATGGTTCCGCGGCCGTCATAATTACCATCATGTGCAGATTGGTCACCACCAGTACAGAAAGCACGATCACCGGCACCCGTCAGTACAATCGCACCGACTTCACGGTCATAGCCTGCCTTGTTTAAGGCTTTGATTAATTCATCACAGGTGGTGCCACGAAAGGCATTCATTTTTTCTGGGCGATTGATGGTGATCCAAGCTACACCATTTTTTACTTCATATAAGATATCTTCAAAAATCATTTTTATTACTTCCTATATTTCTCTATCTGACTTTTATTTTTAATCACTGTGATCTGGTTTGCTTAACCGTTCATGGTTAAACCGCCGGAAACACTCAGCACTTGTCCGGTAATAAAGCTCGCGTCATCACTTAAGAAGAATGCGATTGAAGAAGCGAGGTCTTCTGGTTGACCTAAACGGCCAAGTGGAATCGCGCGTACAAAGGCTTCACGCAGTTTCTCTGGATTTGAAGCACCTTCAGTCACACCTGCAAGTAAAGCGGTATCGGTCGGTCCTGGACAAATCACATTAATTTTGATGTTGTTGCGAGAATGTTCACGGGCCAGTGTTTTAGAAAATGAAACCAGTCCGCCCTTACATGCCGCATAAACCGCTTCACCCGAAGAACCCACACGTGCAGCATCAGAGGCAATATTGACAATACTTCCAGAGTTACGCTCTACCATGCCTTTAAGTACAGCAAAATGCATGTTCAGCATACCCACCAAGTTGATCTGAATCAGTTTATCCCATTCTTGCGGATTGCTTTTTACGAAAGGTTTGAAAATATCCCAGCCAGCGTTATTGACTAAACCGTCTACAGGCCCAAATTCTGCTTCTATTTTCTGTACGGCCTGCTCCACGACATCGCTTTGGGTAATGTCACACTGCACGGCCAAAGCTTGACCATTCTGGTTATTAATCTCGGTAGCCAGTTTTTCTGCGGCTTCAATATTCATATCAAAGATCGCCACTTTGGCACCTTCTTCAGCCAGACGTCGACAGGTTGCAGAACCAATTCCACCTGCACCACCCGTCACGATAATGACCTTATCCTTCAACCCTTTCATCTCTGTCTCCCTACTCTATTTTTATCTAATTTTGGTTGGCTATTGTTCATTTAACGCCTGTAATCACTAAAATAGGATTATAATGTTTTTATGTCAATATATTTACATAAATTAATTTTATAAATTTATTTTATTCAATATTATCAACAATATAATATTTTAATAAATTAAATGCATTGACACACATTCACTTTTAACTTTAGATTTCACTTAAGTTGCGGGCTTATTACAGAACAAAGAAGTTTTCATGAAAAAGAACCTTTAATTTTTCATCTCGTCAGCCAGCCGCTGCCCGAATTTTTTTCATGAAAAGCCATCTGGAGTAAGTGGAGAGTAAAACTCTTGATCATGAGGTATTTTAAATTTAATTTTAAGTGGTTTGATGAGAGTGATATTCCAGGCATACAGAACAGATTGAGTCTGGATATAAGAATGGAATTAAATATTTAAACTTATGATTTTAAATATCAATTATAAAATCATCATATAAATTTTTTAAGGGTTATAGAAAAAAAGGAATTAGTTTTATGATCAATACCTATAAGGTATACTCTTTCTTATTTAAACGCTTTTCTCTTCAGGTTGGTCTTTATAATGAGTGATTCTCTACCAAGAAATTATGATCAATCCTTATACTCTGCCCACAATAGACTTTTTTTCAGGCTGTTTCAGGTCGGAAATACCTTAGACCGACAGTGCTCGAATGAATTAGGTATTTCTCCTGTACATTGGGCCGTACTGGGTGCTTTGTCTCGACCGCATGTGAAATCGGGAATGTCATTTTCAGATTTGACTGAATATCTTGGCGTCAGTCGTCAGAATTTAGATGCTGTTTTGAAACGACTGGAACGTGATAGCTTAGTACAACGTATCATTAATGAAAATGACAGACGTGCAAAAACTGTCGCACTTACTGCCGAAGGTATTAAGGTTTGGGATAAGTTACAAGTTGATTTTTTTAATTTTTATGGACAGGCTTTAAACAAGATTTCTTTTGATGATGTGGTGACCTTGATTCACCTGTTAAATAAAGTCAACGATGGACTAAAAAGTATTAAAATCGAGAATGAAACCTGAGATATGTAGTGCAAATTAAAAAATCGGCTATATCGTAATTTAACTTATATTTAAAAATGAGTCCTTTCCAGGGCTCATTTTTTTAGTTTATTGCTACAGTTTTATATGGTTTCTCGGGTCATATTGACGATCTTTATTGACATCCTCTCCCCCTTAAAAGAGGGAGATTTCTCCTGCGAGACGCTTATGCCCAAGCGCAAGTATGTTCTTAGCACTGTTCAAGTCCCTATCCAGGACACTTGAGCAATTTTCACATTCCCATACTCTTATTCGCAAATCTGTTCTACCTTTCGGACTGCTTGCGGTGATTTCACCACAGCACGAACAGATTTGGGTTGTGAATTTATCACTGACTTCTTCAAACAATACCCCTGCGTTCTCGCATTTGTACTTGAGCATTGTTTTGAGTGCTGAAAATCCAGTATCCAAAACAGACTTTGCCATGTTAGTTTTTACCAGTTTATTCGCACTTAGATCACCAACGACAATCAGTGCATTTTCCCGGACCAGTTCGGTACTGGCCTTATGCAAATGGTCTTTACGACTGTTTGCAATCTTGGCGTGTAATGCACGGACACGCTTTTTATTCTTTGCTCGTTGAGCAATCCCTAATTTCTGTTCATATTGACGGTAGAACTTGGGATTTGAAATAACGGTTCCATCCGAACAGGTAGCTACATCCTTTAAGCCAAGATCAATGCCAATGGCTTTGGTGGCGGTGGGTTTCTCAGTTTTAGGGCTATCCACCACAAGGCAGACATACCAACGGCCACGAGCATCCTCAACGAATGAGCCTGTTTTAACGCTGTATTGGCTTAATCCGTAGCTATCCCATAGCTTGAATTGATGCTTGCCGTATTGAACATATCCATCGGCATGTTTAACAGCTACCTTTTTGAAGGGTATCCATCCAAGTGATCTTCTTGCTGATTTCTTATTAGTAACACGCCATCTCAATTTTGATTTTTTGAACTGTTTTCTTCGGGTGACTAATTCTTCTGTCACAGCCTGAATGGTTTGGCTATGTAAATTACATTCTTTGGATGCGCCTTTGGTGTACCTGGCAACATCATAGGCTGATAGAAATTCACCCTTTCTTTTGAGGTGCTTAAAGCTTAAATCATTCACATAATTCCAGACAAAATTCACTTCGGATGCCAATTGGTCTAGCACCTTTGCGTGTCTGTCTTTTATGCGTAATTTAAGCGTTTTCATAGGCTTATATTAGCTCATATTAAATTAGGAGTATTGATCATTTAAAAGTTAAACGACATTTCATGTCGTGTCGCTTATATCTCTGACCTGAAGGACAGAGTTTTACGCTCCATTTGATAAAAATTTACGATCCAGCCCGTCTAAGAAATATGTGGCAACCCGAATCAAGAGAGCTAAAGCAATGGCACACGTGCCACTTTAAAGAAAATTACATTAAATCAATTTCTTGCAAACAATATAACAACCTTTCAATCTGCAAGAAAACAAATCATCCATATTTCAAGGGAAAGCTGGTTTAGCTATGCTAAACCAGCATACTTGCATGCTAAAAACTTTGAATCAGTGAATGACACCAATCCAAACATGGTTTATTTTTAGCAAATTAATTACAGAATGCAGCAATACCTGTTTGTGCACGACCCAGAATCAAGGCATGCACATCATGGGTACCTTCATAGGTGTTCACCACTTCCAGATTGACCAGATGACGCGCCACACCAAACTCATCACTGATGCCGTTTCCACCGAGCATGTCACGTGCCAAACGTGCAATATCCAGGGCTTTACCACAGTTATTACGCTTGATCAGTGAAGTGCCTTCAACCGAAGCGATGCCTTCATCTTTCATGCGGCCGAAACGGAGTGCGACTTGCAACCCCAAGGCAATTTCGGTTTGCATGTCTGCCAGTTTCTTTTGAATCAGCTGGTTTGCTGCCAACGGACGACCAAACTGCTTGCGGTCCATGGTGTATTGATGGGCGGTATGCCAGCAGAATTCTGCGGCGCCCATGGCACCCCAGGCAATACCATAACGTGCGCTGTTGAGACAGGTAAATGGACCACGCAAGCCGCGAATTTCCGGGAAGGCATTTTCTTCAGGAACGAAGACATTATCCATCACGATTTCACCGGTAATTGAGGCACGCAAACCGACCTTGCCGTGGATCGCTGGTGCAGATAGCCCTTCCCAGCCTTTTTCCAGAATAAAGCCACGGATCTCGCCGACATTGCCTTCTTTCGATACTTCTTTGGCCCACACCACAAACACATCGGCAATTGGACTGTTAGTAATCCACATTTTCGCACCAGATATGCGATAACCACCGTCCACCTTTTTAGCACGAGTAATCATGCTGCCTGGATCAGAACCATGATCCGGCTCAGTCAAGCCGAAGCAGCCGATGTATTCACCTGTGGCCAGTTTAGGCAAGTATTTCTGTTTCTGTTCTTCAGAGCCAAATTCATTAATCGGCACCATCACCAGCGAGCTTTGTACACTGGCCATGGAACGATAACCTGAATCGACATATTCAATTTCACGTGCCACCAGGCCATAGCTGACATAGTTCAACCCTGCGCCACCGTATTGTTCAGGAATGGTTGGGCCAAGCAGACCTAGCTCGCCCATCTCGCGGAAAATTGAAGCATCGGTCTGTTCATGACGGAACTGCTCGAGTACGCGAGGCAACAATTTTCCCTGACAATAGGCATGTGCAGAATCGCGAATCATGCGCTCTTCTTCTGTCAGTTGCTGTTCGATTAAAAACGGGTCTTGCCAGTTAAATTTAGTTTTTGAAGTCATGTTTTATATTCCAAAAATTTAGATCGTGTATTTATGCTGTGGCTTGTTTAATCATTTCACGGGCAATAATAATCTGCTGAATTTGAGTGGTGCCTTCATATAAACGGAACAGACGCACATCGCGGTAAAAACGCTCAATCGAATACTCACTGATATAGCCCGCACCGCCATGGATTTGTAAACAGCGATCTGCAACACGGCCACACATTTCAGTGGCAAACATTTTTGCGCAAGAGGCTTCCGTCGTCACATTTTGGCCTGCATCACGTAAACGTGCAGCATCCATGACCATACATTTTGCGGCATAGATTTCTGCTTTAGAATCAGCCAACATCCCTTGAATGAGCTGGAAGTTTGCAATCGCCTGACCAAACTGTTTACGCTCAACGGCATAATTCAGTGCATCTTCCAGCATGCGTTCGGCCATACCTACACTGTATCCAGCAATATGCAAACGGCCTTTATCGAGCACGCGCATAGCGGTTTTGAAGCCAATTCCTTCTTGTCCGCCAATCAACTGATCCTGATGTACGCGGCAATGATCAAAAATCACGTCACAGGTATAAGAACCATGCTGCCCCATTTTTTTATCAATTTTGCCTAGACTTAAACCCGGGGTACCGGCTTCAACTAAAAATGCAGAAATGCCACTGGCGCCTTTAATCTCTGGATTGGTGCGTGCCATGACAGTAAAAGTCGTCGCACGTGGCGCATTGGTAATAAAGCGCTTGGTTCCGTTTAAAATATAATGATCGCCATCTTTGGTGGCCGTGGTTTTTAATGAGGCTGCATCTGAGCCTGAATCTGGTTCGGTTAAACAGAAGGATCCAATATATTCACCGCTGGCATAACGAGGCAAATATTTTTGTTTTTGTTCTTCTGTTCCGTCAATCAGGATACCACTGGAACCAATGCCGTTATTGGTCCCAATCAAAGAGCGGAAAGCGGCTGAGGTTTTACCCAATTCCAGTGCCACTAGAATTTCTTCTTCCATGGTAATGCCCAAACCACCATATTCTTCCGGAATGGTGAGGCCAAATAAACCCAGCTCTTTCATCTGATTCACGATATGTTCAGGAATGGCATTGCTTTCTTCAACTTCGTGTTCTAGCGGCACCAGCTCATTTTTTACAAAATTTCGAATCGTTTCTAAAAGCTGTTCAAGCATTTCTGGATCACGAATCATATTGATCTCCGTTTACTGTGTTACGGTAAATTCCTTTACCATTATTTTTGTTTCGTATTACGAAATAAATATTTTGAATACAATGTCTTAGATCATATATTTGAAACGAGTTCTGGAACTACAGTGTTCAAGTCACCCACTAACCAGTAGTCAGCAACCGCGTTGATTGGCGCTTCTTCATCCTTGTTGATCGCAACGATCACTTTAGAATCTTTCATCCCCGCCAAATGCTGAATCGCACCAGAAATACCGACAGCGATGTACAGGTCAGGCGCAACGATCTTACCTGTTTGACCGACTTGCATGTCGTTAGGAACGAAGCCAGCATCCACTGCAGCACGTGAAGCACCTTGAGCAGCGCCCAGCTTGTCCGCCAACGGATCAAGGATTGTGTGGTAGTTTTCACCTGAACCCACACCGCGACCACCAGAAACCAC
>NZ_JABERI010000035.1 GCF_013004375.1 Acinetobacter terrae | reverse complement strand
GCAACATTGACGACAGAAGCAAAGGTACCTTGACCAGCGCCAAGTAAAGCAGCAAGCATCTGACCCACCTGATTCGAGTCGTCATCAATCGCTTGTTTACCTAGAAGGATAAGTTCTGGTTTTTCTTGTTCTACAATGCCTTTCAAGATTTTAGCAACTTCAAGTGCACCAATCTCATCAGCAGTTTCTACCAGGATACCGCGGTCAGCACCAAGAGCCATAGCAGAACGGATTTGTTCTTGCGCTTCTTTAGGACCGATAGAAACCACAACGATTTCTGAAACTGTTCCTTTTTCTTTTAAACGAACCGCTTCTTCCACTGCGATTTCACAGAATGGGTTGATCGACATTTTAACGTTAGTCAGGTCTACCCCACTATTGTCCGGTTTAACGCGAACTTTAACGTTGGCATCAACCACACGTTTTACAGCAACAAGTGTTTTCATACATTTCCTTCATTTTACCCTGCAACCCAATATCTATTTCTGACTTAAGGCGAGCTTGAACGTTGATGATTAATAAGTGACAAGGCAACTGCACCAATTAATCCGGCCAAAGCAATCACCATAAAATTTTGTTGAATGGGTAAATTTAGCGACACAATCAAGCCAATTAATAATGGTGCTCCGATTGCTCCCAAACGTCCCACGCCAGAGGCCATACCAATTCCTGTTGAACGAATAATGCTTGGATAAAATTGCCCACAATAAGAATAGGCAACAATTTGTGCACCCGTGGTGCATGCCCCTACCATAGCAATGGTGAAATACAGCATATTGATCGACATTGGCAAGGTCATTAAATACAGGAATACGCTACCTAAGCTATACATGATGACCAAAACCCACTTAATGTGGAAACGGTCTGCCAACCATCCCCCACCTATCGCCCCAATAATTGCGCCCACATTCAAAGCAATCACAAAAGTAAGGGCTGAGCCAAGGGAGTAACCGGACATTGCCATCAATTTGGTTAACCAGGTACTTAAGGCGTAGACCATGAATAAACAGGTGAAAAATGCCACCCAGAACATCAGCGTACTAAAGGCACGTCCATCACTAAATAACAGTCCAATAGAAGGCTTAGCGCTGTTTATATTGGTTTCATTTACAAATTTTGTGTCACTATTGATTTGAAGATCAGGCGCAATCTGCGCTACCAGACTTCTCAATTCGCTTTCTTTATTGTTTTTAGTTAAATAGCTGAGTGACTCTGGCATTGACTTCCAAATAAAGGGGATTAAAACGACCGGAATGGCCGCAGCATAAAAAACAACTTGCCAACCAAACTCTACAATAAACTGCTTACCTAAAACTGCTGCTAAAATACCACCCACCGCATAACCTGAAAACATTAATGACGTCATCAAGGTCCGTATTTTTTTAGGTGAATACTCCGTCATTTGTGCAACGACATTCGGCATTACCCCGCCAATCCCCAAACCCGCAATAAAACGGATAATACTAAAAGTAACAGGATCTTCAGCTAAACCCGCTACCGCAGTAAAGACACTAAATAAAAAAACACATATTACGATGGTTAAACGACGACCAATTTTGTCGGCCAAACCGCCAAAAAACATCGCACCAAACATCATTCCAAATAAGGCTGAACTCATCATAAATCCAGCAGTCGAAGCACTTACTCCCATTTGTTCCATAATTGAAGGTAAGGCTGCGCCAGAAACCGCAATGTCATAACCATCTAAAATGATAATCACTAAACACCAGATCAACACCTTCACATGGAAACGGTTAAACTTTGCTTCGGTTACCGTTTTTTGCATATCCACATGCTGCATACATCAACTCCTTGATCGTTTTAATTGTTCTGAATCTACGAATTTTAAAATCGCTTTTCCTTATTCTAAATCGCGATATCACTCATTGTTCGATAGGCTAAATTCAAAATTCCTTACACTCTTTTTCCGCTTTTCACTAGCCATTGATAGGTTAATTTAGGTGTAATTTTATGTCAATATATTTACATATATTTTTATTTAAATTAAATAAATACAATTACTTATACTTATTTATTTAAAAATTAAATATATGTATTGACATAAATTAAATAAATTCTATTCTTTTAAATACATCAAACCAAGGAACTGGCGCATGAGTGCGGAACTAAAATATCAAGACAATATCGCGATCATTACCTTAAAGCGCCCCGAAGCAAGAAATGCGCTGAATGCAGAAATGATTGCCAAACTGCAAGAATTCATCGCAGAAATTGCTCCACTCAACTTACGCGCTGCAATTTTTACAGGTGATGGTCATAAAGCATTTTGTGCAGGTGCCGATATTACAGAACTGCAGAACAAAACCCCTGCCGCGCATTTAAATACCATACAAATCGGCCAAAGCTTATTTGAGCAAATTAATCAATTAAAATTCCCTACGCTTGCCTGTATCAATGGCGCGGTTTTAGGTGGTGGTTTAGAACTGGCCATGGCATGTACCTTTCGAATTTGTAGTCCAAGCGCGCGCCTGGGATTACCAGAAATTAAACTTGGGCTAATTCCCGGATATGGCGGTACACAGCGCTTGCCTCGCCTAGTCGGGCAGACCAAAGCACTGGAGTTAATTATCAGTGGAAAAATTATTACGGCAGAAGAAGCACTTCATATTGGACTGATTAACCGTATTCTAGACTTGAGTGATCCCATTCAAACCGGTCGTCAATATTTGGATGAGTTCGGGTTGCAATTCCCAGCTGCCATTCAACATGCAATGAAAGCCGTTCAGACAGCCTCTGAACTGGATATTCAGGCCGGTTTGGCTTTAGAAGCAGAATTATTTGTCAATGTCAGCCAGACAGCCGATGCAGCAGAGGGAATTCAGGCTTTTCTAGAAAAACGGCCTGCACACTTTATTCAAAAATAATACCGATAGATGAAAGCGAGAATGGAGTCTGGCTTGAATAAAAACCAATTTAATGAAGATAAGAACAGTCTGGAATTTCGTCCGTACCTAGGCCAGTGCTGGGTGCAGGTTCCTGCCCGGATCTCAAGTATAGGCATGTCATTTTAGATCGGGCTGAATATATAGACATAAGCCAAAGCTTAAATGGCCTTCAAATGGCTGAAGTAAGATAGTACAGTACAGCGTTGTTATTGCTATTTTTTCAGGATGATCTCTGGATTTTAAAATACTCAACATCAACCCTAAAAGGAATTCATATGCATCAAGAACAACAAAATCTGGTGGATCAGGCGATTACTTCCAGACACTCCGTTCGCGCTTTTTCCAGCACCCCAGTGGAAACCCAACTGATTAAAGACATTTTAACTGTTGCCAGCCGTGCACCCTCAGGTAACAATATTCAACCCTGGAAAGTCTATGTCGTCACTGGGAAAAAGCGTCAAGAGTTAACTCGGCAGGTCTGCCAGGCACAAATTGAGTTATTCAATCATCCTGAACAAGCGCACCGCTATCAAGAACCATTTAAATATTATCCTGAGCAATGGACTTCGCCTTTTATTGAGCGCCGCCGCGAAAATGGCTGGGGGCTGTATGGCCTACTTGATATTCAAAAAGGTGAACAAGAAAAAATGCAAGCTCAGCATCTGCGTAATTATCAATTATTTGATGCACCTGTCGGCCTATTTTTTACCCTGCATACATCATTAGCCACAGGCTCAAAAATGGATATTTCAATGATGATTCAAAATGTGATGATTGCAGCCAAAGCGCGAGGTTTAGATACTTGCCCGCAGGCGGCATGGAATCCGTTTTCTTCGCTTATCTCTGACATTTTAAATATACCGCACGATGAAGAACTGGTCTGCAGCATTGCCTTGGGTTATGCTGACCTCACTCAGCGTGTAAACAGCTTTCATACTTCACGCTTGCCAGTCGAAGACTTTGCCATTTTCTATGAATGAAATATGGATATATAAACAAACTCTCCAGTATCATCACTTTCATCATTTTTTAGAAATAAAGGCCCCCAAATACGAGTATCATCACTTTGAATTGGCTTTAAATTCATCTTTTAAGACCTCATCAATTGAAGTGGGAAGCTTTTCTGAGACTTTAGATTCTTTTGTTAATGTATTAGCCCCCATAAAAACGGACAGTTAACTCGCTAATTTTAGCGATAGAAACTCCCGAGGGGATTTCATTTTTAATCCACTATGTGGATGATTGGAATTGTAATCTTCTATCCATACCGGCAAAGCGTTAAGCACGGTTGCAGCATCAGGCATATCATTCAAATAGACGTAATCCCGTTTAAATGTCTTTATAAATGCTTCCGCCATTCCATTGCTCTGTGGACTTCTGATTGGTGTGGTACAGATCCGAAAGCCAAGCGCATGTGCAAATTGCCGTGTCGATTTCGCAATATAACAACTGCCATTATCTGTCAGCCATTCAATTGGATGAGGCAAATAACTGACTGCACCAAAGCGTTTTTCCATGCTCTGTACAAGTACATCACACACCATGTCACTACTGATGCCAGTAGTTGTTGCAAGATAACTCATGACTTCCCGATCACAGCAATCCAGACTAAAGATCGCCCGTACTTTCTCGCCATTCCAACACTTGATCTCAAAGCCATCCGAACACCAGCGGCTGTTTGATACAAATACTTCAACTCGACCATCATGTGTCCGATCATTCTTTAATGGCTCAGCTCGCATGATAAGTGACTGATTCTGCTTCATTATCTGGTAAATACGTTTAGGATTTACCCGAGCAAGTTTCATCACATGCTGTTTTAGACGACGATTTAAATGTGCTGTAACACGCCTATATCCATTGCTAGGCAGTTGATCACAGATCTCCCGAATGATTGGCAATAAAACCATATCATCTGCCTTGCAGTATCTTAAACGAGAAACAGGTTCCGGCTGCTTCATTCGCCGATAGAGATTTGATCTCGACACACCTAAGGTCTGGGCTATTTGTTGAGTTGGGTATCGTCGGGTGGTAATAAGGGCATGTGCGATATGTACTTTTTTGTCTGGGCAATCTCTAAAGCATCTTTGAGAATTTCAGCTTCTACAGTTTTGCGGCCCAGCATTTGCTCTAGCTGTTTAACCTTTTTCAACAGAGCATTATAGTCAGACACACTGACGACCTGATCATTGGCTTCCACGGCAGTTACTCCACCATCTTGTATAAGTCTTTTCCATTTAAACAGCAAACTTGGAGAGATGCCATACTGTCTGGCAATAGAAGAAACGGATGAACCTGGTTGCATGGTCATGGCAACAAACTGGGCTTTCTCTTGAACGGAATAACGTCGACGACGCTGAACTGATATAATAACTTCAATACGTTCCATAGAACACTCCTAAACCCTAGTGCTATCACTAGGTCTTAATTGAGAAGTGTCCGTTTTAATTGGGGGCTATTACAGTTAAATCATAAAGACGCTTAAGATCGTCTAAGGATTGCCAAAGTAAGAGTAATTGGCGGAATGAAATTTCTCCAGTCAGTTCAAATTTTTTAATTGTAGACGCAGGCACACTACTACGCTCGGCAAGCGCTTCGCGAGATAACTTTGCCTGTTCACGTAATTGGCGTAGATGAACAGAAAAAGCCTGCTGTACATCTATATTATCAAGCAATAAAAATCTAGACATAGGAATTAAACAGAGATAATAGTATCTATCGTATACTAATTTAAGAATTATTGGATACTATTATGTCTATTTAACTTGCAAGTATTGAAGAGCCACACAGTGATAGATGAAATGGACTTTGTTGCATAAACATTTCAAAATTAAAAATTACCTAGACCCATTTTCTCAAGACAGTATTTGAGTATAGGCTCTGTCTCATTCAGTAAATTTGTTTAATCTAGCAATTATGATTATTAAGTTCATTCATTTTAAGATCAAAAGCTGTTGTCTGATTTTATTTAATAGAACCTAAATAATCGCCCCACCACTGCATCATTTCAATACGCTGGGTAAGATACTCAGCATGATTATAACTTGCACGAGTTTTATTTTTATCTGTATGGGATAATTGAGCTTCAATCCAATTTTGTTGAAAGAATCCAGACTCATTTAATATGGTACTAAAGGTAGAACGCAAACCATGTAAGGATAACTCATTTTTACTATAATTCATTTTACGAATTATAGTATTTAATGTATTAAAATGAAGATGTCTGTTTTTATTTTTAGGACTATAAAATACATATTTTTCACCATGCGACCATTCTAATGCTGATCTTATAATGAGAATAGCCTGATCTGACAAAGGAACCAAAAAATCAGGAATATCATGACCTAAAATGACTTTACGTCTAAACTGTTTGATATGCAAAGCAGGAATTTTCCAAATTTTATTATCTAAATCAAAGTGATGAGGTTCACTCAGCAATAATTCAGCCCCTCGTACTCCAGTGTAAAGCTTAAACCATAATGCTTTTTTAATAATAGGATGAGTATTAACTTCATTTAATCTAAGTATAAAATTTGATATATCTTTTTCCTTTAAATATGGATAATTTTTCTTAATTTTATTATTGACCAATATTTTATGTAAACCATTAGCAATATTATATTCACAATAACCCATTGCTACAGCATAATCATAGATTTGATTTAAATAACTATACGCTTTTTTAACTGGCTCTTTTACATCCCGATATTCTATTTTCTTTACAACTGTAACTAAATCATATCGTTTCACTTCATTAAATGGGATATCACTTAATTCGGGATATATATCATTATATAAACACTTTTTTGATAACTGAATAACGCCACAACGTGGCTCATCTTTAAAAGAGTTTTTTATTTTGAATTCCAACCATTCCTCACAAACATCTTTGAAAGATTTTATTTTTTTGCTATGTATATTTTCCCCCATGTAATTATTTAACTTATATTCATCTCGTGCATATCTTGCATCCTTCAAGGACATGACAGGATATAGGCCTAATTTAACTCTAGGGCGTTTGCTCGATCCTGCTACAGAATACCGATAACTCCATGACTTACGTCCGTTAGGTTCAATCTTCAAGCTTAAGCCATCATCATCGGCTAAGTAGTAAATTTTATCCTTAGATTTGGCTTGGCGTATCTTAAATTCTGTAAGACTCATGAAATTGAATTAAACCACTAACTACACTAAATACTTTCATTATATCAAAATAAAGCTAATTATATGTGATGCGTATGATACGCATCACATATAATTATAAATAATTGTTTTTAAATATTTAAAAAGAAGTATATTAAATTTTAGTAACCATGTTAGTTACCATTTTCAAGTATAAGAAATGTATTAGAGGCTTGGTTGCATAAATATTGAAAAGTAATATTCCCATAACCCCTTAGATTTAAAATGTAAATCGGGTTTGTAATCTGGCTAATTATTTTAATTTATTGAGACCAATTGGTCATATAGTAGGTTGTAGGTGTGAGCTTATTCAGGGAGATATAAGGCCTCTTTCATAAATCATTTTTACTCAGCTCCAAGTTATAAATTCCAGCAATTAAATTGAATTCTCAAACCGAGTCTTTTGCCTCTATTTCGATAACGCTCAGCAAGGATTTTGAAGGTTTTCAGCCTGCCAAATACATGCTCAATTCCTATTCTTCTTTTATTGATTTCCTGATTATAGATTTTTAGTTCAGGATCCAATTTACAACGTCTTTTGGCTTTTAAAGGTAACAGACTATTCGGATGCAGAGCATAAAATACCCTGATAGCCTTTATCTGCAAGGATAAAAGCCCCAAAAGGAATCTGGTTTAAATTGCGTTTGAACAACTCGAAATCATGTACAGCACCGCGACTGCTACATAAACTCAGAATTTGCTGAGTCCTGTAGTGAATCATGGCCTGTACTTTAAAGGTATGGGTCTTTTTCTTGCCGCTATAGCTTTTCTTCTGTTTTTTTAGGCCTTTGGATTGGAATTTCCGTGGCATCCACGATCACAACATTCCAGTCGATGCCTTCACCTTCGGGTAAATCTTTGGGTAAATTAAAAAGATTGGACTGAATCAGGCAGTCTTCAACATGACGTACAACTCTTGAAGCTGTCGGCTCTGAAACCCCGTAACTCGTCGCAACGTGAAATAAGGTTCGGTATTCCCGCCAATAGCTTAGACAGAGCAGAACCTGGTCTTCCAGGCTTAACTTGGGCGGTCTGCCTTTAGTAGGAACATGTTTCTTCAATTGCTCAACCATTAAATAGAAGGTTGACCATGAGATGCCGGTGTATCGCTTGAACTGAGGATCAGAAAGCTTGTTTGAATCGATGTATTTCATCCGCAGATTATGCACGAATGCTAAGAAATCCGGAGTGCAAATATCAACCAAAAAGAAGATCACTTTTTGAATTATGAAAGAGATCTATAGTATTGGAAAATAAATAATCTTGAGTTTTATATTTAAACCCTCCATTAGCTCAGTTCATGGAGGGAATCTAAGCATCAATATTAATATATATTCTCTATATGCTGCTTATTCCACACAGGCCACAGCTTTTCCAAGGTTTTTTCAAATTGTGAATTCTCTGTTTGCCACTGTGGACTCTTGTCTTTATCAATAATTAATGCCCGCACACCCTCGATAAAATCACCCTGCTCTAACCAGATATCCTGTATATCGCGCTCAAGCTGCATACATTTTTCAAGTGATAAATTCTGTCCTACCTGTTGTAACTTCAAACTGGTTTGTTTAGCCAATAAAGGACGTTGTTGCAAAATGGCCAGTGTTTTATCAGCCCAGGTTTGATCCTTAGAATTCGTTTCATGCGCGAGACTATATTCAATGTCTTCCAGTTTTTGATAAGCAAAATGCTTATCAATGTGCTCTGCGCGTTTTTGTAATTCACTTTCTGCAGGGTCAGTTATAAAATCGCTAATCATTTTTCTAATTTTTGGGTTATTCAAAGCAGATTCAGCGATCAATGCAGCCTGTAATTCCGCAAATTTATCACTCGGTATATGATAATCAACAAGATCTAAATAAAGCGCATCACTGCTGCTGATTTGCTCACCCGTAAGTGCAAGATAAACACCAATTTCATCGAGTCGTGACAGAAAATGTGTCGCCCCTACGTCAGGGAAAAAGCCAATTGCGGTTTCCGGCATGGCAAAGCGCGATTTTTCACTAGTGACCTTAATATGACAGGCTTGGGCCAAACCAAAGCCGCCACCCAATACATAGCCATCCAGGAAAACAAGGACCGGTTTGGCAAATTTACGCAGGGTATTGAGCATCACGTATTCAGCAGCAAAGTAATCATGATGTCCTGTATTACCCGCTTTATAACTGTCATACAGATAACGAATATCACCTCCGGCACAGAAGGCTTTGGGACTGTTAGAATTGATTAAGATCGCTTGTACATTCGGGTCATGACGCCAGTGTTCTAACTGTGCCTGAATGCCTTGAATCATGGAGATAGACAAGGCATTCAGGTGAGTCGTACGATCCAGGCTAATGATGCCTAGACCACCTTGTACGCTAATCGCTAAATTATTTTCATCGCTCATTATTGTTTTCCTATTATGATTTTCCTATTGATGGGTAAATTTAGCTGGGCGTTTTTCCACAAAAGCACGCATCCCTTCTTTCTGATCAGAACCCGCAAAAATTGAATGGAACACTCGTCTTTCAAAGCGTAGTCCTTCAGCCAGACTAACTTCAAATGCCCGATTAATCGACTCTTTAATCATCATGACAGCAGTCAGTGACTTTTCCGCAATTTTTTCGGCCGCTTGCAGGGTTTGTTCCAGTAATTCATCTTTGGCAAATACCCGTGCCACTAAACCACTTTGTTCAGCTTCCTGCGCACCCATGTGTCGCGCGGTCAGGCACATCTCCATGGCTTTGGCTTTACCAATAGCCAAAGTTAAACGCTGTGTCCCCCCAATCCCTGGGAGTACACCCAAGGTCACTTCGGGTAAACCAAATTTTGCATTATCAGCACAATAAATAAAGTCACACATTAAAGCTAATTCACACCCGCCACCCAAAGCATATCCGCTTACAGCTGCAATCAAGGGCTTACGACGCTGGGCAATACGATCAGCCAGGCTGAAAAAATCATCCAGATAGATTTGTGGAAAGTTTAAGTCCGCCATTTCTTTAATATCGGCGCCGGCTGCAAAAGCTTTTTCTGAGCCAGTCAATACGATACAGCCAATATTTGGATCTTTTTCTAGCTGGTCAAGCGCTTGATTGACTTCAACAATCAGCTGGTTGTTCAGTGCGTTTAAAGCTTGCGGACGGTTTAAAGTAATCAGTCCCACACCGTTACGTTGTTCTAATAAAATGGTTTGCCACTGCATGAAAATATCCTTATTTAATTATAAACTGCGTGCGATCACTAGGCGTTGAATATCACTGGTGCCTTCATAAATTTGACAAATGCGGGCATCACGATAAATACGCTCAATCGGAAAATCTTTGAGATAACCGTAGCCGCCAAAAATTTGCAAGGCTTTAGAGCAGACGCGTTCCGCCATTTCTGAAGAAAATAGCTTGGCCATTGAGGCCTCAGTTAAACAGGCTTCACCGGCTTCTTTTTTACGTGCAGCATAATGTACCAATTGTCGTGCAGCTTCAATTTCAGTCGCCATACTCGCGAGCCTAAAAGCAATGGCTTGCTGTTCAAAAATAGGTTTGCCAAAAGCAACCCGTTCATGTGCATAGCGTGTAGCCTCTTCTAAAGCAGCACGGGCAAAACCCACCGCTTGTGCAGCTATGCCAATTCGCCCACCTTCCAGGTTGGCAAGCGCAATTTTTAAGCCTTCACCTTCTGCACCCAATCTTAAGCTTTCATGAATCCGCACATCGGTTAGAGCAATTTGGCAGGTGTCTGAAGCATGTAGGCCGAGTTTTTCCTCAACACGAATCACTTCATAACCGGGGGTATTTCGTGGCACTAAAAATGCACTGATCCCCTTTTTACCCGCGCTTGGATCGGTCACCGCAAAAACAATAATCATCCCGGCATTATGCCCCGAGGTAATAAACTGTTTAGAACCATTAATGATGTAGTGTTCGCCATCCTTGATCGCACGAGTCTTAATCGCGGCTGCATCCGAACCGGTATGAGGCTCAGTCAAAGCAAAAGCCCCGATCATCTCGCCCTGTGCTAAAGGCACTAAAAATTGTTGTTTCTGTTGTTCTGTACCAAACTTCAAAATCGGCACACAGCCCACAGAATTATGCACACTCATAATCGCCGAGGTCGCACCATCTGCGGCCGCCACTTCTTCTAGCGCAAGTACATAAGCCAGTGTACCCGTACCCGAGCCACCCCATTCTTCAGGAATCAGCATCCCCATAAAACCCAACTGCCCCATTTGAGCTAAGGCATCTTTAGGAAAGATACCTTTTTGATCCCACTCTCCTGCATAAGGCTTAATTTGTTCCTGGGCAAAGCTTTTTGCCATATCCTGAATCAGTTGTTGTTCTTCCGTTAATTGCATCGACTATTCCTTCCATCTATCTGTTCAGTATTTGTTTCCGTTAGGCCTGTAGAGCTGCCTGAGCTTGCTGTTTGTTTATTTCTTGATTGCGCAGCAAGAAACGCTGAATTTTGCCACTTGGTGTTTTAGGTAATTCGGTCACGAATTCAATCAGGCGAGGATAGGCATGTGCAGACAAACGTTTTTTCACAAACTGACCTAGGTCATCTGCAAGCTGCGAAGTGGCTTTAAAATTATTCGCCAGAATCACAAAGGCTTTAATCACTTCAGTACGCTCTGGATCAGGTACGCCAATCACAGCTGCCTCAACCACGGCATCATGCTCGAGCAAGGCACTTTCCACATCAAATGGACCGACCCGATAGCCTGAGGTGGTAATCACATCATCACTGCGTCCGACAAAACTCATACTGCCATCTTCATGTATTTCAGCCGTATCCCCGGTTAAATAATAGTGACCAAGAAATGGAGATTTACGGCTTTCTTCATAGCCAGAAAACCACATCATCGGGGATTGACTGATATCAATCGCGAGAATCCCCGGAGTATCTGCAGCTAACTCCAGACCCTGTTCATCGACGACTGCAATTCGATAACCGGGGCTGGCAAAACCTGCCGAACCTACATGAACCGGATGTTCCAGTGCATGATGATTACACACCACCATGCCGACTTCAGTTTGGCCATAATGATCATAAATAGGTGCATCAAGGACATCTTTAAACCAGCGGATCACTTCTGGGTTTAAAGGTTCTCCTGCACTGCTGACCACACGCAATTTACCGCGCAACTGCGCCATCTGGGCAGGATCAGCCGCCATCATCATGCGGTAGGCAGTAGGTGCGCCGGCAAGATTGGTGATGCCATATTCCTTGACAATTTCACAGACACTTTCGGCATTAAAACCGCCTTCATAAAACAAGGTTGAATGTCCTAACAATAATGGTCCGGTAATACCGTAATACAGACCGTAAGCCCAACCCGGATCGGCAATATTCCAAAAAGCATCTTCAGGGCTTAAACCGACGGCATTTTGCATATAGCCCGCAAAAGCAATCAGCGCTTTTAGCGGTACTTTTAAGGGTTTCGCCGGTCCAGTGGTACCCGAGGTAAACATCAATAAAAATGGCTCATCTATATTGAGCATTTCTATTTCACAAGCTTCAGCTTGACGATTCAATACCGTCCAAAAACTGAGATCTTGCGGATAGGTTTCTGCTTGGGTTTCGGCATGTACCGTGACAATCGCTGGACAATGGCTAATCTCGGATAATTTGTCCCGATTTGCCAAATCGGTCACCACCAGTTTGCTCTGGGCAAGGTGAATACGATGTTCAATCGCTTTGGGACCAAAGGCGGTAAACAAAGGTTGATACACTGCACCGATACGCCAGGTCGCCAAAATGGTAATGATCAGCTCGGGCGTACGCGGTAATAATCCGGAAACGCGGTCACCTTTGCCAATCCCCTGAGATTTTAAAAAGTTGGCAAATTGACTGGAATATTTTTTCAGTTCGCGAAAGCTATACTGTTCTTTGCGACCATCTTTACCGTACCAAAATAAGGCGATCGCATCGGAATTGGCATGGCGGTCACAACACTCATAACAGGCATTCACCGCCTGCGTTGATCCGGATAAAAACTGACTTGCAACCGTATTTAAATCAAAATCTTGAACCGTTTTTTGATAATTTAGCATTTTCAACCTCAGTCTGAGTTTATAGTTATTACCGACAGGGTATTTTGATGGAGCGTCTCCTTGCCCCATCATGATGATTTAATTCTTAAGCAGGTTGTGTGGTGTATTGATGCATGATGCTAGAGAAATCCAGATGGGCATCCCCTTCCTGACATAACTGCTGATACATTTTTTGCACCAGATGACCTAATACCACTGGATGCTCAACTTGTTCTGCTGCTTCAACGGCTAGCCCCAAGTCCTTAAGCATCAGTTGGGCCGCAAAGCCGTCTGTGTAGCCACGCGAAGCTGGTGCGTTATCACAAATGTGTGGCCATGGATTATAAATTTCTGAACTCCAGCAACGTCCGGTTGAGCTATTGATCACTCCTGCTAAAGCTTGAGGATCAATCCCTAACTTCACGCCCAGTGCCATGCCTTCTGCCACCGCAGTCATGGAAATACCCAGAATCAGGTTATTGCAGATTTTTGCAACTTGCCCGGTACCGACATCACCACAATGGACCAGATTTTTACCCATCAGGCTGAGCGTGGGTTGAATTGCATTAAACGTTGGTTCATCGGCACCAACCATAAAGGTCAAAGTGCCATCTTTGGCACCCAGTGTTCCGCCAGAAACCGGTGCATCACAAATGCTAATCTGTTTAGCACGACCTGCTGCGGCAATGTCTTTAATGGTTTGTGGATCAATCGTACTGCTGTCGATACACAAACTTCCCGCTTTGAGTACAGCAAGGACACCGTTCTCACCAAGATAAACGTCACGGACATGCTTGGCTGCAGGCAGCATGGTAATCACCACATCCGCCTGTTTTGCTGCAGCTTGTGGGCTTTCACACACGACTCCGCCCGCTTCAGCGAAGTGCTGCAAAGCAGCTTCACTCAAGTCAAAGCCAAAAACGGTTTGTCCAGCTTTAAGCAGGTTTTGTGCCATGGACCCGCCCATGTTGCCTAAGCCAATAAATGCGATCTTCATATGAGCACTCCTTAGCGTAAGCTGATCGTGGTATTGACACCGCTGCTTTCTTGACTCTCTTCAAACCAGCGACTGGTAATGGTTTTGGTTTGAGTATAAAACTGTACCGCCTGTTTACCATACGGGCCCAAATCACCCAGTTTAGAACCACGTGAACCGGTGAAGCTAAAGAACGGTACTGGCACTGGAATTGGAATATTGATTCCCACCTGACCAATATCAATACTGTTCTGGAAAGTACGTGCTGTCGTTCCACTTTGGGTAAATAGACCGACACCGTTACCAAATGGATTGGCATTAATTAATGCGATTGCTTCTTCTAGGGTATCGACATGAATAATCACCAGCACTGGACCAAAAATTTCTTCTTTGTAAATACGCATCTCCGTCGTGACCTGATTAAAAATCGTTGGGCCGACAAAGTTACCTTGCTCATAGCCCTTAACTTGAACGTCTCGACCGTCCAGCAGCAATTCAGCGCCTTGTTCAACACCACTGTTAATTAAATCAATCACCCGAGCTTTGGCACGTGCTGAAATCACTGGTCCAACATCAGTATTCGGCTCATGTCCGGCATTGACCTTCAAGGTTTTGGTTTTAGCCACCAATTCATCGACCCAATGTTTGGTTTCACCCACTAGAACTGCCACAGACAAGGCCATACAACGCTGTCCTGCTGCACCAAAAGCTGCACCCACTAAAGCATTTAAAGTTTGTTCCTTATTCGCATCAGGCATGACGACAACATGATTTTTTGCACCCATCATCGACTGAACACGTTTCCCGTGTTGCCCTGCCAAGTTATAAACATGGGTTCCGACTGCTGTAGAGCCTACGAAAGAAATTGCCTTGATATCGGAATGCGTACACAACATGTCTACCACGTCTTTGCCACCATGTACCACATTGAGCACACCCGCCGGTATACCCGCCTGAATTGCCAGCTCAACCAGCATCAGGGTAGACAGGGGATCTTGTTCAGAAGGCTTTAATACAAAAGTATTACCGCAAACGATGGCCATTGGGAACATCCACAGTGGAATCATTGCTGGGAAGTTAAAAGGGGTAATGCCTGCACAAACCCCTAAAGGTTGTTGAAGCGTATAGGTATCCACACCACGTGCTACACCTTCAATATATTCACCCATTTGCAGCGTGCCTATTGAACAAGCATGTTCCACAACTTCCAAACCGCGCTGGATATCTCCCTCAGCATCGGCAAGCGTTTTTCCCTGTTCAGCGGTCAGGACTTGAGCGATGCTTTTTGCATTTATCCGGATCAAGTCTTGCAGCTTAAGCATAATTCGCATACGTGCCTGAATCGGGGTATGGCGCCAGCTTGCAAACGCATTCTGTGCTGCAGCAATGGCAGCATTAACTTCTTCACGAGTCGCGAATGGAACCTTTCCGAGTACTTCCTGAGTCGCAGGATTGACAATGTTGTGCCACTCGCTGGTTTGTGACTCAACAAACTCACCATTGATCAGCAATTTAGCCGTGGTTAATTCGGTATTTTGATGGGGTTGATGAATAGCGTTCATGGTCACTCCGTGATCATTGTTATTGTTGGTTGCCTATGCCTGACTGGCTTTATCAAACGTACGTTTTTTTACGCTGTTTCAGCAGACTAACAAAGAAAACTTTGACCACCAATGGAAATTGCTGCACGATGGTTGTGCAAATATGCACAGGGATTTAACAGGACGTTAAAAGAACATGAAAGTAGATTGGGATCATTTACGCTTTTTTTTAGTATTGGCTCGTGCTAAAACGCTCACCAATGCCGCGCGCTTGATCGGTGTTGAACACAGTACCGTGGCGCGTCGCATTCAGGCTTTGGAGCAGACATTAGGAATTCAACTTTTTAAGCGCGAAGCGACAGGCTATGAATTAACTTCTGAAGGCTTGGCGCTGGTACCCCGTGTGGAACAAATGGAACAGTCGTTTATCCAAATTGATAAACCCCTTAACCCCTTACACGGCAGGGTTCGGATTGGTGCACCGGAAGGTTTTGGAACTGCATTTTTAGCGCGTTTACTGGCCGAGTTTTCTCAGCACTATCCTGCATTAACGATCGATTTAATTCCCGTTCCGAAAGCAATTAAACTGTCACACCGTGAAGCAGATATTGTCATTTCCATCGACCGCCCCAAATCCGGCCCTTATATCATTACCCGACTGTCCAATTACTGTTTAAAGCTGTATGGTAGTAAAAATTATTTACTGCAAAACCCGAAAATTAATCGTGTAGAGGATTTAGCCCAGCACCGTTTTGTTGATTATATTGATGATCTAGTCTATAGCTCTGCGCTTTATTCACTGGAACGTTTGCCACTGCAAGTAAGTGCCTGTTTTCGCAGTAACAGTATTCTGGCCCAGCAAATTGCCGTCAGTGCAGGTGCCGGATTGGCCATTTTGCCGAGATTTCTGGTCAATGATAAAACCGAACTTGAAGAAGTCCTCAGTGATCAGGTGAGCTTTACTCACACTTTTTGGATGTTAACCTTAGTTGACTTACAACATGAGCCAAGAATCAAGTTGGTATGGGATTTTTTACGTAAACAGGCTGATGTTCAGCAAGAGCTGTTAATGGGCAAATAACGAAAATATTTTCTCTTTTGATTGTGATTACTAAAATAGAAACTATAGCTTATGCAAATATAAGATTATTTTCTTAGGCTATTCTTATGACTATTGAGTAGTATGAAGTTATTCTTTCCATTGATGAAAACTACCATATAAATTATATTCTTGATCATTGTAAAAACTCTTTAAAATTATTTCACTAGAAGTCTCTATCCTCTTATCATTTGTCTAATAAAAAGAGACTTTCTGTGCGTCATTCTTATCATATTGAAAAACATTATATTGAACGCGCAGGTTGGCTCCGTGCAGCTGTACGGGGGCAAATGACAGGATTATTTCTGTAACCAGCCTAGTCGTGGGAATGGCAGCAAGTGGAGCTTCGCCCCCCTACTCTGTTGGTGACCTGTGTAGCGGGATTAATCTCTGGGGCAGCATCGATGGCGGCCGATGAATATATCTCCATTAAATCACAACAAGACATTGAAAAGAATGCTCTTGATATGGAAGCACGCGAACTAAAATGCCATCCTGAGCCTGAACTACAAAAGCTAAAAAATTTTTATATACAACGTGGATTACAACACGCTTTGGCTGAAAAAGTCACTAAACAACTCACTGCACATAATGCATTAGATGCCCATACACGTGATGAAATTGGCATCTCAAATAGAACATTGGCTCGACCTTTACTCGCGGCAGCACCCTCAGTAGGATCATTATTTCCTTTAATTGCAATCATCGTTCTTTCAGAATCTTATCTTGATAAAGGTATTATGGTAGTCGGCATTATAAGTTTAGGCTTAATGGTGGTCTTAGCCAGTTATGTGGGTGGTGTCTGCATATGGCGAGGTTCAGTTCGCGTCATGATCTGGGGCATTATCGCTATGTTATTCAGTTCTTTGGGTAGATTCATTATTTAATGTTACAGCAGCCTAAAATTTAGCGATGGTTTCAAAATTCTAAGGTAGCCATCCGAATACTACCTAACTTGGTAGAAACTTACAGTTATGCTCAGTAGATTGGTAAATAACTTAATATAGATAGCATCAAAAATTCTTCATCAACTGAATATTAAGCTCCCTGCTAAGTAGTGAGCTTTTTTTGTCATGAACATTTAATTTACAGATATTTTAAAGTCTGTTTATTCAGATTTATCACAAGAATAATCCAGATATTCAACACAGTCGTATTTTGCTTTATTCGCGCTTAGACGAATTATTTTAATTTTAAGCTACATTCCTATACAAACGATCAAACTCAACCTCTCATAAGCAAATAGACGTAAATAGACGTAAATAGACAGTGTATTCTTATACAATCGGTCCATTTTTTGATCATTTTCTGATTGATTTGCATCAATGAGAAAAAATTCATTTATTCTAATCTTTATTATTTTCTATTTTATTGAGAAGTTTTTTATAAAAAATAAGGTTCATTTGGTGGGATATTGGAATAATCAAAGTAGACTAAAAATATAAAGCCAGAGCGTTTTGTATAGGGATGATATTTTTCGATTTTGTTTACATCAAACGCTATACACAAAAGTGAGTTACTGGTTTTAGCTCAAAAAAAGTGTAGCAAATTGCTACACTTTTTTTATTTTATTTGATCAGCATTTTTTTCAGCAAACTTTCCAGTTCTTGTAAGTTTTGATCATCAAATTCACTCATTTTTAATGACACTTTTAAGGTGTTGTGATCAAACTTGATATTACCTGCGACTTTTCCATCATATTCAATTTTATGCACGATTGAAGTTTTAATCGGTTCTTTAGTCTCTTTCGACTTTAGAATTTTTTCCGCCAATAATGCCAATTTTGTTTGTTCAACTTCTTTTTTCAGTAACTTCGCCCAGGCTTCTAACAGAGCTTTTTTAGCATGGTTAGAATTCTCTTCATGATCTGATAAAAACTTTTTTACTGCCGTGGCTGCAGTACGTGCCAACAATGTCGGTTGTTGCTCTAAATCATCAATCAGTTCTTGAGGTAATTTTTCAAAAGATAAATATTTATACATATCCTCACGGTTCATGCCCAAGGACTTTGCCAGTTTTTGCTTATTCTTTTTTAATTTTTCATTCAAAGAACTCAAACCGACATAGATTTCATAATCGGTTAAATCTTCCCGTTTTAAGTTTTCCGCTAAAGTTAACAGTGCTACATCTTCATCTGATGCATCTATAACAATCACTTCGATGGTACTTTTATTGAGAACCTGATGCGCTTTCAGACGTCGTTCACCAGCGATCAACTCATATTTGTCCTGTACGCGTCGTACTGCAATCGGTTGTAGTAATCCAATTTCTTCAATCGAGGTTGCCAAGTCTTCAATATCTTGTTGATTAAAGATTTTTCGTGGTTGATTGGGACTAGGCTGAATATCTGTAATTTGTACATTCCGACGCAGTTCTTTCACATCATTGACATGCTCTTTTTGAGCTTGTTGATGCTTTTGAGTATTTTGCTGTAAACGTTGTGCCAACAGTTCTTTAGTACTTACCATAATATTCTCAGCATGCTTTTATTCAACACGATTAACAATTTCTTTCGCTAGTTCTTGAAACGCTTTACGAACTTTAGCGTTTTTATCTACACTCAATAATGGTTGTTGCAAAATTGCGGCTTGATTAACCTTAGTACTCATCGGAATTGTGGTTTTTAATAATTCACCGACCTGGCTTAAAGCTTCATCTCGGATCAGTTTACACACGTTTTGACGTTCATCATGTTTAATCAATAAAGCGCCTAAAAGTTTTAATTCAGGATTAACACGTCTTATTTTACTTAAATGGTTAATTAAGTCAGTTACACCATATAAGCCATATTGTGAACCTGATTCAATCGGTACCATGACATGTGTCGATGCAGCCAATGCATTACTGGTGAGAAGTTTTAGGCTTGGAGGACAGTCAATCAGGATGAAATCATATAATCCTTTTAACAATTCCAATTTAGTCGCCAGTTCTTCAGAGGGTCTTGGAGAATCATCTTTGAGTTGATCTTCAGTTTTACCTAATGTTAGAGAACCATAAATTAAAGAAACATTTTTGAAATTGGTTTCTTCTTCTAAAGCTTCAGATAACAGACTTAAATCACCCACCAGTAATTCAGCAGAAGTTGTTTCAACTTCACTTGGATGTCTGGATCCGATATGTAGACTTGCGTTTGCTTGGGGATCTAAATCAATCACCAAGACTTTGTTGCCCAAGTCTGCCAGTTCTGATGCCAGATGAACTACAGTGGTCGTCTTTCCGCAACCACCTTTATGATTTGCCACAGCAATGATTTTAGTCGACTTACTTGTCATAATAGACCTCGTTTGAGTTATTGTAATATAAAGAACTTTGTAGCAACTTGCTACAGCTTCTTTACGCTACGTTGAAGTTATAATCTGAACTTGAATAAAAAACAAACAGATTCTTTTTTTTATTAAATATAGCTAGCTAATTATAATTAGTATTAATTTATATAATTAGTTAATTATAATTAGAGCACTTTTTTACTATTAAAAATCAATATCTTATGATTTTAAAGGTGGAAGGTTTGTCACTGAAAAGTGGAAGGTTTGTCACTGAAAGGTGGAAGACTTGTCACTGAAAGGTGGAAGACTTGTCACTGAAAGGTGGAAGAGCTGTCACTGAAAGGTGGAAGACTTGTCACTATGGTGGAAGACTTGTCACGGAGTTTAAATAAAGCTTGAATTTAAACTATAAAATTATTTAAAAACAGGTTCTTAATCTGTTGATAAGTTAGTTTATTTGGCTTTAAAGGTGGAAGACTTGTCATTTTAATATTTTTATCCTGTGGATAACCTGTTTGTTCGTAATTTCATCAAGGATATTGTCTGTTTTCATTTCTGAGCAGGCTAAAAGTGGAAGGTTTGTCACTGTTAAGGTGCATTTTTAATTATTCTTTCCACTTTATAGGGTGGTTTGGCGCATTTTTTGGCTTTCTACGCACTTTCAAAATGATTGAGAAATACTAAAAGTGGAAGGTTTGTCACTAAAAAGTGCAATACTTGTTTTATTTTCCACCTTAAGTTTAAAAAGTGTTTTAAATAGCAAAACAAAGTGACATGGCTTCCACTCTTAGCCTTTGCTTTGATTGCTTGTTGTTCATTTCTGTTTAGTGTCGAGTTAAAAGGGTGGATAATTTGCATAGGATTCCACTTTTGTGTATAACATGTAGAAAAGTACTTTTATTTTCCACTTATGAACAAGCTGAACGAAAAAGAAGAAATAGAATATTTACCTTATTGTATTGGGAATATTCGCCATAATGGAGTGGTCAGTACCAGCAACCGCCTGATTCGACCGATTGAATTGTCATCCAATGAGTACAAAGCGCTCCTTTATGCGATGGCGGTAGCGAATTACGGTGAAAAAAATAATCAAGATCGTGAAATTACCGAGCAAACCTATATTTATTTGCATAAAGATGATTTAGGCGAGTTACTCGGTTTAGATAAAAAAAATTCCATTAATGTCGCAATAGACCGGATCTATAAAGAGCTGTCCTCCCGGGTTGCCCATTTTGTCATTGAAGAACCTTTAGATGACAGCAAACGGAAAGTAAAAAAAGTACATTCTGTAGTGCCTATTATTCGGGAACTGCGTTGGGAAGATGATGCCAAAAATGCCTTGCAGATTCGGTTTACCAGTGAAGTGCTGCCTTATTTTACCCGTCTGGCAAGCGGTAATTTTACCACCTATCAATTAAAAGATTTATTTGCTTTAGACTCGGTGACCAGTATGAGTCTGTATTCTTACTTTATTAAAAATGAGTTCAAGTATGCCAATCAGGACACATACGAAGTTGAACTGTCACTGGAAAACATCAAAGCATTAACTGATATTGGCGAGAAGAAATATGATCGTTGGGTTGATTTCAGACGTTATGTGTTAGATAAAATTGTTGAAGAAATTAATGATAGAACCAGTCTGAAGCTGGAATATGACACCATTAAGAAAGGACGGCCTATTGTCGGTGTCCGGTTTAAAATTACCAGTGGGCATATTGAGGCGGTGATTCCTCAAAGCAATGAAAATACCCAAATCTATCTGGATGTGGATTTTGATGACAACGCCATCGTGAAAGAGCTGGGTGCAAAATTCGATATGACGGTTCGGTCTTGGTATATTCACGCCAATGATCCGAATTATAAACAGTTCAGCAAGTGGTTTAAAGCTGAAGGCTGTTTAACCGATTCTCAAGCCAACCTGATTGTAAACGATATTATGTTTCAAATGGATTTTGCTGTGGCCGGCGTATCGATGAATGATTTCAAAAAAGAAATGAAATATAAGCTAAAAAATGATCCTGCCTTTGTTCAGGGAAATCGCGAACGTTTGAACGAGATTTTCGGCAAAGAGATTATTTAAAAGGTGTAGCAACTTACTACACATTTTATCGTGATAGATACAACTCAATTGAGCTTATCTCTTTAAGCACCGAAATTGAAACGACAAGTTATGTCACATGGGGAGAGGCTATGAATAATCACGCTAAACTCCCCCCAGTATTAAGCAACAAGTGTATGGACTTCGAATGACCCAGGTACAACTGCAACAGCTACAAAAACAACTTTGAAATATTGCCAATACTTTACGCGGAACCATGGGGGCAGATGAATTTCGGGATTACATTCTGGGGTTTATTTTCTTTAAATATTTATCGGAAAAGTCGGTTAATTTTGCCAATGAATTGCTGGATGGGGAAGATCTCAGTTTTCTTGAGCTGGATGAAAGCAACCCTGAGCATGTGCCTTATATCGAAGAAATCAAAAAGAATGCCATTGCCGAAGTCGGTTATGCGCTGACCCCGAAACAGCTGTTTCATACCCTGGCGCAGCGTGGTCGTCAGGGCGAGTTTATTCTGGATGATTTAACTGCGACTTTAAAATCGATTGAACAAAGTACTTTGGGCACCGATTCTGCCGATGACTTTGCCAACCTGTTTGAAGATCTGGATCTGAATTCGACCAAGCTCGGCAACAACGCCAGTGACCGTAATGAACTGGTGGCCAAGGTGCTGAGCCATTTAGATGATATTGATTTTGACATCAGCAATACTGAAGCCGATGTACTGGGTGATGCCTACGAATACCTGATTGGTGAGTTTGCATCAGGTGCCGGCAAAAAAGCCGGTGAGTTCTATACCCCGCAAACGGTATCGACTTTACTGGCCAAGATTGTGACCCAAGGCAAAGAGCGTTTACGTTCAGTCTATGATCCGACTTGTGGTTCAGGTTCGTTGTTGCTGCGGGTGAAACGTGAAGTCAAAGATGTAGACATGATTTACGGTCAGGAAATGAACCGTACCACTTACAACTTGGCGCGGATGAACATGATCTTGCATGATGTGCATTTTGCCAAGTTCGACATCAAGCAGGAAAATACCTTAACCCGTCCGCAGCATCTAGAGCACAAATTTGATGCGGTGGTAGCCAATCCGCCATTTTCAGCCAACTGGTCAGCCGATCCGTTATTTTTACAAGATGAACGCTTTGCGGCTTATGGCAAACTGGCGCCAAGTTCCAAAGCCGATATGGCTTTTGTTCAGCACATGCTGTATCAACTGGATGAAAACGGCACTATGGCGGTGGTGTTGCCGCATGGCGTGTTATTCCGTGGTTCCAGTGAGGGCGTGATTCGTCAGTACCTGATTGAACAGTTGAATGTGGTGGATACGATTATTGGTTTACCGGCCAATATTTTCTATGGCACCTCGATTCCGACCTGTATTTTGGTGTTGAAGAAAAACCGTGAGCATACGGGCAATATTCTGTTTATTGATGCCAGTAACGGGTTTGAAAAGCAAAAGAATCAAAACAAGCTGTTGCCTGAGCATTTGGACAATATTATTGCGGCATTTAAAAACCGCCAGGACATTGAGAAATATGCACATGTAGCAACTTTACAAGAAGTCAAAGACAATGATTACAACCTGAATATTCCGCGTTATGTCGATACTTTTGAAGCAGAAGCTGAAATTGATTTAGATGTGATTGCCCAACAACTGCAACAGCTTGAAAAAGACAGTCAAAAAACCGATGCCGTGATTGCGAATTTCTGCAAAGAGCTAGGCATTGCTTCACCGTTTGCAGAGGTGAAGTAATGACTGCACCAAAGTTACGGTTTAAAGAGTTTGATGGGGAGTGGTCGCCTTATGTCTTAAAAGATTTTGTATCTTTTAGAAAAGGGAAAGGTATTTCAAAAGCTGATATTTCAGAAGATGGTATTAATGAATGTATTCGATATGGCGAACTCTACACAACTTATGGTCAAGTAATCACGAAAGTTCAATCTAAAACGCATGTATCTAAATCTGAATGTGTCTTAAGCCAAGCTGGTGATGTTCTTATTCCAGCATCAGGTGAAACACAAATTGATATTGCAACTGCTTCATGTGTTCTAAAAGAGGACGTTATTTTAAGTGGTGATCTGAATATTCTTAGTCATAAAGAAAATGGAGAGTGGTTGGCGTATTACCTTAGTTCAGCGAAAAAGTTGGATATTGCTCAATTAGCACAGGGTAACTCCGTAGTTCATCTGTATTCATCACAACTCAAAGATTTAAAAATTAACAAACCGTCTAAAGCAGAACAAACCAAAATCGCTGCTTTTCTTTCCACCGTGGATGAAAAGATCAGTCAACTCAGCCAAAAACATCAGCTGCTCAGCCAATATAAACAAGGCATGATGCAAAAGCTGTTTAGTCAGAAGCTTCGTTTTAAAGCGGATGATGGTAGTGAGTTTGGGGAGTGGGAGGAAAATACAATTCAGTATTTTCTTGATCAAAATTATATTATTGATCAAATGGATGGTAATCATGGTGAGCTATATCCCAAGTCTGAAGAGTTTAGTGACTTGGGTATTCCATACATTGGTGCAACAGATTTTAGTAATGGAACGGTCTGTTTTGCAACTTGTAAGCGGTTGCCTTTAGAGTGAGCTTTAAAATTTAAAAAAGGCATTGCTAAAGATGGCGATGTTTTATTTGCACATAATGCAACGGTTGGCCCCGTGGCTATTCTTAAGACAAGTTTTGAATTTGTTATCTTAAGTACTACAGCCACTTATTATCGTTGTAACTCTAATAAACTGATCAATACATATTTAAAAAATATCTTAGCATCCGATTACTTTAAAAAACAGTACACAGGCATTATGTCTCAGTCCACAAGGAATCAAGTGCCGATTACGACACAGAGGAAGCTAAAGTTAGTTCTTCCTTGTCTAGAAGAACAAACCAAAATCGCCAATTTCCTATCTGCCGTTGACCAAAAAATTGAAGTTGTAGTTCAGCAAATTGAACAGGCTAAAACTTGGAAAAAAAGCTTGTTGCAGCAGATGTTTGTTTAAATATTTTTAGCCAAATTCAATTTAGGGTTTGGCAGTTTTATTATTTGAGTTAGGGGCAAGAATGCAGGATTTAGAAGATCAACTCATTCAAAAGTATGAAAACATTTTATTAAAGGCTCAAAAATATAAAATGCCTGAAAGGGAACTGACGATATTTGATACTGCTCTTAGAAATCATCACGAGAATCCGACTACAGAGCTATTATCTTTTTTTCTAGATCCTAATGAAAAGCATCACCTCGGGACTGCATTCTATGATGGTTTTATTCAAGCAATAAAATCACATGATGAATATGCCGATTTTGATTTTGGTCAATTATTAGAAATTAGAACACAGCAAACTACAGATAAAGGGAATCGTATAGATTTATGGTTTCAGACAGATACTGCATTGGTCGTTATAGAAGTAAAAGTCTTTCATCATCAAAATAATCCATTTAAAGATTATGTGTCTTGGGGCAATAAACAGCTTAAAAAATTAATATCGCAAAAGCAGAGGTCTGAAGAATCGCCTACTGAAATTAAATTGATTCCTATTGTGCTATGTCCAGACGGAAAATGTGATGAAAGTGATTGGCTGGGAGTCTCGTTTGCAGAGTTAACCTCATCAACGAGAACATATTTGGCACCAAAATTTATAGATAATCCATTTAATAAATGGAGCATATTTTCACGCGACTTTTTATTACATTTAGATAGCTTTATAGAATTATTGGATACGAATATGGAAAGTTTGAACTTCGTTGTTGATCATATGCAACAAATTCAAGAATTAGTCGAACTAAGAGAAAATGTTTACCAAGAAATAATTAACCATATTAATAATGAACTTCAAATAGCACTAGGTGAGGAATATGAGCCTTTTGTGAGAAGACATACTTGGGATGGCACACCAGCTTTGCGTTTTATAGGAAATAATTGGAAAGATTGGTCAGATTCAGTCTTGAATTTACATGTTGCAACTCATCCAATGAGTTGTGCTGTTCATATGTATGTTCAACACCCTACACCAGACATTGTTAAAAAAGTTGAACAAGTATTAAAAAAAGGAACTCATTCCACTTATGAGTCTTGGTATGGAGGTAAAAAAGATGAATATTGGGCGGCATCTTGGCAGTTCAAGCAATTTGAGTTGAAAGAAGTTACGCAACTCATTGTGCGCAATCATAAAATTCTAAATCGTGTTGAACTAGAGTGGAAATAAGTAGTCTAAAATAAATCTAGATCTTCATAAGGTGTATAAATGCAATTATATCAAACTCAAGCACAGACATTAGTAGAACTAACCGAAGATCCTTTTCGTTTAGAAAGGGAAATTCAAACCCTGTTTGAAAATAATTTATACAGCTTTACGGGTCTGGAATTTATTAAATCTGAGTTTACGATTAAAAATAATCGTATCGATACTTTAGCTTTCGATCCTGAAAGCCAGGCTTTCGTAATTATCGAATATAAAAGAGAGCGCAACTATAGCGTAATCGACCAAGGTGTTTCTTATCTGAATCTCATGCTCGAATATAAAGCGGACTTTATTGTTGAGTACAATGAGAACCAGAGTAAGCATCTTAAACGTCAGGACGTGGATTGGTCCCAGAGCCGAATCATTTTTGTTTCGCCCAGCTTTACCGACTTTCAAAAACAGTCCACTAATTTTAAAGACTTAGGCATTGAGCTGTGGGAAATCAAACGCTACAAGGGTGGAATTGTTTCAGTCAATTCATTACAGAAAGCCAAATCAGCCCCTTCGATCAAGCAAGTGCAAAAGTTTGAGTCTGAAGACATTAAAAAAATTGCCAAAGAAATCCAGCAATATGATGAAGCCTATCATCTCGCTGATAAGTCTGATGACATTAAAGAGCTATACGAGCAATTCAGGGACTCAATTCTGGGCTTAACCACCGATTTAGATGTTCATCCCAAGAAAATGTATATTGCTTTCCGTAAGGGTAAACGGAACTATGTCTATATGAGTATTGGGACAAAGCAAATCCGCATCTGGCTGAATATGCCTTTTAGTCAGCTTGATGATCCAAAACAGCTCACTAAGGATGTGACCAATATTGGTCATTGGGGCAATGGTGATTGTGAAGTGATCGTGTCAGATACAGAAAATTTAGAATATATCCTGAGTTTAATTAAACAAACATTGAAGTGAATAATTTAAGATTTTATGGGGGGAAAGGGAATGACGGTACAAAGCGAATATCAACTTGAAAATGAACTGATTGATCAACTCAAACAACTGGGTTATGCATCGGTAACGCTCAAGGACGAAAGCCAGCTACTGTCTAACCTGAAAACGCAGATTGAACGTGCCAATGGTTTACAACCTTTATCGCAAGATGAATGGAAACAGGTGATCAGTCATTTAAATTCCGGCACCGTGTTTGAACGTGCCAAAAATCTGCGTGACCGCTTTCCTGTGAAGTTTGATGATGGTTCCAGTCGACATATCGATTTCCTGTTCAATGATGCTTCCAAAAATATCTATCAGGTGACCCATCAAATTACCATTGATCATCGCGATCATAATGGTCGTACCAGCCGCTTTGACGTGACTTTGTTGGTCAATGGCTTGCCTTTGGTTCAGATTGAGCTGAAAAAGCGCGGTATGGAAATTGCCGAAGCCTTTAATCAAACTTTGCGTTATACCCGTGAAGCCTATTGGGCAGGGCAGGGCTTATTCAGTTTTATTCAGCTGTTTGTGATCAGCAATGGTGCCAATACCCGTTACTATTCCAACGGCACCAAACATATCGACTTTGCCTTTCCTTGGGCAGGGATCGACAACAAAACCATCAATGAAGTGGTCAAGTTTACAGAAGTGTTTCTGACCCCGGCACATATCACCGATATGATCAGCCAATATATGGTGATGCATGAAACCTCTAAAGAATTGATGGTGCTGCGTCCTTACCAAATTTATGCGGTACAGAAGATTGTCCAGCAGGTACAGACTTCAAATCGAAATGGCTATATCTGGCACACCACAGGCTCGGGTAAAACCCTGACCTCGTTTAAAGCCAGCCAGATCATCATGAAAATGCCGGATGTGGAAAAGGTATTATTTGTCGTGGATCGCAATGATCTCGATACGCAAACCTCAAGAGAGTTCAACGCCTTTAAAGCCGACAGTGTGGACAGTACCGATAGCACGCATACCTTGGTGAAACAGCTCGATCAACGGCATGACAAACTGATTGTTACTACCTTGCAAAAGCTGAACCGCGCGATCAGCAGCGACCGCTATCTGGAATACATTGATTATCTGAAAGACCAGAAAGTAGTGTTTATCTTTGACGAATGTCATCGTAGCCAGTTTGGCGATACCCATCAAAACATCAAGAAGTTCTTTAGCAATGCCCAGATGTTTGGTTTTACCGGAACCCCGATCTTTGCAGAAAACAGCCAGTCCAAAGCCGGTTTAAAGCTCACCACAGATCATCTGTTTAATCAGTGCCTGCATCAGTACGTGATTGTCGATGCTATTCGGGATCGTAACGTGCTGCAGTTCCAGATTGATTATCGTGGAAAATACAGCAGTAAAGGTATGCAGACTAATGAGTCGTATAATGAAGATGTCGAAGGGATTGATACCCAAGAGCTGTATGATAATCCGCAACGTCTGGAAATGATTGCGCGTTATATTGTCGATACCCATCCGACCAAAACCCGCAATGGCGAATTTACTGCGATGTTCTGTGTCAGTTCCGTGGCTACGCTGACCCAATACTACGAGATGTTTGAAAAGGTTCAAGCCGCCAAACAAATTGAAGATGAAGCACAAGGTCGACTGTTCAAACCGCTGACGATTGCCACCATTTTCTCTTATGGCGCCAATGAAGCCGTTAATACTGAAGATCAGAATGGCTTGATTGAAGAAGAAGCCGCCGATGTACCCACCCAGATTAATCAGTCCAATCGCGATAAGCTCGACCGTTATATTGCCAACTATAATGTCCAGTTTGGCACCAACTACAATTCAGGTGATGGCTTTTACGCCTATTACCGCGATATTGCAGAGCGGGTGAAAAAGAAGCAGATCGATATTTTAATGGTGGTCAATATGTTCCTGACCGGATTTGACTCCAAGCCACTGAATACGCTGTATGTCGATAAAAACCTGAAATATCATGGTTTGATTCAGGCTTTTTCTCGCACTAACCGGGTCTATAACGACAAGAAGCCTTTTGGCAATATTATCTGTTTCCGTAATTTGAAACGGGCGACCGATGAAGCACTGGCGCTGTTCTCGAATAAGGAGAGCAGACAGATCGTACTGGTGCCAAGTTTTGAAGACATCAAAAAAGACTATGAAAATGCAGTAGCAAAGCTCTTGGCGATTAGTCCTGACTATCAGGCCGTCGATGCACTCTTGACCGAAGAGGATCAACTAGCATTTATCAAGGCTTTCCGTGAAGTGATGCGTTATAACGCGCAGTTACAAACCTTTGTGGAATATGATCAGGATCAAACCAAGCTCGATAAACAGCACTTTGCTAACTTTGCTTCTAAATATGCAGACTTGTGCCGTGATCTGCGCAAGACCACCACCAGAGAAAAAGTATCGGTACTGGATGATGTCGATTTCCAGCTGGACTTGCTGCACAGCGACCGGATCAATGTCGGTTATATCCTCAACCTGTTGCAACTGGCGATTGATGCAGGGGATGATGAGAAACGTAAGAAATACGAAGCACAGGTCTATGACCTGCTGGGTAATGACGTGAGTCTGTATGACAAGCAGGAACTGATCAAGAAGTTCATTAATGAAAACCTGCCCAAAATGATCAATGGTCAAAGTGTGCAAACCGCTTTTGCAGCATTCTGGGATTTCGAAAAAGAACAGGCCTATCAACACATCTGTGAAGCAGAAAACCTCAAGCCTGAAGTGATGAAACAAGTACTGGATCATTACCAGTTCACCAAACGTTTGCCACGTAAGGAAGAACTGAAAGATTTGCTGAACTATAAGGTGAAGCTGTTTGAACGGGATAATGTATTTTCAAATCTGCTGGTGAAGACACGGCAGTTTATTGAGAAATTTTATGTCGGGATATAGATTATAAAAGACTTTCAGAAATCGTCATTCTGGTCATAGCCTCTCAATTTATTCACTTCAAATGGCTGATCACGTTTAAAATGAGATCAGCCATGGGTTATGGATTAATTTAACAGTTTAAGTAGTGCGTGGGCTGTTGCCTCAGAAGAAGCTGGATTTTGTCCAGTGACGAGCAATCCATCAACCTCAACATGCACTTGCCAATCATCCACTTTGGAATAATTCCCCCCATTTTCCTTAAGCACATCTTCTACCAGAAAAGGAACTATTTCAGTCAGACCCACTGCAGCTTCCTCGCTATTGCTAAAACCTGTGACTGACTTACCTGCAACTAACGGTTTACCCTGTTCTGTTTTAACGTGACGAAGCACTCCAGGCGCATGGCATACAGCGGCAACAGGTTTACCGATCTGAATAGCTTGTTCGATCAGGGCAATTGAATCTGTATCTTCTGCTAAATCCCATAAGGGACCATGACCGCCTGGATAGAACACTGCATCAAAGTCAGCGATAGAAATTTCGCTCAGTTTTTGGGTATGAGCAAGTGCCTGCATGGCAGCAGAATCTGCTTCAAAACGATGCGTTGTTTCAGTCTGAGAATCGGGTTCGTTACTTTTAGGATCGAGCGGTGGTTGCCCCCCTTTGGGAGAGGCTAATGTCACTTCTGCATCGGCATCGATAAAGGCATAATAAGGTGCTGCAAGCTCTTCAAGCCAGAATCCTGTCTTCTTGCCTGTGTTGCCAAGTTGGTCATGTGATGTAAGAACGACAAGAATTTTCATATTGTTTACCTAATGGTTGTACTTTTAAGTTCTACTGAGGTGCGGTTAGTTCATAAAGTAATACCCTTAGACTACTTGGATCAATCAAAAAAAGATGATCTTTTTGGTAATGATCTGTACCGTAAATTTTAAAATATTCATGCATAACTTATGCATGAAAGATATCGATATAAAAAGCTTTTCGCTACCAGTTCAGGCGACTTAAACAAACTTTAAATCCGATTGCTGCAGGAGCCTGTGTACTTGCAGATAAAGGTTAGGCTTTGTATCCAAAAAGTCTATTGTCATTAAAAGCAAAGGGACGCCGCAAACGGGATCCTGAATTAAAACGCTGTAACCGGAAATCAAGAAAAAAGAAGGGAGTGGTGAACCTGTATTTGACCATTTAAAGATCTTCAGAATATGGGTTAAACATTATCGAAATACAGGAAAAAGACTCGGCTTGAGATTCAATTTAATTGCTGAAATTTACAACTCGTAGTTAAGCGAAAAATGATTTATGAGAGAGGTTTAATTTAATGGCTTTAACCATTCATAAAAATACGGGGTTTATTTTGGTAAAGTTTTAATTATTTAAGTACGTTTGATTTTTCTAAAATAACACTAAAATTCTGGAATTAAATAAAAAATGCTTAGAAAATTTAATGAAAATCCTAAATATTATTTTTAATTTTTAATTTTTAATTTTTAATTTTTAATTAAATAATTTGAGTTTGAGTTTGAGTTTGAGTTTGAGTTTGAGTTTGAGTTTGAGTTTGAGTTTGAGTTTGAGTTTGAGTTTGAGTTTGAGTTTGAGTTTGAGTTTGAGTTTGAGTTTGGTTATTTTGGTCTTAAATAGCATTTAAAAAAATATTACATGTTTGAATTAAATTTTAAACATTATCTAACCTAGCTTGTTTTTATATATAGACCATATATTTTATATTAATTAAAAATAGATTAAACTCGATTTTTAAATTTATATTGAAGTCTAGATTTTATAATATATTTATTATGAAATTCTATGAACATAACTTGGTTCTCAAATTTGATATAAAAGCTGGGGTCGTAAAAATAAAACTTAAGACATCATAAAGTCTAAGAAGGGGAGGGTATATCATCAAGTTATACATAGCTAGTGTGAAATATGTCAATATTTATATTTAAAAAATATATATAAAAACAATAGGTTATTTTTCATATTAAAAAACTTTAAAAAAAATATAAATTTAAAAGTAAACAGATTTAGTGAAATTTTGAATGTTAAAAATTGTAAATTTAATTGACAATAATTTTTATTTCATTAATGTTGTTTTGCCTATTGTTTAGATTGAAATTTATGCACAAGAAAATAGATAAAAAAAATGGAGATTTAAAACAGTATTTTATACATGAATCTGTTTTTTTAATTTATTTTACTTGGAATGATTTAATTCAAGGAAGAGAAATAGAAAGAATTAATTATCTGGATTTTGATATCTGTGCAACTTGTATTGAAAATCATATATTTTTAATTAACTATTTTGAGTTATTTCTATTATCGAAAGAGGTTGTTAAGAAAATAGATATCATTAATTATGGAGGGGGTGGTCATAAAAATATTGCATGTATATATTTGGCTGATTGCGTAAAACGACTTAAAAAAATAGAAGATAAAGCTAATTTTTTTAGACATGTATTTTTAGATAATAATAGTCTTCAAGATAAAGATTTAATGAATGCATTTAAAATGTCGAAAATTTCTATCAGTCAATATGCAAAATTTTTGAATTTACCTTCTTCAAGTTTAAATATTTCTATTAAAAATCTATCAAGAGATTGAGTCTTTATGTCTGATATTTCTAAAATAAACTTATCGAAAGAGACCTTGAAAAAATTAATTGAATTAAGTATTGATCAATTAGCATTAGAATTCTCAGATCAACAGAGAATGCAACAGCAACATGATTTTTTTGAATCTTCATTAATGAGGATGCTTGAACAATACAAAAATGATGAGCTTGCTAACAGTGAGAGTGAAACTATTGTTATTCACAAAGACAAAGATGAAGAAATTAAGCAAAATGAATCAAACTTTGAATACTATTTTGTAGAAGATGAACAACTTTTTGCAAGTATTCGTGATGAATTAAAAAGTTGGCAAATAGAAACAACTTTTCAAAAAACGTTCTTTAATACTTTTTTGATTAAGAAAGGCAGCATTGGTAAATATCCATTTTATGCATTTGTTGCAGCATATCTTAAAAGTGAATTACCTTCCCAGCAAAAACAAAAACTCATGCATTTGGGTTTACGTATAGTTATTCACTTAAGTACCATTAAACAAAGTCGATCAAAACAAGAACGAATTCTTGCACACTTTCGTTTACTTTTTTTAAGTAAGAAAGCGGTTTATAAAAATTTCAGATCATTGCTCGACTTAGAGATATTACATAGAGCGAATTTTTATTCGTTAAATGATATTTGGAATTTAATAGCATCTTACTTTCTTAGGGATGCTAAGCATCCTATTGAATCTGATTTTTTTCAGCAATCAACAGATCAAACATCCGTAAAAACTGATGCTGATACACAATTTTTTTCGTTGTGGCGTAGTACTTTAAATAATATTCAGCGTAAACGCATTATTGTTAAAACCAAGAAAGAACAAAAATCTGTTATAGATATCGAAAAACCGTTGGACGGATTAAAAAAACCGGTGAAATTATTGGCTGAGGTCACGGATGGTGCTGATATTGAACCGGTAGATATTGCTTGTGTTGAGCTAGATTCACAGAGCGGTTTGGCAAAATTTTTGGCTGGAGAAGAAAAAGAATTCAGCAGTAAGGTTATTAATCAGATCATTCAAGATCAGTCTTGGGTAGAAAGAGCCTCATTATGTAATGATCATTTTTTTGATCAAGATTCGGGTCAAGCGCTATTTATGGGGCTACTTAAGGCTTTTAAGGAAACGCAGGCGAAAGATGATAAAGGATTATTGGCGACAGCCTTACTATCTTTTTTAACTGGAGAAAATGCAACAAATTTTCTATTAAAAGGGGAAAAGTTACATCCAAATTTAGAATTTAATAGAGTCGGACATTATCAAATTGTGCGTTGGAAAATTGAGTTGCAGATTACTGAATCCAAACGAATGTTTCAGAATAATAACTTAAGAGAACTACAAGTTCGTATTCCTAGTCCATTGGTTCAAGCTTTAAGAGATTCTGCTTTAAAAAATACTGCCCAAAATAGAACAAACATTGAACTTAAGATTAGGCAAGTTGCAAAAGAGCAAGGGCTTAGAATTGGTCCAATTTCTCTTATGCGTATCCAACGTCATCTTAAATTTATGTTAGAGCAAGAATGGAGTAATCAATACACTGCCAATCTCTTAGCACGAACACCATCAAACCAAGCAACGGGTAGTTATTATGGGCAAGTATCTAAACGAACAGCCGAAAATGATTACCTGCGTTATGTACAATATTTAAATAGTGGAAGAGATAATCAAGACTTAGAAAATGAATTACTCGCTCTTCCAGATCAGAATTTGCAATTTAGCGATGAATCTCAAGATGCATCAGATCTGATAGTGGGTAGTTCGTTTATTCCCGATAAAAAAGCTGTAAGTATATTGTTGGCTGGTCTTTTAAAAAAGATAAATCAGCCTGTGAATATCATTCAACAATTCAATGCTTACGCTGAATGGATTTGGCATACCAGTTTGATATTTCTTGCAGGACGACCGGTGATTGGAGTACCCACTAAACTCAGTAAGATGAGCTTAGATCATAATCTGTTAATCGTGTCAGATAAACAACAACGTGTAAATCAAGATAACTCCAGAATTCTGTATATACATCCATTTTTAAAGCAGGCTTTAACAAACTACTTGTCCTATTTAGAGAATTTTTTTAAAAAATATATGGTGTTTAATCCGAACCTCTACGAGATTTGGCAGAAGATACAGACAAGTGATTATGGGATAATACATTTAATCACGACCGATCAGATGCAGAAAAAAGCTCCTGATTCTCAAGGATATTTAGCTTTGCAAAAGTTCAATTTTTCTCTTATTGAGGGAATGCAGGCGTCTCAATGCCAGCAGATGAGTCGAGCTGATGTTCAGATTAAAGACCAGAAAAGTGGAAAAAAATGGGCAGATAATTGGCATCGTCATTTTTGCTATTCATATTTAATTAATTATCAAAATGAGGCAGGTCAATACTTGTCCAAAACCACTGTTAATCAGATCATGGGTCATGAAGACTTTAATGATGAGTTTTTAAATCCAAAAACTTCATCAGCGGCACTGGCTGATGTGACTGTAATAAAAAAAGCCTTGGATCAATTACTACTAGAGTTGGGTTTGGAGCAGGTTGCGTGAGTATAGAAAAAGCTGATGTTCAATTACCACTTGAATTTGCAGAACTGCTTAAAGGTTTAGAGTCTAAAGAAATTTTATCAAGCCAATTTGCTAAGAAATATGAACAGGCCAAAGTTCGGATAAAAAAACGTTTGGGCATTGATGAATATACTGAAGCTTTCACCCATTTAAAGCAGAAGATTGAACAGTTAAAACTGGATCAGAAAATTGCTGAAGATATTGAGATACCGACACAAGTGTATCGGTTAAAACGCGATCAGTTAAATAATGATCCGAATTTATTCATGCAAATTAAACAGATCCAACAACTAAGAGATGGTTTTTTAAAGGAATTATTAACCCATATAAAAGGTGCAGATGAAAAGCAAATTTTTCAAACTCTATTATTGAGTAGTGTGATATATGGAGGGTTGACTGATCTTGCCGCTTTACAAGCATTCGCTCGATGGCTTAGCTTACATTTGATGGGTAGTATAGTGCTTAAATCTGCACCCAAATGCAAATTAAAGGTAGATAGCAAAGAGCAAATACAATCGCAATTTAAGGAGTGTTTATTTGAACTTGGAGAGCTGCAATACGCCATAGAACAAGAAGAAAACTCTTCTATTTCAATTATGCAACAAAGGCTGATGCTTCATAAGCATTATATAAACTCGATGTGTTATAGACAATTAGACAAGCTGAAACAACATTTCGATCAGTTGGGAAAATCATTATCCCCTTTGTTTCAACAACAAGAAAAAATGCAGAGTTATATTACCACCATGTGGCATCTCACATCTTTAGAGCAAAAGCAATTGGGGGTATTTCTACAAACTATAAAGAAGCCTTGGAAGGTGAAAAGCTTTTTAAATAAAATAGACACTCTTTTATTTAAAGAACAAGCCTCTCTTCAATTACCTATACTCGAAAAGCGCTGGAATGACCTAGATAACCATTTTTGGGACATATGGATAGGCTACCGCTTGTTTTTTAACTTACAGGAGGAAATCCAACACAATGCTGCGGTTCATTACCCACTCTATTACCAGCAACAACCAGATGAACGATACCCATGTATTTTATTAAAAGTTGAGCAGTCAAATTATGGTATCCAATTAGGTAATAGGGTTTGTATGCCGAGATTGTGGCGAATGGACGAAGTGAGTAAAAGTTTGCTCATTTACTTGATGCGTTGTTTTGAAAAACGTTTTATACAGCAAGATAGTGAGGATATTGAAAACGGGGATTATTTAAAATTTGATGTGAATCTACTGGATAGGAATATAAATGTCTATTTATCCTATTATGCGAATTTGAAAAGTTTACTCAAAGATAAATTCGCTATCATCACGAGCTTAGAGTTATTGCCACATAATCATTTGGATCAATTTTTTAAGCAAATCGCTTGTTTTGAACAACAAAGCTGTAGCTTGCCACCAGAACAATGGCAACTGTTAAGACAGGGTAATATTAATAGTTTCTCGACTCAACTCATTCAAATACTAGATAGTGAAACTCAGCCAAAAATCAAAGATACAACAGAAGACGAAGGTATAACGAATAAAGACGAAGATGAAGATACAACCCCTACAGATGATTTTGAACACTATTTCTATTATGAAAATCAAGATCAAAAAAAATGTTTAGAAATTCGTGGTAAAAGCAAATTTCCAGAATTATTACAGCAATATCAAAGTTATGCAGATGAGTTAGAAAAGCGACAAAACAATCAAAAAATTTCAGCTATAGATCAAGGCGTATGGCATGCCTATTACCGTTTAGTGAAGTTTTTTATCTTTAAGATAAACAAGGCAATTGAGAAGAGGACTACAGTTGAACATTTCAGCAATGAACGATCAGTTTTATTGTCACGTTGGATGTTTATCTGTGCCCATGAAAAAATAGAACTACGTTCTTTTAATATGGAAGATTATCTGGATTTTTATCAAAGGATAATTGATTTAGCAAAAGACAGAGATACTGAAGAATCAAATAATGAGCTCATATCGACTGGTGAAAATTTAAAAAATAACAAGGTAGTCAGTCAGTTACGTAAATTATTAATAGAATTTCATGAATTTCAAAGTAAAGAGAAAGCTTTTAATCAATATGATTCTGAGAAAAATCAATCTGATGTTCTTGAACATGAATTGGGATTTCGTAACGTTCCTCCAATTAATAAAGATCAACTTGAAAAAATAGCAATGAAACATATAGTCGAAGCGCGCATGATTTCACCAGCAATTATGCAGCAACTCCAATTGGATTTAGAAAAGAAAATTGGGGGATTTGAAAATTTTAATTTTGATGTATCGCCATTTATTTTATTGTTTACGATATTGTATCGGACGGGTTTAAGGGCAAATGAGTTATTGGGCCTACGAGTCAAAGATGTGATTCAGGCGACACCTGAATCCCCAATTGTTTTTCGAATTTGTCCTAATCCTTTACGTCGGTTGAAGTCAAAAAAAGCAAAACGTCGTATCCCCATAAGTTTATTACTGACTGCACAAGAAAATGAATTACTCTCGAAATTCCTCAGTCAAAGATTTTCAAATAGTAAAAATAAGGATGCATTATTTATTTTTAATGGGCAAAAAATTACCGGAAATTTTCTTAATCAATTATTTAAAACCTGGCAATGGAATCGTTTAGGTCAGGCACCTTACAGGTTACATAGTTTCCGTCACACTGCAATCAATCAACTGTTTTTGGTCATGCATGCAGATCATGCTTTAATCGAAGGATATACCGATTATACACAGCCACATTCGACTCGAATTCGTGAAAAACTTTTGGGTATACATACCAATGTGGATTCTATTTCCCAGAAGAAATGGTTAGTTTTATCAGATTTATTTGGGCATGAGTCTTTAGCCACGACTGCAGAAACTTATTTACATGTAGCAGATCTGATCATCATGTCTAGTCTACAGCAGCAAACGTTTAAAATGCCTAAAAAGGTATATGAATATTTAATTCATAATAAGCAAAGTCATGATGAACAGCCTATTATTTTATCTTCCAAGCTATTGAATAAACAATGCAATTTCCTAAAATTTAAAACCAGTGCATCGTCACTTCCTTATTTGCAGCAACCAGTGGAATACAAGAAGTCTTCAGAAACCTTGTATTGGCATTATCCACTCGAAGTTTTTGGTCAATTATCCGCTTATGAAAAATCATTGCAGCAAGGTATTGAAACCAGTCTAAATCCAGATCTGCAAATGTATTGGCAAAGTGCAGAGCGTATAGCGATGGTAGCAGTTACCAACAGAAGGAGGTCGAGGCTAATTGATGACAAACGAAACGGAACAATTTTACCCAAAATGAGTAGTGAAATAGATCGCCGTAGTTATTTCTTACAGTTGAATAGGTCACTACAAAGGAAAGTGCTAACTTGGGTGGAACTTGATGATTTTAAGCGGATGTTAGAGATTATGGTTTTTAGGACTCGTCGTTCTGAGGCATTTATAAAGTTCTACAATACAGAACAAGATCGACTTTTCCTCGAAAATTTTAGAAATATGGGGATCTCTTTATTTGGCAAGCAAGTATGGCATTTAAGAGGTTATAATCCAGAGGAGAAGGAATTTGAAAAAATAAAAATAGATCACAATCTCAATGGTTTGAATAAGTATCAATATTTCGAGCTAACATTCAAATTTATCTATAAGCAAAAGACTATTCATTTTCAGGATTTTAGATCATATATGCATCTTTGGATGATCATGCATCCTAGCTTTTCGAATAAAAAATAGCCTAAGTGTGTTATCCAAAATTTTAAGCTAGGGTCTTTTTGACTAGTCTTCAGGGGGTATTTTCAATCGTGAAAAACAATCGAGTAATTCAATAGCCATTATTGATAGTTTGTAGAAGGAGGAATACCTATCCTTGAATGCTTCAAGTTTAAACTTGTGAGAAAAAATACAAATATTTTATGAATTTTTGAAAGCTCAGTTCACCAAATAAAAGAATTTTAATATATGTATTTGCATATATATGGAAATACATATATAAATATCTCTAAGTTTTTTAACAGCAGAGTCAGCAAAAATGACCTCGACCGTAAAGATTTACCACAATCCTGAGTGTGGTACGTCCAGGAATGCCTTGGCTTTAATCCAAAATGCAGGAATTGAGCCTACAGTTGTTCACTATTTACAAATGCCGCCATCGCAAGATGAGCTACGCCGCATGATTCAAGATGCAAATCTTACAGTTAGACAAGCTATACGAAGCAATGTAGCACCGTATTCTGATTTAGGGCTTGATCAAGAAGATTGGTCTGATGAACAACTTATAGATTTTATGCTGCAGTATCCGCTGTTAATTAACCGTCCTTTTGTAGTTACAGAATTGGGTACACGTCTGGCAAGACCATCAGAAGTGGTACTAGATATTTTACCTTTCCCACAAAAAGGTGCTTTTAGCAAAGAAGATGGTGAAAAAATAGTAGATGAAAATGGACAAAGATTGAAATAAAAAAATTGGTTAATATATGTGGATATTTATATATCCACATGAACAGAGAGGTGCAGCGATGGAACAAGTCAATTTCTTTAAATGTTTAGCGGACGAGACACGTCTGAACATTGTTGTCTTGGTAGCGAAGCATCAAGAGCTTTGTGTTTGTGACCTCACCGAAAAACTCCAACTGAGCCAGCCTAAAATTTCTCGCCATTTAGCTCTTTTACGTTCAGTCGGGCTACTAACCGATCGTCGTCAAGGGCAATGGGTGTATTACAGTATTAACCAAAAATTACCCGAGTGGTGTTTTGCAATTCTTGCAGAACTACAACCTACAGAAAGTCTGAATAAATCACCTATACCTGATTCTTGTATTCAAATTCATTGTGAGTAAAAAATGAAGTTTTTATTTCTTTGTACAGGCAATAGCTGCCGTAGCATCTTGTCAGAAGTTTTGTTTAATAGCCGTGCCCCGGAAGGTTGGAAAGCATATAGTGCTGGGAGTAAGCCTTCAGGACAAGTGCACCCGCTGACCATAGAAACCCTTGAAAACTTAGGGTTATCTACCGAAGGTTTATGGAGTAAAACGATTGATGACTGTGAACAGTACCAACCTGATGTTGTGATCACGGTATGTGACTCTGCTGCTCAAGAAGCCTGTCCACTTTATTTGGGTGGTGCAATCAAGGCACATTGGGGATTGGCTGATCCTTCACACCTAGAAGTGAATAAAGAAGAAAAAATGAAAGCCTTTATGAGCACTGTTGAACATATCAATAAACGCTTAGATGCTTTATTTGCCCTCGATGTAAATAAACTCTCTCGTCCTGAACTCATTGCTGAAATCAATAAAATTTCGAATGTCGAGTAAGAGATATGTCTGAAAAACGCTTATCCTTTTTAGATCGTAACCTGACGCTATGGATTTTTATTGCCATGGCTCTAGGTATTGCCATCGGGAACTTCTTTCCGCAAGCTTCTGTCGCACTCGATCAATTAAGTATCAACTCTGTGAATATTCCAATTGCAGTTGGTCTTATTCTGATGATGTATCCACCCCTGGCAAAAGTGAACTATGCGACGTTGCCACAAGTATTTAAAGATAAAAAAACACTAACTTTATCTTTAATACAAAACTGGCTAATTGCTCCAGTACTGATGTTTGCTCTGGCTATTATATTTTTACATAGCTATCCCGAATATATGACTGGTGTCATCCTGATCGGTCTAGCTCGATGTATTGCCATGGTATTGGTTTGGAATGGCCTAGCTTGTGGTGATAATCAATATGTTGCAGCCTTAGTTGCCTTTAACAGTATCTTCCAGATTTTATTCTTCAGTACCTATGCCTGGTTATTCCTGACCTTCCTGCCACCTTATTTCGGTGTTGCTTCACAGGTCATTCATGTTGATTTCTGGACCATCACCCATGCTGTTCTGGTTTATCTTGGTATTCCATTTCTGTTGGGTTTCTTAACGCGTTGGATTCTGGTGAAACAAAAAGGGGTAGAGTGGTATGAAACTCAGTTTATTCCGAAAATCAGCCCGCTGAGTTTAATGGCTTTACTGTTCACGATTCTGGCCATGTTTAGCCTAAAAGGTGGTGATGTCGTGAGTCTTCCACTGGAAGTTTTACGAATCGCGGTTCCTTTAACCATTTACTTCGTTTTGATGTTCTTTATCAGCTTCTTTATGAGTAAATGGATGGGCAATGACTATCCTAAGACCACAGCAATCGCATTTACTGCAGCCGGGAATAATTTTGAATTATCACTGGCAGTCGCAATTGCCACTTTTGGTATCGCTTCACCTGTTGCTTTTACCACGATTATTGGTCCATTGGTCGAAGTTCCGGTGTTGATTGCCTTGGTGAGTGTTTCGCTCTGGCTGAGAAAAAAAGTTTTTAAAGAGGCCTAATTCTATGAATCTCCCAAACGTAGATCTTAATCTTCTTGAGCAACCGACTTTTGAAAAAGTTCAGGCAAAAGAACTTGCTCATCCCCCTCGCATTTTGCTCCTTTACGGCTCGAATCGAGAACGCTCTTACAGTCGCCTTGCCGTTCTTGAAGCCGGTCGAATCCTGGAGCATTTTGGGGCGGAAGTAAAAATCTTTCATCCTAAAGGGCTTCCTTTACCTGAAGATGCGGATACTGAGCATCCAAAAGTAAAAGAGTTGCATGAACTTTTAGCATGGTCAGAAGGCATGGTCTGGTGTTCACCTGAACGCCATGGTTCTATGAGTTCAATTTTTAAATCACAAATAGATTGGATTCCACTGGCAGGAGGGGCAATCCGTGCCACCCAAGGTAAAACCCTTGCCTTGATGCAAGTCAGTGGTGGATCACAGTCATTTAACAGCCTGAACCAGATGCGTATTTTGGGGCGCTGGATGCGGATGATCACCATTCCAAATCAGTCTTCAATTCCGAAAGCTTTCTTGGAATTCGAAGAAGATGGACGAATGAAGCCTTCAGCTTTCTATGACCGGATTGTGGATGTCATGGAAGAGTTATTTAAGTTCACCCTACTGACTCGTGGTCAAAGCAAATACCTGACTGATCGTTATTCTGAACGCAAGGAATCGGCTGAAGAGTTGTCCAATCGTGTAAATCAGCGCAGTTTGTAAATGCTGGATGGTATTAAATACTGCGCCTCATTACCAGGTCAGTAACACTTTTATGCTGTACCGATGAAGTGCTGTTAAAGGTACAATGAATATTGTAAAAACCCAGTCTTCATGATTGGGTTTTTACATTAAAGAAGTCAGAGATAAATAAGGAAAAGGTGAAGGCTTTGAACCAGAAACAGACTGAAACTGATGTGATCATTATCGGTGGTGGGCAGGCCGCTTTATCTACCGCTTATTTTTTAAAGCGCAAGAAAATCCCATTCATTATATTGGATGAGCAAAATCAAGCAGGGGGTGCCTGGCTGCATACCTGGGAGTCATTGCGTCTTTTTTCTCCTAATACCTGGAGTTCTCTATCCGGTTGGATGATGCCCATCACTGAACAGACCTATCCAACACGAAATGAGGTGATCCAGTATTTATCGGCTTATGAACAGAGATATCAATTTTCGATTGTTCGTCCAGTACATGTCGATCGTGTGGAATCGAAGGGAAAGTATTTAGACGTATATGCTGGAGAAAAGTTTTGGCGAGCCAAGGTGGTGATCAGTGCAACAGGGACATGGCGCAAGCCGTTTATTCCTGATTATCCGGGACAGGAAAACTTTCAAGGCACGCAGTTACATTCAGCCCATTACCTGAATGCAGATCCATTTAAAGATAAGAAAGTCATCGTGGTGGGTGGGGGGAATTCGGGCGCGCAAATACTCGCTGAGGTTTCACAAGTTGCTGAAACCATTTGGGTCACAAAAACTCCGCCTCAATTTTTATCCGATGATGTGGACGGTCGTGTACTGTTTTTAAGAGCGACGGAACGCTTAAAAGCACAGCAAGAGGGTAAAGTCATTGATCAGCCTGTTGGGGGGCTTGGTGATATTGTGATGATTGATAGTGTTAAGGAGGCGAGGGAGAGAGAGGTTTTGCATAGTCGTCCGCCTTTTAAATCGTTTACCACAAATTCTGTCATTTGGCCTGATGGCTCTGAAGAACACGTTGATGCGGTCATCTGGTGCACGGGTTTTAAAGCCTCATTGGATCACTTGAGCAGTCTGGGTGCGGTAGAGCAAGATAACTCGGTAGAGGTTAAGGACGGAAGGTCGGTCAAGATCGCGAACTTGTGGTTAGTGGGATATGGAGACTGGACTGGACTAGCCTCTGCAACATTAATTGGCGTTTCTAGAACAGCGAGAGCCACAGTGGATGATGTTGCAGCTTATTTAGCCAATATTTGATTTGAGCATGGATAATATTTTGAAGAAACCTTTTTATCATCCCACTCTGAAAGAAGGTTTAAGAACTGCTTTGAAAGATGCCAGAAGACTGTTAAAGGATTGATAAAGGTTTCAACGTTCAGCCAGCACTTTTGATAATCTTTTGGTATGGGCGATCAATCGGTCCAGCCAGCGTTTTGCAGCAAGAAGCTTTAAACTTCTTGCTGCACTTAGCCGGTTTAAGGTGGCGTATTGCATCACCTCTTCACGTAAGGTTGCGCGGTTCTCATCTGTCCAGTGTTTAAGATTGGCCAGTTCCTGTTTAAAATTATCAATGACTTCAGCATTTTCTAAGAATTCCAAACTGGTTGCATAATGATCCAGAATATTTAGGAAATCTAAAGCCACTTGATAAATATGTGGTTGGGTCCGAATAACCAATGCATAGGAAACACCTTCCAAATCACTTCGCAGAACATGCATATAAACCATCATGCGTAATAAAAAGGTCAAGCGTTGTTTATCTTGTTGATATTCTGGAACCACAATTTTCTCTAAATAGGCTTCTAGCTGTTCAATCACTTCATCTAATTGCTGGAATTCTTTTGGGCTAACAGTCGCCCCATCCTGAAAAGCACGACGCAATATCTCAAACATCTGAATCAGGCTTTGATACGCTACTTTTTCTGCAGCAATGATTGCCACACTTGGAATCTCCAGATTAGATTCATCCAGAATTTCGAGCACACCGGACGTTTTCTGAGGTAAAAACTTACAAATGAGGTCATTAAATTGATGGATCAAAGGTATAAAAATACATGCGCCCATTACACTAAATAAAGTATGGAAGGCCGCCACTATAACGACCTCATCCCATGCAGCAATAGATTGAATATGATAATAGGTCCAGTTAAATAAGGGCAGCAATACAAAGAAAGCAAATACCGCACTGACCACATTAAAAACCACATGCACCGCTGCAGTCCGCTTGGCATTAACCGAGCCACCAATAACAGCCAGTACTGCAGTTGCCACTGTCCCGATATTTTGTCCAATCACCAGTAATAAGGCTTGCTGCAGGTCAATTGCTGTACTGGCTAAAGCAGCTAGAGTCGCAGTAATGGCTGCACTGGAAGACTGCAGCAAGATCGTCATGATCAGTCCAATCCAAACCAGAAACAGCTTTTGCCCAAATGAGTGATAGTTAAAAATTGACAAATCGACTTGTTTAGCAAATCCTGACATCGCAATCTGTAGTTGATCAATTCCAAAGAAAATCAGACCAAAACCTGCCAGTACAAAACCCAATAATGCTAAACGGCCATGGGTTAATAATTTTAACAGCGCGCCTAAAGCAATTAGAGGTAAGGCAAAAGTGGCAATAGAAAACTTAACCCCGAGCAAAGCCACCATCCAACCGGTACTGGTTGTTCCGATATTGGCACCAATAATCACCCCAATTGCTTGGGTAAAACTCAATACTCCCGCCCCGACAAAACCAATAGTCGCAAGGGTAGTGGCTGTAGAAGATTGGACAATCAAGGTCAGACCAATACCAGAACACAGTGATTTAAACGGTGTCCCTGTAAATTTGGTCAGCCATACTCGTAAAGTTTCACCTGCCATTTCTTTAAGACTGTCGGTCATTAAAATCATGCCAATTAAAAATAAACCAATACCGCCACACAGCTGAGCAATAATTTCGAGCACAGTTCTCTCAATGCATTTTTTACATCAGAATACAGCCTGATCAAGGTGATGTCATTAAGAGTGGCGATGGAATAGCTAAAATAGGATGTGCTCGTGGCAATAAAAGAAAAACCGGCAGTCTTCGAGTGACTTATTACTCGGTTATAGAGGAGGATTAAATATTCTTCTTGGTGATTTCAGTTAAAAATAACCTGATTGACACATAAACAGCGATCCTGAGTCTCAATTCGTGAAGGAGTAATTTTTTGGATAACAATTTATTTGATGAGCTAGTTTCTTCGATCAAAGAAGCCGGTGCGATAAAGCATAAAGCGATTAAAACCAGTCGAATTGTTGAGTTTGGCTCTTCTTATTTTTAGACAACAAAAAAAGCCTATTTTACAATGAGCTTTTCAATAATTAGATCACTACTTTATTAATTTATATATAGATACGCTAATCAGCAGATGGGATACTCAATTCATCATCTTTTGTAAAGATAACTGATGTCAAGATTGGAACACCCAGAATAGTGGGCACTAAAATGATCCATAAGTCCGTGGTTAGCTTACTTGAAAAGAAAAAGTGAATGGCGATAGCAGCCAGAATTAATACGGAAAACAAAATACTAGTGAAGCGAATTACAAATTTGAGAGGCATTTTTCTGCTCCTATGTGATTTTAGTTGTTATAAAGTATATGCCTTCTTTTGATATCTATATATTTGTTTTTTTAACCAAATATAAAGGTAAGCGTCTGGTCAAGATATCTCGGCAATTTTTACCCGTCATTTTAGGATTATAAGTATCTAATTATAATCAAAAAAAATTTAAAAATGAAATAGGACTCTACTCGATCTTGCGAAGCAGTACTTCTCAGGTGGAGGTAAATTTCGCAACAATTAACCTTGTTGATTTTGGATATACTGTTTAATTATTTTGAGTGGCGTACCACTGCATGAGGCAGAAAAATAAGAACGTGACCAAAGCACAGGTTTTACATAACTTCCCCCGTAAGTCTAAAAATTGATTTCGTATTCTTCTGCTTTTTACTGATTTTAAATTATTCACCAACTTGGAAATTTGAATGGTTGATGGGTATTGAATGAACATATGAACATGGTCTTCTTCACCATTGCACTCCTTTATTGATGCAGCCTAAAAACTTTTAAAATCATTGTCGAATTTTATCGAAGCAGAGGCAAAAGACTCGGCTTGAAATTTAATTTAGTTACTGAAATCTGTAACTTAGAGCTGAGAAAAATTATTTATAAAATAAGTTTTATGATATAAATATAATAAATCATCACTTAGGATTGATCTAGTGAGACAGGTTTTATTGGCGCTCAACTTAAATTTGCGTAGGTTAATCTTACTTTTAACCATTCTGAGTGTGACCTGTCTGTTTGTCTTTGCTTTATTCTTTGTAAATTATACAGTTAAAGAACGACTAATAGATAATTCCTTGGCGTTAAATGCAGAATATTCATCCAGAATTGCTGTACATACCAACTATCAGTTTGAGGAAATATTAAAAAATTTAAGATTCAGCACCCAGGTACTAGGCAAAAATTTTTCCAATGAAAGCTTGAGAAGCAGTGAAGCGGCGCGACTAAAAAGCCAGTCAGGAAATTTCAACAGTGTGTTTCTGGCTGACAGTGAAGGTCATATCATTTCATTTTTCCCGACGACCTTAAAGATTGATTCAAAACAGATCCAGAAAACATATGGCATTACCGAGTCACTCAGGCACAAGCAAACTTATATTTCTTCTCCGTACTGGTCTTCGACGAAAAAACTGATCGTCATTGTTTCTGAACCGATCTTTGATGACAAAGGACAATATTTGGGTTTTATTGCGGGCACGATTTATCTGCAGAGTAAGAATTTGGTCAGTGAAATGCTGGCATCCAAATATGGCTATAAGAAAAATTATACCTATGTCATGGATGACCAAAAACGAATCATTTTTCATGCCGATACTCAGCAAATTGGCCAGAAAGTCCAGACCAGTGACGGATTAACAACGATGCTGAATCAACAGGATGGAGCTTTCCGCCTGATGAACAGTAAAGGAATAGACAGTCTGGTCGGTTTCTCGCATATTCCCAGTGTGAACTGGATTGTGGTGTCACAGCAGCCGATTGATGAGCTATTTGCTCAGGCCAACAGCATCATTTTCAAAGTGTCCATCGGAATTACACTATTCTATTTATTCATTTTCTTTATGGTCTGGCGTTTATCTGGTTTTATTGCACTGCCTTTAAACCATTTAGCGAAAATGGCCAGTATGCTCAGTCGGCCGGATGTTCAGGAAAAAATTAACAAAATCGACCCTTTGTATTTTGAAGTCGATCAATTCAAAAATTCCCTGATGCTAAGCTGTCAGAATTTTAATGAAAAAATTGATGAGCTGAATCAGTCGGTGAATACCGATCCGCTGACCGGTTTATACAATCGCCGTGGGATGAACCTGTTTATTGAAGAATTTGTGCGTATGCGTACCGAGTTTGCTGTGCTGGCAGTGGATATCGACTTCTTTAAAAAGGTGAACGATACCTATGGCCATGACAAAGGCGATGTGGTCTTAAAAAGGCTGGCGAGCGTGATGAAATATCATTTTCGTGACAATGATATTTGCTGCCGTTCAGGGGGGAGGAGTTTATTATTTTAATGGCTACTTCGGATCCGGAAATTACTTTTCAGGCCGCGGAACGGCTACGAAAAGCGGTTGAACTCACAGAGATGGAGGATATGGGAACGGTGACCATTTCAATTGGTATCGCTTACTGGCCTCGAAATTCTGAAGATGTAGAGGACGTTCTGAGAATGGCGGATCAAAAACTGTATCAAGCCAAGCATGAGGGGCGTAACTGTACGCGCTAGATTCCAGACATCCACTAATTAAAATTCACCGTTGAGCCTAATCTATCTTATTGGCTGTAAACAGGTTTTATCCATTTATTCACAGATAATTCACATAGGCCTAATGATATAATTATCATGTAAATTTTTAGCTAACACAAAACTTTGAACGAGTTTATCAAATGGAGCGTAAAACTCTGTCCTTCAGGGCAGAGATATAAGCGACACGACATGAAATGTCGTTGGATTTTTTTAAAATCAACACCTTTAATTTAACATGATCTAAAATAAGCCCATGAAAACACTTAAATTACGCATAAAAGACAAACATTGCAAGGTGCTAGACCAATTAGCATCTGAGGTGAACTTTGTTTGGAATTATGTGAATGATTTAAGTTTTAAGCACCTCAAAAGAAAAGGTGAGTTTTTAAGTTCATATGATATTGATAAGTACACTAAGGGCGCATCTAAAGAGTGTGGATTGCATAGCCAAACTATTCAGGCGATTTCGGCTGAATTGGTCACACGTAGAAAACAATTCAAAAAAGCGAAACTCAAATGGCGTGTCAGCAACAAAAAATCAGCAAGAAGATCACTTGGATGGATACTATTCAAGAAAGTAGCAATCAAATATGCTGATGGTTTTGTTCAATATGGCAAGCATCAATTTAAAATATGGGATAGCTACGGATTAAGTCAATACAGTATTAAAACAGGTTCATTTGTCGAGGATGCGCGTGGCCGCTGGTATGTCTGCTTGGTTGTGGATAGTCCTAAAACTGAGAAATCGACAGGAACTAAAGCGATCGGGATTGATTTGGGCTTAAAGGATATAGCCACTTGTTCCGATGGTACGGTAATTTCAAATCCCAAGTTCTACCGTCAATATGAACAGAAATTAGGGATTGCTCAACGAGCAAAGAATAAAAAGTGTGTCCGTGCATGACACGCCAAGATTGCAAACAGTCGTAAAGACCATTTGCATAAGGCCAGTACTGAACTGGTCCGGGAAAATGCACTGATTGTTGTAGGTGATCTGAGTGCGAAAAAACTAGTGAAAACCAAAATGGCAAAGTCTGTTTTAGATGCAAGTTTTTCAGCACTAAAAACAATGCTCAAGTATAAATGCGAGAACGCAGGGGTATTGTTTGAAGAAGTCAACGAGAGATTCACAACCCAAATCTGTTCGTGCTGTGGTGAGATCACCGCAAGCAGTCCGAAAGGTAGAGCAGATTTGCGAATAAGAGTATGGGAATGTGAATGCGGAAGTCTAAATCAGTGATTTAAATTCTGCTAAGAACATACTTGCGCTTGGGCATAAGCGTCTAGAAGTAGGAATCATCCTCCTTTCAGGTGGGTGAGGATGTCAATATTATGTATCTGCTTCAATGAAAGAACACTTTATCCAAGCCTATGCGAATGCAGAAGAGGTATTAAAACAAGCAAGCGAAATTGCATATGCGGCGGGTGTTCAAGTAGAAACAAAAGTCCTAAAAAGCGTACTGTTTGAAGAGGGTATTGTTGAAACTGCCAAACAGCTTGAAACTGATCTCATTGTGATGGGATGGCATGGTCGTAAAGGTTTTAAAAAATGGATACTCGGAAGTGTGGCCACAGCTGTACTTTGCTCAACGGAATTGCCCGTGATGGTCATAAAATCTTAATGTCTATATAACATATACACTTAAAATATAAGGAGTCTAAAAAATGGCGAGTTCTAAAAAAGAATCTAAAACAATGAAAATTGATATTGGCATTTCTCATAGTGATCGTGCCAAAATTGTTGAAGGTTTATCCAAACTGCTAGCGGATAGCTATACCTTGTATTTGATGACCCATAACTTTCATTGGAACGTGACTGGGCCACAATTCAATAGCTTACATAACATGTTTATGACTCAATATACGGAGCAATGGAATGCCTTGGATATCATTGCTGAGCGAATTCGTGCTTTAGGCTTTCCTGCTCCTGGAACCTATAAACAATTTGTAAAATTAACCGCAATTAAAGAAGTAGAAGGTGTTCCTAAAGCGGAGGAAATGGTCAGCCTGCTGGTTAATGCACATGAAACTGTTGCGCGAACTGCTCGAAGTATCTTTTCCATCGTGGATGAAGTTAATGACCAGCCAACAGCTGATCTGATTACACAAAGACTTGAAGTCCATGAAAAAACAGCCTGGATGTTAAGAAGTCTTTTAGAAGAGTAACAATCTAGAGTCAGTCTACCAATTTTTATATAAATTGGCAGACTGATCATTCTTGATTTAAGAAAAGTGATTTTGCTTTGCCGATTAAATTTTGCTTATTCGCTATTTTTATTCACCGATAAAATCACTTGTGGATTGCTATCAAGCTTATAAATATCAAATTGTCACCAAATAGGGCTAAGCTAGACCCTGGTCAGATGGGATTGAATTCTTCTGCATTCCATCGACAATACGTCAAAATGAGATTGGAAATGACAACTGATAATTTGGCTCAAAAGCAAGCTTTATATATTCCTTATGCCGGTAATACCCTTTTAGAACTCCCATTGTTAAACAAAGGTTCTGCATTTACTGAACAAGAACGTAGTCACTTCAATTTGCACGGCCTTATTCCTCATGTCATTGAAAGCATAGAGGAGCAGAGCCAGCGTTCCTATCAACAATATTGTGCTTTTAATGATGCGATCAATAAGCACATTTACCTGCGCAATATTCAAGACACCAATGAAACTTTGTTCTATCACTTAATTGAGCATCATTTAACTGAAATGATGCCGATCATTTATACCCCAACAGTGGGTGAAGCTTGTCAGCGTTTTTCCGATATTTATCGCCGCCATCGCGGAATTTTTATCTCTTATCCAGATCGAGCCCATATTGATGATATTTTACAAAATGTGAATAAAAAAAATGTCAAAGTCATTGTGATTACTGACGGTGAACGTATTTTAGGTTTGGGTGATCAAGGTATTGGTGGGATGGGCATTCCGATTGGAAAATTGTCTTTATACACTGCATGTGGTGGCATAAGTCCTGCTTATACCTTACCGATTACTTTAGATGTCGGTACCAATAATTCGCAATTGCTGAACGATCCTATTTATATGGGTTGGAATCAGCCACGCATTAATGGAGATGAATATTATGAATTTGTCGACCATGTGATTGCAGCCATTCAGCGCCGTTGGCCAAAAGCTTTGATTCAATTTGAAGATTTTGCCCAAAAAAATGCCATGCCTTTATTAAATAAATATCGTGATCAAATTTGTTGTTTTAATGATGATATTCAAGGCACGGCAGCGGTGTCCGTGGGGAGTCTGATTGCTGCTTCGCATGCTGCAGGTAAACAACTGAAAGATCAGACAATTGCCTTCTTGGGTGCAGGCTCAGCTGGCTGTGGTATTGCTGAACAAATTGTGGCGAAAATGGTGACTGAAGGCTTAACTAATGCGCAGGCACGTGCTCGTATTTATATGGTTGACCGTTTTGGCTTGATCACTGAAAACCAGCCAAATTTGCTTGATTTTCAACGTAAGCTCGCGCAAAAACCAGACAATGTGGAGCACTGGGGCAATGCACAAGAAATTATTTCCTTACTCGATGTAGTACAAAATGCCAAACCCACGGTGTTAATTGGTGTGTCGGGTCAAGCAGGTTTATTTACTGAAGAGATCATCAAGACACTGGCAGCTAATTGCGAACGTCCCATTGTTTTGCCCTTATCGAATCCGACTTCACAAGTTGAAGCCGTGCCAGCAGATATTTTGCAATGGACCGAAGGCAGGGCACTCATCGCAACTGGCAGCCCATTTGTACCTGTTAATTATCAAGGTAAGATTTACAACATCTCGCAATGTAATAACTCTTATATTTTTCCTGGCATTGGTTTGGGGGTGATTGCCTCTGGTGCAACTCGAGTAACCGACAGTATGCTGATAGCATCGAGTAATACCTTGGCAGCATGCTCACCCATGTTACAGAATCCAGAAGCAGATCTGCTCCCTGATTTGAATGAAATTCAGCAGGTATCTAAAACGATTGCGTTTAAAGTGGCTAAAGCAGCGATGGAAGCGGGGGTTGCACCGCTCATCTCTGATGAGTTGTTAACTCAAGCCATCGAAGCGAATTTCTGGAAGCCGAACTACCGTGATTATAAGCGTGTCACATTCTAATTTTCATGAACGTAGTTTTAGTAGCTGAGTGAATATCAGAGAGTTAGCCGAGTTATGTAAGTAGCTCGGTTTTTTAAATAAAGAGTCATTCGTTTAGCTGATGATTGAACTGGAAATGGGGTGGTTTTCTAAATAGCGATATATATAAATTGCAGGGAAATCCGGAGTTGAAGTGCAGAATTTTAAAGCAGATAAATCACGCTATCTTTAAGTATTTCAATGAATACTGTCATTTGATTTCGATTAGAAAATATAAATAATGAAGTTTATTACAAATGTATTTGTTAACTTGTTTGGCAAATATGTTATAAAGTGTAAATTTGGACACGGTATTGCGAGATTGCGTTTTTGAAACAGATTCTCTTGGCACTTAAATTAAATCTTCGTAAACTGATCTTGATTTCGACCATTGTTAGTGTTTCGTGCTTATTTATTGTTTCTATATTTATTCTCAATTATGTGATTAAAGAGCAACTCGTTCAGAACTCGCTTTCAGTGAATGCCAAATATGCGTCAAAGGTTGCCACCAGTGCAGATCAGCATTTTGATGATATGCTCAAAGAGTTAAAGTATAGTGCTGACCTGTTAGGACAGGATTTTTCTAACCCTCGATTAATACAAGAAGAAGCAAAGCGTCTTAAAAATCAATCCAACAAATTTAATAGTGTATTAATTGTTGATAAGCAAAAAAGAGTCATCTCTTTTGCACCGCAAAGTTTAAATCTGAGTACCCATATTTCATATAAAACAGTTGGAATTACTGAATCTTTAAAGCATAAAACGACTTATATTTCTTCGCCATATTGGTCAGTTAAACATAATCTGGTTGTGCTGCTGTCTCAACCTATTTATGACCAGAATAAAAATTATCACGGTATGATAGGTGGCACGATTTATTTACAAAAAAATAATCTAATTCAGAAAATGCTTTCAACCGAGTATGACTTTAAAAAAAGCTATATGTATGTTATTGATCAGGATAATCGCATTATTTTTCATCCTGATCATTCAAGAATTGGAGAAAAAATTATCAATAATAATGGTCTGGACTATATGGTGCGTACACGGATGGGGAATGTCCGGTTAATCAATAGTCGTGGTGTTGAAAATTTGGCCGGTTTTGCATACATTCCGAGTGTGAAGTGGATCGTAGTCTCTCAGCAACCGACGGAAGAGTTGTTAAAGCAAGCCAATGTTATTCTTTTAAAAGTTTCAGTCGGTATCTTTATTTTTTATTTTTTTATATTTTTTATAGTCTGGAGAATGTCGCGCTTTATTTCTTCACCTTTAAATAGCTTGGCCAAAATGGCCAGCATGCTCAATCAGCCAGACATTCAAGATAAAATCAAACAAGTTGATCCTTGGTATTTTGAAGTATTAAAGTTTAGAACGTCTTTGCTACTCAGTTCACAAGCGTTCAGTGAGAAGATTACTGAATTGCGTGAACATGTGAATACCGATCCACTGACGGGGTTATATAATCGACGTGGTATGCAAATATTCTTAAAAGAATTGGTGGGTTTAGGAAGAAGTTTTGCTGTTCTGGCGATTGATATCGATTTTTTTAAGAATGTTAATGATACCTATGGTCATGATCAAGGGGATATTGTTTTAAAAAACTTTGCCTGTTTTATGAACAATAATTTCAGGGACGAAGACATTTGTTGTCGCATAGGAGGGGAAGAATTTATTGTATTAATGACCACTTCCGATCCCAAGGTCGCCTACAATGCTGCCGAACGTTTAAGAAAAACAATGGAATCAAGCAACATTGATTCTATCGGACCCATTACGATATCTGTTGGAATGGCATTTTGGCCTAAAAACTCAAACGATGTGACTGAAGTTTTTAAAATGGCTGATAATAAACTTTATCAAGCTAAAAATAGCGGACGTAACTGTATTCGTTATTAAATAGTGGAACTGTATTTATTTGCATCATAATTCTACCTGCTTATAATTAAGTTTGAGCTCCGCAAGGCAAGCAGGTCTAGCAAAATAGTAGCCTTGAAAATAATTACATTCATATTTTCTGAGGAACTGAGCCTGGGCTTGATTTTCTATGCCTTCAGCAACTACGTTTAATCCCAGTTTATGGGCCATGACAATAATGGCAGCAACAATAGCACCATCTTTTTCATTTTCAGGTAAATGTTCAATAAAACTACGATCAAGTTTTATCTCATCAATAGGTAAAGTCCGTAGATAGCTCAGACTGGAGTAGCCTGTTCCAAAGTCATCTACAGACACCTTGACCCCTAAATCACGCACAGCTTTTAAAATTTCTGAAGAACGATCAGCACCTGCAATTAACATCGTTTCAGTGACTTCAATTTTTAACAACTCGGGTGGCAATTGCGTATCTGCAAGTGTTTTTTGCAAGTCATGCAGAAAGCCTGTACGTCTAAATTGTAAAGGAGAAAGATTGACTGCGACACTGAGGGTAGCACCATGTTTCTTATTCCATTGCACAATATCCTGACAAGCTTGTTGTAAAACCCACTGGCCAATCACTACAATTTGACCGGTTCTTTCAGCGAACGGGATAAAGTCTGCTGGAGAAATCAAACCTCTTTGTGGATGCTGCCAACGAATTAAGGCTTCTACACTTTTCAATTGGCCTGAGTCAGCATCAATAACCGGTTGATAGACGAGCCTAAACTGTTTTTCTTCGAGGGCGACCATTAATTCATGGCGCATCAGCACGTAATCGATTTTGTGTGTGCGGGTCGCATTAAAAGCATACCAGTGCCAAGTATTTCCACCTTCTTTTTTTGCTTCACTCATGGCATGGATCGCATGATGCAGCAATTGTTTAGATTTTTCTACCTGCGGGTCATCATCTGCAATGCCAATACTGGCACTAATATGGATTTTATGATTCTCAATATCAAATGGAACGGATAAACTTTTTAATATTTGCTCTGCAATAACAGCGACTTCTTTTAAGTCATGACACTTATTCAGAAGTATGGCAAATTCATCTCCTGAAAAATGAGAAATCACATCCTCTTCTTGAATGACTTGACGCAGGCGATTTGCTACAGCACTCAGAAGTTGATCACCAATGACGTGTCCCAAGCTTTGATTTAAAGGTTGGAAGTCATCTAAATCTACATACATAACAATCAAGGATTGATGACTCTCATGTTGTATGCAAAATGCGACATCGAGTGCTTCTTCAAAGGTATGATGGTTAATTAATCCAGTTAAATTATCGTGGGTTTGCTGACGCGCTATATATTCGCTATTTGCCCGTTGTTGAGTGACATCTTGCTGAATTCCAATAAAATGTGTGCAAAAGTTTTTGTCATTAAAAACCGGTCCTAATATCAGTTGGTTCCAGAACCAGCTACCATCTTTGCGATAGTTTTTTAAAGTGACCTGAATTTCCTGCTGTTCTTTAATCGCACTGCGTATTTTATTAACCGTTTCAGGATCTGTATCAGGACCTTGTAGGAAACGACAATTTTTACCAATGATTTCGTCTTTCGTATAACCCGTCAGGCTTTCAAAAGCAGGATTCACATATTCAATTGCTTGGTTCTTGCTAGTACTAGTCAACACGATTCCATGAGGATTAGCATCGACACTACGTTTAAGCAGGCGCAGCATTTCCTCGGTTTCACGCCTATATGTAATATCACGAGCGATACCGAACACGCCAACCACCTGTTGAGCTTGTTTAATCGGTAAATAAGTGACGTCTAACCAGTAACATTCCCCTAAGGAATTAAGTGCTTGAATTTCTAGGTGCTGCCCATCGCCTTTGATAGCTTGTTCAAAAGCTGTTTGAGCTATGGATTGAGATTCAGCACAAATAAATTTTGAGAAATGTAAGCCCATAATCTGTTCATGACTAAATTTAGTGATGTATTTAGAGGCAAGATTACCGTCAATAATGATGCCTTCAAGATCATGTTCAAAAATTGCATCTGGGTGGTAAGTGAAGAACGACCGGTATTTATCATTAAGAGCTAGTTTTTGTTGTCGTTCTGTATGCAGATCCATGCTTAAAGCAACTAAAGATGCGGCATGACGAATTAATTTAATATGAGTGTCGGTGGGACATTTAGGAGAACGATAATATGTGCCAAAGGTACCATACAGTTTTCCTTGGCCATTAATAATAGGCGTAGACCAACATGCATTTAAATTTTCTTCTTGAATCAGTTGTTTAAAAGATTCCCAGTTCTGATCGATCGCTAAATTTTCACAAATAACGAGTTTACGATGAAAAGCGGCTGCCCCACATGCTCCTACATTTGGACCTATTTTTAGATTAGTGATTGCTTCTTTATATCGATTAGAAAAATGCCCTGTACCGCTGATCAAATTTAAAGTTTGTTCAGTTTCTGAGTACAACATAATGGATACCATTGAATCAGGTATCCGAGCTTCTAACCATTCACTAACAGTATGAAAAATGACTGTTAAATCGGCATGCTGCCCAATTAAATTAAAGATAGATTGAGTATCTAAATAACTCGCTGTTTGACTCATATAGCATTCCATTCTTGAGTTGTATTGCGCATTTTTGATAGATTCTCAACTGAAATTCTTTAAATTAGATCTAAATATTGATTACTAATCTCACTTAAACAATATAACAAAAATGTGATAATCCTCACATATAATTATCTACAAGTTTTATAGATATGAGACTTAAAATTAGACAATCGCATACATCATGTAATAGCCCGATTAAAATGAATACTCTCAATTAAAAATGATATAGCACTAGGGTTAATGAGTGCTATATCATTTTGTGTAAACCCTAATCTTGGTAATAGTCATTGACATAAATGATGATATTAAAATGAGTGATTATATGTTAAATAAATAGTTATAAAACATATTGTTGTGTGGCTTTGTTGCACAAAGATTTAAAAGATAACACTCTGCTCATTTGAACAGAATTCAAATGACAACTTGGGTATGAGGACGACCTAATTCTGTAAATTTGTTCAATACGGCTATGCGTGCATGAATCTCATTCACCTGACTAGAAAAACTCCTTGCTGTTAATTTATCACCTAATAGTTTGATGCAATGCATCTTGGTTTCAACTAAACTTCGACGATGATAACCAGACCATTTTTTCCAAAGCGTTCTTCCTAAACGTTTAACTGTTTTCAGTAACTCATTCCGCTCTAAAGATCTCAATTTCTGATCTTTCCATGGTTTTGCATTTTTTCTTGGCGGAATGAGCGCATGTGCATCTCGATCTAGAATGACTTGTCTGCAGTGCTTCGTGTCATAAGCACCATCGGTATAGACCGAATCAATTCGTTCATCTAAGGGAATTTGAGCAAGTAAATCACCGAGTACTTGCGAATCGCTCACATTATTTGTAGTAAGCTGTACTGCACGTATTTGCAAGGTTTCAGCATCGATGCCAATATGAAGCTTACGCCATTGGCGACGATATTCAGGTCCATGTTTCTTACGTTTCCACTCACCTTCACCTAGAAACTTTAAGCCAGTTGAGTCGACGAGTAGATGTAGCCCATCACTACTTTTTTGATAGCTAATCGCAATATCAATATGTTTTTGTCTTCGACAAAGTGTACTGTAATCTGGTGCGGTCCAATTTAATCCACAAAGTTTAATCAGACTTTGAACAAAACCCGTGACCATGCGTAAAGAGAGTCTAAATAAAGATTTGATCATTAAACAGCATTGAATAGCCGTATCGGAGTAAGTTTGATTTCGACCTTGCTTGTTTTGTGGTTGTGCATACCACTGAGTGTTTGGATCAAACCAAATGGAAATGTTGCCCCGATTAATGAGAGCGCGATTATAGGAAGACCAGTTGGTTGTACGATAAGTTTTAGGAGTAGGTTTATTCATTTTGAAATTATAGGACTGAATAAACCTTATAGGCTAGGTTTGTGCAACAAAGCCAAGTAGTAGCAATAAAAGTTGAATAGATTGGTGAATGAGTAGCCTTTATTTTTTTGATAAGCGAATTTATTCTCTTTGGATCTTTGGATCTTTGGATCTTTGGATCTTTGGATCTTTGGATCTTTGGATTTACAAACTGTATTCGAAGGCAATAAATGGTCTTATGTAAGTGATTAAGGAAACGAATGTTCCTCCCAAACTAAGGCCTCTTGAGAATTAACGAGAGTTAATTACACTAGCACAAAAATAAATCATGGCGGAAAAACCTGAATCCGTTTTGTCGCATCGCATAGCAATGCATTTGAATTTTTTAAGATTGCAGAAATAATGTTCAATCAGATGCCTCCATTTATACATCTGACGATCTATTTCCCGTTTACTTTCCTAGTTGATTTTGGTGGAATTACAGCTTTGATCCTAGACAATATTGTGAATAGAAAATCTCTCTAAATTCTTGAAATATTTCTGTTTCAAAGGTTTCGGGACTTAACCAGCCATTTGCTGAATGCCTTCTGATTCGATTGTAATAAACCTCAATATATTCAAACAAGACAGCATTCGCCTCTTTTCGAGTAGAAAACACTGCCATGTACAACAGGACTTTCAATGTATGAAAGAAGCTTTAGGTAACTGCATTATCTCAACAGTCAATATATGAAAAAATTATAAAATAATATTATTGTGGGATTCTAAAATATAGCCTAGCGCTTTATAACTTTTACTCCTTCTCTGGAACATTTTGACAAATATTGGATGGTTAACATCAACATAATCATATACCTGAACTTCAAATTTACCTTCATTTGGTCTAGGAATACGCCCAACATATTGAGCTAAAGTACCTTTCCAGGAGATCGGGAATGCCAAGAATAAGGTATCTAAACGAGGAAGATCAAAACCTTCACCAATGTATCTTCCAGTGGCAATCACAACATGAGCATCATCTAAATTTTGTTTTTCTTTTGTGTTTTTTGTATGGCTCATACCTCCCTGTAAAATAGATGTTTTATACCCTAAATCATTCAACTTGTTTCTAATACTTTCGGCATGTTTTCTGCGTTCAGTTAAAATCAACGGGATGCGGCCCTTTTGAATACAATGAGAGATATCTTTAATAATGGCATCATTACGTTTTGTATTTTCAACAAGATATTGCATAAGCTTTGAAATATGTGGTTTATTTTCGGTACCAAATAAAATTTCTGGGAATTCACCTTCATAATTTACTTTTATTAATAATTTCTTAAGCTTGGTATCATTGTTGGACTTCGCTTTGTATACAACAGAACCAGCTTGCATGAAAATAATGGGTTGATGCCCATCTTGACGTTCTGGTGTGGCTGTTAACCCGAGAATGTAGTACGGGCTGACTTCACTGAGAAGAAATTCATAGCTTGGTGCAGATAAATGGTGGCATTCATCTACGATAATTTGTCCATAGTTAAAGGCAATAGGTTTGATTGAATTACTTACGCGGTTGATTAGACTTTGATATGTCGCAATATCAATTTGATTAGAGGGTTTTGCCTTTCCACCTTGTATTGTACCAATTTCAACATTGGCTAAAAATGAATGTAATCGTTCTTTCCATTGAGAAACAAGTTCTTTGTTATGAACAAGAATGAGTGTATTTGTTTGGCGTTTGGCAATGATAGAAATTGCAGTAACAGTTTTTCCAAAAGCCGTGGGTGCGTGTAGAATTCCAACATCATGTTCAAGGATTTTTTTACATGCCATTTCCTGTTCAGGGTGTAACTCGGTAAGTAGACTTATATGGACTAATGCATCGCCTTTAGTGCGTTGATCTTTTAGTTCAATCTTAATATTTTGTTGATTAAGCAACTGACTTATTTCTGTTAGACATCCCCGTGGTAAACTTAGATATTGTCCTTCAAGGCGGGCACAACATATGTGTCTCGGAATACCAGTCGTCGAAAAACGCATTGCTTGTGCTTTAAAAAAACGAGGGTTGGAGAAAGTAGCTAATCTTTTTAATTGTGCTATCAATTGGGAGGGTAATGTCTGAATTGGAATGTGGATCATATTTGCGAATACCAATTCAATAGAATCTGGACATCCCGTGATTTTTTGATTTTTTTGAGGAATATTTTTTACCCATGGAACCTCATGGCCAACATCTGTTTGATTCTGTTCGATGAAGCTGTAACCTAGTTCATTCACAATATTAACTTCAGAAGAACTCATTAATTCAGTTTGTTGTAAAACAGTCCATGGATCAGTAAAGACATTAAAGTTACTGTCAATAAAGGTACTATTTCCTATCGCTCTTGCGTGTTTTTGTAAGGGTAATGCTATTAAATTTCCAAATCCGCCTGCTGGCATGTGATCTTGATTTGGAAACATACGATCGTAAGATTCAAAATCTAGAGCGGGATACAGTTCCATGGCCTTATCTAGAATACCGGCACCCATTAAGCGAGCTTGCTTGGCTGCAATTGGTTCAGAGAAAAATATCCAAATATGTGCGCCATTACCTGAACGAGAGCGCTCAACTAAAAATGGTATATTTAGAGATAAGCACGCTTCAGAAAATGCAGTTACACAATTTTTCCAATCTAATTTATCAAAATCTACTGCGAGTAACCTACATTGGTCTGTTGCTAACAGTGGGTAAATGCCTATAACCTTCTGTCCAGTTAAATGAGAATAAAGAACTTCTGGTGTGAGGGGTAATAGTTGACGACTTTTACAGTCTGAACATTTAATTTGTGGTTTGTAACAAATGCCATGTTTCCACTCATTTGCACAAGCAACAGAATAACCAGATTTTCCACTGCTATTTTCCCAACGATAAGCAAAGGTATCAGTTCGTCCAATAAACCTTTGAGAAAATAATAAAAGTCTTTCTTCTGCTGATAAATAATTCTTACTTTGACTTTTTTGTTCAAGCGATATAAGTTTTTCTTTTTCTTGATAAAGGCTTTGATATTCATTTTGTAATAATGTGATTTGGTCTAAAATTTGCTGCAATCTAACTGCAATTTCTTGTAACTTACTATTCACTGATTTTTCCTAAAAAACAGCTATTACTGTTCTAATATCAAATCTTAAATTAAAGAATTACAATATAATAAATCAATTAATTTTCAAAATATTAGACCTTTTTTGTAGGTGGTTCTTTGCATATCATTGTAAGCTCTATCATATATATGATTATAGCTTATCTCGAATAGCCTCAACGAATTTTAAGACAGCAGCTAATCCGCTAGGATTCTCAATTTGCTGCATAGGAATGCCACCTGTCCCATGATTTATTGTTTTCATGAAATGCTGAATCCAATCAAGATCTCCACCAGTCAGCGTATATAATGCAATATAGATACGGATAAGTAATAATGCATGTTTGCCCTGCTCGGAATCAGGATATAACTCAAGCTCAGTTTTGCTCAATGTAGCGCAATCTAGTTGAAGAACCATTGCAAGTTGCTCTTTATGGAGACCGAGTTGCTCAGCACTCTTCAACACAGCTTTTGCCAATACTTTTTTGTTATCTAGGTTATTTTTTAAAGATATATGCATACCTAGCCCTCTCAAGCAAAATTTGCTTAAAATTAGTCGAACTACATAAACAGTACATTACATAGCTAATAATGCGACAGCTCTTTAGAATTTAGCTATAGCAACAAAAACGGAATCAGCTAAGTAGAAAGTAATCCAATAAGGAAACTTAAATTCTATATTGACCTTGAAAATGTCAATATAAGGCATTTCTACTTGGGAATAACAAAAAAACCGCAGATCCTGTATCCACGTTTCATATGATTTATAGGATGGAAAGTGTAGTGAATTGTGTAAGAAAAGCGTAACCCTCTAATTCTTTATTTACTTCTTTGCTCTTGTTTTTATAACAAAGAATTAGAGAGTTAAATTTCTGCTGCCCTTCTCTATTTATATTTGTTTATTGTTATTCTGAGACTGATTAAATCACTTATTGATTAAGTTTTCATCACAAAAAATCAAAATATGATCACTAACTTGTAAGTTAATGTGACTAAAATCACATATTATTTAAACTTACCAATCATCAAAACGGACTTGGACTGCCATAGTCATTAACGGTTAATTATTTTTAGCTTGACGCTTTTTTATGGTACGTATAAATCTAAGACTGACTTTAATCGGACTTAATTTGAAAATCTACGGCTTCAGAGACCTCGATTTTAATATTTTAGCTGCCATACCTTACTGTGGGGTAATTCAAAATAACAGCGTATCTTTTTATATAAAGGCTAATTTTTTTCGTGAAAAATATACCCTAAATAAAAAAGCCTACCAACATTCACATGCGGTAAGCATTTGCCGTAATAAGTTCGGCTAGAGAGGGTTAGAGGAATATCCTAATTTGGTTTGGCCACATTTTCGGCATACTTTAATTACATTACCTTTATCGTCCTGTTCATACTCATAAGCATGTAAACAGAACAACTCTTTTAAAAATGAAAGCATTAAATTCTCCCTTTAATTCCAGCGAATTTAAAGGAATTAGCGCTTTATTAAATAAGCGACTAACGCACTAGTTCAATGAGAAGAATAGTGATGTTCAGGTGAATTTTTTGTGAAACTAAAGGAAAAAATGTATTTAGAGATTGCCTAAAAACAACTTGGTTTTTTAAGATCTAGATTTTATTTAATTTTTCACAGTTTGTTCACATGCCTTTAGTGTATTTTTAAAGGATTGAATACCTAACAGGTCATAAAATGAAAAGCTTGCTCAAACCTCTTTTAGCTACTGGCTTAATGGCATTCGCTGGTCTAGTTTTTTCTTTAACTGTTCAAGCAGAATCCATAAAACCCAAAGCAGTAGAAAGTATTGATGTTCAGCAATATGCGGGAAAATGGTATGAAATTGCGCACTTACCTATGTATTTCCAGCGCAACTGTGTCAGTCATACCACGGCCGATTACACTGTGAATTCAGATCATACCATTGGTGTCTTAAATAGCTGTCATACGGAAACAGGCAAAATTATCGCTTCACAGGGGGTAGCTTATCCTCAAAATAAGGGAATGAGTAAACTTAAGGTGAGTTTTCTTCCAGCCGGTTTGAGATGGTTGCCGTTCACTAAAGGTGATTATTGGGTGTTAAGAGTGGATCCTGAGTATCAGGTTGCCCTCATCGGTGGACCGACGCATAAATACTTATGGATTTTATCTAAAAATCCTCATTTAGATGAAGCGACTTATCAATCTTATTTAGAAACAGCGCGTGAGTATGGCTATGATCTGTCAAATTTAATCAAAACACCACAACAGTAAGAGGTCGCTTCATACTGAGGTAATCTTAGTTGTCTCAGTATGGAATAGGACATGAGCTTCACATAAATTTCATATCGCATTTCCTAGAATGAAAAGTATAAATAAATATTCAATATCCGGAAGAAACAATGTTTAAATTTTTTCTACGCTGGATGGATAGCTGGTCGGGTGATGCGAATACTCAAACAGTGCAACCCGTCAGGCATGCTAAAGACATCCAAATTCAATGGGTGCGAATCTTGCCCTTTATTTTATTGCATATTGCCTGCCTGGCAGTATTTTGGGTCGGTGTGTCGTGGTTTGCAGTGGTGTTTATGCTGTTTTTTTATCTGCTCAGGATGTTTGCAATTACGGCATTTTTTCACCGTTACTTATCTCATAAAACCTTTCAGACTTCGCGGCTTGTTCAGTTTATTTTTATCTTGATAGGCACCATGAGTGCTCAGCGCGGTCCTTTGTGGTGGGCGGCCCATCATCGTTACCACCATCGCTTTACCGATACCGAGCAAGATCCGCATTCATCTACCCATGGTTTTTGGTATAGCCACGTTGGATGGTTTCTGAATGAGCAAAATTTTAGTACCCGTAAAGCAGTGATTAAAGATTGGCTTAAGTATCCTGAACTGATCTGGTTAGATCGTTTCAGTCTTCCGGTGGTCTTAACAACAGCCGTTGGAATCTATGTTTTAGGGGAGTGGCTGGCTGTCGCATATCCAGTATTGGCTACCACTGGACCCCAGCTTTTGGTCTGGGGCTTTGTGATTTCAACCGTATTACTAATTCATGCCACATTGTGTATCAATTCCTTGGCCCACCTATACGGTTCACGGGATTTTGAAACCCCAGATCATAGTCGTAACAATCTATTCCTTTCGATTATTACCTTGGGTGAGGGGTGGCACAACAACCATCATTATTATGCAGGTAGTGCCCGACAGGGCTTTTATTGGTGGCAAATTGACGTGACTTATTACCTGCTGAAAATCATGTCATGGTTTGGGTTGGTGTGGGGATTAAAACCGATTCCTGAACGGGTCTATACTGCAAGCATCCGGACAGCATCAAAAATTAAAATCAGTTCAAATAAAGTTGAACATGGGGAAGGTTCATGAAAATTGCCATTATTGGGTCCGGTATTTCAGGTTTGTATGCTGCATGGAAACTTTCGCGACAGCATCAAGTTACTATATTTGAGAAGAATATATACTTTGGTGGTCATACTGACACCCATCAGTTTCAGATCGAGGGACAGCAAGTTGCAGTAGATAGTGGCTTTATTGTATTTAATGATTTTAATTATCCCTTATTCAGTGAAATGCTAGCTCAACTTGGGGTGGAAGCCCAAAGCAGTGACATGGGATTTTCAGTCAATAATCTGGTCACTGGGCTGCAATATAATCCGTCTCAGAAATGGTCTTTATTGACCCGTCCACAAAACTTTTTGAATAAAAAGTTCCGCCGTATGCTTTCTGACTTGCTGCGTTTTTATAGTGATAATAAAGATTTATCTGTGGCTGATTATGATCCTGAACTTAGCATTGAAGCTTATTTGAATCAAAATGATTACTCGGAAGAATTTCGTCAAGAACACCTCTATCCGATGTGTGGTGCCTTATGGTCTAGTCCAGTCAATCAGATCGGTAAAATTCCGTATAAGTTTGTGATCAGTTTTTTTCAGCATCACCGGATGCTGCAGCTAAAAGAACGCCCACAATGGCAAACGGTCAAAGGTGGCTCAGCAACCTATATCCGTGCGATTCAGCAGCAATGTCCATCGATTCAGTGGAAAAATCTGGCGGTAGATGGGGTTACCCGGCATGATAATCAGGTGTTGATTGATACTGCCGAAGGACTGCAAACCTTTGACTGGGTTATTTTTGCCAGTCATGCCGATGACAGCCTAAAACTGCTCAAAGATCCGACTGCCCTAGAGTTAGATGTGCTGAAAAATTTCAGTTATCAGGATAATCATATGGTGGTGCACCATGATGAATCCATCATGCCGAAACGACGTTCGCAGTGGGCTAGTTGGCATGTCCATGTCACACCTGATCAGAGCACATCAACACCGTCTGAGCCTGGCATTCATTATGGCTTTAGCTACTGGATGAATAAGCTGCAAAATTTACCCTGCAAGACTCAGATTTTCTCGACCTTAAATCCCAATATGCCTATAAACCCAAGTCAAATCCTGGTAGAACGGCATTACCGTCATCCAGTTTTTGATGAAAAAGCCATTAAAGCACAATCGCGCTGGCAGGAGATTCAAGGACAAAATCGAAGTTCATTTTGTGGGGCCTATTGGGGCTGGGGATTCCATGAAGATGGCGCCCGCAGTGCAGCCCGTGTGGTTGAACAATTGACTCATTTACCATGATTCGCCATGGAGCTCACAGATGTTAAATACCTCGCTTGCAATTGCGGACGCGAAAATTCGTCACAGACGCTATGCGCCAAAAGCACATGCTTTTGAGTCGAATTTAAGCTATTTATGGTTTGATCCCGATCAACTCGAGGCGATTACTGAAAAGTCATGGCTTTGGTCATCGCGGCATTGGAATGTTTTGACCTTATATCCGCATGATTTTCTCACTGCCTATCAGGGTACAGTTCGAGAAAAAGTTAAAAAAGCGCTGCTGCAATATGTCGGCACGTTATTGTTGCCCGATTGGCAGATCCGTATTCTGGCCTTACCCCGCTGTCTGGGTTTTCGCTTCAATTCGGTGGTGTTTTATTTCATTCTGAATCAAGACCATCAACCGCTGTTTATTCTAAGTGAGATTACCAACACGCCATGGAATGAACGCCAGGTGTATGTGCATGACTGCCGCGATCAGGTTCAGGCACATAGTGATTTTCAGGGCTATGAGTTTGATTTTGAAAAATCATTTCATGTATCGCCATTTATGCCGATGGATATTGATTACCGTTGGCGGTTTAATTTTTCTGATCAACTTAATGTGATTCACATGCAGTTGTTGCAACAGCAACAACTGATCTTTGATGCCAGCATGCGCTTTAGCTTAAATGCCATCACATTTCCTTCACAGCAGCATGGTTATGCTCTAATGCATAGTATTGAACCTTTTAAGATGGTGGCTTCCATCTATTTTCAAGCCTTGCAGTTATGGTGGAAAAAAGTTCCATTTCATCGGCACCCAAAGAAAGATAAGGACAGATAAGTCATGCTGAAAACATTTATTTACGGTGAGCAGGATTCATTGCCATGGGTATTAAGACGGGTATTTAAACTGCGTCATGGTCAGATCCATTTTCATGGGGTATGGACCGGTACAGTCGGTGAGCCTTCTGACTTAAATGTAGATATTTATGTTCATAATGCTGAATTAATTGACCTGATTATCAAAAATGGTGTTTTAGGTGCAGCGGAAGGTTATATTCGCGGTGATTGGAGTAGTGATGATTTAGTTCAGTTGATTCAACTACTGGTACGCAACCGTGATGTATTAGATAAAATTAATCAAAACTTTATCGTGCAAGCCAGTCAGGTTGCGCTGAAAAGCTGGTACAAGACCCGTCAAAACACGCTGAAAGGCAGTCGTAAAAATATTGCAGAGCATTACGACCTCAGTAATGACTTTTTTAAATTGTTCCTCGATTCTTCCATGATGTACTCCAGTGCGGTCTTTAAAGAGACACAGATGAGTTTGGAAGAGGCCTCTGATTATAAAAAAGAACTGATTTGTCAGAAATTACAGCTGAAACCCATGGATCATTTGGTCGAAATTGGCAGTGGCTGGGGTGGTTTTGCCATTTATGCGGCACAGCATTATGGCTGTCAGGTCACCACCATTACCATTTCCCAGGCACAGTATGAAGAAGCTGTGCAACGTGTTCAGGCTGCAGGTTTGAGTCACCGTGTTGATGTTCAACTCAAAGATTATCGCTTGCTGGATGGCAAGTTCGATAAATTGGTTTCGATTGAAATGATTGAAGCCGTCGGTGAGCAATATCTGCCGACCTATTTTGAAAAATGCCGAGCTTTGCTTAAGCCGCATGGTCTGGCACTGATTCAGGCCATTACCATTGAAGATGCGCGCTATAAAAAAGCACTGAATACGGTGGACTATATTAAACGCTATATTTTTCCGGGCAGTTTTATTCCCTGCATCAGTGTTTTAACGCAAAGTGCTTCTGAACAAAAGTTACGTTTGAAGCAGCTGGATGATATTGGTCAAAGTTATGCCCAAACCCTGCATCACTGGCGTGAGCGGTTTTTAGCTGCGCAAGGTCAGGTCAAGTCACTGGGTTTTGATGACAACTTTATTCGGATGTGGGACTTCTATTTATGCTATTGCGAAGGTGGCTTTAAAGAAGGCGTGATTAGTGACGTGCATATGCTGTTTGAAGCCAGTCCTTATTAAGTTCGCTTAACCCACAGACCCAGGAGACAAGATGATGCTATGGAACTTATTCTTGCTGAATGTATTGATCATGTTGTGCTGCTGGGTGGTTGCTATATTTAATAAACGTGCCGGTATTGTCGATGTGGCCTGGAGTTTTTGTATTGGGTTAAATGTGCTGTTAAGTGCGGTATTGATTGAAACTGCACCTGACTGGCTTCGTGTTTTTATCGGTGTATTGAGTGGGTTCTGGTTCTTACGTCTTTTTTGGCATTTGCTGCGGCGTTATCAGTCAGAACAGCAGGAAGACCGCCGCTATGCCAATATGCGACGCGCCATGGGCAAGTTTCAACATCTTGGATTTTTGGCTTTTTTCATCTTTCAGGCAGGTTTAGCGATTCTTTTTTTCCTGCCGATGTGGCTGCTGTTAAATACACCTGCAGAACAGTGGGGAAGTGAGAGCATGATTTTGCTGGTTGTCTCTGCATTGATTATGGTTATCGCATTGATGGGTGAAACACTGGCTGATCAGCAATTGTATAAATTTAAACTCAATCCTGAAAATCATGGCAAAACCATGGACCAAGGCTTGTGGAGATATTCGCGCCATCCCAATTATTTCTTTGAATGGTTGCACTGGTTTGCTTATCCCATCTTAGGTTTGGCTGTGGGTTTATATGGGTTATGGATTTATCCCGTGCTGATGTGGCTGTTTTTATATTACATCACCGGGATTCCGTTTAACGAGCAACAAGCATTGAAAAATCGTGGACAAAATTATCGCGATTATCAACAACGAACATCTATGTTTATTTTGTGGAAACCCAAAAAGTAGGTACGCCCATGGATTTTATCATTCATAAGTCATTAAAATTAGTTGAAAGTGGACTGATTCCAGATCAGGCCATTCGCGCTGCAATCCGGGCACTGAGTAAAAAAAGGCTGATTCAGGAAGGGCGTTATGATCCTGAACAGGCGGCTCAGCGTTATATGGATGTGTTGAATCTGCTGAAAAACAGTGAAATTGCCGTGGCTACAGACAAAGCCAACGAGCAACACTATGAATTACCGACCGAGTTTTTTCAGGCGGTACTGGGCAAGCGTTTGAAATATAGCGCCTGTTATTTTCCCAGTGAACAAACAACGCTGGATGAAGCAGAAGAAAATGCCCTACACATTTATGCAGAGCGTGCCCAGTTAAAAGATGGTCAGCACATACTTGAGTTAGGTTGTGGCTGGGGATCTTTAACCTTGTGGATGGCAGAGCATTATCCCAATGCAAAAATTACCGCGGTATCTAATTCCGCGACACAGCGCCAGCATATTATGTCTCAGGCACATGCGCGTGGGCTCACCAATCTGAATGTGATGACCTGTGATGTGAATGTACTCGAGCTTGAACCTGCTTCTTTTGACCGGGTAGTTTCGGTGGAAATGTTCGAGCATGTGCGTAATTATCAGCGCCTGTTTGAAAAAATTCAGGGCTGGTTAAAAGCCGATGGTTTACTGTGGTGTCATATTTTCTGCCATCGTTTTTTACATTATCCTTTTGAAATCCAGTCCGAATATGACTGGATGTCGAAGTATTTCTTTACCGGCGGTCTTATGCCTTCGGCCTCTACGTTCCTGCACTTTCAGCAGCATCTCGAGCTGAGTCAGCACTGGCAATGGTCAGGTGTACAGTATCAAAGAACAGCAAATGCATGGCTAGACAATATGGATCGCCAGCAGGCTGAACTGAAGCCTTTATTTCAGCAGGTCTATGGCAAAGATGCAGATGCCTGGTGGCAACGCTGGCGCATTTTCTTTATGGCTTGTGCTGAACTGTTTGGTTTCGAGCAGGGGCAGGAATGGGTGATTGGTCACTTCCTGTTTAAAAAGAAAGGCGTATAATTTCCTCAGCTTTATCATAGCGGTCAGTTTATGTTGAAACCCGATTCAAACACTACCGGCACACATCCATTAAGCAAGGTGTTCAACCGGTATTACTGGTTGCAGATTGCACTGATCGCGCTGTCTGTGGTGATTGGTCTGGCCTGTAGTGCATGGGTTATCAAAGGTTCACTGCTGAAAACTGCACTTGAACAGGAAATGGGTCATTACTGGACCCGGGTAGAACGTAATCCCAAAGCAGACTTGCCCGATACCAAAAACCTGTATGGTTATCGCTGGACAACAGATACTCCGCCAGTCCGCTTTCAGTCCATGCAGCTTGAGGACGGTGTGCATCGAATTTTCATTGATGGCAAGGAGCGCATGACGGTCTATAGCGAGCGCAATGGTCAGCATGTGTTATTGGTGTTTGGTGAAAGCAATGTCAATAAGCTGATCTGGCTGTTTGGTCTGGCTCCGCTGATGTTCAGCTTATTTGTACTGTATAGCTTTCTACTCTGGTCCAATCGCCGTGCAAAACGTTATTTTTCTCCGATTACCCGACTGGCGAATGCACTGGAGCATATTGACTGGGCACATCAGAATAAACAGGTTTCGCCTTTTCTGGGCATTCATACCAATGGCAACATGGAAGCAGAATACCTCAAACAGGCACTGGAAAAATATCATCAGGTCCTGAATGAGTTTATACAACGTGAACGTGAGTTTACTGGAGATGTGAGTCATGAGCTGCGTACTCCACTCACCATTTTAAAAGGGAATGTACAGCTTTGTCAGGCGCGTTATGGACATGATAAAGCATTGATCCGCTTAAACAATACCATTGAAGACATGCAACTGTTGGTCGACACACTACTGGCGATTGCGCGTAATAAAACTAATGATTTAAGCACTGAACTATGTATGTTGTCTGAAATCATTGAAGATTTAGTCACAGATTTAGATACAGTCAGTGCAAGTAAAGGCATGAGCATTGAAGTGCAAGATGAGGTCGGAGAACAACCGCGTTTGCTGTATCCTTCGATGACCAAAATGGTGCTGAGCAATATTTTACGTAATGCACTGAACTATTCTCAAGGATCAGAAATTCATATTATTCAGCAAAAAAATAAGATCGTGATTGCAGACAATGGCATTGGTATTAGCTTACCCAATAATGCCAAGGTGCAAGCCTTGACTGACTCGCAACTCTCTCTCACCGCCAAGGGGCATGGTATTGGCTTACAGCTGGTTCAGAAACTATGCAAACAACTGGGATGGCGAGTGGAGTTATTTGACCGACAGTATTATTTGAGTACCCATAGCGAGCTCAATCTGGCAGATACAACTGGACTGATTGTGGTGGTGTATTTACATTAACCTGCGCTGTCATCTCAACTTTCAAGGGCAATTTTTAAACCCACCCCAGACACGGTATGAATCAGTTTTTGCGCAAAAGGTTTGTCAACGACTTTACGCAAATTATAAATATGACTGCGTAAAGCATCGCTTTCCGGTTCCTCATCGCCCCAGAGTTCCATCATAATTTCCTGCTTACTGATGACCTTGGGGGAGTGGCGCATGAGAATTTTGAGCAATTTAAATTGAATCGGGGGGAGGTCAAGATTCTGACCGGCACGACTGACTGTTTGAGTTGAACTGTCCAGGATCAAATCGTGAATCTGTAGTTTACTGTTAGATACCTCACCTAATGAGCGTTTAATCAGGGCACGAATCCGCATCACCAATTCATTAAAATCAAACGGTTTCACTAGATAGTCATCGGTTCCAGAGGCAAAGCCTTTTAATTTGTCATCCAAAGTGTCACGAGCTGTAAGCATCAGTACCGGTAAATCCAGATCCTGCTCATTACGCAGCCAATCACATAAATCATAGCCTGAACCATCGGGCAAATTAATGTCCAGTAATAACAGATGATAGTGCTGATTTTTTAATAAATGACGTGCAGCATCTAGAGTCCGTGCATGATCAATGATATAGCCGTGTTCTTCTAGAAATTCACATATCGTTGCTGCTAATTCAAAGTGATCCTCAACCATGAGGATAAAGTGATTGCTCATAAGTCGATGATTAAACCTTTAATTTAATAATTGCTGCTTTAATTTAGCATTAAAAGGCGTCGCACCAAACCAAATATTAAAATATTGATTTATTTGAGTATCACTCACTTGCCCAAGGACTTTCTGGTTCAGTAATAACGTCATTTTTTGTGCAGTATGTTGGTAATTTAGACGATATAAATCGCCTTTTTTGACAGGCTTGTACCATTGGGTAATCTGGTTCAGTGCCATGTTTGGGCTATAGCCTGCAACGTTCTTTTTCAGAAAATGATTAGCTGCCCGTTTAAATGCCCATTCGGGAATATCATAACTATAGGCAAAATCAAGTTGAATACTCTGAGTGTCCCAGGGTTTTTCACAGTTTTCAGCAAAATAGCTGACCTGTCCCACATTTTTTGCAGTAACGATCAAAGGCGCTGTATTACATTTTTTTAATGTTGCAGCACCCGCCGGTACACTAACAGCTAGGATGGCCGTAGCCATCAGAGTTAAAGTGATTTTTTGAAGGGTAAAATCCATCCGTATGCTCCTCCGACCAGGGGTAGTGAACGATAAAGACCATTTGCAGGATCCCAAAAATCTTGTTGGAAAATAATCTGATTTGCCTGATTGATTTTAATTTCACTTATACCATAAGAATCCATGGTTTTAGTGCGACCAAACATCTTGAAATCATAGGCCATTTGCCAGTGAATGTAGGCAGAATCCTGATGATGTGTAGCACTGATCAGTTTGACGCTGACATTGCTTACCCGATTATTCATCCCTTGAAAATGTTGCACCAAATCTTTTTTTTGAGAAAATTGAGACAGCGTATCGTTAATAAATAATTGATCCGCATATAAATTACTGGCTTGTTCAACAAAAGCAGGAGTGCCTAAGGTATTAAATGCAGCAACAAAACGAGTGCCGATATCTAAAGCTTGTTGATCTGTTAAATTGATACCCTGAATTTTATGATCTGCCTGAGTATAGTCACTGCTATAACTTGGAACGGTTTTGCAGGCGGCTAGACTGACGAGCGCCAAGGTCGATACCAATAGTGTTTTTATAACCTTCATCACAATACTCCTTCCTTTTTATTTAATTTAAAAAAAGAGATGTGAAGGGGACGTGAACAGCTTATATATTTATCTATTATTGGGATCTCATGAAAATAAAAATCACAAATTATTCATCTCTAAAAACCCTTAACTAACTGGTTTGAAAACAGGTGGGTTAATATCCTCTCAGTTCAGATATCTTTTGCCAATAAAATTGATCATATTTTAGTCAAAATGAAATTTTATTGTGCTTTATCAATTACTCAATGCTTAAAACAATCCCCAATTTATGCGGATAAGTATGCGTATACTTTTTAATCATATTGTAGGCTTTAACGTCCAAAGATTTAGACCCTTTGCCTATAGGCAGTCTAAGGCTTATTTCCTATGATGAAATCATCAGGAACAGGAAGTTCCATAGAATAAGAAAAATAGATCAGCACAAGGATTGTAAGGTACGACAGGAGTTATACCTAGCTAACCAATACGAAAATCCTGACAGGATGTCAGGGTTTTTTATTTAATAAAATTTTGTTAGACAACATGCAAAGTATTTGTAGCTTTCCTTATAATTTTACAAGAGACTTAAGATCTGAATAAGAATAAAAATAATTTAATATGTATTGCTAAAATGAATAGCTTTCAAATAGAATTCAATTCTGAAAATAATTTAAATTACAACAATAAATTAGAGATTTTTACTCATGACGAAAAAGTACAATAAGTTTTTTTCTGCAGCAGCCGATTTTAATCTAGATCATTCCCCGTATTATTGGGTCACTCAAGTGCATGCTCAATATGTGCAGAACGTGGATCATGCACTAAAAAAATATGGTTTAGATAATTCTCGTCGTCGTATTTTACTGGCTTTAAAAGCCAAACCCCAGGCAAGTGTATCCAAGCTATCAGAAATGGTGATTTCCAAGATGTCGACCACCACAAAAATTATTTACCGTTTAAAAGACGAAGGGTTAGTGAATACTTATAGTTGTGAAGATGATGCCCGAATTACCCGGGTTGTATTAACCGATAAAGGACAACAAATGGCGCAAAAAATTAACGATCTCAGCCACATCGTTTTAGATCAATCTTTTGATGGTTTAACACCATTACAAATTGAAAAAATGTTAGAAAGTCTTAAACTTATTTTCAGAAACTTGGCCCATTGATCTAAATATAATTAAAAAGTTACAGTTGAAAGTTTTCTGTTTCATTTTTTGTTTTATGGGCATATGAATATTCGATCTCCCCTTCAGGAGAGTGTTTTCGCTTGTGCCCATTTTGGTACCGAATGACTTTTTAGGGTCACGTATAATTGATTTTGGATATACAAATTTAAAATTTTTTAATATTGAGGACTGAGCCCTTTACAATACAGAATTCAGTCATTAAAAGCTGCTTAATCAATCGTCTAACTTTAGGGGGGCAGGTCATATTAAATGGACATCATGTTTATGGCCTTAGACACTGAACAAACTAATACGCCGGTCAATTACCTTATATCCTTACGGGATTGGCAGAAAGTTGTCGATGCGAGAATCTGAATTGTCGGCAACTCTCTGGCAAAATTCCCTGGAAGCCCTGCATTTAACTGCCTAGCGCAATCCGATAATAAAACTTCACCCATTAATAACAAACCCGCCGCGCAGTTGGCATACAGTAAGTAAAGAAGTGGTTGACTGTGATCATAAAAATAACATCTCAAGCCGGAGGGAAACTAGATGGCTAAGTATAGTGATATCAATAGTTTTAATACCTTAGAAACATTAACCGTCGGTTCAGAACACTATCAGATTTTCAACCTATCCAAATTGCAAGTGCAGTTGGGCGACCTGTCCCGGCTGCCAAAATCTTTAAAAGTCTTGCTGGAAAATTTACTGCGTTTTGAAGATCAGCTCACGGTGAAAACCGAGCATATTTATGCGTTGGCAGGGTGGCTAAACAACCAAACCTCAGAACAGGAAATCCAGTATCGTCCAGCACGGGTACTGATGCAGGATTTTACCGGTGTTCCCGCCGTGGTTGATCTTGCCGCGATGCGTGCAGCGGTGGCCAAAGCCGGTGGTGATCCGGAAAAAATTAATCCGCTGTCACCGGTGGATTTAGTCATCGATCACTCGGTGATGGTCGATTACTTTGCCAGCCCGCAAGCTTTTGAGCAGAATGTCGCCATTGAGATGCAACGCAATGGTGAGCGCTACCAGTTCCTGCGATGGGGGCAGGCGGCGCTCAATCAGTTTCGCGTGGTACCGCCAGGAACCGGGATTTGCCACCAGGTCAATCTGGAATATCTGGCACAAGTGGTCTGGAGCAATGAGGTTGATGGGCAGCGCTTTGCCTTTCCTGATACCTTGGTCGGTACTGACTCACATACCACCATGATCAATGGCTTAGGCGTGTTAGGTTGGGGGGTAGGCGGTATCGAAGCGGAAGCGGCCATGCTGGGTCAACCGATCTCCATGCTGATTCCGGAAGTAATCGGCTTTAAGCTCACCGGTAAACTCAAAGAAGGGATTACAGCAACTGATCTGGTGCTGACCATTACCCAGATACTACGAAAAAAAGGCGTAGTTGGGAAATTTGTCGAATTTTATGGCGATGGTCTGGCCGATTTACCATTGGCTGACCGTGCCACTATTGCCAATATGGCACCCGAGTATGGCGCTACCTGTGGCTTTTTCCCGATTGATGAGGTGACTCTTTCCTATTTACGTTTAACTGGACGTCAGCCCGAAAGAATTGCCTTAGTAGAGGCCTATAGCAAGTTGCAAGGATTGTGGCGCAATCCGGGGGATGAACCAGTCTTTACAGACACTCTGGCTTTAGATATGTCGACGGTAGAAGCCAGTCTGGCGGGTCCGAAACGTCCGCAGGATCGTGTGCTATTGTCGCAAGTGCCAAAAACCTTTGCTGCCTTCATGGATCTGACCTTGAAACCGGTCAAAGAAGAAAAAGAGCGTCTGGAAAATGAAGGAGGTGGAGGTACGGCTGTTGAAGCGAAACAGGCCAACCTGCCACATGAGAATCCTTTTTGTATGATTGAGGGTAAAAAATATCCGTTGCAGCATGGCGATGTGGTGATTTCAGCCATTACCTCCTGTACCAATACCTCGAATCCCAGTGTCATGTTGGCAGCAGGACTATTAGCAAAAAAAGCACTCGAAAAAGGTTTGCAGCGGAAACCTTGGGTGAAAAGTTCACTGGCTCCAGGTTCCAAAGTGGTCAGCGATTATCTTGATGCAGCAGGGTTGACGCCTTATTTGAATCGACTGGGTTATAACCTGGTGGGTTATGGTTGTACCACCTGTATTGGTAATTCGGGACCTTTGCCTGAAGCAATTGAAGAGGCTGTGCAATGTTTCGATTTGAATGTAGCCTCAGTGCTCTCCGGAAACCGTAACTTTGAAGGACGGGTGCATCCATTGGTGAAAACCAACTGGCTAGCATCTCCACCCTTGGTTGTTGCCTATGGTTTGGTCGGGAATATTCGAACTGATCTCACTGCTGAGCCGATAGGTGAAGGCTTTGATGGCCAAGCGGTTTATTTAAAAGATATCTGGCCGACACAGGTGGAAATCGATGCCGCACTGCAGAACGTGAATACCGAGATGTTTCATAAAGAATATGCGGAAGTGTTTGAAGGCGATGCCAAGTGGAAAGCGATCCAGATTCCACAAAGTCAAACCTATGCTTGGGATGAACAATCGACCTATATCCGACATCCACCCTTTTTTGCAGAAATTGATCAGCCGGTGCGACCAATTCAGCAGATCAAACTGGCACGGATTTTGGCTGTATTGGGCGATTCAGTCACGACGGACCATATTTCCCCTGCAGGCAATATCAAAAAAGATAGTCCTGCCGGACGATATTTGCAGCAACAGGGGGTTGATGCAAAAGACTTTAACTCTTATGGATCCCGCCGTGGCAACCATGAGGTGATGATGCGAGGCACCTTTGCCAATATCCGCATCAAAAACGAAATGCTGGGTGGGGAGGAAGGTGGCAATACTCTGCATATTCCAAGTGCAGAAAAACTCTCGATTTATGATGCGGCAATGCGCTATCAGGCAGAACAAACCCCGCTAGTGATTATTGCCGGGAAAGAATATGGCACTGGTTCTTCACGTGACTGGGCGGCCAAAGGCACCAACCTGTTGGGGGTAAAAGCGGTGATTGCTGAAAGTTTTGAGCGGATTCACCGTTCCAATCTGGTCGGCATGGGGGTGTTACCTTTACAGTTTGTGGAGGGTCAGAATCGGCAGATATTGAACCTAACCGGCCATGAAACACTGTCAATTTTAGGCTTGTCGGATGATATTCATCCGCATCAAATGCTGGAAGTAGATGTGCAACATACCGATGGTACGTGTAGCCATTTTCAAGTGTTGTGTCGCATTGATACCTTGAATGAGGTCGAATACTTTAAGGCCGGTGGTATCTTGCACTATGTCTTGCGCAATTTGCTCGCTTCCTAAATTTAATGATGAAAAGCCCGACACCTGCCGGGTTTTTTGTGTCTGTAAAGACAAGACGGCTGCGGAGAAAATCAGTAAAATAGTACCAAGTAAATTGCCTATAACTTTCTTGAGTTTCTAGATGCGCTAATTTAACAAGGATTGATTTTTGATTAAATCATATAGCTCGACAGCTCAATCCGTTACGCAACCAATCATAGAAACCTGAAACAGAAACACTCAATTGATAAGCCATGAAACTAATCGGGAACGAAGATTTATGAGTATTATTTCAGTGCAAGAGCTAGACCAATTAATTGATGAAGCTGTAAAAGAAGATAAAGGGGTTAATAAAATATTAATAGGTTACAAGCTATTTTCACACCTGATGAAGGACTCAGAATTTTCTGAAGAAGTTACAAACTCGGCACTGAGTCCAACTCAGAGAAAATATAAGAAATTAAAAATAAAAGTCACCACTGATGAGTACCAATTGCATTTTAAATCTAAGTAGCCACTGAACTCCACTTTAATCAGGTAGGCATCCATTGATATGGCAGCCCTCTTCAATTTGGTTCATTTTCTGCGTTGGTCATTTTTTCGGTTCAGTTGAGTGAGTCGGAAATTGTGTTCATTGAAGTTTATTCCCATATTTATGACCCAACCAACTTTTGGGGGCAATAATTGATGCAGCAGATTTTTTTCAGTCATCGTATACACAGCAGTGTTGTCGCACTGTCAATGCTGGTTTTTTTAGGTGGCTGTCAAAATATAGCACCGTTTATAGCCCCCCAGGTTGCCTTGCCAGCACAATATCCCCTTCAGCAGAGTGGTAAATATCATGTTCTAGCTTGGTCAGATTATGTCAATGACCCGGCATTAATCAAAGTCGCTTATCTTGCCTTGGCGCATAATCATGACTTGAAAATAGCAGCGCTGCGGGTACAAGAAGCACAAGCTGCTTATGGCATTCAGCGTTCAGAATCATGGCCAAGTATCTCCGGCAGTGCAGCTTATGAGCGCAGCCGAGTGCCTGCAGATTTATCCTTTATTGGTCGTGCGGTAACCTCAGATCAATATTCTGTGGGTGTGGGAATGAACCAATGGGAACTGGATCTCTGGGGGCGTATACGCACTTTGAATGCAGCAGCATTGCAGCAATTTTTCGCAGCTGAATACAATCAGTTGGCGGTACGTAACAGCATTATTCAGCAATCAATCCAAAGCTATTTGACTTTGTCTGAATTGGAAAAGCGTATTTATTTTGCAAAACGTTCAGTGCAAAGCTATGAAAGATATGTACGTATCTTTAAACGACGTTATGAAGTCGGTGCGAGTTCCAAAGTGGAATATATGCAGGCGCAAACCCTGCTCAGCAATGGTCAGGCTTTATTGATTCAGCTGCAAAATAGCCAGGACATGACAGCAAACTATTTGCTGCAGCTGATTGGCCAGTCCATGGAGATTCCAAAGCTGGATTTGGATCAAGTGGTCTTTAAAACGGCTGGGTTGCAGACGGGGTTGCCTTCAGATCTATTGCTGAATCGGCCTGATATCCGTGCCGCAGAAGCTCTGCTGCATTCAAGGCATGCAGATATTCATGCTGCACGTGCGGCATTTTTCCCTCGAATTGCGCTGACCGGCAGTTTTGGCATAGCGAGTACTGACCTTGATGGCTTATTTAAATCGGGCAATGAGTTATGGTCTTTTGCACCGAGCATCAGTATTCCAATCTTTAACGCGGGGCGTTTAAAAAATAATCTGATTTTGGCGGAAGTGCGCCGTGACATTGCCGTTGCTGATTATGAAAAAATCGTACAGAATGCTTTCCGTGAAGTGGCGGATGCTTTAGTACAGCAGCGACATTTAAGCAGGCAATTGCAGATTCAGAATCAGGGCCTGACTGCATTTAGAGAAACTGCACGGCTGGCCCAGTTGCGCTATGATAATGGTGCGGTGGGCTATCTTGATGTGCTGGATGCGCAGCGGAATTTGCTGTCTGCAGAACAGCAGTGGATCGAAACCCAGAGTGCTTTAATGCAGTCCTATGTTTCTTTGTATTTTATGCTAGGCGGTGACAGCAGCGTAGCGAAACAGCCTGAATAATATCTTTTAACCTTTTTAGAATAAACTTAATAAAATGAAGGGTATAACCTTTTGATTTTAAGAAAAAGTGAATAAGTTTTTATCCTGGTTTTATTAAATATATTGAGTAATCCGATACATGAATATTAAGAAGTTATCCATTGTTGGGGCAATTGTCATCACCGTTTTAGTCGCTTATTTGATCTGGAAAAATATGGACAAGTCTGATACAGATGCCTTAGTGAGTGGCAATGGACGGATCGAGGCGACTGAAATCAATATCTCCAGTAAGTTATCTGGCCAGCTGGAAGAAATTCTGGTACAGGAAGGAGATTTTATCGAGCCTGGACAAGTTTTAGCGCGCATTAAAGTCTCTGCTTTGGAAGCACAGTTACGTGAAGTCCAGGCACAACAGCGTCAGGCGCAAGATGGAATTGCCACTGCAGAAGCGCAAGTCGCAATGCGTATCAGTGAAAAAGCCGCTGCAGAGGCGATGGTACAGCAGCGTGAAACTGAATTGGTCGCTGCAAAAAACCGTTTGGCGCGTACGGAAATTTTGGCTAAAGAAGGTGCTTCCTCTAGACAACAACTGGATGATGAACGTGCAGATGTTAAACGTGTAGCTGCAGTATTGAGTGCAGCAAAAGCGCAAGTGGATAGTGCACAAAGTGCAATTGTAGCAGCACGTAGCCAAGTATCAGGTGCACATTCTCAAGTCGATGCGATTAAAGCAACGATTGAACGAATTAATTTTGATCTCGATGATGCACAGCTCAAGGCGCCTTTGAAAGCACGTGTGCAGTTTCTGGTCGCGCAGCCGGGTGAAATGATCGCAGCAGGTGGGCGGGTGCTGAACCTCATTGACCTGTCCGATGTCTATATGACGTTCTTCCTGCCGGAAACTGTGGCCGGCCGTATCGCGATGGGCACCGAAGTCCGCATTGTGCTGGATGCTGCCAAAAACGTGGTGATTCCTGCCCGGGTGTCTTTTGTTGCAGATACCGCCCAGTTCACACCGAAGACCGTAGAAACAGAAAGTGAACGTCAAAAACTAATGTTCCGTGTCAAAGCGAAAATTGATCCAGCCCTGTTACAGAAGCATATTCAGCAAGTAAAAACAGGTCTTCCAGGCGTAGCGTATATCAAAATTGATGACAATGCTGCGTGGCCAGCTTTCTTAGAGAATCAGGTTAAATCATGACACAACCATCTGTACCGGGACCGATTGTTGCAGAAATTCAGCATGTCAGCCTGAAATATGGGAAAACTGAAGCCTTAAAGGATATTTCTCTATCCCTTCCCGCAGCTTGCATGATGGGTTTGATCGGTCCAGATGGGGTGGGAAAATCCAGTCTGCTCGCACTGTTGGCTGGTGCCAAGGTGGTACAAGAAGGTACCTTGCTCGTGCTAGGCGGAAATATTGCGGACAGAAAACATCGCAGGAAAGTCTGTCCGCATATTGCCTACATGCCTCAGGGACTAGGTAAAAATCTTTCCAAAACACTTTCCGTTGAAGAAAATTTGCAGTTCGTGGCACGTCTGTTTGGGCATGGTGAGCAAGAGCGCCGTAAACGTATTGATGAATTGACCAAAAGCACAGGACTGTATGACTTCCTGGATCGCCCTGCAGGAAAATTATCCGGGGGGATGAAGCAGAAACTGGGCTTATGTTGTTCCCTGATTCACGACCCGGATTTTTTGATCCTGGATGAGCCAACTACCGGGGTCGACCCTTTGGCACGTGCACAATTTTGGGAGTTGATTAACCGCATCCGTAGTATCCGGCCACAGATGAGTGTTATTGTTGCCACAGCGTATATGGATGAAGCACAGGGTTTTGACTGGCTGGCTATGATGGATGAAGGCCGCATCCTGCAAACTGGAACTCCGCAACAGTTGCTGGCCCAGACCGACAGCCATAGCCTGGAAGAAGCCTATATCAAGCTGTTGCCAGAACAAAAGAAACAGGGCTATGAACCGGTGGTGATTCCGCCTTTAGCGGATGATGGTTCGGATGGCTATGCTCTGGAAGCCAAGGAGCTGACGGTCAAATTTGGTGACTTTACCGCAGTGGATCATGTCAATTTCCAGATCAGGCGGGGGGAAATCTTTGGTTTTCTGGGCTCCAATGGTTGTGGTAAATCGACCACCATGAAGGTGTTGACGGGGTTGCTTGAAGCATCGGAAGGACAGGCATGGCTATTTGGTCAGCCGGTGCAAGGCAATGATATTCGCACCCGGCGGCGTGTGGGCTATATGTCCCAGACTTTTTCACTCTATAGTGAACTGACCATTCTCCAGAACCTGGTACTCCACGCCAAATTATTTCATGTGCTAGCGGACAAAATTGATGAACGTGTGCAACAGATGCTGCAGCGTTTTGATTTGAGTGCTGTGAAAGATAAATTGCCCGATGATTTACCCTTAGGAATTCGTCAGCGTCTGTCGCTGGCGGTCGCACTGGTACATAATCCGGAAATTTTAATTCTTGATGAGCCGACCTCAGGGGTGGATCCGATTGCGCGGGATAATTTCTGGCGATATCTGATCAGTTTATCCCGTAATGACGGTGTCACCATCTTTATTTCAACCCATTTTATGAATGAAGCTGTGCGCTGTGATCGTATGTCGATGATGCATGCTGGTCGAGTTCTGGACAGTGCTGCACCGGCACAACTGATGAAAAATCGGCAGACAGACACGCTGGAAGAAGCCTTTATTGGTTATTTGAAGGATGCTGGCGCAGGCACTCAAAGTGAGCCTGAAGATGTATCAAAGAATATCGTGGTTAATGATGAATCTGAACCAAGTGTAGAAAAATCTAAAAGATTCAGTTTACAACGCCTATATAGTTACGCGTGGCGTGAGTCATTAGAGCTGGCACGTGATCCGATTCGTGCCACGATGGCCTTGGTCGGGTCGATTATCCTGCTGTTCGTGATGGGCTATGGGATCACCATGGATGTGGATGACCTGACGTTTGCCGTGCTAGATCGTGACCAGACTGGTCTAAGTGAGAACTACAGGATGAGCATTGCCGGTTCGCGTTATTTTGTGGAAAAACCAGCATTACAAAGTTATGAAGAAATCGATCAGCGTATGCGTAGCGGTGATATTTCTTTGGCTATTGAGATTCCGCCAAATTTTGCCCGAGATATTGCCCGGGGTGAGGATGTTAAAATCGGGGCCTGGATTGACGGTGCCATGCCACAGCGTGCAGAAACTGTTCAGGGTTATGTGCAAGGCATTCACAGCCACTGGTTGATGCAACAGGCACTGGAGCAAAGCGGGTATAAAATGTCGAGTTTGGTCAATGTTGAAACCCGCTTCCGTTATAATCCTGACATTAAGAGTCTGCCTGCAATGGCACCCGCTTTATTTCCGCTATTAATTTTGCTGATCCCGGCGATGCTGACGGCTTTGTCCGTGGTACGTGAAAAAGAACTGGGTTCGATTGTCAATCTCTATGTCACGCCGGTCACCCGCAGTGAATTTTTAATCGGCAAACAGATTCCCTACGTCGTGCTGGCCATGCTGAACTATTTCCTGATGTGCCTGATTATTGTGGTGGTGTTTGATGTGCCGATCAAGGGTAGTTTCCTGACCCTGACTCTGGCTTCATTGCTGTTTATTATTTTTTCCACCGGTACGGGCTTATTGGCTTCCTCCCTGACCAAGAGTCAGATTGCCTCCATGTTTCTGGTGATGCTTGGTACGCTGATTCCAGTGATGCAATTTGCCGGCATTATTAATCCTGTCTCGTCACTGGAAGGATTTGGCCGCTGGTTTGGTGATATTTATCCTGCCACGCATATGGTGAATATCAGCCGTGGCGTGTTTAACAAAGCTTTAGGTTTTGAAGACTTGCATCAGTCTCTTTGGGTGATCCTGCTGTCTGTCCCGATCATTATGTGTGCGGCAATCCTTGCGCTAAAAAAACAGGAGCCATAGCATGTTCAGGCAAAAACTACAAAATATCTATCAGCTCGGGTGTAAAGAACTCTGGAGTCTATGGCGCGACCCAGTCATGCTGATCCTCATCATCTACACCTTTACGGTCGCAATCTACACTGCAGCGACGGCAATGACCGATAGCCTGAATATGGCACCGATTGCGATGGTCGATGAAGATCGATCGGCCTTATCGGAGCGAATTACCTCGGCCTTTTATCCACCCTATTTTATTCCTCAAACCACTGAACTGAATAACATGGATGCCGGAATGGATGCCGGTGAATTTACTTTTGCTCTCAATATCCCCGTCAATTTTCAGGAAGATGTGCTGTCTGGGAAAGATGCTTCCATTCAGGTCAATGTAGATGCGACACGCATGTCTCAGGCGATGACAGGTGCAGGCTATATCCATCAGATTGTGCAGTCCGAAGTGAATGAATATGTATTGCGCCATCGTGAAGTGAGCAGCTTGCCGGTTGAACTGGAAATGCGTGCCCGTTTTAATCCGCTGCTGGACCAGAAATGGTTCGGTAGTGTGATGGAAATCATCAATAACGTGGCGATGCTGTCAATCATTCTAACTGGTGCAGCTTTGATCCGTGAGCGTGAACACGGTACGGTGGAACATTTAATGGTGATGCCGGTCACTGTATTTGAAATTATGATGGCAAAAGTCTGGTCCATGAGTCTGGTGGTATTGCTGGCTGCTTTTATGGGTTTAAAACTGGTCGTACAAATGGCCTTGCAGGTTCCTATTGAAGGAAATTTATTTCTATTCTTCTTTGGGGCGTTATTGACCCTGTTTGCCACCACATCCATGGGCATTTATATGGCCACTATGTCGAAGTCGATGCCGCAGTTCGGCCTGCTGATGATGTTGATCTTAATTCCAATGGAAATGCTTTCAGGAGGGATGACACCACGTGAAAGTATGCCGGAGTTTCTGCAATATTTCATGCTAATTGCACCGACCACGCATTTTGTGGAGCTGGCACAAGCTATTTTATACAGAGGGGCAGGTCTGAATGTGGTTTGGCCTGCATTTTTATGGCTCATTGGAATTGCACTGGTATTTTTCTATGTCGCCTGGAAACGCTTTAAAGATACGATTCATACCATGACCTAGGTTTTTCCTTGCAGCTGGGCGGTGTATTTTTGTGACTGTCTTTTTTTGTTAAGAAAACAATCAGTATGTAGGCTTAATTTGCCATGACTGGGCAGAAAGTAAGTCGGTGAATGTATCTTGTCCCTATCAAGCTCATTTTGCTCGCCACTTAAATCAACTGGGGCAGATACTGACTCAAAACAAAACGATTAATTTTTTAAAAAATCTCATATCTAAGCGCTAGGTTGAGCTAAACTAAAAAAATATTATTACACAGTAACGCACTGATATGGAATTCAACGCGTGGTACCAACTTCGTAGATTTGTTTACGATAATTTGCATAATGAAGAATACGAGAGCACCTTGAGTCGCTGCGTAAATATCTTTCTTATCTTATTGATTATTGGTAATACAAGTGCAGTTTTACTTGAATCTATGAATGAGATCTATCAGTCCTATCAATTGTTATTTGATGCCTTTGAATTATTTTCAATCGCTGTGTTTACCGTAGAGTATTTATTACGATTTTGGGCCATTGCTGAAAAAAATCCGTTTGAAAGTGCATGGAAAAATAGATGGTTATGGGTACGAAGCGGTAGTGCGATTATTGACTTGCTGGCCATTCTACCTGCATATATTAACTTCTTTGTGCATATTGATTTACGATTCCTTCGAATCCTAAGATTATTCAGATTACTCAAATTAACGCGTTATTTTGTATCATTACAAATTTTATTGCGTGTGATTGAGCGTGAAAAGGGTTCATTTCAAGCGGTTATTTTTATTTTGCTTATTATGATTATCATCGCAGCCGCTGGAATGTATGTGGTTGAAAACCAGGCACAGCCAGAAGTATTTAGCTCAATCCCTGCTTCAATGTGGTGGGCTGTGGTTACGCTGACAACGGTCGGTTATGGCGATGTTACGCCAGTCACGTCCATAGGTCGATTCCTTGGTGCTTTGATTACTATTTTAGGTGTGGGTTTAGCCGCCCTTCCAGCAGGTATTTTGGCGAATGGTTTGGCAAGTGAACTTAGACAACGTAAGCACCAGTTAGAATTAAGATTTCGTGAACTGTTAGATGATGCTGAAATTGATTTAATTGAAGATAAAGAAAAAATTGAAAAATTACGTAAAGAAGTAGGACTTAGCACAGAGCAAACACAAGATATTTTATTGCAGCTTATTCATGAGCGTAAGGAAGAGGAACTCGAGCAGGAAAAGAACAAATATTTTTTCTGTCCCCATTGTGGGCATAAGTTACCGGATTGAAAAATAAACAAGTTATATTTTTGCTTTTTATTTTTAAGTTTTTAAGTTTTTAAGTTTTTAAGTTTTTAAGTTTTTAAGTTTTTAAGTTTTTAAGTTTTTAATAATATTAAATATTTTTTTATTTTGATTGTATTGTTTTCAATTGTGTTTAATTAAGCATTTTTTAAGTTTGGACTCTTATCTTGATCACTGACCTATTTTTATTCGGTGAGATGAGCGTGATAAAATTCAACTTTGATTGTAATTCATCCAATCAAATTCATTATCTGAATTACAATCCGAATCAGCCAAAATATAAAAAAGAACTACACATTCAAAACCTCTTAGAACAAAAAAATGATTCATTATGTCCAACCGTCTCGTCCAAGCACTCATCTCTCGGGGTAAGGGTAAAAGCCCTAGACCGCAGCGGATCATCGGAACGTATCGCAGTAGAAAACTTTATTCGTGATAAATATCGTGCAGTACATGAGGCCTCTATCTCTGAGTTTTTTCCAACCCTGTTTGCAGGCTATGTCGAACAGGAAATGCAGGTTGCTATTGGACTGGAACACTTAGAGACTAAAGCTGCTTTTCTGGAACAGTATCTGGATGAACCCATTGAAATGCCGCTTGGAAAACTGGGCAATACCTTAGTAGCAAGAGAGAGGATTGTTGAAATTGGCAATCTAGCAGCACTGAATATGGATCATGCAAAACTGATGGTGGCTTTCTTGGTGTTTCATTTAACCCAGAAAAACATTGAATGGGCGGTTTGCACTGGCACCGCCGCTGTTCGATATGTGCTGCAACAGATGGGATTACATTTTCATGTGCTTGATAAAGCCAACCCGGATGTGTTGGGTGAAGCGAAAAAACAATGGGGCAGTTACTATCAGCAGAAACCCTATGTTCTGGCCATTCATGTGGCCGAGGCACTTGCAATCACCAAGGAACTTTATAGTTTCAAGGGCTAAATCTGTATGCAAGTTGTTCTCCAGTACTGAAGCGCGGAATTTTTAAAAATGATGAATAATTTGTTTGATGCAATTTCAACTTATGCAAAACAAGACCCGATACGTGAAGCCATTGTCAGTGCCGACCGGACGGTGAGTTATGCTGAATTAAACATTCAGGTGGATCAGCTCAGTGCTGAACTGATTCAGATGAAAATACAAAGACTCGCCATTTGGGGCGTCAATAGTGTGAACTGGATTTTGATTGATCTTGCGGCCAGAAAAGCTGGCATAACCGTGATTCCGATTCCCCTGTTTTTCATCCCGGATCAGGTCAAGCATCTGCTTCAGGATAGTCAGATCGATAGTATTTGTGTGACGGATACAGGTGGCGATATTGAAGAAAAATGTGGCGGGAAAAACTACGCTATACCCGAGTGGATGATAAATTTAACAGAACATGCAGGTCGCAGAGACGTTTCAACTTCAGATGCCTTCAGCGGGCAGTTTATCCATTTATTGGATCATCAAGAGAACCCTGAACAGGCTGATATAAAATTAAACCCTTCTCAACAGCCTTCAAAAATTACTTATACCTCTGGCAGTACCGGTACGCCAAAGGGTGTCTGCCTGGCGGAGGAAACCATTGACTCAATTACAGCGTCCTTAAGTAATGCACTGGTATCCAGTCACTTGGGCCGTCATTTATGCCTCATTCCATTTGCTACATTACTGGAAAATATTGCAGGGATCTACGTTGCTCTCAGCATGGGGAGATCCGTGGTTGTGGAAGAGGTGAGTCAGTTTGGCCTGATCTCCAATCATGAGTTTAATGTGCAGTACTTCGTGGATGCGGTGCGGAAATATCAGATTGAAAGCGTGATTCTGCTCCCACAAATGCTCAAGGCGATTGTGGAATATATTGCCGAACATGGATCTGCAGATTTTGCCACGCTGAAATTTATTGCTGTAGGTGGAGGAAAAGTTTCACCAGATTTACTCAGCCAGTGCCAGAGGCTAAATCTCCCGGTGTATGAGGGATATGGTCTATCGGAATGTGCTTCGGTGGTGAGCCTGAATTTGCCCAATGCACGCAAAATTGGCAGTGTGGGACGCATTTTGCCGCATGTAGAAGTTAAAATAGAACAAAATGCTGAAGTGGTAGTCAAGGGCAATGCCATGCTCGGCTATGTCAATGACATGGCAGCCAGTCCATATATCCATACCGGCGATGCCGGATATTTTGATGAAGAAGGTTATTTATATATTACCGGCCGGATTAAGCAGATTATTGTCAGTAGCTTTGGCCGAAACATCTCGCCAGAATGGGTGGAATCGAACAGTTTAAGCGAAGCGGAAATTCATCAGATTGCCATTTTTGGCGAAGCTCAGCCGCATCTGTCCGCCGTGATTTATGCCAAAGCATCGACTTCGGACGAAGGGGTTGCCGCAGCCGTTCAAAAAGCCAATGCGCGTATGCCGGACTATGCCCAGATTAAGCACTGGTGCCGTGCAGCAGAGCCATTTTCCCTAAAAAATCAGATGTTGACCGATAACGGAAAATTACGACGTAACCAGATAAGACAGCACTTCTATGCAGCTTTGCAGCAAAGCTGATTGCTACAGATGAATGGCAAATTTAAACAGTTTCTTCTGCCCGGATATCAGTCCTGAAATAGGCAGAAACAGTGAGTGAAACAGATGAACATCGCACAAACACAATTAAGATCATCCCATCAGTCCATTAAAAATACCTTGGTGGAGCAGGGCTGGGTGTTATTAAGACATGAACAGTATGATGTGGCTTCCTTTAGTGAGCTGATGAGTCGCTTATGTCAGAAGCTAACCTATGATCCGGCACGTGAAAATGTCACCCGGCAATCGCAGAAAGTGGATGCCGGTACACAAGCGGTTGGCTTGCATATTGAAAATGGAACAACGCCATTACCGCCTGACATCATTGCATTTTTTAGTGAGAAAAGTGCTTCACAAGGTTCTCAAACCACGTTGTGTGATGGACATCAAGTTTGGCAGAGTCTGCCTGAAACGCTCAAGCAAAAATTTGCCCAACCGATGACTATCAGCCGCTATTTACCTAAACACATCTGGCAAAGATATGTCGCTACAGCACTAAATATTAGCGATGCTGAACAGGTCACGCCGCATAATTTGCAGCAGTTTATTCAGATGATTCCCGGGCAGAGCATCAGCCCGGCAGAGGATGAAGGCGTGCAGTACCATTTGAAAATGAATATGGTGCGTAGCGACAATTTAAAAGGCGTACCCGCTTTTGCCAACACCTTGCTGGGACCTTCCTATAATTATGAAAAACCACGGTTTCATTTTGCCGATGGTTCTGAAATCAGTCCTGATTTAATTGCAGAACTGGCACAACGCTGTGAAAGCCATACCTCGGAAATTAACTGGCAGGATGGGGATATCGCCATTATTGATAATAAACGCTTTATGCATGGCCGGCGTGAAATACGGGTGCCGCTTGAAAACCGAAAGCTGTATATCTGTATGGGCTTAGGGATGAAACCCGATTTTTGATGATGGTCAGTGTATTGAAATCAATATTTTAATTAAATGCGAGAATGATGATGTCTAACTTAACCGCGGTTATTTTTGGTGCAACAGGAGGCATCGGCCAAGCCATTGCCAATATTTTGGGGCAGCATGGAATAAATCTTGTGCTGGTGGGCCGCAATCAAGATGCACTTCAGCGCTTGAATGAAAATTTATCTCAGCGTTATCCGCAGATCAAACTGAATAATATCTGCTGTGACCTGTCTGAGCAGCAAAGCCGTGATGATCTGATCAGTGAAATTTCCAAACTGAATTGTCCGATTAATTATTATATCAACAATGCCGGAATCAATGATTTTTCCCTGTTTTCAGACCAGTCACATGAAATGATGGAACAGATGATGCTGATTAATGTGGTCTATCCACTGCAGCTTATTCAGCAAATTATTCCGTTCATGTCAAAAAGTCAGCCCAGCCAGATGATTAATGTCGGTTCCACGTTTGGCAGTATTGGTTACCCGGGCTATGTCAGTTATTGCGCAAGCAAATTTGCCTTAAAAGGCGCGACAGAAGCACTTGCTAGGGAATACAGCAAAACAGCGATTAACTTCAGATATTTTTCTCCCCGGGCAACCGACACTGCCATGAATCATTCAAATGTCATTGAAATGAATCAGAAGCTTGGAGTGAAAATGGACAGTCCTGAATTTGTTGCTCAGGAGCTGTATCAATTTCTTCAGAATGAGCGTTTATCTTATCAAGTGGGTTATCCGGAAAAAATATTTGTCAAAGTGAACCAAATTTTACCGGATGTGGTTTCCAGTTCGATTCAGAAAGATCTCGACACGATTTATGAATATGCAGCTGCAAATAAAACATTTTAATTTTTTTGAATGAAATCATTCAATTGTTTTTTAAAGCAATAGCGAAGGGCAACCTTCTGTATTGCTTTAAATACCCTATAGATCCGGTCAGTGTGCTTTGTATATAGATTTGTTATCATATCAGGATATCCGGGTCAGAATATTCCACATGAACAGCAATTATAAATATGTATATACATTTTTTCATGTGTCTGGATCAGTATTACCCACCCATAAAGTTTTCAAAAATTTAACCGATCATCAAGCTAAATTGGTTTTTGCCGACAATTCTTGTATATATGCTGAGGTCTCTGACTGGATAACGAATAATAGGCATCTTGATACCCGAAAATCGACGTGGAAAGAAGAAACAGCGTTATTTCTGTCAAATGAATTAAAAGCATTAGCACAATATAGAGCTCGCCATCCATCATTTAAGACTGAAAAAAATTAGCTTAATCGTATCGTTGAAGATTTAGATTTTATCAAATGGAGCGTAAAACTCTGTCCTTCAGGTCAGAGATATAAGCGACACGACATGAAATGTCGTTTAATTTTTAAGAATCAATACTTTTAATTCAACATGAGCTAATATAAGCCTATGAAAACGCTTAAATTACGCATAAAAGACAAACATTCCAAGATGTTAGACCAATTGGCATCTGAAGTGAATTTCGTCTGGAATTATGTCAATGATTTAAGCTTTAAATACCTTAAAAGAAAAGGTGAATTTCTTAGTGCTTACGATATTGCCAAATATACGAAAGGCGCATCCAAAGAATGTAATTTACACAGCCAAACGATTCAGGCTGTGACAGAAGAATTAGTCACCCGAAGAAAACAGTTCAAAAAATCAAAATTGAGATGGCGTGTCAGTAATAAGAAATCAGCAAGAAGATCAATAGGTTGGATACCATTCAAGAAAGTAGCAATCAAGTATGATGATGGGTACGTCCAATATGGCAAGCATCAATTCAAACTATGGGACAGCTACGGATTAAGCCAATACAGCATTAAAACAGGTTCATTCGTAGAAGATAGTCGTGGACGTTGGTATGTCTGCTTAGTGGTTGATTCACCCAAACAAGACAAACCAACCGCTACAAAAGCCATAGGTATTGATCTAGGCTTAAAGGATATAGGCACATGTTCCGATGGAACAGTGATTTCAAATCCCAAGTTCTACCGTCAATATGAACAAAAATTAGGGATTGCTCAACGAGCAAAGAATAAAAAACGTGTCCGTGCATTACACGCCAAGATTGCAAACAGTCGTACAGACCACTTACACAAAGCAAGCACGATGCTTGTGAGGGAAAATACACTGATAGTTGTTGGCGATCTGAGTGCCAAGAAACTTGTAAAAACTAACATGGCAAAGTCTGTTTTGGATACTGGATTTTCAGCACTAAAAACAATGCTCAAGTATAAATGCGAGAACGCAGGGGTATTGTTTGAAGAAGTCAACGAGAGATTCACAACCCAAATCTGTTCGTGCTGTGGTGAGATCACCGCAAGCAGTCCGAAAGGTAGAGCAGATTTGCGAATAAGAGTATGGGAATGTGAAAACTGCTCAAGTGTCCTGAATCGGGACTTGAACAGTGCTAAGAACATACTTGCGCTTGGGCATAAGCGTCTCGCAGGAGGAATCACCCTCCTTTCAGGTGGGTGAGGATGTCAAAGCTTTGAGTTAACGAAATTTTTTAGTTATTACTTTTTCAATGGGTATAATGATGAGTGGCTGTGGATGTAGTAAAGAAACCCTATGTGAAGATAATAAGTTTCAACCAGAAAATCATCCATCCACTTCAAAAGAAAGCACTTCAAAAAATTGTGATAGCACGCCTAGTTGTTATTGTGATGGGGATGAAAAAAAATCTTCATCTGCTTGCTGTAACACTTCAAATAGTTGTCAAGTTACTGCTCAATCGTGTTGTGGTTCTGATCTCAAAGAAAATCTAAATTCCGAAGAAGTTTCAAAAGATTCTCAATACATGAGTGAGTTCATCATTCCACAAATGGATTGCTCTGCTGAAGAGCAAATCGTTCGTATGGCACTTTCAGATATTGAAGCAGTCAAAGGTCTAACTTTTGATCTTCCCAATCGAAAACTGAAAGTTTTCCATAATGAAGGTATTGAGCAAATTACAACCAAACTTGAAGTGCTCGGTTTTGGTGCGAAACTTGATGAAACACAGCTTTCTTCAGGAGATATACCAAATGAACCTGATCCTGTTAAACAAGCTAAAGTTCTTAAACTGCTATTAGGCATTAATGCTCTACTTTTCTTTATTGAATTTATCAGCGGTATTATTGCTGCGTCTACAGGATTAATTGCTGATTCTTTAGATATGTTTGCCGATGCAGCCGTTTATGGTATTGCGCTATATGCCGTCGGAAAAGCTGCGAAGTATCAGGTGAAGGCAGCTCATTTTGCAGGTTGGATTCAGTTATTACTCGCTGTCATTGTTATTGTCGATGTAATCAGACGTTTCATGTTTGGAAGTGAACCAGAATCAACCCTCATGGTGGTCATAGGTTTGCTCGCTCTTATAGCGAACGTGACATGTTTATATCTTATTTCTAGCCACAGAGAAGATGGCGTACATATGAAAGCCAGTTGGATTTTCTCGGCGAATGACGTTGTCGTAAATATGGGCGTTATATTCGCAGGTGTACTTGTAGCTTGGACGGGTTCAGCTTATCCGGACTTAATCATTGGCATACTCGTTTCTTTATTCGTACTCAATGGTGCAAGAAAGATTTTGGCATTGAAATGAGAATACTAAAAATTAATCTATTTCAAATTAAGCAAAATTAGTTTGTCAGAATCGTAGATATAAAAAAGGTAATTGATACAGTAATATCACTTAAAGGCAATCCCCAACCAAATAAGCACGCACAAAATAAAATAGCAGTCTTTAACTGCTATTTCTGATGTTTGTTAAAATCACTTTTTTTTTAAAAAAACTCGATACCTGCACCATACAACCATCCTTTTTCTGAATTGGAAGCTTGTTGCATAGAAGTTAGCTTTTGTCCCTTTTCATATTGATAGGCTACATCAACAAAAGGCTTAATTCGTTTGGCAATCTCATAACGAGTTTTTAGCCCCATCCCCTAGGGTAAGAATGGGTGTTCAAGTAGTTGTTGATTTTACAATATTCAACTTTCGATCAGATTCTCGAGCTTTTTGGGTGTGTGAAATACCAGAGATAGAAGAAAAAAAATATTTATTGAGTATCTATCTATTGAGATGGATAAATTTTAAAGCTCATCGAAAGGTGGGCTTTTTTAATACAAGATATTTATAAAATTAAAGTATGATGTTGTTTTAAAAATTAAGCTCACTCTAAATGCCAAATATTAATGTAAAAAAATTAGATAAACTTATTGGTGATATGGTCTCAAAAAATCAAGAACCTGAAAAAATATTAATTGGCTATAGGGCTTATAGCGAGTTAATGAAAGATCGAAAATTCTTTGACGAAGTGGTCGGTTCAGCTATGGAGCCCAGTAAGCGAAAATATAAGAAGATTAAAATTAGAGTTACTCAAGATGATTATCAGCTTGAGGTGAAGGGTTTAACTTAATATATCTGTATACCAACGAAAGCTCGTTCAATTGATCGGGCTTTTTTAATGTTTATAATTTATTACCTGAAAAGAAAAATAACTTAAATTCAACACGCTTAAACAGTTTATCTATATTCCGTATACTTTATTATCAAAATTCAGGTGCTATATTCTTTTTGCGAACGCAAGTAAAACGAAGAAAATGACTACAGCACCGGCCCGCTTATTTGAAAGAGTAAGCGGGCTTTTAATTGCCATGAGAAAAGTATGCCCATTAGCGAAAGCTTGCTAATTAGCTAAAGACTGTTTAAGTAAGCACGTTTAGATCGCACGAAAGCCGATACAACCCATGCAGTTTATCGAGCATGAATAGGATATGCAGGAAAAAACTCAGAGTCGGGATGTGATGGCCCACCATAAATAGAACGAAATTAGGATCGAAGCGACCATGCCTATTTGGTTGTTAGTGAATGAGAGTAGCGTCTAGCCCCGCGTCAGACTACGGGCTTTTAATATTTAATAAATCATTAATTAAGTTTCCCTAATAGTGTGATTTAATTAATGTTATTTTAATTTTTAGTGTATTGTGCCACTGTAAATTATTTGATTAGTGTACAAAATAACCAGCAGAAATTAGCTGTAGTTTCTGAATGACCTTGGAAGGTCCTTGGTTTATAAGCCCACATCATCTTACCTTGAGTGGGCTTTTTTTTATCAGGAGAAAAACAATGCTCCAATTGCTAATGTGTTTATTTGGTCTTCATGGTGCCACGGAAGTGAATAACACATTAAAAATACAAGTCTGATTTTTAATGTGATTATATTTTTAATGCTTTCATCTTATTGAAATAATTTAATTAGACTTCTTTCATAAATCATTTTTTACTCAGTTCCAAGTTGTAAATTCCAGCAATTAAATTGAATCTCAAACCGAGTCTTTTCGCTCTATTTCGATAACGTTCCGCAAGGATCTTGAAGGTTTTTAGACTGCCAAATACATGCTCAATCCCTATTCTTCTTTTATTGATTTCCTGATTATAGATTTTTAGTTCAGGATCCAATTTACAGTGTCTTTTGGCTTTTAAGGGCAACAGGCTATTGGGATACAAAGTATAAATCCCTTGATAACCTTTATCTGCAAGGATAAAAGCCCCAAAAGGAATCTGGTTTAAATTGCGTTTGAACAACTCGAAATCATGCACTGCACCGCGACTGCTACATAAACTCAGAATTTGCTGAGTCTTGTAGTGAATCATGGCCTGTACTTTAAAGGTATGGGTCTTTTTCTTGCCGCTATAGCTTTTCTTCTGTTTTTTTAGGCCTTTGGATTGGAATTTCTGTGGCATCCACGATCACAACATTCCAATCGATGCCTTCGCCCTCGGGTAAATCTTTGGGTAAATTAAACAGATTGGACCGAATCAGGCAGTCTTCAACATGACGGACAATTCTTGAGGCTGTGGGCTCTGAAACCCCGTAACTCGTCGCAACGTGAAATAAAGTCCGGTATTCCCGCCAATAGCTCAGACAGAGCAGAACCTGATCCTCCAGGCTTAACTTGGGCGGTCTGCCTTTGGCAGGGACCTGCATTTTCAATTGCTCAACCATTAAATAGAAGGTTGACCATGAGATGCCTGTGTATCGCTTGAACTGAGGATCAGAAAGCTTATTTGAGTCGATGTATTTCATCCACAGATTATGCACGAATGCTAAGAAATCCGGAATGTAAATATCCATCAAAAAGAAGATCATTTTTTGATTTATGAAAGAGATCTATTCTATATTTGTCGAAAATAATAACTATAGAGTCCTTAGGTCTCGGCGCAAATTAAACCTGTTTATCTTGGGAGAGTAAGCAGGTTTTTTTATTTTTATATAGCAACGAAAGCTAAGTCATGGATCGGGCTTTTTTAATATTCAAAATTTCTTACGGTGAAAGAAAAGTAACTCAAATTAAACGAGTGAAAACAGTTTTTCTATATTCTTAATACTTTGTTATTTGCTTTGAGGTGCTATCTTTTAATCACTCCAAAGAAATAGAAGATGATCTAGTAAAAAGAATAAAATAGGTTAATCAAATTAGTCTGCTTAATACCACCCCGGTTAAGCGGACTTTTTATTGGGTTTTAAAATTGAATTTTAAAGTAATATTTTGCCAGTGATTGAAAATTAATTGTATATAGAATACGCGCCATAGAATCTATCGCTGTAGTTTCTGGTTTTTAGTTTTAACCTCCCACCCTCGGGAGGTATTTTTTTGCCAGAAATAAAAGAGAAATACATGCTCCAATTCTTAATGTGTTTATTTGGCCTACAGGGTATCACTGAATTCGATTACACGGTTGATGATGAAAAAAATCAAAGTGTGTCGGGATTGTTTGAAGGAACTTACGTAATGAACAGTCAAAAAACATACGATTAATTAGAATAATAATCATGATTTTTTATTTTCATATTGTTGAAATAATTTAATTATATATTTAGTTAAAACAAAGCATAACTGCAAAAAAATCTAAAGTTATAGTTCAAATTAGGCCTGTTTAATTTGGGAGAGTTAAGCAGGTTTTTTATTTAAAGAGATTTATATTTACCTCCTTGTCGAAAGTATTACGACACCTCAACCCCGTCATTAATTTGTCGGGGTTTTTCTTTTCTTATTGATGGTAACCATGACAGATCGTGTACAAGCTAAAAAAGATTTGCAGTTCTGTTGTGATGAACTTGCGATATATCAAAGTTTAAGTTGTTCGTAAGCGTCCGCTGAGTCCCATCGCTATTTTTTAATTTGAGTTGAGTTTCCATTGGTGTGGCAGTAATTCTTCTATTTGGGTCACTTTATGTGTCGGCAGCCTTTTCAGCACATCACTTAAATAGGCATACGGATCCAGCCCATTCAGTTTTGCTGACTGAATCAGCGTCATGATGTTCGCCGCTCGCTGATGACCACTGCGCAGTGAGCCAGAAAACAGCCAGTTCTTACGTCCCAAGGCCCAGGGAGGCATTTGGTTGTCGGGTAGTCAGACGCAGTTACCTACGTCCAACCCCCTAAGAACCGTGCATGCGAGTTTCCCAGCACACGGCTCAAGCCTCTGCTAAGGCGCCATTCGGCACCCGGTTATACATCGTTGACATTGGCAAATTGAACACTCCTTGGACAATACAGATGGTAAATCTCAAGATTGGCAACTGCATCCGTTCCACCATGACTTAGCTTCACAATATGACGGCTGTGCCATGGTGTGTCTTTGGTGACTGGTTTAAGACAGGCGCAGCAGCGACTACCTTGTTTTAGCCACACCCGATACAGCTTGGCTCGCCCCTTTGCGGAGACCAGCATTCTTTTACCCCATGGGGATTCGAAGTACTCATCCCATGCGGGGTCATGAGGGTTAGCAGCAGCCTTGATCTTGATATGTCGTACAATTGGCGTGTCCGAGGCAGACACTAATGTGTATTGTCGCTTTCGACCATCGGCGGACTGTTCATCACATGAGAACACCCATCGACGCGCTCCTTGTACTTTGAAATACCGATCTTTGACCCATCGGAGTGTTTTGCGAGGGTGGCGACGTGCCGCCCATCGCCAGAGCATTTCCCACACTGCGCTGTCTACCTGGTTGAAAACCTTCTTGGCAACGACATGACTATGGTAGTTGGCCCAGCCCCTTAGAATAGGGTTGAGCAAACCGATCAAAGTGACCTGTCGTGTCGCTTTGTTTGCATTGATCAATGCTCGCAGCTTGTCGAGATGAGCACTGATGTTTGCCTTTGACGGCTTGATCAGTAGCTTGCCGTTGTACTTGCGTACGTTCCAGCCAAGAAAATCGAACCCGTTCCCTATGTGCGTGATTTTGGTCTTTTCCTGAGAGAGCACGAGACCGCGCTCCGCCAGAAATTCAACCACGGCAGGGCGAACTTCATTTTCGAGCCACTCTTTAGAGTACCCCGTGATGATGAAATCGTCCGCATACCGTACCAGTTGCAGCTTTTTGCCTGTCCATTTGGCGTTAGGGAGTCTCTTCGCCAGCATCGTTTCCAGTCCGTCCAAGGTCATGTTGGCCAACACCGAGGAGATAATACCTCCTTGCGGTGTTCCGGAAAGACTGGGAAACAGCTTGCTTTGGTAGACGTAACCGGCTTTGAGCCATTTCAGTAGAATCATCTTGTGCATCGGGATGTTGGCGATCATCCAGTCATGGCTGATATTATCGAAACAGCCTTCAATGTCACCTTCTAACACCCACTCCGCATTTGCTTTTCGTGACAGCACACCAAAGCACTGTGCTGCACGTTGCGGTCTGAACCCATAAGAGTTCGGATCAGCGGTGGTCTCCGCGATGGGTTCCAAAGCCAGCAGATGGAGCGCCTGCATGGCCCGGCATTTCATCGTGGGTATCCCGAGAGGTCTCATCTTGCCATTTTTCTTCGGAATAAGGACTCTCCGAAGCGGAAGGGGCGTGTAACCTCGCCTCTTCAACAACATCATCGCACCGGTCTTGACCTTGGGTGTATTCCAAGTCACCTTGTCGAAGCTTGCAGTTGCTGGTTTGGCCACGTGCAGCATGTGCTAATGCCGCTGGGCCTTGAGCTTTGTATTTTTGCAGTAAGCGTCTGATCTGACGTTCTGAAATATGAAGTAGCTGAGCAGCCTGAGATTGAGTTATGCGTTGATCGCAGATTTCCTGCAAGACCGACAATCGTTTAAGTTCTTTATCCGACATAGACACCAACATATCAAACCGTCCGCTTCGATAATCGCAAAAGTGCGTATTCTAAAAGCGGACATTTTTACTTTGGAGAAACCGGACATTTCTATTTGGGGCTTACAGAAAAATAAATAGTGTTATATTTCAAAAAGTTATTTTATAAAAAATCGGGGGACGCAAACCCGAAAAGCCGACGTGGAAACAAGTCGGCTTTTTTTTTAAACTGTTTTGATATATTCCGCCAATAAATTTGATTGTTTTTTAATCAAAATAAAACTTTCTTCAATGTTGTCAGCCTTCCCGGGGCAGAAAATATCCCCAATTTCTGCGGATAAAAAGGGGACGGTTTTTAGGCAATGTTGTACGCATTTGCTTACGTCAATTCCGGTCCTTTGCGGCTAGGCGACCAGACTCTAATTTCCTATGATGAACTCATCAGGAACAGGATGTTCCAGGACATAAAACAATAATATTAAGTCTTAGCACGTGGAATGTGTGGATATAACGGCAACGGCAGTCACACCAAATCAATAAAAAACCCCGACAGGATGATCTGACCCCCAAAAGTTAGACAGTAAGTTAGGCAATTTCTAAGGACTGATTTCTGTATTCTACAGGGGTCAGTCCTTTCAATTTAACCTTG
>NZ_JABERI010000004.1 GCF_013004375.1 Acinetobacter terrae | reverse complement strand
GTGGTTTCTGGTGGTCGCGGTGTGGGTTCAGGTGAAAACTACCACACAATCCTTGATCCGTTGGCGGACAAGCTGGGCGCTGCTCAAGGTGCTTCACGTGCTGCAGTGGACGCTGGCTTCGTTCCTAACGACATGCAAGTCGGTCAAACAGGTAAGATCGTTGCACCTGACCTGTACATCGCTGTCGGTATTTCTGGTGCAATCCAGCATTTGGCGGGGATGAAAGATTCTAAAGTGATCGTTGCGATCAACAAGGATGAAGAAGCGCCAATCAATGCGGTTGCTGACTACTGGTTAGTCGGTGACTTGAACACTGTAGTTCCAGAATTGGTTTCTAAAATCTAATCTCTAAATACAGTTTAAAAGACGCTCTTGCGCAAGCAGTGAAAGCAATGCTTTCCTGTTTTGCTCAGGGGCGTTTTTTATTGTTGAAAATTTCTTAAATAAATCATAGCTGATTTAACCGATTCAAGATTGAAGTAATAGCATCGAAGTAACAATATGACTCATTTGAATGCTTAAGCGGGATCTATGACTTTTCAAAGAGAGATAAATCGCGTCATTTCAATCGGCTTCGGATGGGTTTCTGGATAGGTTACTCGTCATTGATTTTGTATACAGATAAATGAGCAAAATGAGCAGCTCAATGCAGCAAGATTTTGAGGTATTTGGTTGGGTAAATTTGAATTAAAGCCAGTGAAAAAATGAACTAATTCACATAAAATGCCGACAATTAAAACAGATTAAAAAATAAACGATAAATTGTAGAAAATTAACAAGATTAAGATGGCTTATAAGAGACAAAAACAACAGAATTTATGCTATAATTTACGGCTGTATTTAGACTTTAACTCAGCCTATTTTGGGTTAATTTTTTGCTAGATTGATTATATAAAACGAGCAGTTCCAAATACTGTTAGTAATAAGGAGTATGCATGAGCCTATCGGAAATCCGACCGATTGCCATTGAGGATGAACTCAAAAGCTCATATCTCGACTATGCCATGAGTGTTATTGTTTCTCGTGCATTACCAGACGTGAGAGATGGCTTGAAACCCGTTCATCGTCGTGTGCTTTTCGCTATGCACGAGTTAGGCAATGACTACAACAAAGCGTATAAAAAGTCTGCCCGTGTGGTGGGTGACGTAATCGGTAAATATCACCCGCATGGTGACTCAGCTGTTTACGAAACCATTGTACGTATGGCACAAGAATTCAGCTTGCGTTATCAATTGGTCGATGGTCAGGGTAACTTTGGTTCTGTAGATGGCGATAGTGCTGCGGCAATGCGTTATACCGAAGTTCGTATGCGTAAGCTCACGCATGAACTTTTGGCTGACTTGGAAAAAGATACAGTCGAATGGGAAGACAATTACGATGGCTCTGAGCGTATTCCTCAGGTCATGCCAACCCGTGTACCAAACTTACTGATTAACGGTGTAACCGGTATTGCAGTGGGTATGGCGACCAATATGGCGCCGCACAACATGACTGAAGTTGTGAATGCCTGCCTTGCCTATGCCAATGATCCAAATATCAGCATCGAAGGTTTGATGCAGCATATTTCTGGTCCAGATTTCCCTACAGGCGGTATTATTTATGGCAAATCGGGGATTGTGGATGCGTATCGTACCGGTAAAGGCCGTTTGCATATTCGTGGTAAATATCACTTCGAAGAAGATCCGAAAAACGGTCGTATCACCATTGTATTTACTGAAATTCCATATCAAGTCAATAAAGCAAAAACGATTGAACGTATTGCTGAACTCGTAAAAGAGAAAAAACTTGAAGGGATCTCAGAACTTCGTGACGAGTCTGATAAAGACGGGATGCGTATTGCAATTGACTTGAAGCGTGGCGAAAACGCTGAAGTGATTGTGAATAACCTGTTCCAGAATACCCAGCTTGAAAACTCTTTCAGCATCAACATGGTCTGTCTGGACAACGGTCAGCCGAAGTTGATGAACCTGAAAGACATCATTGCGGCGTTTATCCGTCACCGTCAAGAAGTGGTTACACGTCGTACCATGTACGAGTTACGCAAAGCGCGTGAACGTGGTCATATCTTGGAAGGTTTGACGGTTGCTCTGGCAAATATTGATCGCATCATTGAAACCATTAAGACTTCTGCAAATCCTGCTGAAGCGCGTGAGCGTTTACAAGTGGGTGAGTGGTCTGCAGGTGGTGTGGTTGCATTGCTTGAAAAAGCAGGTTCAGTTTCTGTACGTCCTGAAATTATTGAAGGCGAAGATCTGTCTAAACCGTATGGTTTTGATGGTGGCATTTACCGCCTTTCACCTACGCAAGTCGGTGCAATTCTAGAATTACGTTTACACCGCTTAACCGGTCTTGAACAAGACAAGTTACATGCTGAATATTCTGACATTTTAGCTCAAATTGCAGAATATACTGCAATTTTGAATGACTTTAACTTGTTGATGAATGTGATTCGTGAAGAATTAGCGCTTATTATTCAACAATATGGTGATGCGCGTAAAACTGCCATTATTGAATCACGTATCGATTTCTCTCGTGAAGATTTAATTCCTGAAGAGCAAATGGTACTGACTGTTTCTAAAACAGGTTATGCGAAAACTCAACCATTGTCTGACTATGCCGCTCAGCGTCGTGGCGGTCGTGGTAAGTCTGCAACATCAATGAAAACTGATGATTACATTCAGCATCTGATTGTGACATCGAACCATGCGACAGTTCTATGCTTTACCAATGTCGGTAAAGTCTATCGCCTGAAAGTATACGAAGTGCCACAAGCATCTCGTGGTGCAAAAGGTCGCCCAATGGTGAACTTGTTACCGCTTGATGCCAATGAAACGATTACAGCGATTCTTCCTGTGATTGATGCACCGAAGAAATTTAAAGATCGTCTGGCCGATTTCCAGGCATTTGTGAAAGCCAATGCTGCGAAACTGCAAGAAAATGAAATCATTAATTCGCATTTTGCTGAACTTGAAGCGGCTTTAGCCGAGCTTGAAGATGGTGCAGATGACTTGTCTGATGCATTGCGTACTCAATTAAAACAATTGGGTCTTGAGCTTTCTACGACAGATTTGGACGATGAAATCATTGCTGACTTTGCGCAGCAAGCTGAAGCAGTTCGTAAAAACTTCTATGTGTTTATGGCGACCGAGTACGGTACGATTAAACGTGTAGAACTTGAACAGTTCAGTAATGTTCGTTCAAATGGTTTACGTGCAATTGAGCTGAATGGCGATGACACCTTGATTGGTGTTGCGATTACCGATGGCGAACAGCAAATCATGTTGTTCTCGAATGAAGGTAAGGCAATTCGCTTCGCGGAAACTGATGTTCGTTCAATGGGTCGTTCTGCCAAAGGTGTTCGCGGTATGCGCGTGACCATCGGTGCAGCAGCGCAGCTTGAAGATGCGGAAACTGATGTAGATTCAGATGATGAAGATACTTCAGATTCGGCATTAATCAGCCGTATCGTTTCGTTGGTGGTTGTACCAGAAACTGGCGAAGTGCTTTGTGCATGTGCCAACGGTTATGGTAAACGTACTCCAGTGGGGGACTTCCCAACCAAAAAACGTGGCGGTAAAGGTGTGATTGCAATTAAAACATCTGAACGTAACGGTGAATTGGTCGGTGCGGTATCTATTGATGAAAGCAAAGAACTGATGTTGATTTCTGATGGCGGTACGCTGGTTCGTACACGTGCTTCAGAAGTTGCAACGACAGGTCGTAATGCGCAAGGTGTTCGTCTAATCCGTTTGGGTAATGAAGAAATTTTGGTTGGTGTTGTTTCTGTAGAAGCCGTTGAAGAAGAAGAGTTTATTGAAGCAGTCGAAGGCGAAGAAGTCATTGCCTCTGAAGCTTTGATTGATTCTGAAATTTTGGTTGATGATGAAACGATTGCTGATGAAGCTGAAAGTGAATCGGATTTAAGAGATTCTGAAGATTAAGTTTTGTAGTAATAAAAAAGGACGCGTAAGCGTCCTTTTTTATGCTTATTGTTCAATCCTAAAAAAGATGAGTTATAGATACGAATTTAAAAATATAGTGAATTTAATTTCTATTATAGGCAAAGATTAATTATGGAAAATAATAAATTATCATCAAAATTTCAAACTTTAACTGTTGTTTCAGGAACTTATTTAGTTTTCATAATTATACTTTTTATTGGTGATGTAGCGGAAATTAAAGAAATGAAACCTAATGAGTGGGGGGATTTTTTGGCTGGTACATTTGCACCGTTGGCATTCTTATGGCTAGTTTTTGGTTATCGCCAACAAGGTGAAGAGTTAAAGCAAAATACTAAGGCCATTAAATTACAAGCAGATGAATTAAAAAATAGTGTAGAACAACAAAAAGCACTAGTTGACGCTACAAAAGTAGAGTTAGATCTTATTCAATTAAGGGATAAACGTATTGAAGAGTTGGAAAAAATAAGAGCTCAACCATTTTTTCACTTTTTTAACGTAAGTATGTCACCTTTAAATAATTTAGATAATAAAGCAATGAGTCTTCTAAAATGTGAAATAAAAAATAGTCGTTCAACATGCAGGGAAATAAATATTAGTGTAAAAAGTAGATATAGTTCCTTGATTTCAATTCATAGTATGGACCTGTTAGAACAAGCTAGTCACAATAATCAAGATATTGAATTTATAGTTATTAATGGATTCGAATTTGAAGATGAAGATAAATTTGATCTAGATTTTGAAATAAAATATTGTGATGAAAATGATAAGTATCAATTTCAAAATATTCAACTTATTGTATCTAAGAAGTATAGTGAAACTGGAGAGGAAATTCATTTTGAATTCTTTAGAAAAGAGAGTTCATTTATTTCCAAGCTAAAAAACGATTAGGATATTATATTTATTTATAAAGAAGGAAGCCGAAGCTTCCTTTTTCAATCTTATGAATTATGCAGCTTCTTTCATTTCAACTTGATAATCTTTTTGCTTTTCAGTATCGAATTGACCTTCCCATTTACTGATCACAAGAACAGCCAACGAGTTACCAATTACATTTAATACTGTACGCGCCATATCTAGAATACGGTCAATCCCGGCAATAAATGCCAAACCTTCAAGTGGAATGCCCACACTGCCCAATGTCGCCAACAGCACCACGAAAGACACGCCTGGAACACCAGCAATCCCTTTAGAGGTAATCATTAAGGTAAGAACCAAAATCACTTGCTGTGTCACACTTAAATCAATACCGTAAAGTTGCGCAATAAAGATAGCCGCAATACTTTGATATAAGGTCGAACCATCCAGGTTAAACGAATAACCGATTGGAATGACGAAACTGGTAATCGACTTAGGTGCACCATACGCTTCCATTTTTTCCATGATACGCGGTAAGACGGTTTCAGAACTTGCAGTTGAATAGGAAAGAATCAGTTCATCTTTTAGAATTTTAATAATTTCCCAAATGCTGAAACCACAGAATTTAGCAACTAAACCTAAAATGACAAAGATGAAGAAGAAAATAGCGCCATACACCAGAAGAGCCAACTTCAATAATGGAAGCAGAGAACTAAATCCAAAGTTCGCAACGGTTGCCGCAATCAGGCCAAATACACCGAAAGGTGCGAATAGCATGATCATGTGCGTCACTTTGAACATGGTTTCAGAAATTGCATGCAACACATCAATTAATGGTTTCTTGGTTTCTTTCGCTAAAGATCCTAAACCAATACCGAAAATCACTGAGAAGAAGATAATTGGCAACATATGCCCATCAGTCAGTGAACCGAAAATATTGGAAGGAATTAAAGATAGAACAGTATTCACCAGACCATGTGACTGGTTACTCACTTCATTTGTGGTTTGCTGATATTGAGAGATATCGGTTTGCGTTAAACTCGACATATCAATACCGGCACCCGGCTGAAATACATTTGCCGCAACTAAACCAATAATAATGGCAACTGTGGTAATAATTTCAAAATAGACAATGGTTTTAAAACCGAGCTTACCTACATTTTGACCATGACTTGCATTTGCAATACCTAAAATCAGCATTGAAACCACAAGTGGAATGACGATCATCTTAATTAAATTAATAAAGATTGAACCCAAAGGGCTAAGTAAATTATTAATCAGAGTTTCACGATATTCGGGAGAATAATGTAGAAAAGAGCCTACAAGCACACCTAAAATGAGCGCAATTACGATTTGCCACGCAAGGCTAATCTTAATCTTCTTCATGCTAAGCCCTTAAAATCAGATATTTAGTGAAAAAAATGCTGTAATAACGCTGTCGACATCATAAAGACATGTTAATGGGAGCATGGGAATGAATAATATAAAAAATATTCATGAAATATGAACAAAGGGCTATTTTGCATCGATTAGTATATTCAATCTAACTTTTTTCTTCACAATTGATGCGATGGGTTAAAAAAAATTCAGTTTTAGTTGTAAATTTAATCAAATTGTAAAGTTTTATTTAATAATCTTATAAGAAAGACGATCAAACTCTTATTTTTGATCCGGTTGGCTTAGTCGGAAATATCCCCAAACCAATAACACCGCTCCCAGAGTTGCCAAATAAATCATTTTCGGAATCACGATATTTAAAGGCACACCCATTTGATTCAGCTGAATAAACATTTGAATGCCTTGAGTCGAAGGCAGGATATTTCCCAGCCATTGCATCCACTCAGGCATTGCAGCATGTGGCCATGCTGTCCCTGACAGTAAAAATAGTGGAATGGAAGTAAAGACAATCACATGGCCTGCACGTTCAGGCATATCTAAAAATGAGGCAATCACCATGGTTAGACCAATCACGCAACTGATAAAAATCGGTACGCCAATCAGCATGCCGAAGAAATTTCCACCATGCGGATAATCATAGAACCAGAAAGTAAAGCCAAATAAATAGAAACAGCCCAAACAGCCAATGGTTAAAATGGCACTAAAGATGGCAAAAAATTCAGTTTTGCTGGGTCGCCAGTTTTGCAATCGATAACCTGCAATCAGCATACTTAAACCCAAAAAAATCGTCTGATAAATAATTAAAGGGGCAATGGCTGGAAAAATATAACTGCCATAACCAGACATGGTATTGAATAATGGAACTTGATGAATGGAAAGTGCAGGGGAGAAATGCGAAATATTACCAAATTTCTGCGCCCGTTCAGCAATGGCATATTCAATTGAAGTCGCCAAACCCAAACCAATCTGTTTGGTCCTTAAAAAATAGGCCGCACTTAAATATAAGCCAACGCCACCGACTTCGCCACGATGAATGCTGTTGGATAAATTTTCAGGCAATAGCAAAATACCATCCGCTTGCTGGGTTTTGACCATCATTTCCGCCTCAGCAAAATTGCCTGTGACTGCCTTTATTTTCACGTTTGGGCTTTTCGAAACTTCATCAATAATAGTGGAGGTGATCATGCTTTGTTCTTCATCCACAATCACAATCGGTAAAGACTCGGCATGTTCGGCTTTATAGGCGGTGGGGTAAAAGAAGCTATAAAAAAATACCGAAAGTACCAAAGTGGTAAAGATTGAAGCATTACGTGCAATATCTTTAAAGCTTTTGAAATAAAAGTGTAGAAAGTCTTTGATGCTATTTTTCATGACTTAACTTCCTTTAAATATTTACTCAGGAAGAAATACGCAGTAGCAAAATAGAGCAGACAATAAATAGCCAACACCGCAAGTGGTAATAGGGAAATAGATACAGGACTGCCAATTACCCATTGTTCAGTTTGCAATTTTGCATAGGGCGTATAAGGAATAATATTGGCCCAAAATTGGGTAAATAGTGGAGCATTATTAAGCGGTAAAGTTACCCCCGCAAAACTTAAAGACGACCCCCCATACACCGCAATAAGACCGAAAGACTTGGCTAAGTCACGGGTGGCTAAAACCACAGTACTACTCATAAAAGCATAAGCGCTATAAAAGAAAAACTGACCAAGTAGAATGATCCATAAATGACCTGCGACGAACCAGCCACGAATTTCAATCAGCCAGAACATCCACACCCACGTCCATGCAGTAAAAATTAGTACATAGGTTAAGTTCTTGGCAAATAAGGCACTGAAAATAGTACGTTGATTGAGCCATTTTCCTGTGCTGTTAAATTTAAGCTCTTGCCCAACCGCAAAAGCCACACAACAACACAGCAGTAAATGCAAGATTGCAGGAACCACAAACGGTTCCAGGTAGAACTCGTAATTTAAACCAGGATTATATAAAGGCGATATTTTGACATTTGGCGTAGGAATATCTACATAAGGAATTATATTTTCCAGATAATTGTGTCCTGTAAAATCCGCGATTGCCTCGACAGTACTGACCAGCATTGCAGAGGAAATGCTATTTCCGACACTAAAATAGCTTTGATTGAATACAATACTGATTTCAGCATCTTCGGCTTGAACCAGTCGTTGTTCCGCACCTGCTGGAATAGAAATATAACCCCAGATTTTAGTTTGATTGAGCAGACGTTCAACTTCATCCGGGCTCTGTGAAACAACTACGATGTCTAGAGTGGAATTATGGCTGACATATTTTTCAATATTTCGGCTCAGTTCACTTTGGTCTTGGTCAATGATTGCAATGGGTAAATGCTCAGGCTTGCCCTGATAAAACATGCTGCTAAATAATACAATAATAAATAAAGGCGCAAGTGTGACTAAACACAAGTCCCATTTATGTGTCAATAAATAGCGTAATTCACGCAGTATGCCAGACCACATTATTTAGGCTCTGCAATTTTAAATAGCACGCTCATGCCCACTTTTAAATCTGCAATCGGTTGTACAGGCGCTAAATGAACTTTAAAACTACGAATGTCATAACCACCGGTTTGGCGTGTGGTTTTAATGGTGGCAAATTCACCTTCAGCATCTATATTTTTAATTTTAAAAGTCGCAGTTTGATTTAAGGCTGGAATGAAACCTTCAATGGTTTTGCTTTTATAAACTTGCGCATAGATGTCTTCACGGACATCCACACTCACCCATAAATCATCATCCTCAATAAGGCTGACTATAGGTACAGCGATTGCCACCAGTTCAGAGGCTTTACCATAGGTTTTAGACACGGTGCCATTAATCGGGGACAGCAATTTGGTTTCTGCTTCTAATGCATTGGCTTCCGCAACCGCCGCTTTGGTAATTTCCACCTGTGCATTGGCTAAAGATTTTTGTTCTGGTGTGCTGCCACGCTTGGCACGTTTATATTGTTGATAAGCCGCTTCGGTAATTTGAGTGGCTGACGCTGCTGCAGCTTGCATTTCATCCCGACGTTGGCGAGAAATAACCCCTTCTTTAAACAGGTTGGCACCACGTTGATAAGTGGTTTGCGCTAAAGTCTGCTGCGCTTTTAGGCTTTGCCAGTTGGCATACAGAGTTTCGATATTTTCTTGCTGCGAACCACGATCGGCAGTGGATTGCAGTGCTAAAGCAGATTGCAGGGAAGCTAGAGCCTGCTGTTTTTTTGCATCGACTTCAGGGCTGAATAATCGTACTAACTCCTGACCTTTTTTAACTTTATCCCCCTCATGCACATAGACTTCTTCAATGCGACTCGGCACTTTGGTACTGACATGAATGGTTTCCGCTTCAACCCGACCTTGCAGTTCAACTTGTTTGGGTTGATAGCTTTTCCATAAGCCGAAAGCAATTAAGCCTAACAATAGAATCAGCACGATGATACCGACAACTTTAATGACAGCTGACTTTTTGGGATTTGGCTCGGTATTTTCAGTGGTTTGAGCTTGTTCTGAATAACTGAAAAATGCGTCATCTGCATGGGTCTGCTGTTCAGATGTCGCTTGAGTATCCACGTTACTGCTTTGAGCTGATGTATCTGTAGAGCTTCCTTCTGATGAGGCGTTTTCTACATCTTGATCAGGCTTGTTTTGATCTTGATTCATGTTTTTCCCCATCAAAAATTAACGGATATAGTTGGTTTGAGCTTGATTAACATAGCTTTGAAATTGATTGATCGAGCCGTGGCTTTGCAATAAAGCCGCCAGAGACATCACATATTTATAAGCATTCAGCGCCATTTCACTTTTTAAACCGGTTAGGGCATTTTGCGCATCAACGACTTGGGTAGCGGTACCCATATCTTCTTTAAAGGACAGAGTTTGAATACGCAAGTTTTCCTGAGCAGCTTTCATATTTTGCTGTAGTAACTGGTGACTTTGCTGGGCTGTGGTCACTTCGCTATACGATTTATAAATAATATTTTCAATTTCCTGCTTGCTGCGTTCAGTCATCAGTTCCGAAGCATAGCGTTGTAATTCTGCCGCTTGAATATTTTTGTTTTTGTCGACCCCTGAAAACAGGTTATAGCGTGCCACTACACCGACAATCCAGTTTTGCTTTTCATCCAGACTGTATTCCCCAAAGGCAAAAAGATTGGGCTTTTTCGCTGCACTTTGCGCTTTGACATTGGCATTGGCCAGTTGAGTATCCATTTTCATTTTACGAATCAGAGAAGATTGATCCTGATAGGTTTTTAGCAAGCTATTTAAAGATTGGCTTTGCGTAGAATTCACAAAAAGCGGGGTGCTAAGCTCCGTAATCTGGCTGCTTTGCAAAAGATTATTCAGTTGAAAAAGACTCGATCTGAGATTGGCTTCAGCATTTTGATAAATCCGCTGCGCATTGTTTTTTGCCACTTCAAACTGCATGCGCTGACCTTTGCTAATAAAACCCTGCTTTTCCAGTTTGAGTGCGTTGTTATAGTGGGTTTGCATAGCATTAAAATTGGAACGGCTTGAATCGAGTAATTGTTTTTGTAGTTGTGCATTAAAATAAGCCTGAATCAGTTCAAAACGTTGTAGATCTTGCTGTTGCTGGGTATTGAGCTGACTACGCTGCGCTTTAATACTGGCGACTTCTTTGGCACTGGAAGTCAGCCCACCGGTATAAAGCGGCATCAATACTGAAACTGTGGGACGAATCACCTGATCTTCCAAAATCACATTCGCAGAATCAGGAAATAAGCCTATACCGCTGTGAATGGTTTGATTGAGACCTTCTTTTAAAGGATCAGCTATTATTGAAGGCAAGTTTTGCTGATTCACACGATCGTTGATGCCTTGAGAAAGCGTTTGTTCCAAATTGTTTTTAAAAGAATCGAGCGGAATATCCACTTCATTATGAAAAGCATAAGCCCGTACATTTAAGTCCACACGGGGCAGACCTAAACCTTTTACTGCTTCAGCTTCAAGTTGGGAAGCCTGCTGCAAGGCCTGATTGGCTTGGGTGCTATATGAATCCTTTAAAATTGATTGTTCAGCTTGTGCATAACTGATGCTTTGAGCCAATGTTGTCGTTGCATAAATAGTGGCGCTAGACAATAGAGCAATCTTGATTATCGTTCTGATGGTCTGGTCTATATTTTCTTGTGCCCATGTCAAATTCAGTAACATAAATTCGGCTCTCAACATCATTGTTATAAATTATACATCGCTTGAAAATAAGATGTCTTTATTGTTGTTCGCATTCGTGTTTAATATGCAATTGTATATTAAGAACTATTTAAGATTAAAGCTACAACGTCCTTACTCGATAATGTGACAAAAATACTGTGAGTGAATACGAATAAAGTCTGGCATAGCAACCTGGGTAAGCCATTTTAATTTATAGGAAGTAACCACACGAAACTGACGTGATGGGCAGGTGATGTTCCAATAACCGATTTAAAACAACAAAAAAACTGGATATAAATCCTCAATTAATCTGTCTTGGTTTACGCTGGGTCGAGTTTGCTATTCAGGTTTTTTTGGCGGTTCTTATTTATGCTGTTATTGTGATTTTTAGTTTAATTGTTCGTACAGTCAGTTATTTAATCACGGATGGAACCGTTTAATGAAATTATTAAACCGAAAACAACAATAGTCCTTTATTGAACTTTTGACTTTAAATGTCCGACAGCATTGAAATATTTTCAGGATAATTTACTGCAAGCACAAGCTATCTGTGGTTAAATGCCGTTATTTTATTGTGTTTCACTTTGAAAGGAAAAATCATGCGCGCGTACAATTTCTGTGCTGGCCCTGCTGCATTACCGACTGCCGTTTTAGAAAAAGCCCAAGCTGAAATGCTCGATTGGCATGGCAAAGGTCTTTCGATCATGGAAATGAGTCACCGTAGTAGTGACTATGTTGCTGTGGCAGAAAAAGCAGAAGCAGATTTACGCAAATTGATGAACATCCCAGAGAACTATAAAGTATTGTTCTTGCAGGGTGGTGCTTCACTTCAATTCTCTGCAATTCCTTTAAACCTTTTAGGCAAAAATAATAAAGCTGACTATATCCATACCGGAATCTGGTCTGAAAAAGCGCTAAAAGAAGCACAACGCTATGGCGATATCAATGTCGTGGAAGCAGGCACAAGCATTAACGGTAAGTTAGCGATTACGGATCAAAGCCAGTGGAACTTATCTGACGATGCGGCTTATGTGCATTATGCAGATAACGAAACCATTGGTGGTCTTCAATTTGCGGGCATTCCTGAAGTGAATGCACCATTGGTATCGGATTTATCTTCAAGCATTCTTTCCGCACCGATTGATGTGTCCAAATTTGGTTTAATCTATGCAGGCGCGCAAAAGAATATTGGTCCTGCTGGCTTAACTTTAGTGATTATTCGTGATGATTTGCTTGATCAAGCGAAACCTGAAATTCCAAGCATTTTAAAATATTCTGCACAAGCGAAAAATGATTCAATGGTGAATACGCCATCAACTTATGCATGGTATTTGTCTGGCTTGGTATTTGAATGGTTACTTGAAAATGGCGGTGTTGAAGCCATTCATAAAGTAAACCTTGAAAAAGCCAAATTGCTTTATGGCTATATCGACGCGAGTGATTTCTACGCGAATCCGATTGCAGAACAAAACCGTTCAATCATGAATGTTCCATTTACTTTGGCAAATGCGGATCTAGATAAATTGTTCTTGAAAGAAGCTGAACAAAATCATCTTCTTAATTTGGCAGGGCACCGTTCAGTTGGTGGTATGCGTGCAAGTATTTATAACGCTGTACCATTAGAAGGTGTACAGGCTCTTGTTAACTTTATGGATGACTTTGCGAAACGCAATGCTTAAGCCTTAAAGTGAAAAAGCCCATCACATGATGGGCTTTTTATTATGTGTTGAAACAAGTCTGTTGAAAATCACGCGTTAAAATAAGCTTAAAGAATAAAGAGATGTAAAAGATAGGCAGACATAAACATGCCTAATACAAAAAATAAGCATGAGATGGTGTCTAACTGGAAGCGTTTTCCAAGTTGATGTTCAACTTGCTGTATATTTTCTTCTTGCACGATTTTCATGGAAAGCTCTATTCCGATTTATTTATCGTTAATTCCTATTTCTAATTTGCATTTTTATCATAAAAAATTGATTAAATAAAGTACTAAATAAAAATATGTAATTAAAATATTTATTTTATCGAAATAAATATCGCACTTATTCTCAGCTTCTTATCAATCAAGGGTTGGACTGTATAAAAAGCTTAAAAATTAACCATAAAATATAATCAGCAGCGTATTTTAAAAGATAAAATTTTGAATTTAAAATTGGGGATAAGTGTATTTTATTTTGAATTTAAAAACGTTCAATATAATGTTTAGCTGTGGATAAATATGCAGCATCATTCGAAACGAGATAATAAAAAACGGGCATAAAAAAGCAGCTAAATTGTGATATTAAGCATCACAATATTCAGCTGCTGTTTGTAGCTTACTGTTTTTTAGAATGAATATTGACTTGAATCCACAGGTTGCCTCGAATAAATTGACCAATCTGAAAGTCTTTATAGTCTGCATTTTGGGTCGCAATACGGATCAGGGTTGCTTCCTGATTTTCATCATGAATTAAGGCTACATCATAAAGCGTGTAGTCTTGCTCCATAAAAGACATTGAAGTTTTACCGACAATATTACCCTGAAACCAGGCTTCATCTTCTTGACCCATATTTTCGCCATAAAGATAGGCCACCATTTTTGAGAAATCGACGGTGACGGGCTCTTTATCATCTTCCGATTTAGGCTCCCAGGCATCAATTTGTTCTTGCAAATTGGCGGGGGCAACGCCTTCATTGGCAGCCAGAATATCATTTAAAGCACGGTGATGTTTAATGGATGCAGGATCATCGACCACCAAGTGTTCATGGTCTGAAACAGCTTCAAGTTCATAAGCCCAAGCATTCAATTGAGCCAGATAGGTTTGACCTTTTTCATAGTGCTCATGATTAACGCTATAGAGGGTATCAAAGGCATAAACAATGGTATTTGCACCTAAGTTTAAGCGTAAAACAGCCTGCGTATTTGATTTACAACTAATAATTCGTTCAATTTTAGCATCGACTTTATAGGGGCCTTCGAAACTTGGAAATGCAGTTTTCACAGCTTGAGGCTTGTTATTTTCAACCGCAATCACTTGATTTATTTGCACCGCTGCTTTCATGGGTCCTTGAATCAGCCATGTGGTTTCATCCATGTCACATTCTTGAGGACACAAACCCATGGGCATAACCGGTGCATTCAGCGCTAAACCAAGCCACTTTGGCACATCTGTCGTTGGGTTGTCTGTGAGTAAATTCCAGTGTTCAACATGGCTGCCAAAGTTTTGATCTTCAATGGTGATAATTTCTGGTCTATTTTGGTTTTTCATATTCACAATTGATGTTCGGTTGTATTTATCTATTAAATCGAGGGTTATTTTAAAATTTCAAGTCATCCGACTAAATTTAACCATCAAAGTATGAGAAATGGGCTAAATAACCTATGCAAAGAAACGGGTAATAGAGATTATGCTTAAAAATTTGCGTATAAAAAATCAAGGTCATCTCATTCAAATTTAAAGGAGGGAATTGACTCAATGGATTTATCCATCCTCTTGTCATACGAATTTGTTAAACTAGTATTTAATATTTTCTTGCTATGGATGCTTTGTGCTGCCATTTAAACTTTGGGTCGATGCCGATGCATTACCTAAAATTCTACGTGAAGTCATTATTCGCGCTTCAGATCGTTATCAATTAGAAGTCACCTTTGTCGCCAATCAAAATGTAGGCATTACCCCTTCAATTCGAATCAATTCCATTCAGGTGATGAGTGGGGCAGATGCGGCCGATAAAGAAATCATAGATCGCATGAAAGAGCATGATATCGTGATGACACAAGATATTCCGCTTGCGGCTCTGGTGATTGAAAAGGGTGGAATTGCGATTCATCCGCGCGGTGAGGTTTATACCACGGCGAATGTAAAAGCCCGTCTGCATTTACGTGATTTTATGGATTCATTACGCGGCGCAGGTGTCAACACTGGTGGGCCACCGCCGATTTCTGAACGTGATAAACGTGAATTTTCCAGTTCACTCGATCAAACCATCCAGAAACAGAAACGTAAAACTGCACTCTAAGCCGAGCTCCATATGCCTTCCAAAGCCAATATTGTTTCAACCTATGCCTTATTGGTGTTTATTTGGGCCACGACGCCACTGGCAATTGTTTGGAGTGTCTCTGACCTGCATTTAATGTGGGCATTGGTGCTGCGGTTTTTTATTGCCTTACCCCTCGCAGTCGTGTTATTGGTGATTTTAAAGGTTAAATTTCCCATCGACCAAACCTCTTGGCATAGCTATTTGGCTGGGTCATTTAGTTTAATGGGATCGCAGTTTTTCACTTATATTGCAACCAGCTATCTAAGCTCAGGCATTATTGCCCTGATGTTTGGGTTGGCGCCCATTATGGCAGGTCTGATTGGACGCTTTGGCTTTAAACAGCGTTTAAGTCGCTTGCAGTGGCTGGGCATGTTGATTGCAGTTGCAGGCTTAGCCATTATTTGTTTTGGCGGTGAAAATCAGCATGTCAACCCAATCGGTATTGGCCTCATGTTGCTGAGCGTATTTACCTATGCCTTATCAATTTTTTGGGTTAAGAAAGTCAATGCGAATATTGATCCTGTGGCGCAGGCAACCGGTTCTATTCTGGTTTCAACGGTAGCTGCAATCTGTATTGTGCCTTTTATCTGGCAATATGCACCAACGCATATTCCAAATGCCAAGTCGTTATTGGCACTGCTTTATGCTGTGGTAATGGCATCATTGATTGCAATGTTCTGCTATTTCAAGTTGGTGCAAAATATTCAAGCCACAACATTATCATTAACCACGGTGATGACCCCAATGATTGCTTTATTTATTGGTGCAGTACTGAATAACGAGTCATTGTCGGCAATGGTTTTTGTCGGTGCATTTATTTTGTTGTTTGGTTTATTTGTCTATTTTTATCGTGACCTTAAGGCGAGTCGTAAGCTCGCCCACAAGATTAAATCGGGCAGTTAAATTTTTAATCTTTAGTCTTGCTCACCGTAATACATTCACTCAGTTTCACCCGATCTTGTGGATGTAAGGTAATGAAATAGGCACCAGTACGGAATTTACCATTGTCTTCTGCTCGGCTATAAACCACTTGTGCAGTTGCTGCAATATGAAAGAAATTTTCAGGGTGGCTTAAGGTCACGTGAATATAGGTTCCTTCCTGAATTGGATGCTCATTAAAGAAACTAAACCCGGTTTCTGAAAAATTGACATTTTCCGGGATAGGTAACATGGATTGTACAATTGCATCATACAAAGAACCGGTAATAAGGTTTAATTTTTGATTGAATAAGGATAAGATTCGAGCAATTTGTTGATCTCTTTCAGATAATTGTTCTAATTCGTAGTTTATTGCATGATCAAATTGATCTAATTCTGCGAGTAGTAGAAAATAGCGTGGCAGTACAAAGTTAGGATCGTAAGGGTCATTAAATGCGACATCATCAGAAATAATCTGATAATTAACTCGCAAGGCAGCATCTATACGCGACATAACGCGACGTTCCATGTTGCCGCTTTGATGCTGTAAATTTTCCATAATTATTCCTCGGACTAAATGGTATGTTTAAACCAATCTCGCTGTATATAGGGTTGAGATATACTCGCGCACGGCGTAGTAACCACTTTATTTCTTTTATTGCTCTGGTTTCTATGATCGGCCTCACATTAGGTGTAGCCGTCCTCATTACAGTCTTATCTGTGATGAATGGCTTTGACCGAGAACTGAAAAACCGCGTCTTAGGAATGATACCTCAAGCTACTGTTTCTTCAACACAAATTTTAACAAATTGGCCTGAACTTGCAAAAAAAGTTGAACAACATGAGCATGTCAAAGGCGTAGCACCATTTACCCAGTTACAAGGGATGCTGACAGCACAAGGACAAGTGGCCGGAATCATGGTTACGGGAATCGAACCTTCATATGAAAAGAAAGTTTCGATCATCCAGGATCACATGATTGAAGGCAGTATTGATAGCCTGAAAAAAGGTGAATTTGGCATTGTTTTAGGTAAACAAATGACTGATTCACTGGGTCTCGGCTTAAATGACAATATTACTTTAGTACTTCCTGAAGCAACACCATCACCGGCCGGTGTGGTACCACGTTTCAAGCGTTTTAAAATTGTCGGGATTTTCAGTATTGGTGCAGAAGTGGATTCAATGATGGGTTATATCGCCTTGAATGATGCTTCGACCTTATTACGCTTGCCCGATGGTGCTCAAGGTGTCCGTTTAAAACTGGATGATATTTTCCTTGCGCCTGAAGTCGCGGATGATATTGTCAAAGACTTGCCAAGCAATTTCTATGCATCGAACTGGACCTTTACCCATGGTAATTTGTTCAGTGCGATTCAGATGGAAAAAGCCATGGTCAGCTTGCTGCTGTTCCTGATTGTTTTGGTGGCCGCATTTAATATTGTGTCATCGCTGGTGATGGTGGTAACGGATAAAAAATCCGATATTGCGATCCTACGTACTCTGGGTGCATCACCTGCGACCATCACTCGAATTTTTATGGTGCAGGGAACCATTATTGGGGTGATTGGTACAGTGTCTGGTGCCATTCTGGGGATTATTTTCGCGTCAAGCATTAGTAGTGTGATTGGCTGGCTCAATACCACATTTGGTTTGAACCTGTTTGATGCTTATTTCATTAATTATTTGCCGTCTTATTTGCGCTGGCAAGATGTAGTCGTCATTGTGTGCTTATCATTACTTTTAAGCTTCCTTGCGACGATTTATCCAGCTTTGCGTGCTGCGAAAACTCAACCTGCAGAGGCCTTACGTTATGAGTAATATTGTCCTCGAAGCGAAGAATATTTCGAAAAGTTTTACTGATGGAAAAACCACAGTAGAAGTGATTAAGGACTTGTCTTTACAAGTCAAAGCAGGTGAGTTTGTTTCGATTGTGGGTTCAAGTGGTTCGGGTAAAAGTACTTTGTTGCATGTGTTGGGCGGTCTGGATTGCCCTACAGCAGGACAAGTCTTTTTAAACGGCAAGCGCTTTGATAATTTGGGTGAAGCTGAACGTGGTTATTTACGTAATCAGCATTTGGGTTTTGTGTATCAATTCCATCATTTATTGCCTGAATTTACCGCCTTGGAAAATGTTGCAATGCCGCTAATGCTGCGCGCAGGTACCAATTATAAGCAGTCGAAAGAGCAAGCAGAATACTTGCTGAATCGTGTCGGATTGTCGCACCGTATGACTCATAAACCGGGCGAGTTGTCGGGTGGTGAACGTCAGCGTGTGGCTTTGGCACGTGCTTTGGTGGCGAAGCCTGAACTAATGCTGGCCGATGAACCGACGGGGAACCTGGATCGTAAAAATGCAGTGAAAATTTTTGAACTGCTCAGTGAATTACGCAGCGAATTCAATATGGCGATGCTGATCGTGACCCATGATGAACAATTGGCCCAAGCAGGAGATTCGATTTTGCATATGCAAGATGGTGTCTGGATTGATGCTTAGACGCTGATCGATAAGTTTAAAAATTGATTGAAGCTCACTCCGGTGGGCTTTAATATTGCGCAAAATAAAAAATATTATAAAAATAATGACTCAATTAATTTGCGTAGGATGGGTAATCGGTATTGCGAGCATGGGAAAGGTTTTCCCGTTCTTGCAGTCCTTGCTGATCCCTTGTATTGCTCTTTTCATTCTCTCCTTGCTTTTAAAGCTCACTGTTTTAAAACAGGCTCACTCTTTGTGGTTCACATTTTTACAGCTCTGTATTGGCTTTAGTCTGGGCATTACGCTTGGCTATAACTATGCCGATCATCAACTGAATGACCGTTTACAGTTTCGAGAAAAGCAGGCTGAACAAGTTGAAGTGGTTGTTCATGTTAAAAACCTCAATGAATTGGGTGATCAAACAATCCAACAAAAAATACAGGTGCTGAATCGGCATGCCGAAGTTGTGCAATGGCAGGCATTTTTAAAAAATGAAATAGATGCTCATTATCAGCCTGTATTTGAACTGGGTCAATATTATCGCTTGCAGGGGAAACTTCTGCCGGCTCATAGCTATGCAACTCAAGGTGTTTTTGATCAAGAGCAATGGTATCTCCAGCAAAATATCATGTCGGGATTTAAAGTGACCTCAGTACAAAAGCTGTCTCAGCAAGACATTTCTGCTTTGGGTTATGGTCGATATGTCAGGCAACAACATTCTTTTTCGAATCAAATCCAACTCTGGATGGAACAGCAACGCTTGGCGTTACGAAATTTTATTGATCAGCAGCCTGTAAAGCATAAAGGGCTACTTTTGGCTTTATTGACGGGGGATAAAAGTTTACTCAAACCCGAAACTGAACAGTTATTTCAGCGCTTTGGCATGAGCCATTTGTTGGCAATTTCTGGACCGCATGTGCTGATTTTTGCATTATTGCTATGTTGGAGCTTGCATCAACTGATTTGCCGCTATTGTCCGCAAGCGTATTTAACTTGGCCAAAACAATATTTGCTGATTCTGCCTTTTTGTATTTGCGTACTGTTGTATTGTGCTTTTGTGGGGTTTGAAATTCCAGCCCTCAGAACTTTGCTCACGTGCTTGTTGATCAGTGGATTTGTACTGTTAAAACAAAAAATTCAACCCTTAAGTGTTTTGCTGTTTAGTGCTTCAATTTTATTAATATTTGACCCGTTTAGTATTTTATCGGCTGCATTCTGGCTGTCCTATGGCGCATGCTTTGTGCTGTTACGTATTTATCAAACTGTGCAACAGCAAAGTCATGCTGAAGAAATTAAGACCAAGACTCAAGCAATCAAAATCCAAGTTAAAATTTTAATCGAATCGCAATGGAAAATCTTTCTAGCTTTATTTCCATTGATGCTGGTTTTCTTTAAACAGGTGGCCTGGATTACGCCATTGAGCAATTTATTTGCCATTCCATGGATTGGTATCGTGATTGTTCCCTTAGATGTGATCGCGGCGTTGTGCTATTTCATATTTGAGCCTTTGGGAAGTCTGATTTTCCAAATCAATGATTTGTGTCTTTCAGCTTTGCTCATCTTCATGCAGGGTTTAGATCATCTTTTTTTACCTGCACTCCAACCGATGGCGATGAACATTTGGGTGCTGCTGAGTTTGTGTTTAGGGCTGATGATTCTATTTTTACCGCGTGGTGTGGTACCGAAAACTTGGTCGGTATTATGCTTTGTGCCTTTAATAACGCTAGATTCAAGTCAAAATAATTTTGAACTCACGGTGTTAGATGTCGGGCAGGGACAAGCGATTTTTATCCGTGATCAAGAACAAACATTGATGATTGATACGGGTGGAAATTATGATGAAAGTAAATTTAGCGTAGGCAAGCAAATCATTTTGCCATTTTTATCTGTGAATGGTGTGGGCGAGTTGAATCAACTGATTTTGACCCATTTGGATCAGGATCATAAAGGAGGTTATGAATCGATCAAAGATGATTTACCCATTAAAAATATATATTCAAATGAACAGGTTGAGGTCGCTGATTCCAGCCAGTTTGATTATTGTCGTCAAGGTCAAAAGTGGCACTGGAGTGATCAAGTTGCTCTTACCGTTTTGTCACCCAAAGCAGAGCAGTTGGGAAATGCTAAAGATGAAAAAAATGAAATGTCCTGTGTGGTTTATTTACAGGTGAAAAATGCTCAACCTTATCAAAATTTCTTGCTGATGGGAGATGCCGGTTGGCCAACTGAATATCAGATTCTACAGGATTATCCAGACTTGAAAGTCGATGTTTTGGTTTTGGGACATCATGGCAGTCGACATAGTTCTGCTTATCACTTTTTAAAGCAATTGAATCCAAAATTGGCAGTGGCGTCAGCAGGTTTTAATAACCGCTATCGACACCCAAGTGTAGTAGTTGAATCCCGCTTGAAAGAATTAAAAATCCCGCTACTTACGACAATTGAACAGGGCAGTATTCGTTTTTCCAAACACAAAAGTATCATGGCTATTGAGTTTGAACGTGATTCACAGCAATGGTTAAAGCCCTAAGCTATTTCAGCCTGATTGGCTTTCGCTCGAACTTCTGCAATCAATTTGAGTGCTTCATCTGTATTTAAATGATAAATATTTTCTAGCTCTGGATTAGCTTTAAAGCGCTTATAACTCCAGTGATAATGTTCTGGATAACGACGAATTAAATTTTCGATGGCTTCTAAAATGACACCGGTACCCTGATTGGCATTGCCTTGGTAAATATGCTCATCAATAGGCTCAATGTGCATATCAAAACCATGATTATCATTACGCAGCGCATATAAAAATAAAGTTTTGGCTTTGGTTTTTTGAATCAGTTTGGCACTTAAATTACTGGTCGCCAGAGGAACCCCAAAATAAGGAATCATTTCTCCACCCACATTCGGGGTATGGTCTGGCAGAATCACCGTAGTACCGCCTTGTTTTAGCGCTTTAAAAATTTGTCTTACCCCGGATTCATCGGTAGGAACCAAGTTGGCTTGTTCACGGCTACGCGCTGCACGTACAAATTGATTGGCTGCTTCATTTTTGACAGGTTTATACAGAATGGTCATTTGGGTGAATTGAGCCAGGTAGGCATTCATGATTTCCCATGTGCCAAAATGCGGGACAATCAGTACCAAGCCTTCAGGTGCTTTGAGCGCATCTTGAAGCAGTTTTTCACCGGTAATGGAATCAATACGTGAAATATTTTTCTTGTTACTTGCACCCCAGATGCTGAAAAATTCAAAATATGAGGTCAATTCATTACGAATGGCGTGTTGAATAATCTGCTCATGTTGTTCGGAAGTTAATTCTGGCAGTGCAATTTGAAGATTAAGGCGGATTGTGTCTGACGTTTTTGATAGTTGGAGTAAATTCACTAGACCTGCCAAAGCTCGGGCAATAAATCTCGAAATTTGAATAGGTTGTCGACTTACAAATTTGAGTAAGCGATACGTCGCATTAGGTGGGGTAGTGTCAGTCATTGCCTATCGTCAATGTATGTAAAGAGTCAAAAAGTGCAAATATTATAGGCGAAAATAGATTGTTTAGGCAGATTTCTATAATTCAGTGTATATAATGAGTTCAATTTAACTCATCCTTGGATTATTTTGTATGTCCGATTGGCCACCAAAACCAGAAAATGAAGTTCAGAATACACAACATAACTCGCAAAACATCACTGGCAAAGAATGGCATATTTTAGAAAAAGCCGTTTTAGCTTCGGTAGAAGAGCAGCGCCGTGCACGTCGTTGGAGCATCTTTTTTAAATTTCTAACTTTTGCTTATATCCTGTTTATTTTAGTGCTATTGGGGAAAAGTTGCAGTACCTCATCTACAGATCCAACGGCAACGACCAGTTCGCATATTGCTGTAGTTGATATTATTGGCACCATTGCCGCAGATAAGCAAAGTGTCAATAGTGCGGATACAGTCAAAGCATTAAAGAAAGCCTTTGAAAGCAAACAAAGTAAAGCTGTGGTTTTAAATATTAACTCACCAGGTGGTTCACCGGTTCAGTCGGATGAAATCTGGCAAGAAATTCAGTATTTGAAAAAAGCACATGCGGATAAAAAACTGTATGCAGTGATTGGTGATACGGGTGCTTCAGGTGCGTATTACATCGCTTCTGCTGCGGATGAGATCATTGTTAATCCATCTAGCCTTGTTGGTTCGATTGGAGTGATTATGCCGAACTACGGTGTGAATGGTTTGATGAAAAAGTTGGGTGTAGAAGACCGCACCATGACTTCAGGCGAAAACAAAGCATTGCTTTCCATGACTCAACCGGTTGATGCCGCACAAAAAGCACATGTGCAAGGTGTACTTGATAATGTGCATGACCATTTTATCAATGCAGTAAAACAAGGTCGTGGTAAAAAGCTGAAATCTCAAGATCCAGCAATATTCTCTGGTTTATTCTGGACGGGCGATCAGGCAGTGAAATTGGGTATTGCAGATCGTACAGGTAGCTTAAATACGCTGAAGCGCGAATTAAAAGTTGAAAAAGCAGTGAATTACACCATTGAATATAATCCTTTCGATTCTGTACTTGGACGTATCGGAAGTTCGATTGGTCAAGGTTTCGCGACTTCACTTTCACAACAAGTGCAATCTGAACAAACGACCAAATTACAATGAAGCCACTGATCCATTTTGCGCACGCCAATGGCGTGCCATCAAAAGTTTATCAAAAGCTGTTTGATTTACTGAAAGATGAATACGATATTATTTATGTACCATTGTTGGGGCCAGATAAACGCTACCCCATTGATAATCATTGGGAGAGTCTGACCAATCAAGTCATTGACAGTATTGTACGTCAAGCCAAAGGTCGTCCAGTGATTGGACTCGGGCATTCATTGGGTTCTGTACTGACCTTTCAGGCGGCATTAAAGCGGCCTGAGCTGTTTAGTCAGGTGATTATGCTTGATCCGCCACTGATCATGGGTAAAGAATCTTTTGCCTTACATGTGGCGAAGCTGCTTAAGCTCAAAGCATTGGATAAAATGTCTCCGGCAGGTTTATCCAAGCGTCGTCGTGATCATTGGGAATCTAGGGAACAGGCCGCAGAATTATTAAGACCAAAAAGTTTTTATCAGCATTTCGAAGCAGACTGTTTTCAGGCATATATTGATCATGCCTTGATGGATGATCCATTGCGTGGTGGGGTAGAACTGACCATTCCGAAAATGGATGAGGTGGAAATTTTTAGAACCAATCCATCTCGTTGGTGGTTGCCACAAACCAAACCTAAAATGCCAATACATTTAGTGGTTGCTGAGCAGAGTCCATTTTTGCCGCGCAAATTTCCACAGCAGGTAAAGAAGAAGTTTGGTATTCCTTTTACTGTGACACCCGGTGGTCATATGTTCCCATTGGAGCATCCAGTTGAAGTGGTTAAATTAGTGAAAGAGCTGATTCAATCTCAAGCTTAATCACAATATTTTTCACAAATAAAAAACGCATCCCAGGATGCGTTTTTTATTGCAAAAAAATTGGTTTAAAGCTTACAAAATTGAACCGGTTTCTGCATCGCTTGACCACGGTACAATACACCTTGTTTAGTATATTGAACTGTTCCTGTACAAATCCATTCCACCACTTGCGGGTAAATGACATGTTCAAGTACATGGACGCGACTCGCTAAAGAATTTACATCATCATGCAAATTTACTTTTAGTACACCTTGAGCTAAAGCCTGACCGGCATCCAGCTCAGCAGTCACATAGTGAACTGTACAACCATGCAAAACATCACCTGTGTTAAGTACACGTTGATGAGTATGCATGCCTTTGTAGTTTGGCAAAAGAGAAGGGTGTATGTTGAGCATTTTCCCTTCCCATGCTTTGACAAACTTGGCACTTAAGATGCGCATAAAGCCTGCAAGAACCACCAAATCAACATCCCAATCCAGTAGTTGCTGATGCATGACATCATCAAAGGCTTCACGATTCGGATATTGTTTATGTTCAATAACGGCAGTTTGAATACCTGCTTTTTTAGCACGTTCTAAAGCATAAGCTTCAGGCTTATTGGAAATCACCCCAACAATTTGACCTGACAGATTGGCATCGATCAGGGCTTGCAAGTTACTTCCACTGCCTGAAACGAGGACAGCAATTTTGATCATGTGCGTTTCTTTATGCAAAAATTACGCGAATCTTTTCATCAGCACCGGCAACAGATTCAGCATTGTCTTGGATATGACCCATTGTCCATGCTTTTTCGCCAAGGCTTGTTAATAATTCAACAGTTTTGTCAGCTTCAGTCGCATCAACAACAATCACCATGCCTACGCCACAGTTAAATGTACGGTACATTTCATGTTGTTCAACACCGCCTTCACGTTGAAGAAGTTTGAACAATTCTGGCCATTCCCAAGACGCTTCATTCACGACAGCTTGAGCACCGTTTGGAAGTACGCGAGGTAAGTTGCCCGGTAAACCACCACCTGTGATGTGCGCCATAGCGTGAACATCAACTTGTTTGCAAAGTTCAAGCAATGGTTTTACGTAAATGCGTGTAGGTTCCATTGCCACATCGGCAAGTGGGCGACCATCCACGATTTGTGTTAAATCAACGTTTTTCACGTCTAAAATTTTACGGAGTAAAGAGTAACCGTTTGAATGTGCACCTGAAGATGCAACACCAATTAATACGTCACCAGCTTTAACTTTGGTACCATCAATAATTTTGCTTTGCTCAACTACACCCACGCAGAAACCTGCAAGGTCGTAATCTTCACCTTCATACATGCCCGGCATTTCGGCAGTTTCACCGCCAACCAATGCACAGCCTGCAAGCTCACAACCTGCACCAATACCTGTCACGACATTTGCAGCGACATCCACATTTAAGTGACCAGTTGCATAGTAGTCGAGAAAGAATAATGGTTCAGCACCACATACAAGAAGATCGTTTACACACATTGCAACCAAGTCTTGACCAATTGTGTCATGACGGTTCAAATTGAGTGCTAAACGTAATTTTGTACCAACACCATCTGTGCCAGATACGAGAACAGGTTCTTCATAACCTTTAGGGATTTTACAAAGAGCGCCGAAGCCGCCTAATCCGCCCATAACTTCAGGACGTGAGGTACGCTTAGCGACAGATTTGATTCGATCGACAAGTGCGTCGCCCGCTTCAATGTCGACACCCGCATCTTTATAGCTTAAACCAGTGTTTGGGGAAGTTGAGTTGCTCATAATGAAGTCTCCGCATTCGCGCGGCGATTATACCCGAATATACGAAACTCTTATGTTATTTATGCGCTAAAATGCTATCTTTATTCAAATATTTTACTTTCTATAACGAATAAACCGAAAAAAGGCGAATTTGCATGGTGGATCGTACCTTACGTCGCATTTTTATACTCTCAGGAATTGCATTAATCCTTTGGGTCTTGTATCTGCTTAAACCAGTAGTATTACCTTTTATAGCTGCATTTTTGGTAGCTTATTTATTTAGCCCGTTGGTGGATAAACTGCATAAGATCGGTTTGCCACGTTGGTTGTCCATTAGTATTGTCTTTGTTGGCATTGGCGTGGTTCTTACCTTGGCAATGTGGTATCTGGTACCACTCGTTTGGCAACAGCTGATGTATGCGCGTGACAGTATTCCAGCAGGAATCCATTGGTTAAATTACACTTTTTTACCTTGGGTTTCGCAAACTTTTAGTGTCGATCCGATGGAAATCGATACGCAGCAAATGTCGACTGTGGTCATGGAATATATTCAGACCAATTATAGTGCTGACAGTATTCAGGCAATGTTGTTAAAAGTCGCTCAATCAGGTCTGAATTTCATCCAGATTGGCGGGACGGTTGTTCTGATCCCCATTATTGCATTCTATTTCCTGTTAGATTGGGATCGTATGCTCGACAGTTTCCGTCGTTTAATCCCTCGTCCTTATGAGAAAAGTACTTTACATATTGTAAATGAATGTCACAGCGTATTAGGTGCCTTTGTTAAAGGTCAGTTTTTGGTGATGTTTCTACTTGGTACGGTGTACGCAGTCGGCTTACAAGTGATTGGTCTTGAAGTAGGACTGATTATTGGAATGGTTGCGGGACTGGCCAGTATTATTCCTTATTTAGGATTTGCTGTTGGGATTATAGCTGCTGTAATTGCAACACTATTCCAGTTTGGTATTGATTGGATGCAACTGGTCTTGGTGGGTGTTGTCTTCATGATTGGCCAGGCAATTGAAGGTTATGTTCTGCAACCTTTCTTACTCGGTGATAAAATTGGTTTATCTCCTGTGGCAGTGGTCTTTGCGGTATTGGCAGGTGCGCAACTTGCTGGTTTCTTGGGAATGTTGATTGCTTTACCGGTTGCAGCCATTATTGTCGTACTGTTACGCCATGCGCGCGACTGCTATGAGAAGAGCCGTATATATGGGCAATCTGGTGTAATCATACAAGAGACTGGAGCAGGATCAATTTCGATTGAAACGGATCAGGTAGATGTCGATATTGAATTGAAAAATCAAGAATCAAAATGTCTGCAAGATGCTGAAAAATCGAGTAAGATTGAATTGATAGACAATAAAGAACCTTAAGGTCAAAACACATATATGCGTCAACTGCAATTAGATATAGAACCTCAACTGGATGCCCGAATTAGTGATTTTTCGGGTCCGAGTTGGGGGCATGTTATTGATGCAGTTCGACAGCTTCATGCCGGTTTAATAAACCGTTTTTATGTGTATGGTGGTGCGGGTTCAGGTAAGAGCCACTTGCTTTCTGCCATTTGTGATTCTTATTTAGAGGTAGGCAAGTCTGCAATTCAAGTCTCATTACTGGAATTGCTTGATGCGCCAACTGAAGCAATTACTTCATTAGATCAATATGACCTTGTGGCCTTGGATGATATCGAAGCCATTAGTGGTGTTCCACATTGGCAAAAAGCAGTATTCCATTTAATTAATTATAATAATGAAGGTGGAGGGCAGTTGGTTTTCTCTTCTCGTGTAGCACCCATTGAATTAAAACTTGAACTTCCGGATTTACAGTCACGTTTGACTCAAGCGGTGAGCGTTAAAGTACCGACAGGGAGTTTATATGCAGATCGCTATGCGCTAGTAACATCAGTCTTAACACGTCGTGGAATTCACATTGATCAACAAATTATCGATTATTTGTTGCTGCATGGGCCTCATCAAACCTCTGTTTTATTACAAACTTTAGAACAATTAATTCAGCTGTTAAAAGGTGAAAAAACAAAAATCAGTCATGCCAATTTAAGACAAATTTATGCATTAATTGATGAATATCGGTAAACAATAAAAAATCTTGAGTAATTACTCTAGCTGTGACAAAGTACAGCAAAATAATTCGCAATTGCAGGGAATATGCAATTTCAGAATAAAAAGATAAAAGAATATAAGGAGAAAGATATGCTCAAACGGAGCATAGGCATAGGGATGCTGTGTCTAGCAGGACATGCTTATAGTGCAGAAATCACCGTCACCATTACAGATGATATCACCAAAGATGATAGTGAATGTTCATTGCGTGAAGCCATTGAATATGTCAATAAAGGCATGCCTGAAGCAGGTTACATGGGCTGTGGCGGTAAAGATGCTTTGTCGACGATTCTATTAGACAAACAAAAAACTTATACCCTAAACGCTAAAGTTGATGTGAAAGCAAGTCTGGCCTTAAAAACTTATTATGACACCACAGTGACTGAAGAAGCGATTGCGGGCTTAAATAATGCTGTCATTAAAATGGCAGGCAAAGATCAAATTTTTAATATTGACCATGATCCGAAAGATTTAGCTTTGATCACTATCAAAGAAGTGAGCTTTGAAGGTTGTAACAAAAGTATTTGTGCCGACAAAGGCGGGATTTTCTATAACAATGAACGTTTGGTCTTGCAATATGTCAAACTCTCTGGCGGTAACGCACGTTTAGGGGGAGCAATTTATAATGTCGGAGAGAAGAGTAGTACAACACAAAATTACATTAGCCAAGTCGCGATTAGCGACAGTATTTTGGAAAATAATACAGCTGTCACTGGTGCTGCTTTGTATGGTCAACGACCGGCATTTACACTGAGCAGTGCTGTCTTTAAAAATAACAATACGACTTCAGGTGCTGCTAATATTTTTAGTGAGAAACCCATTGCTGACGTTACTCTGCTAAACGATAAAAATATAAATAAACTCAGCAATAGTACATTTTTAAATAACAGTGGTTATATCATTAATATTCGTGACGGTATTGCTGTAAATAATGTGACGATTGTAGGCAATAAGGCAGGTGTACAATTCAATTCGGAAAAAGGCTACGGTTATCTTGCCAACAGTATTGTAATAGGCAATGGTAGCGGCACGAATTGCCAATTTAACGCAGATGATAAAACATTAATACAAAACAATTTAGTGGGTACTGAGTGTAAGAATGGCGATGCCAAATATCCAAATGAGTTTTGGACAGGTAGTAAACTTTTTGCCGGTAACAGTAGTGAAGGCAGTTGTAAATCGTTGATGGAAGATCCAGACGCTTTACTGTGTCCATACAGTACGCCGAAAAATACGTTCTTGGGTTATATTCGCCCACGTATTTTACTCAGTGCTAAAAATATGTTTGATACCTTGATTTTGAATAAAGGTCGTCTGGATTTGTCAGTAGGCAGCACACAGTTGATGTGTGAAACCATGGATCAACGCAATAAGAATCGAACAACGGATAATAGCTGGTGTGACCGCGGCGCGATTGAGATTATTGTACCGAGCTCTAAATCGCGTATTGGACAAGATTTAAAAGTGGGTGAAGTTGCTAAGTTAAACATTCTAGAATACTTGGGTGACAGTGACTTATATCCAAAAGAAAAATGCGAAAGCTTGCTAAAAATGAAAAATCCAGCAGGCGGCGAATGGCAAGATGGTTGTGCCTACATTGATCAAACTTTAACAAAGTCAAAAGGAACATTGACTTTAGATATCGATGGTAATTTGGTTTATACCCCAAATGGCAATTGGCATGGTGCAGATATTTTTAACCTTCAAATTGTCACGTCATCGACACATTTCAATGAAAACAAAAAATATATGGTACTTGAAGCCTATATGGTACAAGAACCGAACAATGAATTTGAAGATAAGTCTGTAAAAACCTCAGGTGGGGCGTTCGGATTCTTCGGCTTATTTGCTGTATTGGGACTGGTGGGTATACGCCGCTTTAAAAAATAAGAAAAAGGGAAAAGTGATGCACACTTATAAAAAAGGATTGCTCTGTGTCATGGTTTTATCTGCAATGTCATTGATGGCAGCTGATGATCGAACCATTTATGTCACAACATTTGCAGATGAAAATGGTGAAAATGCGAATGCCTGTTCATTGCGTGAAGCGATTATCACGGCAAAGAAAAATGCAGCTTATGGCGGGTGTACACCAGGAAATACGGTGTTTGGTCAAACTGACTATATTCAACTTGAAGCCGGTAAATATAAATTGGATTCAGAATTAGCGCCTGAATCGGTGATAATTATTAACGGCGCATCGCGTGAGAATTTTAAAGAAAAGAATAAATTGACCCAGACCTATCCAGCGCTGGAAGGTATTAAAACTATAATTAGTGGTGAAGGTCGTACACGGATTTTTAACACCAGCAAAACTGAAATTAGTTTCACCTTAAACGATATTCAGCTTGAAAATGGCTATGCCGGTGTTCAAGCTGGGCAAAATGGTCGTGGTGGGGCAGTACTTATTGGGGGAGATTTAATCTTCAAGAATGGGGCGATTGTCAATTCTAAAGCAGAGGTTGCAGGGGGTGCAATTTATAATGTTGCACTGAATAGCGAGAAAAAAATATCCATTAATGGCAGTTTAATTCAAGGTAACACTGCAGCGAAAGGTAGTGTGATCGCGATGGATTGCTATGGTAATTTGGACGATACTAAACCAGTCGTTTATTTTGAACGTAACAGTATTATCAACAATGGTTCAAGCAGTAGTTTAAGTGCTTTTGATTTCTGTGGTTTAGCAAAAGTTGATTTAATTACCAATACCATTGCGCAAAATAAAGCCAGTACCAGTAATGGTAGTATTCTACGTATGGTAACAGAGGGGTTAAATCGCTTAAGTCCTTTTTCAATGTTTAAAATCAAAAGTAATACTATTGTTGAAAATGAAGCGAACAGTACTTTGCTCTATGATGAGAATGGCAGCAAATATGTCGATTTTAACGTTTTGGCTTTTAATCTAGGTGGTAAATCGTGCCGCTACTATTCTAATACAGGCGTGCCAAAAGAAAATATCGTATTTATTTTGGCAAAAAATGCTTTAAATTTAGGCACGGGTACAGATCAGTGTATGTTGCCTAAAAGTAGTTTAGATGCCACAGCGGAAAACTCAAAAAATATTGATGTATCAACCGCAAGTTTCTCGACTCTACTTTCTAAGCTGATCCCTGCATCTCCATATAACACGTTCTTGCCGCTGTATTATCCACGCAATAATCAAACAGCGACGGATTTAGTCGATGTGAACAGCAGTGGTTGTAGTGATTATGATCAACGACTTCTAGAACGTGCTGATGATACAGTTTTACAATTAAATCCCGATCTACAAAGTAGTTGTGATATTGGTTCTGTTGAGCAAATGAACCTAGCGGCGGTGGATGTTTCTGATCTTAAAAATTCATCTTTAGTCACGCTGTTAGACTACTACCAGAAAAATATTGATGAGCTGAAAGAGATCATTGCTGATAGTAATACCAATAAAGAAGATGTTGATGATTTTAAGGAAGAGTTAGCTGACTATGAAAATCTTTATAAATACACCAAACAGTACCAAAAATATCGCACGATTTATTTTAATCCGATTGAGCTTGCGATTGCAGGCGAAGAGCGTGTTCTAGACAGTAAAAATGAAGAATATCGAATTAAAGTATTAGATACCAAGCATTACGATATTATCGCAGAGCCTTTGGGGATTGGCGTACTGACCTTTAAAGATGGTCAGCCGATACTGAATGGTTCAATGGATGACTTAAAGTGTGAGTGGAAAGCTGATCTGAAACGTATAATGATCTATCGTAGCAGCGGTGCACTTTTAGAAAATGGTGATAATGCATATTGTAAATATACGATTAAAGAAAAAGCTGGCAAAGCACAACAGTCATCAGGCATTTTAAAAGTCAGTTTCACCAATATCGAACCTATTGCTACAAATGATAATTATGTTTTGGACGCAAGTCAGTATCTAACCATGAGTGTAAACCCACTCGAAAATGACAGTGATGATGGAGATGGCCCGATTTCGACTGTGACGAAACCGAAAGCTATTTATCATCAAAATGATGCAGGACAAGATATTCCAATCCGTTTTCCTGAATTACCTGCGGGTTTAATTATGAAAGCAGAGCATGAAGGCCCTTGTCCTGAAGCATATATCCGTGACACCTGTTATGGCGGAAAAATTCAATTTACCGTAAAAAATGCTTATAGCCAGTTTGATTACTCAATTCGATATGCAATTTTTGATGCAGATGGTGGAATGTCTAAGGAAGCAACATTGTTATTGAAAAATACTGCAAAAGACACCAACTCAAGTAGTAGCGGTGGTGGATCATTCGGTATTTATGGTCTATTGGCACTTATTGGATTGGGGCTGTACCGACGTAAAATGAAATAAAACTAAAAAAGCCTCGAAAGAGGCTTTTTTATTAGTATTGCTGAGTATTTTGAGCATTAATGATTAGTAATATTGGGCTGCTGCAAATATTTAGTGATGTATTCATCACGAATAGCAGGTCTTTCTTCAGCTGTCGCTTTTTGCATACGGTTGCCTAAATCTTTACGCTCTTGGCTACTCATTTTTTGCCAGGTTTCTCGCATTTTTTGCTTTTCTTGCTCGGGTAATTGGGTAAACCAATCCATACGCTGATGCAAAGCTGTACTTTGCGCTTCAGGTAATTCCTTTAGCGATTGATAACGCTGAATAAGTGCACGTTGTTCAGCATCTGACAGAGTTTCCCATGTTTCTGCCACTTGAGTGTCTGCATCTTTAGAAAAAATCCAAAAACGTTCAAAACCAGCGAAACTGGTTTGTAGAAATCCGAGTGCACAAAAAGCAAATGCTAATCTTTTAGCTGCCATGTGGAACTTTGTCCTCGCCTAAAACCATTAACATCTCCAAATCTTCAACCATTTGTGGTGATAATTTTGGAGTAACCACAACTTGATTCTGAGGCTTTGCAGCCATTTCAATAGAATTTGGGAAGACCACGAAACCCGCAATTGCAGCTGCAAGTGCAAATCCTGACATTTTCCAAAGTCCGTAACGAGAAGTTTCCCGGTCTTGAATTTCTTCAATGACGTGATTCATCACAACAGGCTTGTCTTTATGATGTTGTGCGAGTCCATCGAGTTTGGAAGTAACTTGTTTTAAGAAATCATCTTGTTTCATTCGGATGACCCTCCAGAATATGGATTCAAATGTGCCAACGAGTTCCGAAGACCTTGAATAGCACGGTGATAATGCGTTTTTACACTACCTTCACTGCATTCCATGATTTGTGCAGTAGTGTGTGTATCAAACCCTTCCCAAGCACGTAGCATAAAAGCTTGTTGCTGCCGAACGGGAAGCTTAGAAATGGCTTCCTGTATTTCTTCGGCAGTCACGGCTTGATCAAGAAAATCGAATGGACTAGGGGTGCTTTCATCGACAATATCATTCAGTTCAATATCATCGTCATCTAGGCTGACCTTTTTAAAAAATGAAAAAGGTTGCGCTCGACGGACTTCTTTTCTACGCCAGTCTTGTAATTTATGGTTCAAAATGGTGTAAAACAGCGGATACCATTCATCAGTCGGCTTTTCAGCATATGTTTTATGCAGGGAAATAAATGCTTCCTGCACTAAATCCATCGCAATGCCTTGTTGACCTTGAGTAGCACTCTCCATCATGACTAAGGCACGTCCAGTCACATCCTGCATGAAAATTTTCAGGCGTTGTTCAGCCGTACTCTTCAGAGTACTCAAATTTTCCGAGTGAGACTGTTTCGGTGCTGAATCCATAGAGATGGAAAATCCTGTCATTGGATACCCACCATTATTTCCATTTTCATATACATATAACGTTGGAAATAATGGTTTGGTTGACAAATAAAACTTATTATTTTTCTAGTGTAATCTATTTTTAAACATCAACGAGTGATGTTTAAAATAAAGTAACGAAAGAGAAAGGATTATAAACGCTGACGAACCATCTCAAAGAAACAAATCGAGCCTGCGACGGCAACATTCAATGATTCTTGTCCACCAGGCTGCGGAATAGAAACAGCTTCAGCATGCTTAAGTGCATAATCAGATACACCTTGACCTTCATTACCCAGAATCCAAACACACTGTTTTCTTAAGTTCTTTGAGTAAAGGCTTTCAGATTGGTGTGAGCTGGTAACATAGACCGGTATTGTGAATTTTTCTAAAAGGTCTTCTAGGGCAATATTTTCATAGGTTTGTAGAGAAAAATGTGCACCCATACCTGCACGTAAAACGCGCGGTGACCAGATCGAGGCTGAACCTTTGGTACATACAACTTGCTCAATGCCGGCAGCGGCAGCTGAGCGTAGCAAAGTTCCCACATTACCCGGATCCTGGATATTATCTAGGATTAGGGTGTCTTCTTTAAAATTTAAGGCTTGATTTGAACTAGGTAAATCAACAATTGCCAAACATGCCAAAGAAGTGCCTAAGGTACTTAGGTCGTTGTATAAAGCTTCACTGAGTATAAAAACATTACCGTCGTACAAGGAAACGATTTTTTCTAAATCAGGATGACTATAGGCAGCTTCGGTAGTGAATATAGAATTAATGCTTCGATTCTGTTCTAACCAGGCAAGGCTTAAATGGGTACCTTCGAGTACCGTTTGACGATTCTTTTTACGGAATGAACTTTGTTCAATCAATCCACGTAGGTGTTTGATTTTTGGATTGTCTTTTGATTCAAGAAAAAAAGCTGGCATGGGAGAGTTATCCGTGGAAGTAAGCGATAAATACACTTACTTCCATTTTTAAAATTAATTGTGGTAGTGAGTAACTAAGTCAACTTCATTTTTAGAGCCAATCACAACAGGAACACGCTGATGCAATTCAGTCGGTTGAATTTCTAAAATACGAACACGGCCAGTAGTAGATGCACCACCCGCTTGTTCCATCAACATACTCATTGGATTTGCTTCATACATTAAACGAAGACGACCGGCTTTTTGAGGATCTTTGGTGTCGTATGGATATAAGAAAATACCGCTACGGCACAGGATACGGTGAATATCACCCACCATACACGCTACCCAGCGCATGTTGAAGTCTTTGCCACGAACAGAAGTTTTACCGTCCTGAAGTTCAGCAATATAGCGTTTTACTGGTTCTTCCCAGTGACGTTGATTTGATGCGTTGATTGCATATTCTTTGGTATCAGCAGCAACCTGAATATTTTCAGAAGTTAAAAGGAACTCTTGAGTTTCTGGGTCGAAAGTGAAGAATACAACACCCGCACCAACGGTAAGCGCCATCATGGTCGATGGGCCATATAATACATAACCCGCAGCTACCTGGTTTGTACCTGCCTGCATGAAGTCCTCAGCTTTGGTCACTGCATTTTTAGCAGGCAAAATAGAGAAAATTGTGCCGACACACATATTGATGTCGATGTTGCTTGAACCATCAAGTGGGTCGAACAATACCAGGAATTCACCATTTTCTTGTGCAGGGGTAAATTCATCGAGTTCTTCTGAAGCCAAACCACCCACATGTGGATGAACTTTTAAAGCATCGATCAAGTAGTCATTCGAAATAACGTCAAGTTTCTTTTGTTCTTCGCCTTGTACGTTTTCGTGTTGCGCACTACCCAATACGCCCGCCAAAGCTCCTTTTTGTAATAATTGATCAATGTCTTTGCATGTATTACCAATTGTTTCAATAACTTGAGCAAGTTCAGGTGTTAAATTCCCTGCTTTTTGTTCTAGAAATTGGGAAAGGGTGAGGTATGACATGACAGGAAAACTCCAATTAGAAAATGATAAAAAATTATCAAAAGAATATGGGGACTCATTTTAGATGAGAACGCAGCAAAAGGACAATTAAACTCGACTATTTGTCGTGATTTTACTCTTGTAAGTTTTGTGGAAAATGCTATGTTGAGGATTAGAGGGTATTAAAATCGTGATAGGAGCACAGTTATGACAACGCAAAAGTTTGATGCGACTCCAACGCCAAATGAAGCTATGAATTTAGATGATATTTCTGACGAGAAAGTGAAAGAAGCCTGGAAAGCTTATGAAGCAAAACCAGAATATAAAAAATTCAATAAGCATGATCTCATAGAATCCATGCAAAGCTCGAATGATGAAACTAAAGAATCTGAAAAAGTTTAAAACATAAAAAAGCGCTCAATCAATAAGTTGAGCGCTTTTTTATTCAAGCCATTATTTTAACAATGGTGGAACAGCTTCGTAGTTAAGTTCTACACGGCGGTTTTCTTTCCATGCATTTTCATCATGACCTGCATTAATCGGCATTTCTTTACCATAACTCACGGCTTCTAATTGTGTTGCAGCAACGCCATTGGTAATCAGGAAGCTTTCTACCGCTTTAGCACGACGTTCACCCAAAGCCATGTTGTATTCACGTGTGCCACGTTCATCGGTATGACCGGTTAAAGCCACTTTCGAATTTGCATTGGCAACAAGGAATTGTGCATGCGCTTGAAGCGTTTGATAATCTTCGTTAGAAAGATCGCTGCTGTCGTAGTCAAAGTGAACAACGCGTTTTGCCAAGAATGCTTTATTAGCAGCAGTCACACCTCTTGAAGAAGCACCTGCTAGGTTTTGCGCATTTAGAGCAGCATCTTCACTTAAGCCCTCAGTACTTACTGTACCTGCTTCAGATGGATTTTGACCCGCTTGAATTTCAGCTGCAGGTTTACGGCTTGCACAACCAGTCATCACTAACGCTGTTGCAAGAACAGGAAGGACCAATAATTTAACTGCTTTCATCTTTATCTCCATGATCATCATTGCTTTAAATTAAATTGTTATTTTGGCGCCCAAGCGGGTTCGCGAACCTCGCCTTGTTCACTCGGTAAATTCATGCGGAAACGACCATCCAGTGACATGATGGACAATAAACCACGATTCCCTTCACGAGTTGCATAGACCACCATTTGCCCATTTGGCGAGAAACTTGGTGATTCATCCAGACTGGTTGGGGTCAGAATATTGGTAATGCCGGTATTGATGTCCTGAATAGCCACTTTGTAATTACTGCCACTTGGACGATGGACTAAAGCGACTTTTTTACCATCTGCACTTAATGTGCCACGTGCATTAAATGCACCACGGAACGTCAGGCGCTTACTTGAAGCGTTGGCAAAGTTATAGGTATAAATTTGTGGTGAACCGCCTCGGTCAGAGGTGAAAATAAATGATTTACCGTCTGGGGCATAACGCGCTTCGGTATCAATTGCACTGTCATTGGTCATACGTTGCAACTGACGTGTTTCCAGATTCATTTGATAGATTTCAGGGTTGCCATGCAAAGATGCAGTAAACAACATGCTTTTACCATCGGGTGAGAAGCTTGGCGCACCGTTTAAACCACGGAAGCTCGCCAGTTTTTCACGTTGACCTGTAGCCAAGTTTTGTACATAAATTGCAGGGCGTTTGGTTTCAAATGAAACATAGGCAATTTTTTTCGCATCCGGTGTCCAGGCAGGTGACAAGATTGGATCACGAGAGGTGAGAATGGTTTTTGGCTGTTCGCCATCCGTATCTGCAATTTGCAGGGTATAACGCTGTTCAGGAGTAGCTGGATTGCGCAGTACATAAGCAATACGTCCGCTAAAGTCACCTGCAATACCGGTCAATGCCTGATAAATTGCATCACTAATCATGTGTCCGGCTTGACGAATACGTGAAGCAGGAACAGTCAGTAATTCATTTAATAAATACTGCTGTTTTTCTACATCATAGAGTTGATAGTGAACTTCAAAACTGCCATTTTCTGTTGTTTTTACTGTACCTGTGACCACATACGGAACACCTGCAGATTTCCATGCCGCTGCATTGGGTGTATTCATACTTGCTGTTGCAGGCAGGTTTTTTGAAGCACTTGAAAATTTGCCTGAACGGTTTAAGTCATTTTCTACAATAGGATAAATGCTTTGATCATTATTAAACGGAATAATGGCAATCTTCGGTGCTTCTTCTGGTGCTTTAGCAATTTCTAAATGCAGTTGTGCATAAGACTGGGTCGCTAAAACGGGACTTAAAGCTGTCAAAATGGTTAGGCAAAGTAGATGTTTACGCGTCATTTCCATCATCCGCTACGTACTCTAAAAAATGTAAATTATTGTGAATTCGGTTGTGTCACATAATGGCATGATTTTGCTTTATTGGAAGTACATCATGATGACTAAACTGTTATAAGACTGTGAAAAGTGAATAAAATATTATCTGTTTTTAGCGAAATTTGAGTTTAAAGGTCAAAAAAGCCACATCAATTAAATTTGATGTGGCTTTTTATTTTATTTCGCAGTAAAGCTTGAAGTAAAGGTTCTTGCTTCACGTCGTGCATCTGGATCGGAAGGCATAGGGTAAGGCGCTGCTGCACGTACAGCGGCTTCCACACTTGCTTTCATATCTAGATCACTTGAACTGACGATAACCGATTGAACTGAACCACTGTCACTTAAAGTTACACGGGCAGTGGCTTTTTGACCGGATGAACCGCTCGGAATATCCCACGCACGTCTAACTTTATTTTCAAAGTCACGTTTTGCAGTTGAGGCAATTTTCTTTGCTTCCGCTTTTTTCGTCGCGGCTTCTTCAGCGGCTTGTTTAGCAGATGATGCTTTGGCTTCTTCAGCTGCACGTTCACGGGCTTCTGCATCGGCTTTTGCTTTATTAGCTGCATCGGCTTTGGCTTTATTAGCCGCATCTGCCTTAGCTTTATTCGCAGCATCCGCTTTAGCTTTATTCACTTCATCGGCTTTTGCTTTGTTGGCAGCATCGGCTTTTGCTTTATTAATAGCATTAGCTTTGGCTTTCTCAGCGGCGTCAGCTTTGGCTTTATTAATGGCATCAGCCTTAGCTTTATTTGCTGCATCGGCTTTGGCTTTATTCACTGCATCGGATTTTGCTTTATTAGCTGCATCGGCTTTGGCTTTATTAGCCGCATCTGCCTTAGCTTTATTCACAGCATCCGCTTTAGCTTTATTCACTTCATCGGCTTTTGCTTTGTTGGCAGCATCGGCTTTGGCTTGATTTACAGCGTCGGCTTTGGCTTGATTTACAGCGTCGGCTTTAGCTTTATTAATGGCATCAGCCTTAGCTTTATTCACTGCATCAGCTTTGGCCTTCGCAGTAGCGTCTGCTTTCGCTTTTTCAGCCGCGTCAGATTTAGCTTTCGCAGCGGTATCAGCTCGGGCTTTTTCAGTAGCCTCTGCTTTTGCCTTGGCTTGAGCATCTGCTTGGGCTTTTAACTTATTTGCTTCAGCCGCTTTTGCCTTTTCTGCAGCTTGCTGTTGCGCTTTTTGCACTGCTTCAGCCGCAGCTTTGGCTTCCTGAGCGGCTTTGTTTGCATCAGGCTTTGCTGGTGCTGGTGCTGGAGTAGGAGGGGTAGGCAGTGCAACTGGAATAACAGGTGCAGGTTCAACACTCGGTTTTGCCGTTTGTTGAACTTGTTCTGCAACCTTTTTATGTGCTGTTTCAGTCGAGTCTGTCTGTTCTAAAGGCACAGGATCGGGAGGGAGCAAGTCCTCAGGCGTGACCAAAACCATTTTAATTTGTTTAGGCGGCTCGACAGGTTTGCTCATGCCCAAAAAAAGTAAGCCAGTCATTGCCACAGCATGGATCCCGAGGGTAAATCCAAGCGCAATTGTTTTTTCTTTGGATTGTGGCTTTTTCAAATCTTTCATACTTTATTCTAGAGGCTTAGTGAGCAGACTAACTTGTGTTAAACCAGCATCTTGAAGACCCGACATTAAAGCCATGACATCTCCATAGGGACGTGTGGTATGACCATTAATGACAACATTCAGTTCCTTATTGTCATCCTTGGCTTTTGTTTGTGCCTCCACTAAAAGACTCGTCAACTGAGCTAGATCAACAGGACCCGTTTTTTGGTTTTTGTATTCCAAATAATAAAGACCATCTTGATCCAGCGTCACGATTGTGGGCGCATCTTTAGATTCGATGGGATTGCCATTGGCTTGAGGTAAATCGACTTTAATCCCACTAGTAATCATGGGTGCTGTGACCATGAAAATCACCAAAAGTACCAGCATGACGTCAATATAAGGAACGACATTCATCTCACTTTTTAGTGGTTTTTTGACCCGCTCAAAGCGTCCAGAGCGCTGAATTGCCATTAGTCATTTTCCTGTGCAGAACTCACAGTTTGACGTTGTAATAGCGCCACCATTTCTTCAGCAAATAATGCACGGTCTGAATAGACTGTTTCACCTTTCGCCGTGTAATGGTTAAATGCCAATACAGCAGGAATTGCAGCAAAAAGACCAATCGCTGTTGCAATGAGGGCTTCGGCAATACCGGGAGCTACCGTTGCCAAAGTGACTTGATCAACATCAGCCAGACCAATGAAGGCATTCATAATGCCCCAAACGGTACCGAACAGACCGACATAAGGTGCAACAGAACCAATGCTGGCAAGTGCGCCTAAGCCTTGTTCAAGCAGACCTTGGTCACGGCTTAAACCGACACGTAAAATACGTTCTGTACCTTCAATCGTTTGCGTATTCGGGGCTTGGAATTTTTTGAGTTTAAAAAACTCGCCTATACCTTGATAGAAGATATCTTCCAAACCGGTACGTTTAGAATTGAGTTGTGCGTTGTTGTATAGCGTATTGAGTTCGGCCCCAGACCAGAAGATTTTTTGAAAATGTTCATCTTCAGCCTGGGCTTTTTTATAACTCATATGTAACTTGGCAATCAGATACCAACTGTATAAAGATGCTAGCAGGAGCACGAGCATTACCAGTTGAACGATGGGACTTGCTTGTAAAATAAGATCTGATATGTGTAAAGATGATTCTAGTTGTGTTGCCATAGTTACAATGTGCCAATGAATTTTTTAGTCTTGTCCTAACTCTTTTAGAATTAGATTACGGATTTCTTCAGGAAGCCGTGTTGGACGCATGCCGTCTACACTAATACATGCCAATTCGACTTCGCCAGATGCAAGCATGATTTCACCACGATAAATATTTTGTTGCAATACAAAAGATGTTGCTTTGCATGAAACAACGCTTGCAGTAACGGTAATGAGATCATCCATCAGGATTGGACGTGAATATTTCACATTTATTTTATGTACTACAAAGTGATAATCTTTTTGGTGCCAGTAGTGGTCAACACCTGCCGCACGTAACCATTCGGTACGGGTACGTTCCATAAAACGAATATGGTTTGCATGATAGACAATGCCACCTGCGTCAGTGTCTTCAATATATACACGAATGTTGAATTCGAATTTATTCGCCATGATTGTGTCCCATCTTTCAATTCAGTTTTATGGTTTTAGCTATACTTTTAGCGGGTTAAAAAATCTGTAAAAATGACGTTTTTTTCGCTAAGAGTCAAGCTGTGTAACGCATTGCAGTTTAGCAGTTTGAGTTTTTAGTCCAATGGCACAAGGTTTCAAATGAGACCTATTCTGTATTCAATCCACAAAACCTTTAGATATAAAAAAAGTGAGCAAAGGATGCTCACTTTTTTTAAAAAATGTACTTTATTTTTTTGCAGCTTGCATCTTTTTCCAGTCTGTCTGTACCTGTTCGGCAACTTTTGGATAATCCAGGATGAAGCGCACATGGCTTTCTACCCCGGTTTTTAAAGTTGCATTATCGACGATAAATAACGGATTATGGTTAGGTGCAGCTTTCGCCATGTCCTGATCGGCAGGCGTTGCGCCCACAAAGACAAATAAAGACGGCATTAACTTACCATAATAGGCAAAATCTTCACTGGCACTGGCATTGTTGTCCAGCACATGCAGTTTATCTTCGCCATTCACTTGGGCAAGCGTGGGTTGCATCAGCTTGGTTAAGGTTTTGTCATTGGTGGTCACCGGCGCATATGGCGCAATTTCCACTTTTGCAGTGACATCATTGGCTGCGGCATTATGTTCGACCATTTTCGGTAAAGTTTTTAAAATGCCTTGGCGGAGATCTTCACTGTTAGAGCGAATGGTGCCAACCATATTCACCTGATCGGGAATGACATTACCTGTTGTTCCGCCGTGGATACTGCCAATACTGACTACGCCCATGCCTTTGGTTAAATCTGCAGTACGACTGACTAAACTTTGCATGTTGTTAATCATTTGCGCAGAAGCATAGATTGGGTCACGACCAAGCCAAGGCATAGAACCATGTACCTGTTTACCATTGACCTGAATGCGTAAGTGATCGGCACTATTCAGAATTGCACCATCTTTATACAGGATATTGCCGCTTGGCATGCCTGCCATCACGTGCATTCCAAAAATCACTTCCGGTTTAGGATTATTCAACGCACCATCGGCAATCATTTTACGTGAACCGATTAAATGACCTTGGGTGAAGTTATCAATATCGGCACCGCCTTCTTCAGCCGGTTGGAATACAAATACCACAGTACCTGCAATTTTATCTTTATTGGCTGCTAAAGCTTTGGCGGCACCCAGTAACATTGCGGTATGGGCATCATGACCACAGCCGTGCATGACGTGAGTTTCTGCACCTTGATAAATGGCTTTGGCTTTACTGGCATAAGGAAGTCCCGTTTTTTCTTCAATGGGCAGGGCATCCATATCTGCACGTAGCGCCATAACCGGTCCGGGTTTGGCACCTTTAAGTACGCCAATCACACCCGTTTTGGCATAGCCTTTACGCACCTCAATTCCATAAGATTTCAACTCTTTTTGTACCAGCTCAGAAGTTTTGAATTCCATATTTCCAAGTTCAGGGTGTTGATGAATATGTTGTCGAAGCTTAATGGTATGGGCTTCTACGTTTTTAACGGAATCATCAATCCAGTCTGCAAAGCTCAGTTGGCTGCAAAGGACAAGGGGAAGACAAAGCGAGATCTGCTTGTACATGTTCATATCTTGGGAGAACCTTAAGAGTTTGAAATAGTTAAAGTGATTCTCTAGCATTGCATACTGATCTAAATTCGACCAAAACCCTCTAAGTATGTGTTGATACTTCAAAGGTATATTAAGTGTTAATGTTTGTTCTACAAGGGCTTTATTCACTTTTTTACATTGTAAAATTATGTATTTCATGTGAAAGTGAGTTTATAAAATTTGTATATAACACTTACTTTTTGAATCTATGCTTAGCGATTTCATTTGATTCAATCTATGGATGGCGCATTGCATTACGGTTAAATATTCGAGTTTAAAATGAACCGTTTTTTGAAATATCTCATCATTTTCGCCATTGGCTTTGCACTGTGGAATTATTGGCTGAAACCGGATAAAGGTATTTCAGATGCAGCTGATTATCAAACCACAGCGGGGATTCATCAGTTTAATGGCTATAGCATGACAAATTTGCAGCCTTATACGGGAGAGTTTCGGGTTTTATCTAAAGAAAATTATAACTTTGGGCGTGAATCTGAGATTAGCCCTGTCGATTTTGCTTTGGGATGGGACAAAATGGCTGATCCGCAGGTCTATCAGCAGTTATCTATCCGACAAAGCAATCGTTGGTATCATTGGCGTTATGAAAATTCTCCACCCATTCCAGTACGTGAAATTGAAATGCAAAGTGCCAATACTCATTTGATTCCTGCGTCAAAACAGATTGCAAAGCAGCTTAAAGCTATTGATCAAGATGATTTGATTTATTTAAAAGGACAGTTGGTGGAAGTGAAGTCTTCAGATGGATGGACGTGGCGTAGTTCTTTAAGCCGTGAAGATACAGGTGGTGGTGCGTGTGAGTTGATGCTGGTGGAAGAGGTACGTGTAATCTCTAATTTATAAGTATCTAATTGATTAAAATGAAAAGAAAAAACCTTTAAGATGTGCCCAACGTATATTTAAAAAATAAGTTGGGGAAAAATGGCAGAAAAAGAAAATACTCAGGCAGTAGTTTTACAGCAGCCAAGTGATCAACAATTAGTGATTAAAATTGAACAAGATACGGATTGGATTTCGATAGGCACAATTGTTCTGTCATTGCTTGCTTTTGTAGTGACTATTTATATAGTGAAAAAATCAACAGAAAGTCAAATTCAATCCAATAAAGATTTAATTAAATCACAAAATGAAATAAAAAAACATGAATTAGAATTTATCTATAAAAGTCAGGAAATTGATAAATTTAGAAACGTTATTGCTGAATATTTTGCTTTGTTGATGAAGTTTAACAGTGTTGTATCTTTAGAAATTGGACGAATGGAAAGAGGTGATTTAATTGAAAGTTTAATCAATTATTTATCACAAGTCGCATATTATCATATGCAAATTGAATTGTTTTTAGACTGTGAATCTAATTCAAATCATCAAACGGTCAAAATACAGCTGAAGGAGCTAATGGATTCACTATTGAAAATTAGAATACAGCTTGATGATAATAAAGATCAGTTAAATGATCGAATAGCTGCTTTTTCTAATGAGTTAGATATTGTGAAAGCTAGCTTAATCAAGCTACTCAATCAAAATGTGAAATTACAAAAGGGAGAATAAATCTCCCTTTTCTCATTTATCCTTCGGCTCAGGTGGCGTCATCCCAAACTGTAAATACGCCATATTTGTGGCAATACGTCCTCGAGCAGTACGCATCGCATAACCTTGCTGTATCAAGTACGGTTCAATCACATCTTCCAAAGTACCTGAATCTTCGGCCATTGCGGCAGCCAAAGCTTCCACACCGGCAGGCCCACCATCAAAACGTTCTAACAGCATGCTTAAATAACGACGGTCTAAAGTGTCCAAACCATCTTTATCGACTTTCAACATATCCAGTGCACGTTGAGCCATATCCTGATTGACTTCACCGTTGCCTTTGACTTGAGCATAGTCACGCACACGACGCAGTAAACGGTTGGCAATACGTGGCGTACCACGGGCACGACGGGCAATTTCTTTTGCACCATCACCAGTCATGGGAACATCCATTAACGATGCTGAACGTGTCACAATATGAGTTAAATCTTCAACCGAATAAAACTCTAAACGCTGCACAATACCGAAACGGTCACGTAGCGGAGAGGTGAGCAAGCCAGCACGTGTCGTTGCTGCAACTAATGTGAATGGTGGCAAATCGAGTTTAATCGAACGTGCACCTGGCCCTTCACCAATCATGATATCGAGTTGGTAATCTTCCATGGCAGGATAAAGAATTTCTTCAATCACTGGCGAAAGACGATGAATTTCATCAATAAATAAAACGTCACCTTCTTCCAGATTGGTTAGCATGGCTGCCAAATCGCCGGCACGTTCCAGTACCGGTCCAGAAGTTGATTTTAAATTACCGCCCATTTCCCGCGCGATAATATTGGCAAGCGTGGTTTTACCCAAACCCGGTGGGCCAAAAATTAAGGTATGGTCAAGTGCTTCACCACGACCACGTGCTGCGCCAATAAAGATTTCCATTTGCTCACGTACCACAGGCTGACCAACATAGTCATCCAGTGAAGTGGGGCGAATGGCACGATCAAAATGATCTTCAGGTTTTTCAGAACCACTGATTAAACGGTCTTGCATAATGAATTAGATTTACCTTTAGGGGCATCAATTGAGTTTGTAATGATTCATACAGCCTCAAATATTTATCTGAGTTTAGATGCCATTGTGTAGGCATAACTTTACTTTTGATAGGGCAAAAGTAACAAAACCCTTTGCAGAAATAATGGCATGTCCGTATGCCATATTTCTGCGGCAGCATCCATGCTGCCTTTCATTGCATCTATTTACATCTATAATTTTAAATAATGACGTTATTTATTCATCGACTTTAATGCTGCACGGATAATATCACCGGCTTCGGTGTAATCACCTTTCACGGCATTAATCAGTTTTTGAGCTTCAGCAGGTTTATAACCCAGTGATTGCAACGCTGCTTCTGCTTCAGCAACAGCCGAATTACCCATAAACTGAATTTGTGGCGCTGTTGAATTGGTTGGAACATTGCCTGAAGACATGGCTTTAAAACGATCACGAAGTTCAATCATCAAACGTTCAGCGGTTTTTCTACCCACACCCGGAACTTTAATGAGTGTATTGATATCTTCATTTTCAACGGTATGAATCAGTAAATCGATACTTAAAGTCGATAAAATACCCAGCGCCATTTTAGGACCAACGCCGTTTACTTTAAGGAGTGTGCGGAAAATGGTTTTTTCTTGTGCATCTAAAAAACCGTAAAGTAATTGTGCATCTTCACGAACGGTTAAATGCGTCCATAGCGTTACCTTTTGCCCCTTTTGTAATTGGCAAAATGTAGAAAGCGGTGTATCCACTTCATAGCCCACGCCATTTACATTTAATAGTACTGTCGGTGCTTCTAAAGCAAACACTTCACCAATGAGACATCCAATCATTTTGATTTTTTCACTTATCTATCGTTCGTTGCATAGTAGTGAGCATTTGCACGAAAGGCAAAATGCGCATGCATATTTATTTAAATTTTGCAGAGAGTTTTGCCTAAATATCTGCAAAATCTTTACATCCAGCCCGCTTTATTGCCTTGTAACTCTTGCGACAGGTTATAGGCCTGATGGTCTGAAAACTTCGAAATAATGTCCAAAACCTGCATAATATTTTCATAGTGATTACTTTCAAAATTCACACCTGCACGTTGCAGCATGGACATTAAGCGTTGTTCCTTGAAACTTAAAGTTTTATGCGGCGTGGTCAAAGGAATAAAGGCATCCAAAATATTTTGCAGACTTTGATGCGCAATAATTTCCAAACCGGCTTTTTGCGGATGTTCAAAAATTTTGTCACGCGCCAAGTTCTTCGCCCGGTCAATGCCACGTTCAATATCTTCAGAACAATATTGCAATAAACTGCCTTTGAGTTGCCCAGACAAAATTTCATAGTGATGTCTGGCAAATGCCGTGGTCACTTCATCCACCAGACGTTTCATCACACGACCGCGTAAAGCGGCAATTTTTTGCTGCCAAGTGGTGGTTGGCATAGACAGTTCTTGAGGTGTTCCATAATCTGCAATCAGGTCGAGGAAAATGGGTTCCACTTCTTCATAAGAGAGCATGTTTAAAATAATGCCATCTTCCAGATCAATCAGGGCATAGCAAATATCATCTGCTGCTTCTAATAAGTAGGTCAGTGGGTGACGGCAATAGTGATATTCACCCAGTTGAATTAAACCAAGCTGTTCTGCAATCTGCTTCAAAATCTCTTTTTCGGATTGATAACAACCAAACTTGGCGCGTTGACTGGCAGGGCGATCACCTTGTGATGCAATGGTTTTAGACAACCATGGGTACTTTAAGTAAGCCCCTAAGGTTGCGTAAGTTAAGCGCATACCGCCATCATTGGGATGATAGTCAATTTTGGTCAATAAGCGTAAACCTTGGGCATTGCCTTCAAACTGGCGCACATCGGCTTGTTCTTCAGGCGACAGCTTTGCTAAAAAGTTGCCATGTGAAGCATCATCAAACCATTCGCGAATGGCATATTCACCGGCATGTCCAAAAGGTGGATTACCAATATCATGCGCAAGGCAAGCTGCCTGAATAATCGCACCGACATCGGCAGGGGAAATCCATACCGGAAGTTGATCTTTAATTTTTTCCGCCGCAAGCATGCCGAGTGAACGACCAATACAGGATACTTCCAGCGAGTGGGTTAAACGGGTATGAATACCATCGTGCTGTGTCAACGGATGAACCTGGGTTTTACGGTTTAGTTGACGAAAACTTTGCGAGAAAATAATGCGGTCATAATCTTTATGAAAGGGGCTACGTGCCTGTTCTGTACTTTGTTTTTTGCTACCAATACGAACTGTCGAAAGAAGTTCTAACCAACGCATTTGTTCCATTTATCATTATTCAGTGATGACCTGAAATCATCATGCCAAAAAAAAGTCCAACAGACTAGAGTCGTGCGACATGATTTGTCTTGTGAATAGAGCATATAAACAGATAGGGGATGCTTCGTGTTTCCTGAATGCTTTTAATCACATTGATCATGCGGGTTCAAACATCTGAAATGTTGCGGTCTTGGACCTCGATTATTCTATTTAATGAACAAATGAAAGGTGATGTGCTTGAGTTTTTAACGTGTTATCTCAGTGCTGGTGACAGCATTGATCAGCTTGATCCACAATCACTTAAAATTGTAGCAGAGGCGGTGGTTGATCTGCTGAAAACCCTTGATAGGCAATAACTCTACCAATTATAAATCACATTTAGAAACAAGATGCTAAAGAATCCGATAGAGATGAAATTCAAAATTTTTAACTGAAAATTAAAGTATTCTTCATTATTCTTGCATGAATTGATGGCACATTCGTGAATTTCTATCTAGCTGATTTGGTCAATACGCAGTAGAATATGCGCTCTCTCTAAGTCACATTGGCGGTATGGTCCAAAAGACCTGCCCGTGGAGCCAAAATCAGCATGTTTATCGTGGCCGGTGCACCAGCACACTCTTCTTTTAAGAAAACTCAACTCTTAAACCGTTTAGCGTCAATGAGTTCTGTTCAATCAATTGAAAGTCAATGGATTTATCTGTTTGATCAAGCGCTCAACGAGCAGCAGCATCAATCTGCATTACAACTATTAAATGACGGTGCGTCTTTTGAAGTTCGCCAAGCGGCAAGTGATGAAATTCAAGTTCTAGTCACACCGCGTTTGGGGACAATCTCTCCGTGGTCTTCTAAAGCGACTGATATTTTTGCCAATTGTAATACTCCAATACACCGCCTTGAACGCGGTGTTTTGTTTACTTTAAAGGGTATTTCTGAAATATCGAATGAAGTGAAACTGGCATTGCATGACCGCATGACTGAAAGCGTTTTCAATCAAATTGACGATGCCGTTGCTTTATTTAACGAGACTGAACCAAAACCTTTAAATAGCATTGATATTTTAGGTCAAGGTAAAGAAGCACTGGTTAAAGCCAACTCTGAATTTGGTTTTGCATTGTCCGATGAAGAAATCGACTACTTAACTGCAGCATTTACCAAGATGGGTCGTAACCCACACGACATCGAGCTGATGATGTTTGCTCAAGCAAACTCTGAGCATTGCCGTCATAAAATCTTCGGTTCAGAATGGACAATTGATGGTGAAAAACAACCATTGTCATTGTTCCAAATGATTAAAAATACCTATAAAGAATCTCCTGCAGATGTATTGTCAGCATATAAAGACAACGCCTCTGTAATCGTGGGTTATGACACGCAACGTTTCTATCCAAAACCAGATGAAAACGGTCACCACGTTTATAAATACAAGAGCCAAGCTGCTCACATCCTCATGAAAGTGGAAACCCACAACCATCCAACAGCGATTGCACCATTTGCCGGTGCTGCGACGGGTTCAGGTGGTGAAATTCGTGACGAAGGTGCAACAGGTCGTGGTGGTAAACCAAAAGCGGGTTTAACCGGCTTCACGGTATCTAACTTGAATATTCCTGGGTTTGAACAACCTTGGGAAGACAACTACGGCAAACCATCGCGTATGGCGTCTCCACTTCAGATCATGATTGATGGTCCTTTGGGTGGTGCTGCGTTTAATAACGAATTTGGTCGTCCTGCGTTAAATGGTTACTTCCGTACTTTCGAACAAAATGTAAATGGCGATGTAAAAGGTTTCCACAAACCAATTATGATTGCCGGTGGTTACGGTAACATCCGTCCTGACCATGTTGAAAAAGATCCAATCCAACCGGGCGACTTATTGATCGTGCTGGGTGGTCCGGCAATGCTGATCGGCTTAGGCGGTGGTGCAGCATCTTCTGTAGATAGCGGTAAATTGGGTGAAAACCTGGATTTCGCTTCTGTACAACGTGAAAATCCAGAAATGGAACGCCGTTGCCAAGAAGTGATTGATACTTGCTGGCGCATGGAAGACCACAACCCAATCGTGTCTGTACATGACGTCGGTGCGGGCGGTGTATCCAATGCAATGCCAGAACTTGTGAATGATCACGAACTCGGTGCAGTCTTGAATCTTCGTAAGATTCCTTCATTAGAGCCAGGCATGTCTCCAATGGAAATCTGGTCGAACGAAGCGCAAGAACGTTATGTATTGGCGATTCGTCCATCTTCATTAGAATTATTTGAATCAATCTGTGCACGTGAACGCTGTCCGTTTGCCGTATTAGGTGAAGCGACTGAAGCACGTCACTTGACGGTTGAAGATCCATTGTTTGGTAACAAAGCTGTGGATATGCCAATGCAAGTGATGCTGGGTGGTACACCTCGCATGAGCCGTTCATATGAAACCATTGAACGTAAAGGCGATGACTTCACTGCTGCAAATATTGATTTAAAAGATGCAATCTACCGCGTTCTTAAGAATCCAACAGTTGCATCTAAATCATTCCTGATCACCATTGGTGACCGTTCGATTACCGGTATGGTTGCACGTGACCAGATGGTCGGTCGCTGGCAAGTTCCTGTAGCGGATGCTGCAGTGACCACCACAAGCCTTATAGGTTACACAGGTGAAGCAATGGCGATGGGTGAACGTCCTCCTGTTGCATTGTTAAACCCTGCTGCATCTGCACGTTTGGCTGTGGCTGAATCGATTTCAAACATCATGTGTGCCAACATCGAACAGATCAGCGACATTAAATTGTCTGCGAACTGGATGGCAGCTGCCGGTCAAAAAGGCGAAGACCAGGCGCTATTCGAAGGTGTTAAAGCCATTGGTATGGAAATGTGTCCAGCCTTGGGCATCGCGATTCCAGTGGGTAAAGACTCATTGTCTATGCGTACCACCTGGAATGACGAAGGGATTGATAAATCTGTAACTTCACCAATGACAGGTGTGATTACAGCATTTGCACCCGTTGGTGATGTGCGTAAAACATTAACACCTGAATTGAAAAATGAAGATTCAGTATTGGTACGCATTGACTTGTCTAAAGGTCAGTTCCGTTTAGGCGGTTCAATCCTTGCTCAGGTTTACAAAGCCATTGGTTCTGTAACGCCTGACGTAGACAGCTTCGATGACTTCAAAGCATTTTTCGCTTTAGTTCAAGACTGGAACAACCGCGGCTTAGTGAAGGCTTACCATGACATCGGTGATGGTGGTTTACTCGCGACTGTTGCAGAAATGATGTTCGCTTCACGTTTGGGTGTAGCGCTTGAAGATCAATCAACTGAAGCTTTATTTGCTGAAGAAATTGGTGCGGTACTTCAAATCGCAGCAAGTGATTGGGAAGCACTTCAAGCTGAAGTTGCTGAATCAGTATTGAAAGATGCGATTAGCGTCGTTGGTCGTGTAAACAATACGGATCAATTGTCTATCAATGGTCTTGTACTTGAACGTAGCGACTTGCAAGTGGCTTGGACTGAAGTGTCTCACCAAATCCAACGTCTACGTGACAACGTAGAAACTGCAGATTCTGAGTTTGCTTTAATCACAGACAAGAATCACAAAGGCATCATTGCACAGCCGACATTCGACTTGAATGAACCAGTTGAGGCGCCGTTTATTAATTCACGTCGTCCAAACATGGTGATTTTGCGTGAACAAGGTGTAAATGGTCAGGTGGAAATGGCGGCGGCATTCGACAAAGTTGGCTTCAACACTGTCGACGTTCACATGAGTGATTTGATTGCAGGTCGTATTAGCTTAGATGACTTTGAGGGTCTGGTGACTTGTGGTGGTTTCTCTTACGGTGACGTCATGGGCGCAGGTGGTGGTTGGGCTAAATCGGTTCTATTCAATCCTAAACTTCGTGACCAGTTCGAGAAATTCTTTAATCGTCAAGAAACCTTCTCTTTAGGGATCTGTAACGGTTGTCAAATGTTGTCTCAATTGGCTCCATTGATTCCGGGTGCTGATGCTTGGCCACGTTTCCACCGCAATACTTCTGAGATGTTTGAAGCGCGTGCTGTTAACGTCCGTGTTGAAAAATCTAATTCGATTTTGTTAGACGGTATGGAAGGTTCGATTTTACCAATCGCGGTTGCGCATGGTGAAGGTCGTGTGGTTGCAAGTGAAGACAAGATTGCCGCGTTAAATGCAGGCAACCAAGTCAGCCTACGTTATGTAGATAGCTTCGGTAACCCTACACAGCAATATCCATTGAACCCGAACGGTTCACCAGAAGCGATTACGGGTGTGACGTCTCTTGATGGTCGTGCAACGATTATGATGCCGCATCCTGAACGTAACTTCCGTGCAGTTCAGCATTCTTGGAAACCTGAAGAATGGACTGAAGATGGTGCATGGTTACGCATGTTCCGCAATGCACGTAAGTTCATTGGTTAATTCTGAAGTGTTTTGAAAAAAGCCACCTTCGGGTGGCTTTTTTATTTTGTACATATTTTTATTTAATTTAATTTTTTTCTCCCGCTGGACTTGGTTTGGATTTTGCTTTTATATTGAAGTGAACGAGTATTTGTGTATTTTGTGCACAATGACGATGCAATATAGAAGAAAGATGGTTCACTAAATATAAGTTCAGGATTGAATCTCTAAGTGAGGTGACACAATGCTAAAAACTGTGACATATACAAATGTTGATAAAGTGACTTTACGTAAGAAAGGCTGGATGTTTTTTATGGCAGTAGTTGGGCTGCAAATATTGTTTTTAGCTACAAGTTATTTTCTTAATAGTTGATAGATAAAAAGCCACCGAGAGGTGGTTTTTTTATGTTTTATATTTTGATTCTTTTACTTTTGAAGCATCAAAAGTAACAAAAATGCTTTGTCTTCCTGATATGCCATCCTTGGCATACAGGAAAACACTGCGACATCCATGTCGCGGGTCATGTGATTTGATTTAGTCTTTGAAAATTTTTTGGTAAAATTCTAAAAACTCATTTTGAACTTCATATTTAGATTGTTTATATAATTCATACTCATCCCCAAAAAGTGGGGCTTCTCGAAAAATAATAAATCCGAAACTCAGTAATTCCATATTGGGGTGCTGTAAATTAACGGTATTTTCAGGATATTTACTTTCATTATGATTATTTTTTCTACTGATATACAAAGAGTAGAGTTCTTCTATAAGTCTTATTAAGTGATTGTTTAATCGAGTAATAATATAAGTATATTTATCAAAATCTTGCTTTGAAATTTTTAGGCTTTTAAACAATACCGCGGTTCGACCTATCATTCGCGCCTGTTTTCCTAAATATGTTTGGTCAAGTATTCCTAAGATTTCATAACCTAATTCTGTATTATCTTTGTCTTTAAAAAAATTTTCGATAAATCCATTATTTATATTTTCTGCTTCTTGAACAAAGGCTAATAATTGGTGTTGATCTTTTGCAGTCTTATAGTTTGATATCGCTTTTGTTAATCCTAGCGCTAATGAAGCAACCGGAACTGATTTAGCTAACTCTTCAACAAATGTTGTTGCTGATTTAAATATTAACTCATCAGCAATATTTTCTGCAGTTGATAAGGCGATTTCATTGATATTTTGTTTATTAGACACAGGTCATCTTTCTTATAGGTAATTATGGCTAAAAAGATCATAACTAAACTTTTAAGAAGTTAAAATGATCAGATTTAGCAATTCACTGGAATAGGAATTATAAAAAACGGCTTCAATGAGCCGTTTTTATTTCTGAAATTTTTATGGTGCTAAGGGTTCTTGCTGTTTTGGATCAGGCATAGGTGCCGATTCTTCCTCTTGATTATAAGGATTTTCCAGTTCCAGAGTTTGATCAAGTTCAGAATCAAAAACATCGGTCAGCATACTGTCATAGCGCTTTGCATTGTAGGTGAGAAGACTTGATGCTTCCTCTTGAGTCACAAAACCTATCTTTACCGCATCCATAATGCGTTCATCAAAGGTTAAGCCTTTAAATTGTCCTTTAGATTCAGCTTTTTTGAACTTATCCCAAAGCGGTTCTAATTCCAGCAACATATTGAAAGTCGATTCCATACGACCGGTCACATCATCCGCTTTCATGTTATAGAACACGTGTTTTTTCAATTCATCACGGAAGGCATTGTCTTGCATAATGATCTCGCCAGCTTGTCGTTTTAAGGCATCACTTGGTTTGTGAATAGGGCGACCAAGCGGGAAGCAAATGAATTTCACTAAGCCTGCCACAATACCGACAGGGAAGTTAGCAAACAAACCATAAAAGGCTTCTTGAGCATTAAACAGTGATTTTTCTAGGGCCAGTTTTGCATGAACCTGTTCAACTTCAGTTTTTTTGCCATGTTCATAATATTTAAGAATAGCCGTGCTTATAAACAGATAGGCATGTATGTCTGCCAAGCGCCCCGAAAGCATTTCTTTGCGTTTAATATCACCCGCAAGTAAGCCTAAACACATATCGGCAGTCAGGGCAAAGTCAGCACTTAAACGGTTGATGATTTTGTAATAGGGACGAGTAAATTCATCTGCACTTTTGGGTGCATCAGATGAGCCGCCAATATATCCATAAGCAAACGCATGTGCTGTACGGTTAAAGGTATAGCCTAAGTGTTTAAACAGCATCTCGTTAAAGGTGGTGAGGGCAGTATCTTTGTCTTTGGCTTGAAGCAATTGTAATTCCTCAAACAGATAAGGATGGCAACGCATAGAACCCTGACCAAAAATCATTAACGAACGACTTAAGATATTGGCTCCTTCAACGGTAATAGAAACTGGAATAGTTTGATAGTAAAGGGCTAAGAAGTTACGTGGCCCCATTTGCACAGCACGACCACCGACCACATCCATACCATGATTGACCACGCGGCGCATGGTTTCAGTGGCATAATATTTGGCCATTGCCGTCATCACAGCAGGTTTACCGCCTTGATTCAGACCACAGGTGACCAGATAGCGGAAGGCTTCCAGCATGTAAGTATCACTGGCAATATCACTGGTTGCTTCCTGCACACCTTCAAATTTCCCGACTGAAATCTTAAATTGCTGACGGATTTTGGCAAAAGCACCCACGGTTAAATACGTCATTTCACTTGCCGCAGTCGATAGGGCAGGTAGGGAAATGCCGCGACCAACTGCCAAGCATTCCATCAACATCCGCCAGCCTTTACCAATATTTTTCGAACCGCCAATAATCCAGTCCAATGGAATAAAGACATCTTTACCATCCACCGTTCCGTTCATAAAAGGCGAGCCTGGATTATGTCGTGCACCGACTTTGATGCCGTCATGGCTGGCAGGAATCAGAGCGCAGGTAATACCGTATTCGACTTTATTTTTATCACCCAATAACCCATCAGGGTCATACAGTTTAAAAGCTAAACCAATCACGGTTGCAATCGGGGCAAGGGTGATCCAGCGCTTGGAGAAATTCATGCGTAGGCCGAGTACTTGCTGACCTTCAAACTCGTCATAACACACCACGCCAGTATCAGGGATTGCACCGGCATCTGAACCAGCTTCTGGACTGGTTAAGCCAAAGCAGGGGATTTCTTCACCTGTGGCCAAGCCCGGTAAATAGCGATTCTTTTGTTCTTCAGTTCCATAATGTAGTAATAGCTCACCGGGACCTAAAGAATTGGGCACCATACAACTCACCGCAGCCGTTAAGGAGCGCGAAGCAATTTTGCTCATAATCCGGCTTTGGGCAAATGAACTAAATGCACGTCCGCCATATTCTTTAGGAATAATCAGGCCTAAAAAACCATTTTCCCGAATATAGGTCCAAGCCTCAGGTGGCAAGTCTTTAAAGTGATGATGAATATCCCAGTCATTCAGCACTGAGCATAAATGTTCTACTTCGTTATCTAAAAAAGATTGTTCTTCTGCCGAAAGAGTAGGATAGGGATAACTTTCAAACTTAGACCAATCCGGTGCTCCCATAAACAGGTCTTTTTCCCACCAACTGGTGCCTGCATCTAAGGCTTCTCTTTCTGTAGGGCTCATTGTCGGCATGGCATTTGCCAGAGCCTTATAGGCAGGTTTGGTAATCAATGCCATCCTTAAAGGTTCAATCATCACAACTAAACTGATGAGAATGAGTGGAATACCAAAAATCAGCGACCAAGGACTCATAAATGCGGTAACGATTGCCACAATAATGGTCGTGATTGCACCTGCATTACGGCTGAGTCCAAAAAAGAAAATCGCCCAGATTGTAAAAAATTGAATAAGCACACTGATGATGAATAACATTGATTTTCTCCAGTTGCTTACACCAGATGAAAGTCAGAGAAACAGTAAACGGTATATGGAATACCTGAACATCATGTTGGACTGTTTAGTTGGAAAGACTATTGGTGTAATGAAAAATATTGTTGTAATGAGCGAGATAGAAATAAAAAATTTCAAACTCGAAGAAATTATAAAATTGAGTATTATTTTTAAGGTAGTTTGTTTTTTGATCAATGTAAAAGCTTGAACTGTCAGAGAAATGTCACGAAAAGTAATAGGCGCTTGTATTTAAAATGATTTGGTTTGTTCTGATTTTATAATCAAGTAATGAAATGTCAGAGAGATTAATCTGGGTTTAAGGATTAAGATAAACCTATCTTTATTCTGTTTGTGTAGAGCATGCTTAAACTGATCTATTACGTTCCTGAATCACATCTTGAATCCACTAAACTTGCAGTGTTTGAAGCTGGGGCAGGTGGTATTGGTAACTATGAGCACTGTGCATGGCAAGTGTTAGGAACAGGGCAATTTAAGCCAGTGAAAGGGGCGAATCCTTTTATTGGCGGAGTCGGAGAACTTGAACAGCTTGAGGAATGGCGGGTAGAAACCATTGTGCCTGAAGATCAAGCCTCAAAAGTGGCAAGAGCATTAAAGGCCAGCCATCCTTATGAAGAGCCTGCCTTTGAGTTTATTCAGATGGTGGATGTTAAGTAATGATGCTTAATTCAATGAGCTTGACCATTATGAACTACTGCCTTAGGTGTAAAGGTTAATGCTGTCCCATAATGAGTTTTAATCCAGTCTAGGTATTTTTGTGTCTGGATTGCTCAATGTTGTTATTTGGGATCATAAACAATAGTTGCAGTACCTGTTTTATCATTGGATTTTAATTCTTGATATTCCATTAATGGCTTACAAGACATCTTTAACCTTATAGCTAGGGTCTGTTATAAGTTGTTGTTCTAGCTTAAAATAAAAATGGCAATATTACCTATTGCCATTGTAAATAAAATATCAATTCCATTTTAATTGATATTTTTGCACCCAGTACAATTTGGTTTCTATATCGTAGCTACCATCGGGGTGAAGGGAAATGATGTAATGGATATTTTTACCTCGGCTTCGGTTGCCTTTACCTTCAGGAACTTGGTACTTATATTTTTCTACATCTTTAAGGGGAGTGAGTACAATTCGTTTCCAAGCAGTAGCTGGGATTTTTGCTATACCCTCCTGTTGTGCTGCCATTATAGCTAGCCTTTTTTTTGCTGCCTCTTCTCCGCCACCATAACGTAGTTCTTCAGGAACTCCATATCCTTTTTTTATCTGTTCTTCATAAGTTAACCAGGGTGCATACTCAATAATAATTTGTTGAGGGACATAACCTTCGGGGGATATCTTACAGCTATCTGATAAGTCATTGTATTTTAAAGATGAATTTATCTTAAAATTAGCACATTCAGGCCATGTATTTTTATAAATATAACTTTTGTTTTGCCCTTTTATTGCAAAACTAATACTATTTTGCATCATAGATGAGCATCCTGTAGCTAACATTATTATATTTATAAGTATGGTCGTTTTATGAGTTTGACCATTATAAACTCCTGTCTTAGGTGTAAAGGTTAGTACTGTCCCATAATTGGTTTTAATCCAGTCTAGATATTTTTGTGTTTGTATTGCTTCACGTTGTTGTGTGGGATCATAAACAATCGTTGCATTACCCTTCACATCATTGGATTTTAATTAATGATCATTTATTTATAAGAGAGAATGAATGATACATGGATTTAAATCTGAGGTGAGACAGTTTTAAAAGCCTAATGATAATGGGTGAGTCTATTAAATTATTCTAAACGTCTCATAGAATTAATCATCTTTTATTAGATAGATAAGACATCCCAATTTGACTTAAATAAAATTGATCTAACTGAATCTAATCAATCTCTTAGTAAGAGAATTTTTTTTATTCGACTGATGGCTTGTCCATATACTACAGCCTATCAGGCGACATCTGTAAGTATCCGGCAAAGCACCTCCTTACCAATCTCTCTAATTAGCCTTATGTTAGTCCCCACTTAAAAATAAGTGGGGACTTAATTTATGACCACAAATATCCATGC
>NZ_JABERI010000034.1 GCF_013004375.1 Acinetobacter terrae | reverse complement strand
CAGTGATGTGCTGAAAAGACTGCCGACACAGAAAATGAGCCAGATTGAAGAATTGTTGCCGCATAAGTGGAAGCCTGCCTGACTGAAGTAGGCTTCACCGGATGCTTACCAAATACCTTCCCGAACATGGCAAAATATGCCAAGTTTAGGAACTGAAAGGCTTAATCCTAAAGGGATTAAGCCTTTTTTTATGCCTGGACATAACTAGCTATAGTTTACATGCACCGTGTACACTGCCATGTACATTGCACGTTTTATTGAACTGACAGATGTACAAGGTTATGAAAAGAACAAATATTAAGCGCAGACAATGGGCCGATTGACTTTTATCTAATCTCAGTTCATTTCATTGCCAGTTTAATCGGTGATTAAGGTATTAAAAAAAACCACAATGGGGCTTTTTGCAAATTTAAAGCAAACTACTTTCTGCTTTTTACTCCCATAAGCTCATCTACTAACTCATCAATCTTAGTATCTGTGCTACGCCATTTGTTTAATGCGAAACCACCATTTCCTTTTAATCTAAACTCAGCATTTGAAACCACTTTGCTATCTTTCATTAATGTTAATTTTGCATAACTAAGGTATGTTACGATATCCCAAGTGCGCAAAGCTGTATAATCCATGGTGGTTTCACAATGGGTTAGGTCTGAGTTTTCAGGATAAACTCTCGCACCAATATTATATCTCGCAAAGCTTCTTACTAAAGACTCTTCAAATCCATTAACTATTACTTTAGGATTTTTAATAATACATATTTGTTTTACTGCCTGAGGCTGAAAGCCATCTGTATTTTTAACTTGGATTGAAGTGCATCCAACGACCCCCTAATCCACCCATCAAAATAATTAATAATTTTTTCATTTTAAATCCCTCTTTAAGTGTTGATAAAATAACAAATAAATTACATTTGTGCTAAATCTCAATTAGTTTTCGGAGCGGTAAATGTATATGAGGGACTTTTTTAATTTTACTTCTATTTTTAATAGGCAATAAAAAGCCCAATATTGAATTGGGCCTATTCTTTACTCTTCGATTTCAATGGGATCTCCGTCCTCTGGGCGAATATGACGGGTTCCATCATCTGCGGGATCAACACTTGAACCATCTTTAGTAATAGTGTTGTACATCTCATCCTCTTTCTTATCATTGATAAATTCTTCATCTTCAAGGTCTAGAGGCTCTTCATCATCATCGAAATCTAAAGGCTTTTCTTCATCTTTCATGGCGATCCATCACTTATTTAACCAAGAGAATATCATCCTCAAACATTCGATAGAGTTATTCAATAGACAACAATCATCATTTGTGTAACTAGCCTTTTAGAATGCAGGTGATATTTGCATGGGGATTGATATGAAACACGGCTTTTACATTTCACTCTTCTATTAAAAACCACCGGAAGGTGGCTATTTTTCAACTCATCTCTGGCAATAGTTTCAATTTAACAACTTGTTTTGGGTTGTAACATGTCTCCCAAGCTTGTTGATGATCAGACCACCATTGAAGCTGACCTTCTTGTGTTAAACGATAAAATGTAACCTTTTTAATTAACGGAAAATCATTATTTGGTACAAATAATTGAGCACCAGTCACTTTTTGTTCTTCAATTTCTTGGTTTAAAATTTCGATGAGCTTTTCTTTGCTTATGATATCTATCACGGCTCTGCACCTCTGCAAAATACCCAAAATTGGGCGCGGAAAGTATTCAGGTTAAATGCCTTTCAGGAGCGACCTTATCCGCCAGTTTATTGTACAGCTAAAACACCTGTCCAACAAAGAATCCATCTAGTCACTTACACTCAGCAGCCACTTGGACATGTGTTTATGCATGACATAAAAACCAAGCGACAATAAATCTAAATAAGAATTGCCCCATGATCACAGCTAATAAGAAAAACCCCGCCAATATTTAGTTAGGATTGAGCGGGGTATTATCTGCCGTAATACGTCCGGCTATTTAAAATGGTTGCGATAAACTCTTAGTAAAACCAGATTTGTCTAGGTTGGATACGTTCGAAGTCTATCTTTCTTTCCAGGCAATATCGCTAAAATCTATTCATGAATCATCTTTTACTGAGCTTAATATCACCTCAATCTCAGCATAATCAACTTAAATTAACGAGTTAACTTTCCGTTTTTACGGAGGGTAATACAATCTTATTATTGGGAGAGTGGTCAGATAGAGTAAGTATCATTGGACTTATCGGTTTATTGATTATTGTAATCAGGCTATGGAAATGTGACCAATTGGTTGTAGGGTAAATTTCAGATGTTGGCTTATTCATTTTCGAATTAGAGTGGTGAATAAACCGTTAATAATGGGATTGTGCAACCAAGTCAAGCTAATGATTTTGTTTGTTATGAAATCGATGCATAAAACATTTTTTGATGAATACCTAGTTCCATTAAACACTACGAAAACCAATAATTTTCATCACTAACACATACGTTTAGATTAATAAAAATACAATTATGAAATAGGTTTATTTCATTTTTTAGTTAAATATAAAAAAGGTGTCTTATCGCTGAGTTAAACCCATATATGAGACACGTTACAGTCCTGCAAAATAACGTAGACCTATTCTTAACGAAGAGGTGAAATGATGAATATTGCAAAGAACACGATCTGCCTTTGGTACGATAACGACGCTGAAGGCGCTGCGCGATTTTACGCTGAGACATTTCCAGATTCATCGATCGGTGCAGTACACCGAGCACCTGGGGATTATCCATCGGGGAAGGAAGGAGACGTATTGACTGTCGAGTTCACCGTGATGGGTGTTGCGTGCGTCGGACTTAACGGTGGACCAACATTCAAGCATAACGAAGCGTTCTCGTTTCAGGTTGCAACCGAAGATCAAGACGAAACTGATCGCTACTGGAATGCGATCGTCGGCAATGGCGGTCAGGAGAGCGAGTGCGGCTGGTGTAAAGACAAGTGGGGTATCTCTTGGCAGATTACGCCGATCGTCCTAACCAAAGCATATACCAGTCCTGACCGTGCAGCCGCCAAACGCGCCTTCGATGCGATGATGCCGATGAAAAAAATCGACATTTCCACGATTGAGGCAGCATTTCGCGGTTGAGCGGTGGGCATCTAACAATTCATTTAAGTCGACGTTGCTTCACTGCGCGATTTAACTCAAACGTTTGGTTCTCCTCACTTAACGGCTATCCTTAGATGAAGTTAAGTGCTCACCCAGTTCTACAACTAGCACCTCTCATAGATTTCGGATCGCCAGCATGGTTTTTAAATTAATAGATTGTGATTTGAGTTTAATTGACGTCACCTGAAGAAATCCAGCGGAATATAAAAGCCTTTAAATTTAATGTTTGAAGGCTTTGTTATGCCTGTATATAACTGAGCTTAATCGAGTACATGAGTTTGTATCGTGTATCTCAACTGGAATTAGGAAGTTTACTGTCCATTTTTGCGGAATTATCTCCACTATTAAATTGTTAGCGTATTCAGTTAAATATCATCTAAAGCTTTAGCTATACAGCCTTTTTAGCTTTGTAATCTATTATGTCCTAATAATTTTTGTTTGTTATGAAATCTGTGCATTGTGGTACATCATGTTGAAGTAAGAATAAAATATGATTAAAAAGTATAGCTAGGCTTAATTCTATTTTTAGCTTTCTAGTTAAGACGAACAGCGGCAACAAAAAAACTGGATAGGTAATCGCTGTCAGGAAAAGTATATCAGTCTGATCATAAGAACTATCAGCGATAAATTTGGCTGACCTGGAAGGCCGTTCTACCACCATTTGTTTTCTCATCTAAGGGAAAATGGCGCTAAAAGGCGATCGAGCCTGATCCAGTGTATTTCAAGTGTTTTCACTTATGATTCAAGGAGAACGTGCCATGAATTTCCCCAAAGTGTTGCTTATTGCCGGATGTGTTGTGCTGTCTGCACCCGCCGCTTTAGCAGCTGACCAGCCCATGGCGGGGAAAAGTAG
>NZ_JABERI010000033.1 GCF_013004375.1 Acinetobacter terrae | reverse complement strand
CTTTTAATTTAAATTCTTGAGAATATTTAGCCATTAAAAAGCACCCTTCAAATTAGACTAAGAGTGTCCAACTTTCGGGGTGCAGATTAGGATGTTGGGGTTTTTTATTATCTATATTTTTATAAAGTTTTTGATTTAATATTTGTGTATAGTTTTACTGAACGATTTATTGTATAGTAAAACTATACAATGGATAATTTTTTGTGATTGTAGATTTTAATCATAAAGGGCTGGAAAAGTTTTTTAAAACCAGTTCTACAGTAGGTATTCAGTCAGCTCATTCAACCAAGTTAAAGCGACAATTAACCGCTCTGAATGAAGCACAAAGCATTGATGAGATGAATTTCCCTGGATGGAAGCTTCATCCATTGAAAGGAAAGTTAAAAGATCATTGGGCAATTACAGTCAATGCAAACTGGCGAATGACCTTTGTTTTTAAAGATGGTAATGCTTATATCGTAGACTATCAGGACTACCATTGAGGTGAATATGATGATGAATAATCCAGCTCATGCAGGTGAGTTAGTATCAGAATGGCTAGATGGCTTAAAAGAAGAAGGGCAAGCGATTACGATTACTGAACTTGCTGAACGTATCCAAGTAACACGTCCATTACTTTCTCGAATTATTAATGGCAAAGCACCCGTAACAGCCGATGTAGCCTTACGTTTGCACGATGCTTTAGGTATTAGTGCTGATTTACTCATGCGCGTTCAATCAAAGTACTCTCTTTGGATCGAATCGCAGAAACAACGTCCACAAATTCAGCCATTTTTTGCGAGTTGTTAGTGGTTTGACCCACTAACAACACGTTGGCTATTCATTGAGTAAATCCTAAACTCAACTAATTCTTTTATTTATCAGACAACCATTTTTCAACATTCGGCGGCACATTCACGGCAAGCATCAGCACATTGCTGGCAGTGTTGATGCTCATGTTGGCTACATTCATCTGCACAGTATTCACAAGCCTTGGCACAAAGCTCACAAATTTCTTTCACAAAAGGAGATTCTTTTTGCTGCATACGAGCACAGAGCTGACAAATATCTGCACAATCTAGACAACGCTGAATACATTCCCGCATCATCTCCAGATTTTCTTCTTTTAGACAGGCATTTGCACAACTGGTACAGGCAAGGGAACAGCTCATACATGCCTTCGTGCAATCTGAAAATTGGATATCGTTCATCATACTTACCTAAAGTCACTTGATTTAGGAATAAGCTAATCAAAAAAAAAGATATACACTAGGACGATTAGGTGAGGGAAAGTAAAATAGTCATAGATTTTGTTAAATGGTTTTAGATGCTGGCTTTGAGTGATTTAGCTGCTCATGGGTAATCCCCCCTAAAAATAATAGGACCTAAAAGTAGAATTTTCTCTTAAAGTATAGGCAGGAGATTCTGCATGAAAACATCTAAATTTACTGACAGTCAGATCATGTCCATTTTGAAACAGGCGGAGTCTGGCACACCTGTAGCCGCCCTTTGTCGTGAACACGGTATGAGTAATGCGACCTTCTATAAATGGCGTGCCAAATATGGCGGTATGGATACATCATTAATGGCAAAACTCAAAGAACTGGAAGCAGAAAATACCAGACTTAAAAAGATGTATGCTGAGGAACGCTTAAAGGCAGAGATCATTCAGGAAGCGATGGAAAAAAAGTGGTGAGGCCATCTTGCCGACGTAAGATGGCACAACAGGCAGTTGCCCACTACGCCATTAGCATTCGTTTGGCTTGCCGAGCATTTAGTATCAGTGAAACTTGCTACCGTTATCAGTCCAAGTTAAACGATGACAATGCATTAATTGCAGAACAGCTCATTGAGCTCACTGAAGAAAATACAGATTGGGGTTTTGGTCTGTGTTTCTCTTATCTACGTCATGTTGAAAACCATGTTTGGAATCATAAGCGTGTTTATCGCATTTACTGTGAGTTAGCACTGAATCTGCGCATTAAACCGAGAAGAAGACTAAAACGGCATGCACCAGAACCACTGAAAGAGCCGATCCGGGCAAATCAGGTCTGGTCACTGGATTTTATGCATGACCAGCTTTCTGATGGTCGTAAGTACCGGCTATTGAATGTAATTGATGATTACCGTCGAGAAGGTTTGGCTATTGAAGCAGGATTCTCATTACCCACGATCAGGGTTGTTCGCACATTGAATCAGTTATTGGAATGGCGAGAAAAACCGTTAGTTATTCGGTGTGACAATGGCCCGGAGTTTATCAGTCACGAATTTGTACGCTGGGCAACTGAATATATTCAACCAGGTAAACCACAGCAGAATGCGTATATTGAACGCTATAATCGGACCATACGTTATAGTTGGCTGAGCAAACATTTATTTGATACTTTGGATGAAGTACAAGATTATGCAACAAACTGGCTGTGGCATTACAACCATGAAAGACCACACCAAGCAAACAAAGGAAGGCCACCTCTAATGGCTGCTTAACCTCTACTTTTAACTTCAGTTATTTATGGGAGGATTACCTTTTACAATCGAATCAGGCGTCATTCTCATCTCGATGGAATGAGCCCAGAAGCATTTGATGCAGCTTCAAAATGAGGTTACCTCATGTCTAGGAGAGAGGTGACAATCCATTTCTGAGTAAGTCATACAATTAATGATACAAGATTTCAGTCTCTATATTTAAGAGCTAAACAAGGATAAGTTATGAATAAAAAACCAATAGTAACAGCAGCTTCTGCTCTTATTCTACCTTTACTATTAACTGCCTGTATTCATACGCATACATTTGTTTCACAAGGTAGGAGCAAAGCAGTAACGAGTAATAATGAATACTTGCACCTTGCGAGCACCCATCCTGCCCGTATTTCTCCAAATAAAGATGAAATGCGTGTAACTTTATTGGGAACAGGTAGTCCTGTACCTAGTGAACAACGTTTTGGTATGTCTACATTGGTACAAGCTGGAGGATATAATCTTGTTTTTGATGCAGGGCGAGGAGCAGTCATTCGTTTAACCCAAGCAGGTATACCGCTAGGAAAGGTGGGTGGTGTTTTTTTAACCCATTATCATTCCGACCATGTAAATGGTCTTAGTGATATGTGGATGACAGGTTATATACCTGCTTTTGGAGGTCGTCAAGGTGATTTTAATGTACATGGACCAACTGGCGTCCTTGCTTTAGTAGAAGGGTTGAAGATAGCCCATGCAGACGATATTCGAGTTAGAGTAGCAGATGGTGAGCTAAAAAAAGATACCACTAATATTGTTGCTCATGAATTTTCTGCTGAAGGCGGCGTTGTTTTTAATCTAAATGGCGTAGTCGTCACTGCCTTTAAAGTTGAACATGACCATCATGGTGCTATTCAACCTGCCCTAGGTTATAGAGTGGATTATGCTGGACGTGCAGTAGTGATAAGTGGTGATACAATCCCCACTGCTAATGTGCTTAAATATGGCAAAGGTGTTGATTTATTGATACATGAAGTAGCAGAGTTTCAAGATACTCATGCCGTGCCACAAGTGTATGCTCATCACACTAATCCTCGAGAGGCAGGTGAAATTTTTAATCAAACTAAACCTAAAATGGCAGTATATAGTCACATTGTAAATGGAGTTTCGTCTAGAATTATTGGTATTCCTGATGAGGTGTTAATCCAACGGACTAAGGTAAATTATCAAGGTCCATTAGTAGTGGGTCGAGACTTAATGAGTTTTTTATTAACACCTACTAAAATAGATACTTACACACCTTAATTTTTCTAAGTTATCTTTATTTCGATCTAGACAATTACTAAGCCAAAAATCCGAAGTTTTGTGTGTGAATAAATTTTATATAAAAACACCTGTTTTTGTTTTAGCAGAATAAAAAAGCCCTCATTGGACGTTACTAGTGTGGCAGCAACTTTTCAATCTGGCTCATTTTCTGCGTTGGTAGTCTTTTAGTACATCGTTCAAATAGGCATTTACCGAAACATTTAGAACATTTCAATAGCCACCAAAATTTTAGTCTTCATTTAATATACCAGTTGCAGAAGTAAAGCGAGCGAAAGCAAAATATTTATTGGGAAAAGCGAAATATTGCTATTGAAGAAATTGCACATCAGTTACGCTATGGCTGATCTGTACAATTTCTTTAGAGCATTTAAGAAATGGGCAGATGCAGCACTCAAATTTTATAGGAACCAAGTTCATCCACTATATATTGAATAAAAATTTAACAGATCAATAGCAGTCTATACTCACCATCTTTTTCAGCAGGAGCTCTATGCACACAAGGTAAAACCTGTTGTGTTGGATGATCGACTGCAAGTCGCCAAAGATGCCCTAAACCTAAATTCACAGGTTTTGCATCCGGTTTAGGCTGATAGTGTAGATCAAAGAAATATTCTTCGAGAAACATTTCGAACTCAGCTTCAGGCCCGTCATGTAATTTTTTAAGCTGCTCTCTGATTTCTGGAATCAAGATTTTTTGCTCAACCTGGTCATTGGGCAAGATTTCACTCGCAGCACCATGATATGTACATAAAAAAGTATCCGTTTCGATGGGGGCACGATCAACATGGTACGAATATACATCTGTTGAAATGAAATCTAGATATTCATCCTGTTCATAGCTTTTCAGCAAATTAAGAGAAGGTGATGCGCCGAAATCAGTTAACAGCTGCATATCTTTTAAGATCATTTCTCTGGCTAGATGCCCTTTCTTTGAAAGCTGTAGCACCAGAAGATCTTCAATAGAAACTTCTGTAATGTTTTCTTTTAAATCAAGTTTAGCCACAATCTCTTTAAAATCACCCACCAAATGTCTAGACCAGCAAATGGCATTCATCTCTCGTTGAAAATTCGAATTTACAAGTTCTGAAAAAGTAGAAACCACGCTAATTTGATTGTGGTCAGGAAATGTATTCTTCATACTAGAATTAAGCAATTCATAAACTAGGTCTAATCATACATCCAGCTTTAAAGAAATGGAGAAGGATTAATGGCACAAGTTGATTTTATGAACGTTAACAACATTGATATCATTTTTATAGGCATAAGGGCATACAGTAAAGCAGCTATTTTCGACATAACCTATAGGTATGTTGCTTGATGAGTTTAAGAGTAAGTATCCGGCGAACTCATCTTACCAAGCTATCCTATAAGCCTTAATTTGGTTCCCACTTAAAAACAAGTGGGGACTTAGTCCATGAGCATGGATATATATTCTGTAGCACCTCCCGTTGCTAAAAAACGCAGAACATACAGCAAAGAATTCAAACTCAGCGTTGTAAATGCCTGCAAAGATCCTAATACCTCGGTCGCACTGAAGCATGCTCTTAATACCAACCTCGTCAGTCGTTGGATCAGGAACTTTCATTATAATGAGGGTGTCGTGCAGGATCCTGCTCATGTTAAGCCAGCATTTATTGCTTTGCCTTATACAGCTGTGATCAGTCAACCTATTGATGTGATGATCACATTGCACATCACTGTGCCTCATGCCAATAACGCGATCCAGTTAAAATGGCAGGCATCAGAAATGCCTGCCTTGGCAGAATTACTCAAGGCACTGGCAACAGATCCGTATTGATGAAATCTGGCTCTCTACCCAGCCCATGGATATGCGTGCAGGGATGGATACAACCATGGCGCAGATCATGAAAGCATTTGCTTCAATCAAACCCATTGTGCCTACCTGTTCTGTAATAAACGTGGCCATCGTATGAAAGTACTGGTGCATGATGGACTGGGCATCTGGCTGTGTGCCCGACGGCTGGAACAAGGCAAATTTCACTGGGCGCAGGTTCACCAGGGTGAAAGCGTAGCCCTCAGCCCGGAACAGTTACAGGCACTGATCCAGGGTTTGCCCTGGCAGCGCATTGGACGACAGCAGGTTGTCACTATGCTCTAAACCAGACTAGTGCATTCTGCTATTTTCCAAACGTTCTATTTTCTCTCCTTCATGACCTCAAGCATACTGCAGTCATGAATATGCTGTCTAATTTAAGCCAACTGACCCATGAACAACTGTTGGAATTCACCAGACAGTTGACGATGCAGCATCAGTCTCTGGCACAATTAAATCAGCAATTGGATGCCAAAGTTCAACATCTTTCCATTCTCACTCAAAAATACGAGCATGAACTGGCTTTGTTTAAACGGCATAAATTTGCCCAAAAGAATGAACACTTAACTGCCAAACAAATCCATTTGTGGGACGAAGCGGTCGAAGAAGATATCGCAGCAGTTGATTTAGAGTTGGAACGGCTGAATGCGGATAAAACGAATACAATAGCGCAGAAAGCCACAGCAAATAAACCTAAACGTCGACCGCTGCCAGATCATCTGCAAACCATCCGTATTGAGCATGAACCTGCATCAACGCAATGCAGTTGTGGCTGCCAGTTACATCGTATCGGTGAAGATATCAGTGAGAAACTGAACTTCAGACCGGCACAGTTCTATAAGGAACAGCATGTGCGTGGCAAATGGGTCTGTGACCAGTGTGAGACACCCTGACTCAGCAAGCGATGCCTGCTTATGTGATTGATAAAGGCATTGCCAGTGCAGAATTGCTGAGCCATGTGTTGGTGTCTAAATATGCCAATCATTTACCGTTGTACCGTCAGCGCCAGATCTTTCTACGCGCGGGAATTGATCTGTCCAGATCCACATTATCTGACTGGATTGGTCGCTGTGGGGTGGAACTTGAACCCTTGGCGGATGCCTTAAAACAGGTGGTGCAGCAGCAGCGGGTGATCCATGCAGATGAAACGCCGGTCACCACCATGCAGCTTGGTGATGATGAGAAAAAACCGAAGAAAGGTTATGTCTGGGCCTATGCTACTACACAGTACAATCCAGTTCAGGCGGTGATCTATGACTTTCAGGATAGCCGTTCTGGCCAGCATGCTGAAGAGTTCCTGAAGGGCTGGCAGGGCCATTTGGTCTGTGATGATTACAGTGGTTATAAAGCATGCTTTAGATCAGGCCAGGTCATTGAGGTGGGCTGCATGGCGCAGGCGAATCTGGATTTGACCCGTCAAGACTACCAGCGCGAACAGCAACTCTGGTCACAGGGAATTTCTGCCAAGCAGGATTACCAGCGTGCAGAAAGTGCCTATCGTCAAGCACAGATCACTGTTCAGTCTTCACAAGCACGTTTAAACGCATTAGGTGCGAGCGGAAATAATAATGGACGCTTTTTGATTCGAGCGCCGATCTCCGGGGTGATCAGTCAAAAAGATATTGTGGTTGGTGAAAATGTACAATTGGCTGATCAACTCTTTGTCATTGAACAGCTGAAAGATTTATGGCTTGAGTTTAATTTGCCGAATCAATTCTCAGGTCAATTGCAAGCCGGACAAAAATTGACTTTAAAGTGAATGATTCAGAACAAACCTATAAAGCCATTGTACAAAGCTTAATCTCTCAGGCAGATGTACAAACAGAGCGTTTGGCGGTGCGTGCAAAACTCGATGTGCAAGCGGCTGAGTTGCGTCCTAATGTGTTGGTGAGGGTGTTGATTTCGGAAGCTACTGCAAAATCAGCCCTACGGATTCAAAAGTCTGCGGTGCAAAGTATTGAAGGTGAAGATAGTATTTTATCAGCCAGAATGGCGGTTTGTAGAAGGAGGAATACCATCTCCTTATAGGCCCGCTATTTTATACCCATGAATGGCATCGTCAAGTGATTCGTAATATTCGGGACTGCATCATCAGTTATTCAACAGGCAACATCAGAATAGTGCCTTTTGCAACTGAATAAGCTTCTACATGACCAGAAATATTGGCCTGATTATTAATATAATGCGCATGAAAATACTCATTTGGGTGAGTCACCACACTTTCTAATTGAGGACCACTGTATATACCAATCAATTGTCCTCGGGCATCTGGACTATTGAAAATATGTTTTTCTATAGGATATTTTTTGCGCTAGTGGTATGACTGCCTGTTTGTTCAGTTATTGGATGAGGTTTTTTGCCTGTCACAACATGCCAATGTAATTCAGGATAATGTCCTTGTAAACGGAATACAAAAGGCTGCTCAGTTGATAGTCCTAAACGTTTTGCTTCTTCTAGGAGGAACGCTTCTAATTGGGATTGATTCATATCTGATGGCACAGAAATGTCCTGCCATTTTGTCACTTGACCACTTGCAAAGAGAAAGGCCTGTTCATTTGTATCATGAGGCAAGATTTTTCCTGTTAAATCGCTGCCTGAAGTTACAACGATTTTGCCATCAATTTGAATAATCTCACCCTTACGTCCTGCAAGTGCCCCTATTCCCCAAGTAGATTCTTACTGTGGCAACGCTGAGAGTTTGACGGTTCCTCGATCATCACCTGTATGCATCATATGCTTGAAGTTGCCATAGTGAATAAATTTGAAAGGTGTATCTGCAGCAATTACAGCAGTATTGATTACCGCCATAATGGCTAGAATACTCAAAATACGGTTCATGAAATTAACTTAAAAACTTGTTTTTTAAGATATAATTTTATTATTGGTAAGATCCTTTTTTTGTAGTCAATAAAAAGCGATTTATTTATAAAAACCAGCTTGAAAGTGAATTTTACTCATCTTTTATTGAATTTATATCGTTTTACTCATGTTTAAATTCAGGCTTTAATTGGCTCATACAGAAATTTAGCTTTTATTTAAAAAATTTAGGGCACATCTCCATGAGTACAGCATTTCAATGTTCAATTAAGCGCATTCGTTTTGATGAGAACTACGAGCCAGCTAACAATACACGTTTGACGACTAACTTTGCTAATTTGGCACGTGGTGAAAGCCGCCAAGAAAATCTTCGTCGCACTTTAGCAATGATCAATAACCGTTTTAATAGCTTGGCAACGGTCGACAATCCAAAAGGTGATCGTTATTCACTTGAAATCGATATCATCTCTGCAGAAATTGATATCGAAGGCAATGGTCAAGCTTTCCCCTTCATTGAAACCTTAAAAAGTACCATTATCGATCATCATACCCATACCAATGAACGTATTGAAGGCATGATTGGCAACAGCTTTTCATCTTATGTGCGTGATTATGACTTTAGTGTGGTATTGCCATCACTTGGTTGCAAGTTCAATGAAAAGCCTGAAGATTTTGGTGATCTACACGGCAAGTTGTATCAACATCTTGTAAATTCAGAGGTCTTTAAAGCTGAATTTAACAAACAACCTGTGATTTGTTTAAGTGTTTCAACGACTAAAACTTATTACCGCACTGCCAATGTTCACCCGATATTAGGTGTGGAATACACCAATGAAGACTATTCACGTACCGATGAATACTTCGCAAAAATGGGCTTAAGCGTTCGTTACTTTAAGCCTGAAAATGGCAATGCACCTTTAGCATTCTACTGTGCAGGTGACTTATTACGTGATTACACTGATTTCGAATTGATCAGCGCGATCAGCACCATGGAAAGCTTCCAAAGAATCTATCGTCCTGAAATTTATAATACGAATTCACCTGCAGGTGTGGTGTATCAGCCAAGCTTGAGCTATGGGGATTATTCATTAACTCGTATTGTCTATGACCGTGTTGAACGTGGTGAATTGGCTGTGAAACAAGGCAAATGGACAGAAGAAAACTTCATAAAACCATATAAAGACATCCTTGATGAATGGGCTGCTAACTTCACTGTAGCCAATGTTCAGCAAAATCAAGCTGCCTAATACACCAGATAGATTCACGAAATTTTATAAAGAAGATTAAACATGGCGATTTTACTCCCAACCTCAACTGCTGGCAGCTTACCGAAACCTTCTTGGCTCGCTGAACCTGAAAAACTTTGGTCAGCTTGGAAACTTGAAGGCAAAGAGTTGCTTGAAGCGAAACGTGATGCCTTAAAGTTGTCTCTACATGAGCAACGTCAAGCAGGGATCGATATCGTAAGTGATGGTGAACAAACCCGTCAGCACTTCGTGACTACATTCATCGAGCATCTTGAAGGTGTGGACTTTGAAAAGCGTGAAACCATGCGTATCCGTAACCGTTATGATGCCAGCGTGCCATCAGTGGTGGGTGAAGTTTCTCGTAAACAATCTGTATTCGTAGAGGATGCGAAATTCTTACGTAGCCAAACCAATCAACCGATCAAATGGGCGTTACCTGGTCCTATGACTATGATTGACACGCTTTATGATGGTCATTATAAGAGCCGTGAAAAATTGGCGTGGGAATTTGCCAAAATTCTGAACCAAGAAGCGCTTGAGTTAGAGGCGGCAGGAGTGGATATCATTCAGTTTGATGAACCTGCGTTCAATGTGTTCTTTGATGAAGTGAATGATTGGGGCGTGGCGACTTTAGAGCGTGCGCTTGAAGGTTTGAAATGCGAAACTGCAGTACACATCTGCTATGGCTATGGCATTAAAGCCAATACCGATTGGAAAAAGACTTTAGGTAATGAATGGCGTCAATACGAAGAAGCCTTCCCAAAACTACAAAAGTCTAAGATCGATATCGTGTCTTTGGAGTGTCAAAACTCATGTGTACCGATGGATTTGATTGAACTGATTCGTGGCAAAAAAGTCATGGTTGGGGCGATTGATGTTGCGACCAACCAAATCGAAACCCCTGAAGAAGTAGCAAATACTTTACGTAAGGCGCTTCAGTTCGTCGATGCAGACAAACTTTATCCTTCAACCAACTGTGGTATGACACCTTTATCTCGTCAAGTCGCTCGCGGCAAACTTGAAGCATTAAGCGCAGGTGCTGCCATTGTTCGTCAAGAACTGACTGCTTAATTCTAAGCTGTCTCAATAAGTGCAGGGTGGATGATATATCCAAATCATCCATTTCCCTGACTTGAGTAAGAGACAAGCCATATACATATTTGAGATAGAAGAGATGATTGAAGCAACCGACTTTAGAAATGCAATGTCCTTGTTAACGACTGCTGTGAATGTAATCACAACACAAGGTACAGCAGGGATGCATGGTTTCACCGCATCAGCCGTATGTAGTGTGACCGATACACCGCCGACATTACTGGTTTGCATGAATCAATCATCTCGCTCACATGCACATTTTATTGAAAATAAAGTTCTGTCTGTGAATGTACTCAGCACACAGCATGAACAGATCTCAAATGTATTTGCCTCAAGCAAATTTAATTCTGAAGATCGCTTCAAACTCGGTGATTGGACCACACTCGAAACAGGATCACCTGTGTTAGAAGATGCTCTGGTGAGTTTTGATTGTCAGATTGAAGAAATTCAAAACGTCGGCACACACAGCATGTTCTTATGCCGTGTCGTAGCGATTAAGCAAAGTCAGCAAGAAGAAAGCTTGGTTTATTTTAACCGTGCTTATCACCAAATCGGTCAACTCGAACTCGCTTAATTACTCATTGCTTCAATACTCCACTCTTTAAAAGTCAGTATATCGTGGAACTTATTATTTTTTTAATCATCGGGGCACTTGCTGGATTTGCAGCAGGTCTCTTCGGTGTCGGTGGTGGAACCATTATCGTCCCACTCTTGTTTATCGTCTTTACCCAAATGGATTACAGTCCTGATGTCATTATGCATTTAGCGTTAGGGACTTCACTCGCGACGATTGTGGTGACATCAATTAGCTCATTGATGGCACACCATAAAAATGGCGCGGTGATGTGGCCAGTATTTAAAAACCTGGCGCCACCGATGGCGATCGGCTGTTTTGCCGGAGCAGCCATTGCAGGATGGCTTTCAGGAATACATCTTCAACTCATTGTTGGTTTATTCTTGATTTGGGTAGCATATACCATGTTTACTGGTGCTAAAAAGGCAGTAGACTCAAGCAGAATACTTCCTTCAACAGGTAAACAGGTTGCTGCAGGTTCTGTGATTGGTGTGGCTTCAGCAATTTTTGGTATTGGTGGAGGAAGCTTAACAGTCCCTTACCTCAACCGTTATGGTGTCGTCATGCAAAAAGCTGTCGGAACATCTGCTGCTTGTGGTTTACCGATTGCCATTGCAGGTGCTTGGGGATTTATGATTTTTGGTATGAAAGCGCACACTGCTGTTCCCAATAGTATTGGCTATGTACATACTTATGCATTCTTAGGCATTAGCCTCATGAGTTTCTTTACAGCAAAGTTTGGTGCAAAAGCAGCGCATGCGCTATCACCGCAAATGCTGAAAAAATGTTTTGCAGTATTGTTGGTGATTGTAGGCTGTTTTTTCCTTGTTAAAGGCTTAATTTAAAATATTTTCAGTTCATTGCTTATGATGAAAAAGTTCACTGAGTGTGGGCTTTTCTATGCGGTATACTGTCTTTAAATCCATAATGAATAGCTACCGATTTTGTAGACACCAACATATCCAACCGTCCGCTTCGATAATCGCAAAAGTGTATATTCTAAAAGCGGACATTTCTATTTTGGGCTTACATTTTGTGTTAGAACCCACTCATCAACATGAAACAGCGAATTATGGTACTGCATTTTCGATTGGCATCATCCTGAATTTTGCATTTGTTTTAATTGAAGATTTCTATGGTTGGCAAACAGATTCAATGGCATTGTTGGCTGATGCAGGTCACAACTTAACTGATGTCGGTGGATTACTGCTGGCATGGGCAGCTTATAGCGTAGCGCGTATTCACGCCAATCGTCGTCATACTTATGGTTGGCAAAAAGCTTCCATTTTAGCCAGTTTTGGCAATGCCATGCTGATTCTACTGGCTATGTTTTCTCTGGCCTGGGAATCTATCCAGCGGATTCAGTCTCCCGGCCCTGTAGCGGCAGTTACCGTTATGGTGGTGGCGGCAATTGGTGTCGTGGTGGGCCTCATCATTGCCATTATCATTATCTTGGGAACTTTTTCTTTATCCCGACAATCTTTACGTTTGCTCTTTGATGGTGTGCCAGATCAGAATAATCTATTGGAGGTGAGAAACAGTCTCTTGAACATCCCGAGCGTGGTAACTCTGCATGATTTACATATCTGGGGTATGAGTACCCTGGAGAACGCATTAACAGTGCATGTGGTTTATGATGAAAAATTACAAAGTGCGGATGCCTTGTTGACAGTAATTTGTGAATCTTTACATCATCATTTTGATCTCAACCATGTGACTGTACAGCTAGAATCCATCGATTATGCTGAACATTGTGAGATGAACCAAAAATATCATGTTTCTTAGATATTTGTTATTTAGCAGCCCCTGCAGAAACCCTATATTTTGTATTGTCCATCAGATGTGGTTTTAGATATTCTTCCTTTGCCACAGTAAGGTACTTTTATTAAAAAAGATGGAAAAGTCATTATTGATGGAAATGGTAAGCATTTAAAATAAAAACATAATTTTATTGTGAAAGCCCTGAAAAATGGGCTTTTTTATTTTCCATATCACATTGACAGTAATCAATACAATTTACATACTGGTTACATTAGAGTCAATCAAGGAATGTGTAGATTGAACAATCTTCAGGCCTGTCATCTATATAAAGCTTTAACGGATGAAACGCGGATAAAAATTTTACAAACACTGCATTCAGGTGAATGCTGTGCCTGTGAGCTGTTGAAAAATTTATCTATTACGCAATCTACGCTGTCACATCACATGAAGTGCCTGACTAAGCTTGGTCTAGTCAAGGGGAGAAAGGATGGACGCTGGATGCGTTATTCACTAAATACCCCTTGTACCGAACAGCTGTATTCATTCACTAGAACACTTTTAGTCGGTCAAGGTTAGGAGGATTTAAATGGACAGTATTATTGCGGTCTTTGCATGGTTGAATAATGTCCTGTTGAAAATGACGTGGCTGTCAGATGGAGTTGCCTGGTTCGTTGAAAATATTTTAGGTTTATCGATTGCCACACAAGTCGGTGGCAGCGTGCATTTTTTTATCTATGATGTCATCAAAATTTTTATACTTTTAAGTGTCCTGATCTATTCACTGTCATATATCCAGAGCTATTTCCCACCAGAACGAACCAGACAAATTCTGGGACGCATGAAAGGTATTAAAGCCAATATCATGGGTGCCTTATTGGGAACCCTTACCCCATTTTGTTCCTGTTCATCTATTCCTATCTTTATTGGTTTTACTCGGGCCGGTTTACCTGTAGGCGTAACATTCTCCTTTCTGATCTCCTCTCCCTTGGTCGATTTAGCTTCGATCATTTTATTAGCCAGTATCTTCAACTGGAAAATTGCCATGATCTACGTGATACTCGGTCTGATTCTGGCGGTCATTGGGGGTTCACTCATCAGCTTTTTCAAAATGGAAAGGTATGTCGCTGAATTTGTGACAAAAAATTCAGCGGTGCAAGGTGATGAAGATTTTAAAATGTCTGCTAAAGAGCGTCGCGAATTCGCCTGGGAGCAGGTGGTAGAAATCTTCCGTAAAGTCTGGATCTATGTCTTGATCGGTGTCGGTATGGGCGCAGCGATTCATAACTGGATTCCAGAGCAGTGGATTACGGCCTTATTAGGACAAGACAACTGGTATTCAGTGCTTGTTGCGACTGTTGTCGGTATACCAATGTATGCGGATATATTTGGGACTTTACCTATTGCAGAAGCGTTGGTGGCTAAAGGTGTGGGTTTAGGTACAGTTTTGGCCTTTATGATGGCGGTGACAGCACTTTCTCTGCCATCCTTAATTTTGTTAAAGCAAGTCGTGAAAACACAATTGCTCAGCCTTTTTGTGGTGATTGTTTTTGTTGGTATTTTAATCATTGGATATAGTCTAAATTTATTTGGTCAGTTCTTTATATAAAGTAGTCTCAGGAGATTAGAAATGCATATTAAAGTTATGGGTACAGGTTGTCGTAAATGTAAGGCTTTATTGGCTGCGACAGAAGAAGCGGTGAAAAGCAGTGGTGTACAAGCTGAAATTGAGTATGTCACCGACATGATCAAGATTGCTGAAACAGGTTTGATGAGTACGCCTGGTCTAATCATTGATGACAAAATTGTCTCAAGCGGTAAAGTATTAGAAGCTCAAGCAGTAGCTGAGTTAATTGAAAAAAACAAGTAAATTGAGTTATTGAAATTTAAGTTAAAAACAGTTGCTCCGGCAACTGGTTTTTTATACGGCTATCATGGAATTTACGCTTTATATTCCAATAGTCTGTTGTCATTAAAAGCTAAAAACGCTGTAAATTGGATCCTGAACTAAAAATTTATAATCAAGAAAGCAATAAAATAAGAATAGGGATTGAGCATGTATTTGGCAGCCTGAAAACCTTCAACATCCTTGCCGAACGTTATCGAAACAGAGGGAAAAGACTGTGTTTGAGATTCAATTTAATTGCTGGAATTTACAATATGGAACTGAGTAAAAAATGATTTATGAAAGATTTTTATTATTAAAAATAAATAATTATTGATTAATTTTAGCTAAACAATTTAGAATGAAAATCACACAGCTCTAGGTGTCATTCAGTACGTGAATCTGCCAGATACCCAGTATTTTTTGTTAGTTTACCCAATTTGCTTAATTCTCATTGGTGCTGTTTTTATTGCTGCTCATCTATGGTTTAAAGCGCCCAAATATTTATTGTGGATGGGGCTGGGTTGTATTTTGCCATCAGTAGCATTAGGTGCACAGACACTAATGACAAATGCACAGCTGAGGCTGACTGCGCCATGGTTTGCACTTTTTTATTTAGGTGGAGCTTGGGCAGTTGTGCATGGAATGTTCTTAAAAGCCAATTCAAAATCAAATATATTTGTAGCCACCACTTTGATTGTAGTGGGTATGGCTTTGCTTTTATATTTTACGCATTTTGATGAGAAGTTATGGCTACGAATAGTAATCATTAATATTGTGATTTTATGCTTAGAAGTTTTAGCACTTCCAAAAGCATATGATTTATTTAAAAAAACCTACGCCTTAGAAAAGCTTTTATGTTTGAGTTATGTTCTCTTATTTACTTATGGTGTTATTAGAACTTTAATTGTCATCGTATACCTTCAAAATGTGCAATCTGTAAACTTAGTAACAACCGAATGGTGGATGATGATGGTTTCTGTAAATCTTCTCCTCAGCTTGTGGTTTGCAATTATAGTTTCAACTGTAGCGGTAAAAGAAAGGTTTGATATCATTAACGAAGAAAGATTGAGAGATTCTTTAACCAAGCTGTATAACCGTAATGGTTTTTTAGAAAAAACCAAAGACTTGTTTAATGAATTGCAGCACGGTCAAGTTTATCTGGTGATGTGTGATATTGATAATTTTAAGGATATAAATGATACATGGGGGCATGTGGTCGGGGATAAAATCTTATGTGAAATTGCGGATCTATTAAAATCTAACATTCGGCAAGGTGATATTGCCGGCAGATTTGGCGGAGAAGAATTCATTATATTACTGCAAAGTGCAGATGAAGAATCTTCATTCGCTTTGCTTGAACGCTTACGCAAAAAAATTGAAGATCACCTTTTTATTAATCACATTCGAATTACTGCAAGTTTTGGGGCAGCCAGAATAGATGCAGATTCCAAGTTAATGAGTGCTCTAGAAATAGCAGATAAACGTTTATACAATGCTAAAAATAATGGCCGAAATAGAGTTTGTTTTAATTAATTTTTTTTAAAACAGATGAATTTAGGTTGAACTTTTTAGATTGTGTGAAATAGGGGTATTTTAACTCAAATTGAATTGTTTAATTGATGGTAAGCATACGGTGAAGATCACTTTTCTTGTGAGCTAAACATCTTCCCATACTCTCCATTATTAAACTGAATGGAATCGATCCATACGTCTATTTAAGGGATTTACTGAAAATCCTGCCAACCTAGAAAATGAGCCAGATTGATAGCTTTATTGGTGAGAATATAGATACTTTAAATGGGTTCTAACATCAAAAAAATAGGATTAAATTTCAAAAACTTATGCTATAAAAAATGGGCGAAAACCCTCAAATCGGATTTTAAAACCACTTTTGACATCTTTTGCCTAGGTTACAAGGCTTCTGGATCTGAAAAGATCCACAATTTCTGCGGATAACGATAGGACAAATTTTAGGCAGCGTTGTACGCTTTGGCTCACACGAATCTCGGCCCTTTGCTGCTGGTTGAGATATGAGAAATTTCCTATGATGAAGCCATAGAGAACAGGATGTTCCAAATAACAAGAATAATAAAGATCGCATAAGGATTGGCAGGTACGACAGGAGTTATATCAAGCGAACCCAATATGAAAAACCCTGGCAGGATGCCGGGGTTTTTTATTGCCTATATTTTTGCTTTAAATGAGGTTATATGAACGTTAGGAAGTGAATTAGAGTCACGGCTGAGCCAATAGGATAATTACCGATTTACAAATATGCTTATAACTAAGATTTAGTTAAGTGCTTTTTGATTTTATCAACCATTTTTTGGGCAGTCTTATGGTCATTAAAATCAATATTTATAATTCCTTTATTTCCCTGATTATTTGGTAAGCTTTTAACAATTAGTGAAAAATTGTCCGTTTCATTGGTAACGATTTCTACTGAAACAATATAAGCAGTATTAAGGAAAAAATCTTTTTTTAGTTCAATGAGCATTTTTATTCTCGAGAAAAATTTTAAGAAATCTTTATAACATATTAATTCAAAAAAGATTAATTTATGATCTATTTCAACAATTCATGACTCTTCAATGCTAAAAAGTCTACCTTTTACCGAGTTTGAGAATTTTATAACCAATTAGTAAAACATTAAGAATTCATATAAATTATTATGGAGATGTTAAATTTATGTTTTTTAGGTCAAGCTATGGAAAGAACTATAATTATTGTAATCTTAGCTATTATTGCAGTTCTACTGATCATCTTCTATAACAAGAAAAAGTGAGATTTGACATCCTCACCTCCCTAAATGGAGGTGATTCCTACTGCTAGACGCTTATGCCCAAGCGCGAGTATGTTCTTAGCGGAATTTAAATCGCGATGATTTAGGCTTCCGCATTCACATTCACATACTCTTATTCGCAAATCTGCTCTACCTTTCGGACTGCTTGCAGTGATCTCACCACAGCTCGAACAGATTTATCTCTCGCTGACTTCTTCAAACAATATCCCTGCGTTCTCGCATTTATACTTGAGCATTGTTTTTAGTGCTGAAAAACTTGTATCTAAAACAGACTTAGCCATCTTGGTTTTAACCAGTTTTTTCGCACTCAGATCGCCAACGACAATTAATGCATTTTCCCTAACCAGTTGGTTGCTGGCTTTGTGCAAATGATCTTTACGACAATTTGCAATCTTGGCGTGTAATGCACGTACACGTTTTTTATTCTTTGCTCGTTGAGCAATCCCTAGTTTCTTCTTATATTTCCGATAGAACTTAGGATTTGAAATGACTGTACCATCAGAACAGGTTGCAACGTCCTTTAAGCCAAGATCAATACCTATGGCTTTAGTTGCTGTTGATTGCTTGATTTTAAGGCTGTCCACGACCAGGCAGACATACCAACGCCCACGACTGTCCTCTACCAATGAGCCTGTTTTAATTTGATACTTGCTTAAACCGTAGCTATCCCAAAGACCAAACCACTGCTTTCGATATTGAATCTGTCCATTATTATACTTGATGCAAGTTTTTTTGAATGGAATCCATCCCAAAGAACGTCTTGCTGATTTTCTATTACTAACACGCCATTTTAATTTAGCTTTTTTGAACTGCTTTCTACGAGTAACAAATTCTTCTGTTATAGCTTGTATTGTATTACTGTTTAAGTTGATGCCAGCTTTTGAAGCACCAGCAGTATATTGCGACATATCAAATGCAGAGAAAAATTGTTGCTTTCTCTGGAGGTGTTTAAAACTTAAATCATTTACATAATTCCAAACAAAATTCACCTGAGATGCGAGTTCGTTTAGCATTTTTGAGTGTTTGTCTTTTATGCGGATTTTAAGGGTTTTCATGCATCAATATTAACTCATACAGGGATTGTTTATTTCTAAATATTATAGGATTGCGTCAATTTGTGACGCATGGCTTGCACCAGTCGCTTACCTCCTTGCCCTGAACGGCAAGGTTTCACGCTCCACATGATGAAATAGGGCATCAAGAACTGCTAGAGCTATAGTTGTGGACATTGAAGACTATTTGTCCAAGAGTTAAAAATAATCAACAGTGACTATTAAATTATAAGGGAAAGATATGTCAAATCTCGAAGATCCACGGGTCTTGTTTGCTCTGGAGCGCACAGCATTGGCATGGAACCGGAGTGGTTTAGCCCTGATTGCCTTTGGTTTTGTAATTGAAAAATCAAATCTACTCATTCAGTTGGTAGATCCTGTGAAGTACCAACATAAGATTGTATATAGTCACTGGTTGGGTATTGTGGTGATTGTCTTTGGTATGCTGATTAATCTGGCATCGATTCGGCAATACCGTACCGGACTGAAATCATTAACCCAGACAGAGTTTTTGCCTGATTATCACACCCAGCATCCCGTTTGGCTCAATCTATTTACCTTGCTGACGGGGCTTCTGCTGATCATTTCTTTTTGGATACATTGATTGTTTAAACTCCACAATACAGTTGATACAACGTTTGCATAAGAGCAAGTACTTTAGGATCAGAGACCTGATAGAAAATTTGTTTACCTTCACGACGAGTGCTGACCATGTCTGCTTTTCTCAGTACAGTCAATTGTTGTGACAAGGTAGGTTGCTGGATATCAGTGCGTAGTTCAATTTGCTGTACATTGAGCTCACCTTCAACCAGGACACACAGAATTTTAAGACGATCCGGGTTTGACAAAACTTTCAGACAATCACTGACAAGATCGACTTGTGCAAAGTCTATTCGCGCTTTTAACTGAGCAGTGTTCATGAATGCGTCCTAATAACCAATAATGAGATACAAAATAATCAGTACTTCTGCTTGAATATTTTTATTTATTATATAATATAAAATTATATATTGTAAATGAGTAGATTTACTATGCATGATTTTCTCATCGCATTTTTAGGTGGATTATTGCTTGGCGTAGCTGTGGTCGGTTACCTGTATGTGCATGGTCGTATCGCAGGCATCAGTGGCTTAATCGGACAGGTGCTGAATCCTAAAACGATGTTTAAAACACCTGCGATCTGGTTCATGGCGGGCTTAATCACGGTGCCATTTATCTATGGACTGTTTGTTCAGCCAAAAATTGAATTGAATGCGAGTCCGCTGATGATGATGGTTGCAGGTCTCTTGGTCGGCTTTGGTACACGCTTAGGTTCAGGCTGTACCAGTGGTCATGGCATTTGCGGGATGAGCCGTTTATCTAAACGTTCCATCGTGGCCACCATGAGTTTCATGTTTGCCGGTTTCGTCACTGTTTATATGATTCGCCATATTACAGGAGCTTTCTAAATGAAAAATTTGCTCGCTTTCATTTTCGGTGGTTTGTTTTCTGTAGGGCTGATGCTATCCGGTATGTCGAATCCGGAAAAAGTGCTGGATTTCCTGGATCTGTTTGGTGATTGGGATGCCAGTCTGGCCTTTGTCATGATGGGTGCAATTGCCGTGGCATTTATTCCCTTTCAAAAAGCCATGCGTTCTGCAGCACCGAAAACTGTATTTAATGAACCTATTTTATTGCCCACCAGTCAAAAACTTGACCCACGTTTAATCATTGGCAGCCTGTTGTTTGGTATCGGCTGGGGGATTGCTGGGGTATGTCCAGCACCAAGTTTCACCTTGATCGGCCTAGGGCATTACCAGGTCTTCTATTTTATTATCGCGATGTTGATTGGCGTATTGCTGCACCGTAAATGGGCTGGAGAATAATCATGGCAAAACACCCACTGGTACAGGATTTTTTTGACGAGGCGACCAATACCTTCAGTTACGTGGTATCCGATCCAATTACAAAGCGCTGTGCCATCATTGACAGTGTACTGGATTATGATGCGGCATCTGCAACCACTTCAACCACACAGGCCGATCGTATCATTGCCTATGTCAAAGCACAGGCTTTAGAAGTGGAATGGATTTTGGAAACCCATGTTCATGCAGATCATCTGACTGCAGCCCAATATCTGAAACAGGAACTGGGCGGAAAAATTGCAATTAGCCAGAAAATTGCTGTGGTGCAGCAGACCTTTGCTGCAATCTATCATCTGGATCTCAAGCAGGTGAATGCTAATCAGCCATTCGATCATTTATTTGAAGATGGCGAACATTTCAAAATCGGTGAGCTGGATGTTTATAACATAGCAACACCGGGGCATACGCCTGCTTGCCTGAGCTATGTGGTTGAAGATGCCGTTTTTGTCGGCGACACGCTGTTTATGCCGGACTATGGTACAGCACGTTGTGATTTTCCAAAGGGCAGTGCACCTGTCCTGTATGACTCAGTACAGAAGCTGTTTGAACTACCAGAGGATACACGGATCTTCCTGTGCCATGATTATCTGCCCGAGTCACGTCATGAATATCAGTGTGAAACCACTGTTCAGATGCAGAAACAGCATAATATTCATGTGCATAGCGGGGTCAGTAAAGCAGATTTTGTAGCAATGCGTCAGCAGCGTGATGCCGGACTGAGTATGCCGAAGCTGATCCTGCCTTCCATTCAGATCAACATGAAAGGTGGGCAGTTTCCAACACCAGAAGAGAATGGGGTTTCTTATTTAAAACTTCCACTCAATTACTTCAAATAGGCATGTTTCAAGATTAAACAAAAAGTTTGGTCTTTTGTTTAATTACTTGAGCAAAGAGAGGAACAGTGGCTATGTGGGTGTTAATACTGGAAGGGTTGGCGATTGGTGGCTTGCTGGGTTTAACCGGTGCTGGTGGCGGCATCCTGGCTGTACCGGCACTGATGGCGAGTCAGGGTTGGACCGTGGCACAGGCTGCGCCTGTGGGCTTGCTGGCAGTGACTCTGTCCGCCTTGGTTGGAACGTTCGAGGGTTTATTCAAGCGTATTGTACGTTATCGCGCTGCACTCTGGATTGCCCTGATCAGTATTCCTTCAGCACGCTATGGCGTGCATCTGGCTGGTATTGTTTCTCCAGTCTGGCTGACGCTGGCTTTCAGTCTGGTGATGCTGTTCGTCGCCTACCGGATCTTCTTTAATAAAGTCCATGATCATGAAAATGCACTGTGCAAGGTCAATCAAACGACTGGTCGCCTGATCTGGAATGTGAAAACGGCCTCGTCCCTCGCTGGTATTGGGGTGGTGGCCGGTTTATTGACCGGTTTGCTTGGAGTGGGCGGTGGTTTTGTGATTGTCCCAGCACTGCGCAAAGTGACAGACCTCGATATACGCAGTATCGTCGCGACTTCCCTGATGATTATTTTCCTGATTGGCGGTGTCAGTATTACTGCACACGTGCTGGATGGTTTTCAATATCCAGTTTCGGTCACGCTGACTTTTGTTCTGGCCTGTATTGTGGGGATGTTGATTGGACGCAGTCTGATGCACCGGATTGAAAGTAATAGGGTACAGAAAATTTTTGCCACCACTGTGATTGGGGTGGCTGTGTATTTAATTTATTCAGCACTCATGGGCTAGTCCCGTGAAATATTTTTACAGATAAAGATAGAAGGTCAGATTCTGGATGACAGATGAATAGCCTGTTTTTCTGTCATTTGAATGAATATCCAACAGGTGTAGAGTCTGAAATGACTTTAGCAAATAGACTGTTTGCAATAGCGTGATTGCTGCAACAGTGCTGAAACAGCCGCGGTGGGAGCTTGCAACAAAGAGCTTTTAATCTACTTAATGATAGTTTGTAAAATATAAATATGATCTTGATGAGCGAGGAAGAATGAAAATGATGAAAACTGCAGAGCAATTGATCCAGAATGCAAAAAGCCGGATTCAGGAAGTGAGCGTAGATGAACTGTTTGAGGCGCTGAAAAACCATAAAACAATCCTGATTGATGTTCGGGAACCGGATGAATTTCAGGTGGCAGCGATAGACAGGGTGGTTAATTATCCTCGTGGTGTTTTAGAAATGAGAATTCACCAGCATCCTTTGGTTAGCCATCATTGCGATACCATGCAGGCACTGGAACATCTTAAAGATCAGCCGATCTATTTAATCTGTGGCACGGGTGGCCGTTCAGCATTGGCAACAGATACATTACAAAATATGGGATTTACCCAGGTGAAGTCTGTTCAGGGCGGCTATCAGGCTTGGCTGGAACAAGGCTATCCGGTAGAAAAATAAGCTGTTGAAATACAGAAAATCTTATTGTTGATTTCTTAATTTGAGGGAACATTATGAAATACAAAGAATTAACCCAAAACATTTCAGGCAGTTTAAGAACCTTAACTCAGGATTCACCTGATTTAATGAAAAGTTTCAATCAGTTGTCCCAGACCGCTATGCGCGATGGCGTGATTGATCCCAAAACCAAGGAGCTGATTGCCTTGGCGATTGGTGTGGCGGCGCGTTGTGATGGTTGTATCGGCTTTCATGTCAGGACATTAGTAAAAATGGGCATGACCCTGCAGGAACTGGAAGAGGTTTTAGGCGTTGCGGTATATATGGGTGGTGGACCTTCATTGATGTATGCGGCAAATGCACTGGATGCTTTTAAAGAGTTTTCCAGCTGATTTGATAGCGTATCAATGGATTGAGGAAAATGAGTCAGCACTGGAATGAATTATATGCACAGATGCAGGATCTATATGGCACAGCAGCTAATCTGTTTATCCAGGAGATTGCGGACAAAATCCGGATAGAAAGTAAAACACTGGCAATTGCTGAAGGAGAAGGGTGGAATATCCTGTATCTGGCTGAGCGGGCAAGACAGTAGAATTATCCTTTTTCGGCGGAAGTCTGGGATTATTCCAGTGCGTTCACTATTCGTGCGTAATTGAAAGTGGAACTAAATGATATGAATCAGAGTCATTGGGAAAATGTTTACCAAACGAAAGATATTGATCAGGTCAGTTGGTATCAGGAACAAGATCAAAAAACATTAGAGTTAATCAAATCTCAAAATCTACAGCTAAGCCAAAATATTATTGATGTTGGTAGTGGTGCTTCTATTCTTATAGACCAGCTCCTTGAGGCAGGTTACAGAAATCTTTATGTTCTTGATTTGTCAAAGACAGCATTACAAAAGACAAAATTGAGAGTTTCTGAGAAAGGACTTGATTTAGGAAATGTCACTTGGCTGGAGGATGATGTTTGTACTGCTCATTTACCGCAGCAATATTTTGATCTTTGGCATGATCGAGCTGTATTTCACTTTATGGTTAGTGAACCGCAGCAAGAGCAATATATTGAAAATATGAAAGGGGCATTAAAAGCAGGTGGGCTTTTGATTATGTCTACTTTTGCTGAAGATGGTCCTACTCAATGTAGCGGTTTACCAGTTCAACGCTATAGCATAGCGCAGCTTAAGCAGAGGTTGGGTGACGATTTTAGATTAGTACATTATGACCATGACCTTCATATCACGCCATGGCAAACCCAGCAAAATTTTTTAAATAGTGTATGGGTATTTAAAGGCTAAAATTATTAAAGAGACCTCTTTCATAAATCAAAAATTGATCTTCTGTCTGGTTGATGTTTGGACTTTGTCATAAATTTTAGGTGCTATATTTTATTCATTTCAAAAAAAATAACATGCTAAAAAGAACTAAAGGGTACTCAAATAGTGGCCCGCTTAATACCACCCCCGCTTAAGCGAGCTTTTTAAATTGAATTTAAAAGTAATGTTTTGCCAGTGATTGAAAATTAATTGTATATAGAATACGCGCCATAGAATCTATCGCTGTAGTTTCTGATTTTTTAGTTTTGCCTCCCACCCTCGGGAGGTATTTTTTTTGCCGGAAATAAAAGAGACATACATGCTCCAATTCTTAATGTGCTTATTTGGCTTACATGGTGTCACTGAATTCGATTACACGGTTGAGGATGGAGAAATCAAAATGTGCCGGGATTGTTTGAGGCAAGTTAATTAACAACCAATCAAAAAAATACGATTAATTGTAATAATATTTTTTTGTTTTCATAATGTTGAAATGATTTGATTATATATTGAGTGAAAACAAAGAATAACTGAAAAAATTCTAAAGTTTCGGCGCAAATCAAAACTGTTTAATTTGGGAGAGTTAAACAGTTTTTTTTTATTGAAAGATATTTGTATTTTCTTCCCTGTCGAACGTATTACGACATATAACCCCTTCATTAACTTGTCGGGGTTTTTCTTTTCTTATTGGTGGTAAATATGCGAATGAGACGTTTAGGTCTGGCAATCTTAGCTGCCTCAATTGGAAGGGGGTGATGATGGCAAGTAGGGATCGGCTAGCTAATACAACTGGTTTTTTAATGTTCGAATATTTTCATAATTTTTTACTTATTTCATTAAAGTATTGTTGATGAAAATTAGCATCATGAAATATAAAAAAAGAACAATAAAAGCACTAGGGAAATGTAATGGATACACTAGACCTCTTTCATAAATCAAAAAGTGATCTTCTTTTTGACTATTATCTATACCGAAAAATTTACCGTATTCATGCATAATCTGTAGATGAAATACACCGATTCCAAGAAGCTTTCTGATCCTCAGTTCAAGCGATACACAGACATCTCATGGTCAACCTTCTATTTAATGGTTGAGCAATTGAAAAGCATGTCCCTGCCAAAGGCAGACCGCCCAAGTTAAGCCTGGAAGATCAGGTTCTGCTCTGTCTGAGCTATTGGCGGGAATATTCACGTTGCTGCAAGTTACGGGGTTTCAAGGCCCACAGCCTCAAGAATTGTACGTCATGTGGAAGACCGCCTGATTCGGTCCAATCTGTTTAATTTACCCAAAGATTTACCCGAAGGTGAAGGCATAGACTGGAATGTTGTGATCGTGGATGCAACAGAAATTCCAATCCAGAGACCTAAAAACAGAACAAAAGCTATAGCGGCAAGAAAAAGCCCCATACCTTTAAAGTACAGGTCATGATTCACTACAGGACTCGGCAAATTCTGAGTTTATGTACCAGTCGCGGTGCAGTTAAAAGGAACATAAAGCTGATTCCTTCAGGAGCATTAATCCTTGCAGATAAAGGCTATCAGGATATTTATACTTTTCATCCTAATAGTTTGTTGCAGTTAAAAGCCAAAAGAAACTGTAAACTGGATGCTGAATTAAAAGTCTATAACCGGGAAATCAATAAAAGAAAAATCGGCATAGAGCATGTATTTGGCATGCTGAAAACTTTCAAAACACTTGCGGAACGTTACCGAAATAGAGCGAAAATGCTCGGTTTGAGATTCAATTTAATTGCTGAAATTTACAACATGGAACTGAGTAAAAAATGATTTATGAAAGGTCTATGGGAATGTGAAAACTGCTCAAGTGTCCTGAATCGGGACTTGAACAGTGCTAAGAACATACTTGCGCTTGGGCATAAGTGTCTCGCAGGAGGAATCTCCCTCTTTTAAGGGGGAGAGGATGTCAATAAAATCACTTAAATCAGCACTCATATGGTGCGGGCTTACATAGAAAAGCTATTAGATTCTTAAAAGACATCGTTTTTTTAAGTATAAGCAATTTCATGATAACTCTAATGATAAAATTTTAGGCTTATCAGTTTTTTGATTTGCACAATATGCAGAATAAAATCAGTAAGCCGGCAGTACCAGCATTGACGCTAGCTGCATTAGGCGTGGTATTCGGTGATATAGGGACAAGTCCTTTATATGCATTAAAAGAAAGTTTTCACGCAACCCGTGGATTACCGATTAACGAAATTAATATTCTTGGGATTCTGTCCTTAATCTTCTGGACCATTACATTAATTGTTTCTATTAAATATGTATTGGTCATCATGAGAGCAGATAACAATGGTGAAGGGGGAATTATGGCTCTATTGGCCCTAAATCTTCGCCAAGAAGGTCTCTCTCCCCGAAAAAAACTGATCATCATTATCTTAGGTTTTGTGGGCGCATCTTTATTTTTTGGAGATGGCATTATTACTCCGGCAATTTCGGTACTTTCTGCAGTAGAGGGCCTTTCAATTGCCGCGCCAGCTTTTGATCGCTTCGTCATTCCAATCAGTATTGGAATTTTAATCGCACTCTTTGCTGTTCAAAGACATGGTTCTGCGGTAATGGGAAAGTTCTTTGGTCCCATAACACTAATATGGTTTCTTTCTATTGGTGCCATAGGTATCAGTAGTATTATTCAAAGTCCGTTTGTTCTCGCATTACTTAGCCCGCATTGGGCTTTTTTGTTTGTAGTTAATAATCCTGTTATTTCATTTTTCGTGATGGGAGCTGTCGTTCTAACGGTTACAGGTGGAGAAGCCTTATATGCAGATATGGGTCATTTCGGAATTCTACCGATTCGGTTGGGTTGGTTTTTAATTGTTCTCCCCTGTTTAATGCTGAATTATGCAGGACAAGGAGCGTTGCTGTTACGGGATCCAACAACAATCATGAATCCCTTTTACTTGCTTCTCCCTTCAGCTCTTCTATATCCGATGATTATTCTTGCAACCGCAGCCGCAGTAATCGCTTCTCAAGCTTTGATCAGTGGTGTATTTTCCATGGCGAAGCAAGCAATCCAACTGGGATTTTTACCTCGCTTAACAATTTTACATACCTCTGACTCAGAAATTGGGCAAATCTATATTCCATTACTTAATTGGCTGTTATTTATTTCTATTACTATTCTAGTATTAATATTTGAAACTAGTAGTAGTCTAGCAGGAGCATATGGCTTGGCAGTGACAGTGACCATGTTCTGTGACACGTTATTGGTTGCTTTTCTCGCTTACAGTTATTGGAAATGGAAGACATGGAAAGTATTACTTTTTATTATTCCCTTTGTCTTTATCGACTTGATCTTACTGAGTTCTAATCTTCTCAAGGTCTTTATTGGTGGTTGGGTACCGGTATTGATTGCCATGATCGTGTTCACCTTAATGATGACTTGGAAAAAAGGTAGAGAAATTCTTCAAGCAAAATTGCAAAAAGATACGCTCCCGCTTAATACTTTTCTTGAGCATATAGGCAGTACCAGCCAAAATGTTAGCGGGAATGCAGTATTTTTAACGGGCACACCACAAGTCGTACCGCATGCTCTTTTACATAACCTAAAACATAACAAGGTTCTTCATGAACGTAACTTACTGGTAACGATCAGAGTTTCGGAAATTCCTTATGTTGATGAAGAAAATAGGATGGAGACAGAAATACTGGATAAGGGCTTTTATAGAATAGGTCTGAATTATGGTTTTAAAGAAGAACCTGATGTACCTCAGGCGTTAGAGAAAGCTTTCGATACCTTAGGACTGGAATATAATTTAATGGATATAAGTTTCTTTATTTCTAGAGAAAAACTAGTTCCAAGTATGTCGAACAAGATGTCTATATGGCGTGAAAAGCTGTTTGTCGCCATGCAAAAAAATACCAGTCCTGTAAGCGATTTTTATAAAATTCCTTCTAACCGTGTCGTAGAGTTAGGCAGTCAGGTTGAAATTTAAGAAATTCTAATCTTCATTTGGCACCTTTTAAAAGGTGCCTTTTTATTCACTTTAAGAAATCTTTTTCGAAGTCTAAAACAGCGAAAATTCCATTAATGATAATTCCCCCTAAAAATAATAGGATCTGAAAGTAGAATTTTATCTTAAAGTATAGGTAGGAGAATCTGCATGAAAACCTCTAAATTTACTGACCGTCAGATCGTACCCATTTTGAAGCAGGCGAATCTGACACCCCTGCTGCTACTCTTTGCCGTGAACATGGTATTAGCGGTCATCGATATTTGATAAATATTAAAAAAGCCCACCTTCCGATGAGCTTACTATTCAATTTTTCGGCTTCTGCAGTATCAATTAAACATTTGCCCAAATTGGTAAACAACCAATATTTCCAATACGTCTATTAGACCTCTTTCATAAATCAAAAAATGATCTTCTTTTTGATGGATATTTGCATTCCTGATTTCTTAGCATTCGTGCATAATCTGTGGATGAAATACATCGATTCAAACCAGCTTTCTGATCCTCAGTTTAAGCGACATACTGGCATCTCATGGCCAACCTTCTATTTAATGGAAATTGGAAGCCCTCCTTATTGGGATAATATTCTTACTTTTTGAAAGGCACTGTTGCAAATAACCACTCATGGTAAGCTGAATGCTCTTTTAGCTAAAAGTGCAGCATATGAATCCTTTCCATGGTCGGCATTTTCAGGGCGAAATCATTCTTTGGGCTGTGCGCTGGTATTGTAAATATGGCATTAGCTATCGTGAACTGCAGGAAATGCTTGCCGAACGTGGTGTGAATGTTGATCACACGACTATTTATCGTTGGGTTCAACGTTATGCTCCTGAAATAGAAAAAGGCTTACGCTGGTATTGGCGTAATCCTACAGATCTGAGCTCATATCATCTTGATGAAACTTATGGAAAAGTAAATGGACGATGGTCTTATCTGTATCGTGCAGTCGATCAACGTGGCTATACGATTGATTTTTATCTTTCTTCTACACGTAATACCAAATCAGCATATTGTTTTCTTGAAAAAATTTTAAATAATGTGAAGAAGTGGCAAATTCCACGTGTGATCAACACGGATAAAGCCCCAACATATGGAGGCTCTTTGTCAAGGTTAAAACGGGAAGGAAAATGTCCACCAGACCTTGAACACAGGCAGGTTAAGTATAAAAATAACGTGATCGAATGTGATCGAATGTGATCATGGCAAGCTAAAGCGGATTATCAGGGCCACGTTAGGATTCAAATCTATGAAAATGGCTTATGCCACAATCAAAGGTATTGAAGTCATGCGTGCCCTACGTAAAGGACAAGCTTCTTCATTTTATTAGGTCAGCCTCTGGGTGAAGTGTATCTGGTGAATAGAGTTTTCAGTCTCTAAGCACTTTTTAAAGGGAACATCATCGACTCAAATCTCTATTTGCAACAGTGCCATAAATACTCAATTTATTCATTAAAATTAATTTACAAATAAAAATCTCTGACATCCTGCAGGCAACATCCATTTTCCCTGATTATTATTTTTTACTAAAAGACTAAAGCAAGTTATAGATTTATAGGTAACAGTAAGGGTAGGGCTATTGCAATAAAAATAAGGAGAGAAAAGATGTCTGCTCGATTTTTAATGCCTATTTTACTCCCCATAGTGGGCTCTGCCATGGTATTGGTATTAACAGGATGCGCGTCACCCTCCAAATCTCCCATCACAGACAGCTATGGTCCTCAACCTCATCTTCCTGAGCCCAAATCAAGTTTGCTGCCTACGGTGAATATTGCCCCTGCCAAAGGCTGGCCTGCAGGGACGATGCCAATACCTGCTGTGGGTTTAAAAGTACAAGCATTTGCAAAAGAACTTCAGCATCCGCGCTGGCTGCATGTGCTGCCTAATGGGGACGTGCTGGTGGCCGAAACCGATGCTCCGGCTAAACCTGATGACGGCAAAGGCATTAAAGGCAAAATCATGAAACTGATGATGAAGAGGGCAGGTTCGTCGCATCCGAGTGCCAACCGCATTAGCTTGCTCCGTGATAGCAATGGTGATGGCGTGGCTGATCAAAAAACCGTATTTCTACAAAATCTAAACTCTCCGTTTGGCATGGCACTGATGGGTAATATGCTGTATGTAGCCAATACAGACTCCCTCATGCGCTTTCCTTACCAAAAAGGTATAACTCAAATTACAGCAAGTGACACCAAAGTGTTGGACTTACCGGGTGGCACGCTAAACCATCATTGGACCAAAAATGTCATTGCCAATCCTGCAGGCAGCAAGCTCTATATTACTGTGGGTTCAAACAGTAACGTGGCTGAAAATGGGTTCGATAAAGAAGTCGGTCGTGCGCTGATTATGGAGTTTGATATTGCCACTGGTAAAGTACGACCATTTGCAACAGGATTACGTAACCCGAATGGTATGGCCTGGCAACCTCAGAGTGGCGCGCTTTGGACGGTGGTGAATGAGCGTGATGAAATTGGTAATGACCTAGTGCCCGACTACCTGACCTCAGTCAAAGACGGTGCTTTTTATGGCTGGCCCTATAGTTATTATGGTCAACATGTGGACACCCGGGTGAAACCGCAAAAACCTGAGCTGGTAGCACGTGCGATTAAGCCTGATTATGCACTTGGCAATCATACCGCATCCTTAGGTTTGGCATTTTATACTGCTCAATTAATGCCACAATATCGCGGTGGTGCGCTGATTGGTCAGCATGGCTCATGGAACCGTAAACCGCATAGTGGTTATAAAGTCATTTTTGTGCCGTTTCAAAATGGCCAACCTTCTGGTCAACCACAAGATGTATTGACTGGCTTTTTAAGCGATCAAGGTGAGGCGTTGGGACGACCTGTCGGTGTAGAAATTGATAGTTCAGGAGCTATTTTGGTCGCTGATGATGTGGGGAATATGATTTGGCGTGTATCTCCAGTGGTACAAAAAATTATGATCGTTCAATGAATAAAGCAGTAAGTGCGGCTTCTGCTAGCCAACAGCCTGTGAGTTCACAACCCACTGCAGAAAAAGCGGCTAGCCCCTAATTGGTTAAACAGTAAATGATAGGTTTTTAATAGCTGAGTCTTTGATGGAAGCCTAGGTCCAAGCAGTATCTTAGTACTTGAAGTTGATTAGGGCGGGTTGAACAAGGATGAAAATAAGAATAGGGAGTCAGGTGTTTTATCCGGGCACTGTTGCAAATAGGGATCTGAGTCGATGTGAACCGTACCGGATTTGTCGGAGACCACTTTTCCTGAGAGAATGTCCCGATGACAAAAGCAAAATATACCCCTGAAATCAGAGATAGAGCGGTTCAATTATTGATTGAATCTGAAAAAGATTATCCTTCTACTTGGGCTGCAATCACAGCAATTGCACCTAAGATTGGCTGTACTCCTGAAACTCTACGTGTTTGGTATCAAAAATATTTAGATAAACAAAACCCAATTAAAGTACAGCAGCTTTCAGACCAAGAACGCATTAAACAACTTGAACGCGAAAATAAAGAACTGCAACGAGCCAATGAAATTCTACACAAAGCAGCCGCTTTTTTCGCCCAGGCGGAGCTCTACCGCCCACACAAATAATGGTGGATTTCATTCATAATAATAAAGACCTATATGGCGTTGATGCGATTTGTAGAATTTTACCGATCGCAGCTTCGACCTATTACCGGACTTTAGATCTCGCGGACAATCCAGAACATCGAACGAAACGAGATTTACATGACTTGCATCATACTGAACAAATTAAACGAATTTGGAAGGAAAGTTCAGGTCGATATGGTGTGCGTAAAGTTTGGCAAAAACTGAAACATGAAGGCTATGTTATTACTCGCTGTACAGTTGCTCGATTGATGCAAAAGCTAGGTATACAGGGCGTTTGGCGTGGTAAGAATAAACAAACTACTCGTAGCCGAGATGACCAAAAACGGGCAGATGATTTAGTGAAACGCAATTTTAGTGCTGATCATCCAGATCAGCTATGGGTCGCTGACTTCACGTATATTCAAACAAATTCAGGCTGGGTTTATGCGGCATTTATCATTGATGTCTTCTCACGTGCCATTGTTGGATGGAAAGTATCGACACGCATGAATACAGATATGGTTCTTGATGCACTCGAGCAAGCTTTACATGATCGAGGCATGCCAAAGAACGTGATTCACCATATGAGGAGCACTGCTCCGCAAGAGGCGTGCAATATCTTTCCATTCGCTATACCAATCGTTTAGAAGCAGCAAATTTACGAGCTTCAGTCGGGACAACGGGTGACTCATACGATAATGCTTTGGCTGAAATGGTGAATGGCTTATACAAAACAGAGGTGATTGAATATTTAAAAGCAGATTGGCAAGGTTTAGCGGATGTACAACTTGCGACACTAAACTGGGTAGATTGGTTCAATAAAGAGCGTGTACATAGTGCACTGGGTTATGTATCACCTTTTGATTTTGAAGCAATGTACTATGATAAAATTAATCCGTTAGGTCAGGTAGCCTAACTTAAACAAAAAGTCTCCGACAAATCCGGTACGGTTCATTCATTCAACATCGCATCACGTAGAATCTTATTTATACGTGTCTGATAGTCTTTCCTTTAGAATTATATAAGAACTTTCCTTATCTATCTCACACACCAAAAATTAAAAATCAATATTTAAAAATCCTACATAGTAGGATAGAATGAATTACTACAAGGTAGTATGAATACAAGCAATGTATACAATATGTGAAACCCCATTATTTACTAAATACTGTCTTGTTTATTGGACTCATGAAGAATACGAAGAATTCAAACATTCTTGGCATTAAATCCTGAAGCAGGAGATGTAGAGCCTAATTCAGGTGGCATTCGTAAAATTCGATGGACTAGCGATGGTAGAGGTAAAAGTGGTGGTGTCAGAGTCATCTACTTTAATCGTTTAACAAATGGAGAGATTTGGTTATTAACCTTGTACAGTAAAAAGCAAACGGTACAGCTTAGTAAGAAAACTCTTCAAGCATTGGTGGAGAAATTAAATGACTCGTTTAATGACTGAAAAAGAACTCGAAGCTTTTGAAGCAACCATAGATATTGAAGCTGAAATATTACAAGGCATAGATGATATGCTTGCTAATAATGCTGCTAAAAGAACTGTGATCACTGAGACCGATGTAGCATTAGCTCGTAGAAAGGCCCAACTGACACAAGAACAGTTTGCTAAGCTTCTGGGTGTTTCAAAACGTACACTTGAATCTTGGGAACAAGGTGCCAGAAGACCTTCAGGAGCAGCAACATCACTTATTAGATTATTTATTGTTGATCCACAATTTGTAAAAGAAAGCCTGGCTTAATTTATATAGCTCTCGATTGAGGGCTATTCGCTATCACTATATTTAAGAATTATTATGAAGCATTTAGGATTCGTAGGAAAAAGTACAGAACATATTGGATATACACATGTTGAAATTATTAACAGCTCTCTCCGACTGTCCTTCAACGTGGCATTAAAGAATAATCCCGAGGAAGTCTTTAGCAAAATGGTAGAAAGTAACTACGATTTATTAATGTCGACCTCATCAGAAATTTCGTTTGAATTAGACAATGAAATAATTGAAAATTTAGAAAAATTAAATAAAAAACAAGGTATTGAGTTGGAAGAGTTTATTCAGGATACGTTGATTCAATTTATCAATCAAAACCAATTAGATACCACCAAGTAATTATCATATTTAGATAATAAAAAACCCCAACATTATGATCTGACCCCCAAAAGTTAGACAGTAAGTTAGGCAATTTCTAAGGACTGATTTCTGTATTCTACAGGGGTCAGTCCTTTCAATTTAACCTTGATTCTTTCATG
>NZ_JABERI010000032.1 GCF_013004375.1 Acinetobacter terrae | reverse complement strand
CTTTTAATTTAAATTCTTGAGAATATTTAGCCATTAAAAAGCACCCTTCAAATTAGACTAAGAGTGTCCAACTTTCGGGGTGCAGATTAGGATGTTGGGGTTTTTTATTAACTATCTAAATCAAATTTCCACATTAAAGAAAACTTGGCAAACCTTTAGCAGGATCTGTTTCACGTGCCGCTTGAGCATCTGCTACAGTCATACCTAAGGCCTTAGCAACGCCTTGCCCATAAGCTGGATCGCAAGCATAACAGTTGCGGATATGACGGTATTTGATGAAATCTAGCGCATCACCCATCGCTGCGGCCGTGTTATTAAACAGGGCCTGTTTCTGCTCATCATTCATCAAATTGAACAGGGCACGTGGCTGGCTGAAGTAATCATTGTCATCTTCACGGAAGTCCCAGAAATCAGCATCACCGGTAATCTTTAATGCTGGTTCTTTAAACTGAGGTTGTTCCTGCCACTGGTTAAAACTGTTCGGTTCATAATGTGGCAATGAACCATAGTTGCCATCCATGCGGCCCTGACCATCACGACGATTAGAGTTTACAGGGCAGCGTGCAGCATTGACCGGAACCTGTGAATGATTTACACCAACACGGTAACGCGCTGCGTCGGCATAGTTCACTAAACGTGCCTGTAACATACGGTCCGGTGAGTAGCTGATGCCCGGTACAAGATTACTAGGTGCAAAGGCTGCCTGTTCTACATCCTGGAAATAGTTTTCCGGATTGCGGTTCAGCTCAAATTCACCGACTTCAATCAGTGGATAATCGCCCTTCGGCCAGACTTTGGTCAGGTCAAATGGATGATAAGGCACTGTTTCGGCTTCCAGTTCTGGCATGACTTGAACGTACATTTTCCATTTTGGATAGTCGCCACGTTCGATGGCATCAAACAGGTCGGTCTGGCTGCTTTCACGGTCTTTGGCAATCAAGTCTGCTGCTTCAGCATCGGTCAGGTTCTGGATGCCTTGCTGGGTACGCATATGGAATTTCACCCAGAAGCGTTCATTTTGGGCATTGATAAAACTGAAGGTATGGCTGCCAAAACCATGCATATGACGGTAGCCAGCAGGAATACCGCGATCCGACATGACAATGGTCACCTGATGCAAGGCTTCAGGCAATAATGTCCAGAAATCCCAGTTATTGGTGGCACTGCGCTTGTTGGTTTTCGGGTCACGTTTGACTGCTTTATTCAGGTCAGGGAACTTGCGGGCATCCCGTAGGAAAAATACCGGAGTATTGTTGCCAACTAGATCCCAGTTGCCTTCTTCAGTATAGAATTTCAGGGCAAAACCGCGAATATCACGTTCTGCATCGGCCGCACCACGTTCACCCGCCACCGTTGAGAAACGCGCAAACATTTCGGTCTTTTTGCCGACTTCAGAGAAAATTTTAGCGCGGCTATATTGGGTAATATCATTGGTCACGGTAAAGGTACCGAAAGCACCTGAACCTTTGGCATGCATACGACGCTCTGGAATCACTTCACGGACAAAGTTGGCCAGTTTTTCATTCAGCCATAAATCCTGGGCAAGTAAAGGTCCACGCGCACCTGCCGTCATACTGTTCTGATTGTCGACCACAGGGGCACCAGCTTCAGTAGTCAGGTGGGTAACAGGACATTTTTTAGGGTCTTGACTCATACTATTAACTCCCGTTTCTTTTAATTTAAATTTCCTACAGAAATTTAAGATTTTCAATCCTATCTTACCCTTTACTTGCTTATTAAAATATTAAACTAAGGATATTTTTGAAAATTTATAGCCAACTGATTTAACATAAAATCTCTTATACGAAGTCAAAAATGGGAGCCTATCGCTCCCATTCTTTATTAATGATTTTTTAAATCTTTTAACATTGCTTCACGCAAAATTTTATTCATTCGTGTCTGATAACCTTTTCCTTGTTCTTTTAACCATGCGAGTACATCAGCATCAAGGCGAACAGATGTTTGTTGCTTCACTGGACGATAAAATTGCCCATGACGAACAGCATTGCTCCAGTCTGTAATTTCAGGAATATCAGACAGGTCTAGTTGATCATCTGGTACAGTTCCCTTAGCAAGCAAGCGTTTAATTTCAGCATCTTGCTTATCACTGAAATTTTCATTCAGTTCTTTGCGTGTGTATCTAACCATGCTCATATTGATTGCGCTCCGCTTTGGTTACTTCCCTTGCACTAATGATTCGTATGATTTCACAGTCATCTTCATCAAAGATGGTATGAGCAACTAATAACATCAGTACACCTTTGACCATACCAATGGATTGCCAACGTTCCTCACCATTAGTATGTCTATCTTGGATGGAGATCCTTAAAGGATCATCAAAAATGAGGCTTGCCGTTTCAAAAGATACATCATGTTTTTTCTGATTCTTTTGGTTCTTAGCCTCATCCCATTCGAAATACAGTTCCATAAAAAACATTCAAATTTGTATATACAATAATGTATCATATATTTGTATCACTCAAGATAAAAAGCGTGAATTTTGGTCAACTTTATTGGCGGAATATCTCAAAACAGTTTAAAAAAAAGCCAACTTGTTTCCAAGTCGGCTTTTGAGGGTTTGCGTCCCAATCTTTTATAGCATAACTTTTTGAAATTTAACACTATTTATTTTTATTTTCGTATAAGCGCCATTATGTTAAATGGATAGTTATTTAGTGGAAAAATCAAGTTTTTGAAATTTCAAATAAGAGATTTTTTGTTAAATAGCCCTAATGAATAGGGCTATTTATAGATGAGTCTGATAAAATTTCTGTTTTTCGAGATTAGAACAAGATCTAATTGGATCTAATAATAAAAAGAACTTGTTAAACTTCTGATTGAAAATTAGACATAATACATTTCAGACTGTAACAACTTTAATTATTCGAAGAGTCTAAAGATAATAAAAAATCTTTAATAAATTGATTTACTACAAATATAGACCCATCTTTACTTAAATGGCCATAGTCAACTTGGATTAAATTATTAGTATTATCTGGCCTCACCCTGCATTCATAGTGTGTCTTATCTGAACTTAATTTGCATAACTCATCAATTAATGAAATATAGTGTAATTTTTTAGGAAAATTACGAGATTTCATAATTTTATCTATTTCTATAACTTTTAAATCAAGATTTTTATCAGAAATAAATTTAGAAGTTTTTTTCCAATGTTGAGCTTTTATTATCGTTTGTGGTAATGAGGGTTGCCATTGAGGTACTGGGCCAATTAAAACAACATTAGAAACGCCATTATCTAGTAATTTTTTAGTAATTTTTCCCCAGTCTGTTTTGTCATGATCAGTTGCTTGAGCAATTATTACTGTCTTTGGTTTAAGCTTGATAATACTGTTTAATGCCAATTTATTAGAATGATCACATGCTTTTTTGAATAAGTCTTTCAAATTATCAGACTCTGTCAATAGTGCTCTGCAACCAGCAGAAGTTTTTTGATAGAAAGGGATATTTTTTGATTTTAAAATATTTCTTATTCCAAAAGATAAGGCTTCAGCATGTGAGTCTCCCCATAAAAAGATACCACCATCTCCTTTTTTTTGGATACAACTAGGATCTATTTTATAAGTATTATGATCGGTTAATGAAGAGTACGTATTACATTTTAACCAGTATGTATCATAAAGATTTTTATGCTGTTCTTCATAAAATTTTAAAAATTTTGCTTGATCAGACACCTGAGATAGTCTCAAATTTTTCTGAAAATCGAAGCCATCCATTTTTTTTATACTGTAACTACAGGCTAAAATGATTAAAAATATATAAAAAGGTTTAATTTTATATATATCTTTCCAAGACGAATATCGTGGGAAATTGATCTTTTCAATAAATTGATAACTTAAGAATCCAAGTAAGATTGAAAGTGGAATCCCGTATATCCACCAGTCATCAAATGGAAAGTAAAATCCAACAACCACCAGGGGCCAATGCCATACATAAATAGAATAAGACCATTTGCCGATATAACTAAAAGCAGGATTAGTTATGACAAAATTATTTTGATAATTACTTACAAGAATTAAATATGCGCCAAAGACAGGGATTAGAGCCATATAACCCGGCCATAATGTCTCCTTTGACATTAAAACATAAGCAGTAGCGATAAGGACAAGACCTAAGGATTGAGCTGTAATTTTTTTAATTTTACTTTGAATTGACCAAGGGTATAGGAAAGCCAAACCACCGAGCAACATCTCCCACGCTCGGCTTGTTAGTAAGAAATAAGCGGTTTTACTGTCTTTGTATGTTGCGAAAATACAATAAGTAAAACTCGCTAAAAATAATCCGATTACTACACGTTTTAGATTTGTGAAACTTAGGTATTTTTTTAGAGCAATAATTATAATTGGAAAAAAAATATAGAATTGCCATTCAACAGATAGTGACCACGTATGGAGTAACCATTTTGTATGCTCCGCTGTATCAAAATATCCTCCTCCTTTTGCAAAAAGAAGGTTTGAAATAAATAAGGAACTTTTCTCGACTTGTTGACCTAAATCACGATAATCATTTGGTATTAAATAAAACCAACCAAATATGAGCAGCACAGCAGACATTGCTGCTAATACAGGAATAATTCGATTAGCTCGAGCATTATAGAATTTGAATAAATTAAAAGAGTTTTTTTCTACACCATTAAAAATAATGGATGTCATTAAAAAACCAGAAATGACAAAGAAAACATCAACCCCTGCAAATCCACCTGGTAACCATTGTGAATTAAAGTGAAAAATGACAACTGCAAGAACTGCTATTGCCCGAAGTCCATTAATATCGTATCTAAATTGCATGTAAAATAGGGGAGTAAAGTTATAAATTTGCACATTCTATAACTTAATGAAATTTAAATCAGAATTAATGATTAATTTAAGGTTTTCCTAGAATTAACATAATACACCTTATACGAAATTCACCGCATAACTTCTGTAATAACAAGATATTGCGATCCATTAAAAAGCCCAGTTTCTAAAAACTGGGCTTTTTAATGGATCATTCATCCAATATGATTATTTTCTCTGCAATTTGAAGCTTTATTGATAAGTCTACTTGCATAATGCCCTTATCCATTAGGTAGAAAAAATCGACTTAGAAAGCCCCTTTTAGGCGGCTCCGGTTCTACATGCTCTGGTACTGGAATACGCTTATTTTCTGTTTGTTCAGGAGTAGTCAATCCGTCATAGTTCGTCTCTGACTCTAACCGAGGATCTGTTGCTATATCTTGGTTAGATTTCTGATCGGTAAACGTAGTCATATTAGGTTTTGGAACATCTAATAGACGTTGCATGGCTTCAATTTGTTCCTGATAGAAAGACTCTCTTTCTATGGACTGATTTTCTCTAAGTAATGATTGATTTAATTGCTTTTCAAGCATGTCAACTTGTCGTTTAAGCATGTCAACTTCAGTCAAGTTTTGACTGTTAATTGATTGACTTTGATTGACAGTGCTGGCCTTCATCTGAGGTTCCCCAAACACTCGTAAGGCTTCTGAAAAATCAATTAGTCCATCTGAACCTTTTGATAAATTCCCTTTATTTATATGGGCATATATAGCTTGTCTGGAATATCCATAGAGCTTAGCCAACTCTGAAACTGATAATTTTTTCATGGTGTAAACTAGGTTTTAATTTATGTTAATGCTTGACTGTTAACTTTAAGATGTCAATTGACACCATTTATTGAAAGCCAACTTTTCGCAGTAATGGTGTAAGTTCTTTTAATTTCTCTGGATCTTGTAACATATCTGCAATCCGTACAGCAAATTGTTGATAGCTTTCTGTTCCTTGAGAGTACTTACTCATCTCCGGTAATTCTGAAAGTTTATTTGCAAATAAATGGCGTTGAGAGTCTGTTAATTTAATGAAAATATCAGATGTGTCTTGTTTAACATCATTTGGTTTATCAATATTCTTTTTATGTTTTAAGGTGAATGAGAACCCAGTAATTGAACGTCCTTTTTTATATTGTTGGTAAGTAGTTTTGATATCTGTTTTTTCATTAATGTCACTAACGGCTAAATCAAGAACTCGCTTTTTAAAATCGCTCATCAATTTATATTCATTGATATCTAATCCTAGTTGTGCCCGGAAATCTTGTATTTCAAAAATAGGAGTTTTCCCTGTATTTTTCCATTGGATCAATAATTCATAAAGCCTTGTTGAATAAACACTCTTTAATTGTGATGTTTGACTTAGAAGGTACTGAGTAAAGAATTCTTTTACGCCATTAATTCGACTAATACCCTGAACAACTGCGGGGGTAAAAACTATTTCAATAGCACCTTCATTGTCTAAATATTTAACTTGAGAAATCCATCTACTTTTTACTAGCTTCCCATCTTCATCAAAAAAACTAAATCTGCGATTAAATAGGGTTTCCTCAGCTTCTTTCATTCTTATGTAAGCGTTTTGCCGGGTAGTGTCGAAAACATCAGCATAACGGAGAGCATCAATTCGCAAAGGGGTGTCTGTTGTTAATCCAGTACCTGTTTCTCTGGCATCGACAATTGCAAGTTGCACAATATGAAATTCTGCTAAGGAAAGCATTTGAAATGCCTGATTTAAGCGATTTGTTTTAATAACTAGATCTTTTTTCATGGTAACTAAAAGTCTTTATATAAGTAATTAATATCTTTTAAAGACATACTAATACATATCTTTAAAAAGACAAGCATAAATGACGTCTTTATATGGGTAACTAAACGTCTTTATATGGTAACTAAACGTCTTTATATAGGTAACTAAACGTCTTTATATGGGTAACTAAACGTCTTTATATAGGTAACTAAACGTCTTTATATACAAGCTAAGATCCAGTCATATCAAGGCTCTTGCCATCTGGAAAAGCATTTAAAAGCATTAAAAACAATTAAAAGCCCAAGCAAAGAAAAATTGCCCTTGGTTTTCGCTACGCTCAAACTCTATTGAATCTCGCTTTCGCTCGATTCTTCGGGGCAATTTTTGGTTCATATTTTCGTGACTTTGAAAAAAAGCAAAAGCAAGATCAAAAGCGACTCGGAATTCGCTTCGCTCATCAGCTTTTTTTTACTCGCTACGCTCGGTCTGGAATCAAGATTGGAAAGTTCGCACCCATGCGGGATGCTCTGCAATGAAGGTGATTGATGGATAGGGAGCTGGTAATCAGGGAAAGGGATGGGCGAATTTTCTCAGTTCGCTCGTAGACACTCGCTCTGTTTATCGACTCATGCCACGAGATTTCATTTTAGGCTCATGCTGCTGTGCTTTGAGCTGTTGTTCCTGTCTGAGTTTCATTTGTTGTTCTGCTTTGATTTCATCCACACATTTTTTAATGGCGCGGTAGGATCGGTATAGATTCTGGTATTGCTCGGCTTTGGCCGGATGCTGCTTCTGGTACTGCTTCCAGGCATGTTCCTTGAAAGCATCTCTTTCCAGTAATTCCTTTACGCCATTTTTTTTCTGCTGCTCATGTTGGTCTTTCAGTTGTTTGTGTTTCTGGTAAAGCGCGTCACGTTGCGCTTCCCAGGCTTTTTTTCCAAACAGTAAGGGCTTGTTCTGGCCTAACTCGTTGTGTTGATCCACCAGGCTTTGCAATTTGTCATGACTCTGCTTGAGTCCGCTTTTCACGATCTCCTGGGCGAGCTGCTGATTGAACTCGTTTTTGTGCTTTTGCTGCTTACTCAGGGTATTTTCGACCTTCTCAAGATTGCGCTGCATGAAATCCAGGTCTAGATTCGCGTCTTTTGCGCTGATTTCGCCTTTTAGCAGTTGAACAAGGGTTTCCCTCTGTTTTTGCTCAAACACGGTTTTTTCGTCAATTGGTGGCGTTTTAGCGCTATGTTCGATCTGAATCTGCTGTTCTGTTTTCAGTTTGCTGAGTTTTATCTCATTTTCAGCAATCAGCATGTCCATATTTTTGCCGTATTGCAGCTGTGCCTGATTTCTCTCTTTGATCTCATCATTGCTACGGCTGATTTCGGTTTCTACCCCCTGTCTGCGTAGTTCGGTGACTTTGGGTCCTTCGTGCAGGGTCGCTTCCAGGCCATTCTTCTGGTCTTTGTAGCTGCGGTGGTCGACTCGGGCGGTGGATCCGGCCATGTCGAGGTGCATATTGCAGATATCGGCAAAGTGTTCGCGCCAGTGCTCGATTTCTCCACTGTGTTTCTGATCCAGTTCCCGGGTTTTATCCGTGAAGCCTTCCGGGGTGAGTTTGCGTGTGCTCATCAGGATATGGGCGTGATAATTGCGTTCATCACTGCCAGATTCGGTATGCGGTGCATGGATACAGGCATCGACTGCGACCTGGTGTCTGTCCACAATGTTAGAACATAGCTCTTCAAGCATGGCCAGGCGTTGTTCCTGGTTCAATTCGCTCGGAAAAGCAATTTCAAATTCTCGCGCTACGGTGGAGTTTTTTCGGGTCTCTCGCTGTTCCACTTCGTTCCAGAGTTTCTCTCGGTTTTTTAAATGACTCGGTGCGCCATCCGGTAGGAATATTTCTTTGTGTTCCACTCCGGTTTTTCGGCTGTAGTCATGTTCCCGTCCTTCACGTTCACAATAGATCTTTTCACCTGCCCGATAGGCAATCGCAGCAGTGGCGGAACGCCCTGCTGATCGTGCTACGGTTTTGACTGAAAAGTGGTATATCGCCATGACTGCCTTTTGCTTTTAAATTTCACGAAGTGGAATGACAACCGTGGAACGGTTGTTGGGGTATTGGGGGAACCCCAATCGTACTTGCAAACGAAGTTTGCATAAGTGCGCTCTTCGAGGAAACCATTACTACACATATAGTACCTTGAATGCAGATTCAAGTGCGCTTATGTTAGGGATGATTTCCCAGGATGATGGTATTGGATTAATGAGCGTTACTGAAAATTTAGATAGCAAGATTAAGGCCCAGGAAGAAAAGCTGAAACAGTTAAAGGCTCAAAGACAAGCAGCACTAGCAAGAGAAAAAGCCAAAGAGAAAGAACAGGCGCGTAAGGATGATACGAGACGTAAGATTTTAATTGGATCTTGTATGCTAAAAATCACTGAAGAAGATGAACAGGCTAGGGCTAAATTGATTACTCAGATGGACAAATATTTAACGGATGATAGAGATCGCTTATTATTTAATTTAGCTTTACTTGGTTCAGAGAAGCATCAGTAATTTATAAAAGACAAGCGTGGAGTTTTAAAAAATAAATTATTTTTTTTCGCAGTCTACTTAACAATCTCTGCCCAAAATTCCACGCCTGAATTGACTAAGCTAGGGTCACTTTCAAAGGCTTCTTTTAAATCAGTAACCTTTACCCCAGAATGCCAAAATATGATGTGTAAAGAGATTGCCTGCTTTGCAATTTGCAGGGTTTTTTCATCAGAGTATTTTATAAAAAGGGAGATTGCTTTTTGGTTTCTACTAAAAAGAAAAGCAAAAACAATCTTTCGTTCAGGATCTTGCCCTAAAAACTCATCTCTTTTCATATGCTTTGACACTCATTTTTTGAAGTGAACAGAATCGAAATTTAATATTTCTGTGATATCTCTGAGTTTATGGATTCTATCCTTTTTAAAGCTGAAAGCCTTGCTCCATTAGCAATAAGCAGTTTTTTAAGTGCACTACTGCACAAATTTTAGGCATTTACTCATCGATACTGGTTCTGCTAAGATTAAATTTATAAGAATTAAAGTGTTCAAAAAAATCTAATAAAATTAATGGATATATTTATGAATAAACGGACTGCTTTAGAAATTACTCAAAAGTTACGATCTATTTATGCCGATCAAGTCAGAGTAGCAGAGCTATTCTTAAAAATAGGCCAAGTCTCTAATCTTACCCCTCTAATCCTCATAGGAAATAAAACCGTTTTTTCTTTTAAAGAAACTGGGAAATCTCTCACTAAAATTAAAAAGGAAATTTCTTCTGTGAAAAGTACTTCGCAAGCAGACGAAGTATTGGCAGATATTATTTCTGAGCTGGTATAGTCCCGACAGTAAATAATGAAAAAAGCTGAATTTCCTAATAGGAAATTCAGCTTTTTTTTACTTTCTAGTGAGACTAATCCTCACTATATTACTTCTGTTTTTTAAGCTGCTTTTTGAACTTATTTAACTTGTTTTTGTGTTTTGAAATCTTTTCAAGACGTGCTTTGATCTTCTGTTTCAAGATTTTAACTTGCTTCGACATGATGTCACTCCTTGGTATGAATATCCGCTGACTGATTTTTTTTCATAAAACTACGGATAAATTTTCTTAATTCTCTAGCGGCACTGGTGTCCATAGCTTCACACAATTGAATGAACTCATCACGTTCAGTGCTGTTAATGCGAATTAAGAGTTGCCCATCTTTTTTGTTGGCCTTTATTTTTTTGGGTTGATCAGTCATAAGATATTTATTCCCAAAGGCACTAAAACAATAAAATGTATATACACTATATATACATTATGAAAACTAAGCAACTATTTAATTTATTGTTTTTTATTAATAATATTGTTATTCCTGATCGGATGGAAAACCGGACATTTCTATTTATGGTTTACAACTTTAATGAATGGCCTAATGTAATTTTAGAGCACACCCCAAAGTAACGTCATGGCAGCCAAAATTCTCAACCTAAAATCAATGGTTTAAGAGGCGTGATAGATCAGCTTAGCAACGATTAAAGCAAGTCTTAGACTTATACGTGACATAAAAAAAGCTTTACCCTGAAAAAATTAGATGTGTTACTAATAACGATGATATCCGAGTCCATTTTAATGATCTGTAGGATTAATGGATTGCATTATTTTAATCATACTAATCAATAAGACAGTGATCGGATTCTTAGTATTTTTTGATGATTTTTTAACCAACAACTGGTTTAATCAGGCTCAGAATAACAATAAATAAATATAAAGAAACAAGGGCAGCGCAAATTTAACCCTCTAATTCTTTGTTAGAAAAAAAAGATCAAAGAAGGAAATAAAGAATTAGAGGGTTACGATTTTCTTATCCAATTCACTACACTTTCCATTGTATAAATCATATGAAGCGTGGACACTAGATCCGCGCTTTTTTGTGTGACTTCGCATAAGGTGTATTATGTTAATTTTAGAGAAACTAAAAAGGCTAACTATGAATAAAAGAAATAATTTTTTAATTTTAAAATTGATATATAACTAACAGTTGAGTCTTTGATCATAGCTATGTAAGTATAGTTAAATGATAGATAAGACTATGCTTTATAGGCTCCTTCCATGCAAATTTCCGTATTAAACCAATCACTTTCTTATAATTTTATTATTCAGAATTTTAATATTCAAGTACACCCAAATATCTATACATTGATTCATGAATTTGATAACGCAGCAATGGATTTCAAAACGGCTTGTGAATGTACTAACGATACGACCGTCATTATAGATAAGGCAATTACAGCTGTTTCTCGCTATAAAAGTATTCTGCTAAAAAAGAATGAGTTCTTTAGATCAGTAAATACAAATAATTATAATAATCAAAGAAATGAATTATCCAATACAGACAAAGCCATCATACAAATAACTATGGCGGGAACTGTCGTTTTGGAAAGTTTTATCAAATCATCGAAATTATTTGATCCAGACATGAAAATTTGCGCTGAGCTGCATAAAACTATTTATAATTTTTATAAATCAGAAATTTCAAATAAGTTAGACTCAGAGTTTTGGTATGAACTCAAGGTATATGAATTTTTAATTCATACCAATGTTACTCAAAATAGATATCACTCGCCTTTTTTCTCGTCGGAAGAAATTGAAGCATTTTTTATAGAAAATAGGACATCGGTTTTATCAAATTTAGTAAAATGCAGCCAGATATATAATCCCTTAGACAATCAACGCCAAAAACATTTTTTTGAAATTTTAAAACTAATATCTTCAATTTCATCTACATATCAAATGGCTAGATTAATTTAATAGGCGTAAATATCTTTTAAATAGTACATAATTTTGTAGACTCTATTTTGCTACATCAAGCTAATAAACTCCATTTAACATAATGGCGCTTATACGAAACGCAAAATAAATAGTGTTAAATTTCAAAAAGTTATGCTATAAAAGATTGGGACGCAAACCCTCAAAAGCCGGCTTGGAAACAAGTCGGCTTTTTTTTAAACTGTTTTGATATATTCCGCCAATAAATTTGATTACTTTTTAATCAAATTGAAACTTTTTTCAATGTTACCAATCTTCCCAGGGCAAAAAATATCCCCAATTTCTGCGGATAAAACCGGGATAATTTTTAGCCAACTTTGTAAGCATTTGCTCACATTAATTCCAGTATATGGCTACTAGTTCTAATACTTGAAAGTTCATATGATTAATACATCAGGAACAGGATGTTCCAGAACGTAAAAAGGAATTTTATGTTCTAACGCAAGGAATGTGAGGTACAACAGGATGTCGTACCAAGAACGGAATACGAAAAACCCCGACAGGATGATCTGACCCCCAAAAGTTAGACAGTAAGTTAGGCAATTTCTAAGGACTGATTTCTGTATTCTACAGGGGTCAGTCCTTTCAATTTAACCTTG
>NZ_JABERI010000031.1 GCF_013004375.1 Acinetobacter terrae | reverse complement strand
ACTTCGAGTAATTTCTACCATCAATCAATGAAAATAATTTCGATCGATCAACCGGTAAAAATCCACACAAGTTGTTCTTCATAATCTCTTAATGATCTATCTCGCTCTTCGTCAGAGACAAGAAACAACAAGGCAATCTCAACAACTCAACGCTTCGCGCTTCGTTCGTTTCAACATATCTCGTTGGTATGCGCCCATTATAGGGCAATTTCCTACACGCGCAAGTGCTTTTAACCGCTTGCTTTATCGAGTGTGTTTTTTTTATGCACCAATTTGGGTCATTTTTACACAAAACAAATCTAAGGTGTTGTTTTAAAGCAAAAATATTAATTTAGATATTTCTGCTTTAATTTGTATTAGTTTTTCTCGGGTGCTGCTTTAACAGTCACACTGACGATTTTCACTGCTTGCTTTGGTACATTTTGATGCATTCCAACATTTGCAGTCGGAACTTTCGTGATTTTATCGACCACATCCATTCCTTTAATGACTTTACCAAACACGGCATAACCCGCATTCATCTGGCTTTTATTTAGAAAGTCGTTATCTACTGTATTAATAAAGAATTGGCTGCTTGCTGAATTAGGGTTGTTGGTACGCGCCATCGCTAAAGTGCCACGGGTATTTTTCAAACCATTATATGATTCATTTTGAATTGGAGCTTTGGTTTGTTTCTCCACCATGTTGGCATCCATTCCTCCACCCTGAATCATAAAGCCCGGAATCACGCGATGAAAAATGGTGCCGTTATAAAAGTTATCCTTTATATAGCCTTCAAAATTTTTCGCTGAAATAGGTGCTTTATCATTAAAGAGCTCTATTTCAATATTTCCCATGGATGTTTTCATTTCTACAATCGAGTTTGCAGCGATCGCTTGCAAACTAATAAAGGCAGCACTAATAGCGAATAGGGTTTGTTTTAACATTTCTTTACTCTTCTACTTCAAGTTGTAATTGTCAATGTCTATATATTAATCGTTCACTATAAATAAAACAGCATCTCTTTTTGAGATAAAACGAGAATGACAATGAGTGAAGAATTAACCCCTACAACTTTTCATCACCATCCACCTTGGAATTTACTGGGTGATGCCTTTATTTTGAATTATTGGTTAACGCCAAACTTTATTAAATCTAATCAAGCTTTCCACCTTGCTCCCTCTCCAATTGGACGAGTGATACAGGTTATATTGGTTCGCTATCATGAATCCCCTGTGGGTCCCTATGATGAGCTTCTGATTTTAGATCATCCTTTAATGAGTAAAAGACGTTTATCTTCGATTCCTAAAATTTATGTATCCACGGAAACTTCTGTTGTTCATGGTCAACATTTTTGGGGAATTCCAAAACAACTCGCTCAATTCGAATGGTTGATGAAAGACGATGTGGTGTATTGCAACGTTTTATTTGAACAGCAAGAAATGAGCTTGTGTTTACAGAAGTACAAACATAGTCAGGCTTTCTATATTAATAGCCATCATTTACCCGCACGACTGCTCAACATTCATCAGACCCGGCAAGGTTTGAATTATCAATTCATTCCTCAATTTCGTGGCAAGCTATGTAAACTTAAACAAGTCTCTTGGAAAAATACGCTGGATGTCTTTCCAGATTTTTCTCAAGCCAAGTATTTGCAGAGTTTTTATGTTCCCGAATTTAGACTCACACTACCTACAGCCAAGATTGAGAAAAAATAAAAAAGTGTTTCACGTGAAACACCTTCTAATATAGACAGTCGAATTTATTAAAAAAAAAGCTTAAGCGTGTTTATCCCAAAACTTTCTATAGTTCTTACTGATTTCAATCACGTAATTTTTAGCCCGATAAGAAATTGGGGTTAGGTTTACAAAACCATGGGCTTGATCACCATACTCCTGATAATGCACTTTCACACCACGATGGCGTAACTTGTAGGCATAGATTTCACCTTCATCATGCAATACATCATGACCTGCTGTAATCACAAATGCAGGAGCTAATTTGTCATGTTTGCCATAGGTCGGTGAAATAATCGGATCATCCAATTCGACTTGATGAGTTTCTGCATAATAGTGCGTCACAAAATCGACATCCGTCCCTGTTAGAACCAGCCCTTCTTTATAAGCATGGAACGATGGATGACGGCTTTTAAAATCTACCGCAGGATAGAGCAGCAATTGCGCTTGCGGTGCATGAACTTTATTGGCACTACGCTGAGCAACGACTGCACTAATATTGCCGCCTGCACTATCCCCTGCCACCGAAATTCTGTTTTTTAAAATTTTAAGCTGTTTTCTGTTTTGATATACCCATGCCAATGCATCTTCACAGGTTTGGATCAGTTTTGTCGGGCTGGCTTCAGGTGCTAAGGGATAGTCAATACTCAGCACCTGAACCTTCGCATAGACCGCAAGTAAACGACAAACCTCATCATGAGAGTCCAGACTCCCCACCACAAAACCACCGCCATGATAAAACACCACCATGGGAAGTTTTTTACTCGGTTCAGGATGATAATGTCGCGCGAAGATGGCGCCACTATGTAAAGGGAGTCGTAAATCTTCAACACGCTTTACTGGGGTGGGTTTGCTTTTAATCGACTGCATTTGTAAATCAAAGGTTTTACGCGCGTGGATAACATCTTCACCGACGAAACCACTATTCCCTTGTCTTAACTGTGCCGCCATCATGCATTGAATTAAAGGATCAAGTTCAGGATATTCGTGGGGATATCTTAAAATTTTAACTAAAGATTTTTGTGCAAAACTCGGCAATCGATCCAAAGTGCGTGCTGCCGTGCCTTGCCCTTTTTCTATCATCGTCTGTAGCGTTCGATTAAAAGCACCCATAATGTAGCTTCCCTTTATTATATTCTTCACATTTTCTACATGATCAGCCGATAAGTGACCATAATCTTATATAAGTCTAATCATCTGTATACACAGTAAAAACATTCATACGCTAATCTTCTTTTTATACCTTGTCATTGACAATTGCCATGTATATTTTGGAGTGTTTTTGCTACTCCTTAAAAGAAGAAGGATGCAAGCTATGACTAAAAAACTGATTATACTCTCTTTAGCGACCACATTTTTAGCCGTAGGTTGTGTGGCATTTCCAGAAGATGGCGGTTATTACGATGGAGGTTATAATGATCGCTATGACCGGCGTTATGATCGGGATTATGACGATCGATATGACCGAGAGCGGGAACGTCAACGTTGGGAATATCAACAGCGTCAAAACCGCTTGGAATTGGAACGTAAAAAACGTGAGCTTGAACGTCGTCAGTGGGAACAGAATCGGCAAAAACAATCTGATTGGGAGCGTAAAAAACGTGAACAACAGCATCAATTAGAACAGCGTAAGAGAGCTGCCGAACAAAATAGAAATAACCAATCCAATTGGGATCGCAAAAAGCGTGAACTTGAACGCCAACGCTCAGAACAACAGCGTAAAAAAGTGGATGTACAACATCGTCAAAAAACGCAACAGCAAGGTAAATACCAAGAAAGACGTTGGGATGATCATCGTCGCGATACTGATAAGCGAATTGGTGATCGTCGCGATAATTAAAATCCTGTTATCGGCTCAATGCCCTTTGCCACACAGGGCATTTTTTTATTTTATAAAAACCATCATAATCAAAATTGAATGCTGTAACAGTTTAACCGTTATTCAATACCCAGACGATAACTCGCTAAACAGATAGATAAGATCAGTTATTAATGATGGCTTGCTTTATTTTAGGCAAAAAAAAAGCTTACCCAGAGGTTGGGTAAGCTTAGAAAACAGATTTCAAAAATACCAAGAAGAAACTACAGCGATAGAATCTGGGTGAAATAATAATCAGCCTGTGCTTTTTTGTAAAATAGATAATTTATTTCATAATGATCGTTTTTAAGTCTAAGTTGAATATTACCCATCATAATATGAACCGTCTTTGTATTTTCTTTCTCTTTTCCTATCTCATTCCTAACGCCCATCTTCCATACAAACTGAGGTAGAGCAACAAAACTTGATTGTTCCATTAACTGATCATCAAGCGCTGACAATAAGCTGCTTTGTTGTTTTATCCCCTAGCTCAATTTTGAGCATAAAGAACCTTATAATTTTTGCCTGAATGTTGGAAAAACCAGGTTTTTTGATAATTTTAATCAAATTAAACAGATTTAATTGATTGTGTCGCTTGAATTTTTATCGCCTGCCCCGACCTTTGTATTAATCATGAATTTTATCACTCATGGCAGTTCAGGATTAACCCAGTTAGCACTGAAGCCAAAAGGACTGTACATGTTTAAGAACCCATTTAAACGGAGTAAATCTATGGCGGCTGAGCAAAACGAACAAGCTCAAGATCTAGGGCAAGAGCAAGCTGATCAACAAACAGCACAAACTCAAGCTGAAACGGAGCAAGCTGAAGTTTCAGTTGAAGATTTACAAGCCCAGATCACTAATCTGGAAGAAAGTTTAAAACTTGAAAAAGCACGTACAGCCAATGCGGTATATGAAGCGCAAAAAAGCGTAGAACGCATTCAACGTGATGCTGAAAAGCATAAAGAAACGGTGATTGAAAAATTCGCCAAGGAATTACTCGACACCGTCGATAATTTAGAACGCGCCATTCAAGCTGCGGGTGATACTGAATCTCCATTACTTGAAGGTGTGCAACTTACTTTGAAATCACTGCTCACCACACTAGAAAAATTCGGTGTAGTCGAAGTGAATATGAACAACGGTTTCAATGCAGACTTGCATCAAGCAGTGGGTATCGCACCTGATGCTAAAGCAGGTGAAATTGGCACTGTATTACAAAAAGGTTATACCTTGTCAAACCGTTTACTTCGTCCAGCAATGGTCTTGGTCGGTCAATAAGGTAAAGAAATTCGAGAGTTTTTCACTTTTTTTAATGAAATAAACTTGAAAAATTTTGAATGGCTCTCATATCGGATAACAAGCAAAAGCATTGCAAAAAATAATTTTGAGGAAGCATCCAAATGGCTAAAATCATTGGTATTGATTTAGGTACTACAAACTCTTGCGTAGCAGTACTTGAAGGTGACAAAGTTAAAGTTATCGACAACGCTGAAGGCACTCGTACAACTCCATCTATTATTGCGTACAAAGATGGCGAAATTTTGGTGGGTCAATCTGCTAAACGTCAAGCAGTAACCAATCCTAAAAACACATTATTCGCGATCAAACGTTTGATCGGTCGTAAGTACCAAGACCAAGCAGTTCAAAAAGATATCGGTCTTGTACCTTACAAAATCATTCAAGCAGACAATGGCGATGCTTGGGTTGATGTAAACGACAAAAAATTGGCACCACAACAAGTTTCTGCTGAAATCTTGAAAAAGATGAAAAAAACTGCAGAAGATTATTTGGGTGAGACTGTTACAGAAGCGGTGATTACTGTTCCTGCTTACTTCAATGATGCACAACGTCAAGCAACTAAAGATGCAGGTCGAATTGCAGGTCTTGATGTTAAACGTATCATCAACGAACCAACTGCTGCGGCGCTTGCGTTCGGTATGGACAAAAAAGAAGGCGACCGTAAAATCGCGGTTTACGACTTGGGTGGTGGTACTTTCGATGTATCCATCATTGAAATCGCTGACCTTGATGGCGACCAACAAATCGAAGTATTGTCGACTAACGGTGATACCTTCCTGGGTGGTGAAGACTTCGATAACTCTTTAATTGAATACTTGGTTGAAGAGTTCAAGAAAGAACAAGGCTTTAACTTAAAACAAGATCCACTTGCGTTACAACGTTTGAAAGAAGCTGCTGAAAAAGCGAAGATCGAACTTTCATCTTCAACTGCAACTGAAATCAACCTACCGTACATCACTGCTGATGCGACTGGTCCTAAACACTTAGTGATCAACGTAACACGTTCGAAACTTGAAGGTTTGGTTGCGGAACTTGTTGCTCGTACCATTGAGCCTTGCCGTATTGCGCTTAAAGATGCTGGTCTTTCGACTTCAGACATCTCTGACGTAATCTTGGTAGGTGGTCAATCACGTATGCCAATGGTTCAACAAAAAGTTCAAGAATTCTTCGGCAAAGAGCCACGTAAAGACGTGAACCCTGACGAAGCGGTTGCAATGGGTGCTGCGATTCAAGGTGCTGTACTTTCAGGTGACAAAACTGACGTATTGCTTCTAGACGTAACTCCGTTGACTCTTGGTATTGAGACTATGGGCGGTGTGTTAACTGCAATCATCGAGAAAAACACCACGATTCCTGCGAAGAAATCTCAAGTGTTCTCAACCGCTGCTGACAACCAGCCTGCTGTAGACATTTCTGTGTTCCAAGGTGAACGTAAAATGGCGCAGCAAAACAAATTGTTGGGTAACTTCCAATTAGGCGACATTCCACCTGCTCCACGTGGTGTGCCACAAATTGAAGTATCGTTCGACATCAACGCTGATGGTATCTTGAAAGTGTCTGCGAAAGACAAGAGCACTGGTAAAGAACAATCAATTCAAATTAAAGCAAACTCAGGTTTGAGCGATGCTGAAATTGAAGCGATGATTAAAGATGCTGAAGCGAATGCTGAAGAAGATCGCAAATTCGAAGAACTTGCTAAAGCACGTAACGAAGCAGATGCACTTGTTTCTAGCGCGCAAAAAGCAGTTAAAGATCTTGGCGAACAAGTGACTGCAGATGAAAAAACTGCAATCGAAACTGCGGTTTCTGAGCTTGAAGCTTCAACCAAAGAAAATAATGTTGAAGAAATCAAAGCGAAAACTGAAGCGCTTCAAAACATCATCATGCCAATTAGCCAACGTGCTTATGAAGCGGCTCAAGGCGCTCAAGGTGGTGCTGAAGGTTTTGACCCGAATGCTTTCCAAGGTGATGCAGGTCAATCTCAAAAAGCGAACGACGGCGTTGTAGATGCTGAGTTCACTGAAGTTAAAGATGACAAAAAATAATTTGTCGCTTTAATCTAACTCGAAAGAGTTAAAAAAACCGCGTGAAAGCGCGGTTTTTTATGTTTAAAAAGATAGGATTAGATTAAACTTTCAGCTACATTAATTTAAAAATAATGATTTTAAAATGCTATGCGTGCTCTCTTCTTTGCCATCGGGGCTTTATTGTTCATTTGGTTATTCTTTCCATCGCAACAGGATAATAAGCGAGAACATCGCACGGTCACAGATAAAATACTTCATCCTTTTGATTCAAGTGTGCGATTTCGCTTGGGCGATGTCGATCCACGATTTGGTATGAGCCAAGCAGAACTGATTCAGCTCTGTAAAGATGCCATCGGTATTTGGCAGCAAGGCTCAGAAAAACCTCTTTTGGTTTATGATCCAAAGGCAAAATTAACGGTCAATTTGATCTATGACCAACGCCAAGCAGACCATAAAGCACACAAAACCAGCCAACAACTTCTGGAGGCGGCTCAAAATGTGAATCAACGGATTTCAGAGAATTTAGACAATCGCTATAGCTACCTAGAACAACGTCATCAACAACTGCAAGCCCAGCGAGATCAATTATCCAAGGACGTTGAACAACTCAATCAACAACGCATGAGTTGGATGGGTATTGAAAATGAAAATGGTCCAAATCGACAACGCATCGAACAACAATATCAGCAATTGAAAGCCCAAGCACAACAATTAGACCATGACATTGCTGAGCTTAAAGATCAAAATAATCAATACAATCAACAAGTCGAGCAGCATAATCAAAATATTGATTCTTACAATATCAATGTGAATCATCTCAATCAACGCTTCCCGGCACGCGAATTTCACAAAGGCATATACAATGGAAAGCGCATTGAAATTTATCAATTTGATACGATGGATGATTTACGTCTAACCATTGCACATGAGTTAGGACATGCTTTAGGCTTAGAACACAATCAAGATCCTCAGGCGCTGATGTACCCGCTCATGAAAGATCAGCAGCTGCAAAACTTCAGATTATCGGCAGCGGATTTAGCCTTATTGCAGGAACGTTAAGCCACGACCGAGATACAATGCAAAAATCCCTTACTTTTTATAAGTCTATGCATGGCAATAGAACGGAAATCAAGCTCATTTCATGTTATTGTAATGGGAAGAAATGACAACATAAAATCTCTGGAGACGCGTGTGAGTTACTACCATATTCTGATTGAAATGAATGATCACATTAGTACAATTGAGCAAACACGTGAGATTGAAATCTTTGATATTATTGAGATTCAGCCTTATCTGCATTCTATTTTATTGCCATTTTTAAACGAACAACTGATTGAGCTGGAAGATGAAAATATTGAGTTTAAAGATATTCTTCATTTAGAAATAAAACAGACTTTATTACCCATTCAGCATTTGATTGAAGAAGAACAACGCTTACTTCCAAGTGATACAGATGTAACCATTACAGCGCATGAAATTTTTAACAATCGTGATTTAAGCCAAGATGTGACAACTGTTATTTTTGATATTTTAGAAGCCGCTAAATTAGAACCATAATTTTTAATGATGTTCTCACACAATCATAAATTCTATTTTTCATAAAAAAGCCCTCCAAATTAATCTGCACCCCGAAAGTTGGACACTCTTAGTCTAATTTGAAGGGTGCTTTTTAATGGCTAAATATTCTCAAGAATTTAAATTAAAAGTTGTGGAGCATTACTTGTCTG
>NZ_JABERI010000030.1 GCF_013004375.1 Acinetobacter terrae | reverse complement strand
AAGTGAACGCTATCGAAATAGACGGAAAAGATTCGGCTTACGCATTAACTTAATTGCTGCACTCGTAAACCGGATAAACTTGCAATAATGACTTTCGCAAGAGATCTAATTTTATAAAACTGAAATTAGGTGGTATAAAAAAAAAGAAACACCTGAACCTTTTCTAAATAATTTTCTCCACTTAGATTCAATTCTATTCAATATCGACCAAATAAAAAATTTATCCTTTAAAATAATTGAAACTTTAGAATTTCTTGGATTAGATCCATATATTGAAATACATACAAGAATAAACACATTAATTGATGACGATTTCAAAAAACTTATAGAAACATTGAATTTTTACTCAAATAAAAATTATCTAAAAGATATAAACACTTTATTATTTATTTTAAAAAATATAAATAAATTTCAAATAATATATATTTTATCAATCGATAATGATTTATTATATCAATTATCAATTTTAATTAAATTAAATTTAATTAGCATAACAAATATTAAGTTTCAAAAGAAAAATAAAATAATTCAAATTCACGAATTAAGTTCTGGTGAAAAATCTATTTTATCAATAATCTTTAGCCTTTTATCCAATCTAGAACATAACTCACTAATATGCATAGATGAGCCAGAAATAAACCTCCATCCTGAATGGCAAGAAAAGATTATAGAATTACTAGAAAAAATTTCTAGCAATTATTATGGATGCCATTTTTTTATAGCCACTCATTCACCTCAAATTATTTCAGGGATAAAAAATGACAATACGTTTATTCTTGATTTAAATACAAACTCGCTAAAAAATAGTTCAAAATTTAAAAATAGATCATCTGATTTTCAATTATCTGAAGTTTTCAATTTCCCCGGGAATAACAATGAGTACTTGATAAGAAAACTAATTATTATTTTAAATAAAATGAACACTGAAGAAAATTTTGTTCTAGATACCGAATCTAAAGAGTTGCTAGAATACATTGGTCATGTACTCAAAGAAAAAAAGATAGATCGAGAAGATAAAGTTAATATCCTATTCAACCTAATTAATAGTTACAGAGGTTGAGATGGAAGTTTTTCAAACCCCTACTGATCTCCAATCTTTTATTGATAACTATGATAAAGAAAACTATCAGCTTTGGAATAATGAGACGAATAAAGATGTACAAGCTTTTCGAGCTTTAATTCGTGCTCACTATTTATCTGATCAAAAACTTACATGCTTTTACTGTAAGCAATATATTTTTTCAACTAATGGACTCCATTGGCAAGTAGAGCATATTTTACCTAAATCATTATTTCCTCAATTCTTATTTGAACCTAGAAACTTAATTGTCGTCTGTCCAGACTGTAACCGAGAAAAAGGTGATCAAAATCCTCATGTAAATGGAGATAGAGCTTGCTCACAGCCTACCTATCCGCGCACGAGTGGACGCTTCAAAATCATTCATCCGTTATATGATATATATGAAGATCATATTGAACGTATCTCTGCAAATCACTGTGATTATCCTGATCACTATTTCCTAAAAGCTCACACTCCTAAAGGTAAAGTTACTGTAAAAATGTGTGACCTAAATCGTTTTTATCAGGAATTTGCAGGTTATAAAGATCTGAAAGGAAAGCAAGTCGCGGCATTAGATGAATTTATTGAAGAAAAAGATATAAACCTACTGACACGTGAACAAAAAATGGAATTGGTTCAAAAAATTATGGAAAGTATGTAACCCTCTCCCATAGGGAGAGGGTTAGGGTGAGGTGCTATTAAAATTACAGCGCCCCATTCTCCAACAACATCTCCAACCCTTTTACCCGACTCATATATTTGAGCCGTTCTTTTTCCCATTTCAGTTGCTGTTTAATAACTGCGGTATCGGCATCAATTTGCTTATACAGGTCATTAATTTGCAGTTTACCTTTGGACTTTTGCACTGCAATTTTGGCCGGCTCTGACCAAACCAGTGAATCAATGATGTCATCTATTTCGCTATCGAGCTGCTGACTTTGCGCATCCAGTGCCAATTTATAAAACTTGATTTGTTCCGCGCTTAGACCTTTTTGCGCTGCACCTCTATTCTGCTCAATCTGTATTTGAAGTTTCAGCAAATAAAATAAATCCTGCTTCTCGTAAGCGGCATTGGCGTGTTGCAGCATTTCAGTTTTTTCAAGTTTCTTGCTTTCATCCTGTTCACGGTCAGGATGAATCACAGCAGCAATTTTTAAATACACGGTTTTGAGCGACTGCTCTGCCATTTTCTCTGCTTGTTCGCGTTTCTCTTGCTGCTTTTTGAGTTTTGCGTGTTCACGCGCTTGCTGATGATGTTCACTATCCCAAACTTCAGTCTCATCAAATTCATCATCTATATTTTGTGTACTTTCAAATACAGAATCAGACTCAACGAAAGTTTTTTTCTTAGATTTCTTGGCTTGTGTATGTTCTGCATATTGCTGATAAAAGGTATCAATTTCTTCGACGGTATTGGCTTCTTGCTCTGATAAGGCTTTTGAGTCTTTTAAGTATGCTGCAAGGTGTTGGATTTTTTCATCGAGCTGCACGACTTCTGCTTTTGAAAAGTCACCGCCATGTAAGTGTTTCCACAACTGTTCAAGCTGCTGAAATAATACAACGTGTAATTCGTTATAAGCCGGTACAAGGGTTTGACGTGCATGTTGTTGAATGTCGTTTTGAGCTTTTTCCCATGCTGCCAAATCTATTTTTTGCTGTTCGATTTTTTCAATCAGACGATTAAGCTTTTTTTGTTGCGGTGAAAGCTCTGCGTCTGGCTGAACAGTGGTTTTTAAATCGAAAGACATAGGGAAGATAAAAGCAAAAGAAAAATTATACCTTAATTACATGAGGTGTTTCTCTTACATTGCTGAATGGCACTGCATATCCATTAAATGCTTGGACGCAACACTTGCCACATCAAAGCTTCAGCAAAAATCGGACGACTTCGCATATCTTTGGCAAAAAGCAGTAAGTTTTGATTTGTATTTAGAGAAGATGTTTTTGTTTTAACTTTTTATTTTTCTTAAGTTTAACCGGAAATAATCACCAGAAAAAATCACTACACAAAGCTACAAATCCATCCATCAATAATTTGTTAAAGTTTTGAATAACAACAACAAGGAATAAAAATGGATTGGTCTGATCTTCTTATCTACGACACCACGTTGTTATTTGCAGTAGAAATTCTCATCCGCTGTGTGCTCATGTTCATCATGATCGTCCTGTTTTTAAGGCTTACGGGTAAACGCGGTGTTCGACAACTTTCTATCTTTGAAGTCACCATTATTTTGGCGCTCGGCTCGATTGCGGGCGACCCGATGTTCAATGAAGACATTCCCATGATTCAAGCGATTATTGTCATGAGCATTATTATTTTCATGTACCGTTTGACCACTTGGCTCATGATGAAATTCCAGCCTTTTGAAGACTTTTTAGAAGGAAAATCATTATATATAGTAGAAGATGGCATGCTGGTATTAGAAGATATTAAAAAAGGCAAATACTCTCATGACGAGTTTTTTGCAGAAATGCGTCAGCAAAATACAGAACATCTGGGGCAAGTCAGAACTGCACTACTAGAAACCGATGGTAAATTCAGTATTCTATTTTTTGAACCCGAACAAACCAAATATGGTCTGCCGCTCTTTCCCAAAGCGTGCAATATCGTAGAAGATGTCAAACCTCACACCTATTATTCCTGTATCTATTGTGGCTTTACTGACTTCATTCATCATCCCAAACAGCAATGTAAACGCTGTGGAGATTGCGATTGGACAAAAGCACTTAATCATCAAAGAATTGCTTAAGTTATCATCTTTTAATGAGATTGCTTGAGCCTATTGAATCAATGGCTATCTTCATAATAAAATACAGTTCCTGATCTAAAAATTTATTATTTTCATACCCTTAAAATATTTATTTTTATATTTTTTATCATCCAATTCATATTTACCACTCGAAAAAAGACATTCTATAGTCTAAGCCTAATCGATATAAGTTGATTCTGGCACAAATTATGCTCTATTTATATAACGTCTACCATCCTAAAAAACGTATAAAACATAATCATTTATCATTAACAAAACGGTAAAAAATCTTGCTTGAGCCTGCCCTCTAAACTCGATTAAGATGAAAGCCAAGATTAAAAAATAAACGCAACAAAAAGTGTCATTTGTTATCTCAAACTGATGAATGAATCATCGGTCTAAATCGAAAACAAATGATGATTAATAATAGAAATGGAGTTTTCAATATGTCACCTAAACGCACTATGACCTCTCTACTTTGTGCAAGCACGCTGATGCTTGGACTGAGTGCTTGTAGCGACAATAAAGCTCCGGCATCGGGCGAAAAAACCACTGGAGATGCAACTACCTCTGGCACGCTAGATAAGATTAAAAAATCCGGCACCATTGTATTGGGCTATCGCGATTCTTCTATTCCGTTCTCTTATATTGCAGACAATCCAAATCAACCAGTCGGTTATGCCCACGACCTGCAATTGAAAGTGGTCGAGGCCGTTAAACAAAAACTGAATATGCCAGACTTGAAAATTCGCTATAACCTGGTGACCAGTCAAAACCGTATTCCTTTGGTTTCAAATGGCACAGTCGATTTAGAATGTGGTTCAACCACCAATAACAAAGAACGTCAGCAACAAGTCGATTTCTCAGTGGGTTTCTTTGAAGTCGGTTCTCGTCTACTTACCGCTAAAGATTCAGGCGTGAAAGATTTCACTGATCTTAAAGGTAAAAAACTGGTCACTACAGCCGGTACAACGTCTGAACGCTATATTCGCCAGCATCAACAAGAACTTGGCATTGGTGAAATTATTTCTGCCAAAGACCATGCAGAATCCTTCTTGATGCTACAAAATGGCCGTGCCGCTGCCTTTATGATGGATGACATCTTGCTTGCCGGTGAAAAATCTAAAGCTTCTGATCCGAATAAATGGGAAATTGTCGGTACAGCCCCAATTCATGAAATTTATGGTTGTATGCTGCGTAAAGGCGATACTGGCTTTAAACAAGTGGTCGATGATGCGATTAAAGCCACTTATAGTTCTGGTGAAATCAACAAAATGTACGAGAAATGGTTCCAGCAACCAATTCCACCCAAAAATATTAATCTAAACTTCAAAATGTCAGATCAACTTAAGGCATTAATTGCTACACCGCACGATCGCGATCAATAAACTTTAAAACAACATACGTTCAAGGTCAGGTAAAAATGGATTTTTTACCTGATTCTTCAGTGGAGTCACTATGAATTATAGTTGGAATTGGAGTGTTTTGTGGCAATCCACAGGGGTCGGTGATAGTACCTATTTGCAATGGGTTTTAGTGGGTCTCGGCTGGTTATTGGTGATTGCTTTTGTCGCGTGGACTATTGCCATGGTACTCGGAAGTATTCTGGGGATCATGCGTACCTTGCCGAGCAAAACGGCACGTGCCATTGGTACAACTTATGTCACCATTTTCCGTAATGTACCTTTGCTGATTCAATTATTTATCTGGTTTTATGTGGTTCCCAACTTTTTACCCTCAGCCATTCGTAATTGGTGGATTAATGACTTGGGTGCCAATACCACGGCGCTGATTTCAGCCAGTGTGGGTTTAGGTTTATTTACTGCTGCACGGGTCTGTGAACAGGTACGTACAGGCATTGAAGCCCTACCGACTGGGCAAGTCAATGCCGGTTACGCTTTGGGCTTTACTACCCCTCAATTGTATCGATACGTCATTTTACCGCAATCCTTTCGGACCATTTTGCCGCCGCTCAGTTCAGAGCTGACCAACTGTGTGAAAAATACCTCGGTGGCTTCACTGGTCGGTGTTGCGGAAATTATTTCCCAGATGAAAACCATCAGTGAATACACGCAAAATACCATTGAAATTTACACCATTGTTACCGTGATTTTCATTGTGATTAACGTCTGTTTAATCTCCGCGATGACCCTGCTGGAAAGACGCTTACATGTTCCCGGTTTAATTGCAGGAGGTAAATAATGGAATGGCTCTCTGCATTTTTAAATGACTTGCAACTGTCTGGCCCTGCTTTATGGCATGGTTTCAGTATCACCTTAAAAGTGGTCTGTATTGCGACCGTGGGTGGAATTTTAATTGGGACGATACTGGCGTTAATGCGTTTGTCTTCCATTAAAGTTTTTAACTTTATTGCACAAGGTTATGTGAACCTGTTTCGTTCCATACCCTTGCTGTTGGTGTTGATGTGGTTCTACTTTGCAGTGCCTTTTATTTATACCGCAGCAACAGGGAATTACCTGACCATTGATACTGCTTTGGTCTCCAGTATTGTTGCTTTCATGCTGTTTGAAGCAGCCTATTTTTCTGAAATTGTGCGTGCCGGTATTCAGTCTATTCCGCGTGGACAATCTGCCGCAGCTTCTGCTTTAGGTATGAGTTATGGGCAATCGATGCGACTCATCATCTTGCCGCAAGCCTTTCGTAAAATGACACCGCTACTGCTGCAACAAACCATTATTTTATTCCAGGATTCCACCATGGTCTATGCCATCGGTTTACTGGACTTTTTCAGAACCAATTATGTTCGTGGTGACCTGATGTCGCTGCTGACCCAGTACATTTTATTTGCCGGTTTGGTGTATTTCACCATTAGTCTTTTGGCCACTTATGCTGTTAAAAAATTACAAAGAAGGTTACACGTATGAATGATAACAAAGTGATGATCGACATTCAGAACGTGAGTAAATGGTACGATAAATTTCAGGTACTCACAGATTGCACTACGCAAATTCGCCAAGGTGAAGTGGTGGTGGTCTGTGGTCCTTCGGGTTCGGGGAAATCAACATTAATTAAAACGGTGAATGGTTTGGAAGCCTTTCAGCAAGGTAATATCACGGTCGATGGAATTTCGATTAAAGATCCGAAAACCAATTTAAACCTATTGCGCAGTCGCGTCGGTATGGTATTTCAGCATTTTGAATTGTTCCCGCATTTGACCATTACTGAAAATTTAACCATTGCCCAGATTAAAGTTTTGGGGCGTTCTGAAGCTGAAGCCAAGAAAAAAGGTTTGGCATATTTAGACCGCGTTGGACTCAGTGCGCAGGCGGATAAATTCCCTGCACAACTGTCAGGTGGACAACAACAGCGTGTTGCAATTGCCCGTGCCTTAAGCATGGACCCGATTGCCATGCTGTTTGATGAACCGACCTCGGCACTTGATCCTGAAATGATTACCGAAGTATTAGACGTGATGGTGGGACTGGCCAAAGAAGGCATGACCATGATGTGTGTCACGCATGAAATGGGCTTTGCGCGTCAGGTGGCGAACCGTGTGATCTTTATGGATCAAGGCAAAATTGTTGAAGACTGTACTAAGGATGAATTCTTTAATACCCAGCGTGGTGAACGCGCTCAGCAATTCCTGAATAAAATTTTGCACTAAACATCTTAAGCATTTTAAAAAGCAGATCAAATGATCTGCTTTTTAGTTAGGATGCAATTATTCAAGAACCAAGCGTGCATTGGTCGGTTGCACAGGACGGTTATTCGGGTGTTCCATCAGACTTGAAAATGCCCGAATCTGTTGTTTTGATGCCTGTTGAATATCTTTAAACACAATCCAGCGTACGCCTTCTGAACACGGCGGCGTCGTTAAAGAACCATTAAAGCGATAATAATCTAAATTTTCAGGGAGGAACGCTGCGGCTAAATCCTGATGTTGCAGCTGTATGGTATTGCCTGCTTTTTTCGGTAATTCTTTCCATAGTTTTTTCAGCTTTTTATTTTCCTGACCTTCTTCAAACATCACGGCGACAACGGCTAACTCGCCTTGTTCAGTGGCATGCACCAAATGCATCTCCATGGCAAAGCTTTTTCCTTTAATGGTGTTTTCACTTGGACTATGTAAATGGAATTGTTTGAGATAAAAGACTTTTTGCTCTAATTCTAGGGTACTGCCCTCAGCAAAATTGATTTGCACGGTACGATTATTATTGATAATGGTGTCCGCTTTTGAGCTGTAATTCAATTTTAAAGCAGGCAGTGTTGCGGATATGGTTTGATCAATATTAATAGGCGCTTGATTGACACCTTCGCAGGCTTGATATTCAGGCTTGATTTTGCCCCATTGTGCAGGTGCAGTTTGTGCTGCATAACTCCAGTCAAATTGAGTCCCTTCCGCTGCAAATGTATTAAAACCGACCAGCGTCAGTAATGATGCAAGCATACTCCGTTTCATATTTAACCCTTAAAACACAATATAAAATGAGCACTTATCTTCTAGGGTTGCAACTGCTAGATCAAAACTAAAACTACCAATTTGTTATTGGTTTTGTATCCCATATTGATTAATTATTCATCTTGTCTGGTTTTAAAACATTCAATTTCCCCTACTGTATGAGTATCTATATCCCACTGGGTTTAGATTTAGCATGAGTACAAATTTTTCAAAACGCACCATAATTGATGATAAAAGCAGCTAAAACTGCTTCATCAAAATGCATTGCTTACTTTATCTTTAAATTATTTTTAATATTTTAGATCAATAACATTGCCACTATTCAGTGCTAGGGGGAAACGCCGAAAAAATAGACAAAACCACAAGTCCTAAATTTAATTTAGTAATCATATATTTATATATACTTTAATTTAAATCTCTCGCCTTAAATTGGTGCATGAAATGCATCTAAAAATCATACTTTGCTTTATATCGAGTCTTGAGCGTTTTTTTAAATGAATGATCAATATTTCCCTTTTTCAAAGCTCTTCCTCAAATCTTTGGCCTCGATATACTGATCTTCTTTTTGTAAAAAACAGCACTAAAATGGGGCTAAAATATGCAAAATATTGATTTACTCTTTCTCCTTCTTGGTGCAGTTTTAGTTTTAGCCATGCATGCAGGTTTTGCATTTTTGGAGCTGGGCACAGTACGACATAAAAACCAGGTCAATGCGCTGAGTAAAATTCTGACTGATTTTTCCATTTCAGCCATTGCCTACTTTTTTGTTGGCTATTACATTGCTTATGGACAACATTTTTTCCATATTGGCGCAACCTTAGCTGCGGATCATGGCTATAACCTGATGCGCTGTTTCTTCCTGCTGACTTTTGCTGCGGCTATTCCTGCCATTATTTCTGGCGGTATTGCTGAACGTGCCAAAATGCGTTCTCAAGCGATTGCTACTTTATTATTGGTCGCCTTGATCTATCCTTTCTTTGAAGGCATTGCCTGGAATGGCAACTTGGGCTTACAAAAATGGTTAGCAAGTACATTTGGTGCAAGTTTCCATGACTTTGCCGGTTCTGTAGTGGTGCATGCGATGGGCGGATGGATGGCTTTAGTCGCGGTGCTTTTACTTGGTGCACGCTATGGCCGTTATAAAAAAGATGGCCGAGTGAGCGCACATCCGCCCTCTTCCATTCCTTTTCTGGCTTTGGGTTCATGGATCTTAATCGTGGGCTGGTTTGGTTTTAACGTGATGAGCGCGCAACGTCTGGATGCCATTTCCGGTCTGGTAGCGATTAACTCACTCATGGCGATGGTCGGGGGAACCATTGCTGCCAACTTCATGGGTAAAAATGACCCCGGCTTTTTACACAACGGTCCTTTGGCGGGCTTAGTGGCAATTTGTGCAGGTTCTGATGTGGTACATCCGGTTGGAGCGCTTATTATTGGAGCAGTTGCAGGCGTGATCTTCGTGAAACTCTTTACCTATACCCAAAATAAACTTAAAGTCGATGACGTCTTGGGCGTTTGGCCATTGCACGGTGTATGCGGTACATTTGGTGGCTTGGCGGTGGGTGTTTTCGGACAACAATGGTTAGGCGGACTAGGCAATGTTTCCATGATTTCTCAAATGATTGGTACACTCCTCGCAATCTCGATTGCACTTGCTGGCGGCTTTCTGGTTTACGGTGCACTCAAAATCACCATGGGCATCCGTTTATCGCAAGAAGATGAATTTCGTGGTGCCGATTTATCTATTCATAAAATTTCAGCCAATTCAGAAGACACCATGTTTTAAGGCTTAAATTTTAAACTTGATTCTTAAACCCGATTTTTAAACCTGCTCTTAAACTTAATATGATTTTCAGCGCGACTCGAAAGAGTCGCTTTTTTTATCTATATAAATGTCACTTCTATTTCCAAAAAAAGATAAGCCACATTAGGCATTATAAATATTGCTTAATTTCAGCTAAATGTTGAATCGTATTCATTGGATGATGACCATCAATAGCATGAAAACCTTTGAGCCATAAAGCTTTCATGCCCGCTTGGGTTGCACCTTGTATATCATTCACTGGATGATCGCCAATAAAAAGACAATGTTGCGGCTCAACCTCCAATTGACGGCTGGTATGTAGAAAAATTTCAGCATTCGGTTTGCTGATACCGGCCAGTTCAGAACTGACAATTTCATCAAAATAATGACTAAAACCCAAGCCTTGCAAAATGGTTAAACGAGTGGCATGCCCACCATTGGAAACCACTGCAAGTTTATAACCCTGCTGTTTTAAATCTGCTAATAGGCTATTCGCACCTGACATGGCAACCGCAGATAATCCAAATTGCTGAAACCAGAATTGTGATAATTCATCTAAGTCCGGAAGACTGTTCCATTTCAGTTCTTGCTGTAGCGCACAAGCTACTGAAGCTGCAATACTCGGATGGGTGAGCAACTCTTTTTTAGGGTAACCGCCATTATCAATACGGCGAATAATCGACTGAATCTGGCAGATTTCAGCATGCTGTAATTGCTGCTGATAGGTACTGGCCAGATGTTGACTATACGCCAAAATACTTTGATCACGATGGGTTAAGGTATTATCCAGGTCAAATAAAACAGCACGAATCGTCATTTTCATACCTCACAAATCTTGTGGACTAATCTAGCACTGAAGACATTCATGATTATGCTGTTTCCTGAATATACTTATCAGGATTGGGCACAAAGTTATTGGCATATCTACAAATCATATCCGCACAATCTTCTAAGGGTTTAGACACCCATTCAGCGATTACTTAAGTCTAGATTAAGTTTTTGTTGTTGTAATAGCGCAAATAAAATCAATCGATCTTTTTTATGCACGACAAGCAACGCTTCATCCTCTATCAAGGCTGCTTCTTGGTGATTAGTTTTTGCATGCTTTGGGTCTTCTTTCCTATCGGTGGATCACTGGATCTTGCACTGATTCATCCGTGGGTAAATGAATCGGGGAAATTCTTGCTCCGTGATAACTGGTATTTAGCCGAACTGAATCACCGCTATGTGAAAGATCTGATCATTTTAGTGTATGCCAGTTTTTTTATTATATGGCTGGCTTCGTTCAAAGTTGAAAAATTAAGACCCGTGCGCTGGAGCTATGGTTATTTCTTTTGCATGGTGATTCTCTCGACCTCGATCATTGGGCTGTTAAAATCTCAATCTGCCCATGCCTGTCCTTGGAATAGCACAATTCCTACATCTCAGGGCTTCTTCTGGGATTTTTCAGCCAGCAAAGGACATTGTTTCCCGGGTGGTCATGCCTCAACCGGCTTTGCGCTCATGGCAGGCTATGCTGTCTTTCGCCAATCCAATAGAAAGCGCGCTTACTTTTTTCTGGTCTCGGGCTGTATTTTAGGTTTTGCCATGGGTTGGGCACAGATGATGCGCGGAGCGCATTTTCTCAGTCATAACCTGTGGACGGCATGGATTATCTGGCTGGTCAATGTGGTCTTTTATTTATTTAATTATAAGCGTTTTACAATCCCCCCACCCTCTCAAGAGTGAGGGATTTTTAAATCTGCTTGACCAGTGGCAATTGGATATTCACCTGTAAACCTCCCAGACTTTCACTCCTTGAAAAAGATATACTGCCGCCTAATCGTTCCGTGGCTTTATCGACAATAGAAAGTCCCAAACCGCTACCCATTTCTAAATGATGGTGAATACGATAAAAGCGCTTAAGAATTTGCTCGTGTAACTCGGGTGCAATCCCCGGCCCACTATCTTCAACTTGAACCATGGCAAAACCTGCCTGTTCAAATACAGAAACATTAATCACGCCTTGATTCGGTGTGTATTTAATCGCGTTATCAATCAGATTAAAAATAATGGAATGAACGGCTGATTCTTGACTATTCAGCAGCACATCTTCTTGGCGCTCCATGCCCAAATCAATTTCTTTTTGCATGGCTAAATGAATCAACTGTTCAACGCAATTAGCTGCCACCTGATTGAGTAAAAACTGCTGTTTAGTTTCCATATTCAAAATTGAAGCATCTTGTTTAGCCAGATTAAGTAACTGGCTGACCAGATGTTGAATCCGAATTAATCCTTTACTCAAATTCTGTAAATCGTGATCTTCTGGAAATTGTTTTAACAGAATTTTCATTTGTAAATTTAATGCAGTGATGGGCGTGCGTAATTCATGTGCGGCATCGGCAATAAATTGTCGCTGTTCCTGTTGCGAATGTGAAATACGCTCAAACAAATGATTCATTTCAGTGATGGTCGGAACAATTTCCACAGGATAATCACTGAGTTGGATGGCACTTAATTCGTTTGAATCTCGTTGTGCCAATTCAGCTTTAAAATCATCGAGTGGCTGTAAACTTCGGCTAATAATCCAGCTTAAACCCCAAATCACAAAAGGCATAAACAGCAGATAAGGAATAAACATACTGCTAGCAAGCTCTAATGCCAAACGCTGCCGTGTCGATTGCTGCTGGCTGACCTGAACCTGATAATGCTCTAAAGGTAAAACATAAGTATGCCAAATGTCTTGTGCGGTTTTGTGGGTGTAAAATCCTGCTTTATGAACAGGATGGATCAACAAATCTAAATCATGCGTTTTATGATCTTGATTGGCATAAGCCCAGACATCAACAAATAAATCTTCTTCATGATAATGCTTGGATGGATCAAACTGGCTTTGAACCGGTTCAGGATCATGGGCAGCGACGCGTTCTGCCAAATTTTGCATCTGCGCATCTAAAACTTCATTAATTTCTTCCAGTGCAATCCGATAAGCAGAAAAAATCAGCAGGCATCCCAAGGCAATACTAAAAACAGAGATATAAATAATCAGGCGTTTTTTTAATGAATACTGTGATTGCACCAGTTGCTGACCTTATAGTTGTCCGAGTCGATAGCCTAACCCGCGAATGGTGCGAATAAAATCTTTACCCAGTTTGGCGCGTAAATGATGCACATAGACCTCAATGGTATTACTGCTCACTTCGCTATCTAGATCATACAATTTATCTTCTAAATTGGCTTTAGAAAAAATCTTGTTCGGATGACTGACTAAAGGAATCAAAATCGCCCATTCACGATTGGAAAGGTCGATATATTGCCCCTTAAACTTGGCAATATGCTGCTCCACATCCAGAACCAAATCACCATAACGAATGATTTGCGGACTGTCTTGAAATGCTGATTCTGCACCACTACGGCGTAATAAGGCATGAATGCGCGCCAACAATTCATCAAACTCATAGGGCTTAATCAAATAGTCATCGGCCCCATTGTTCAAGCCATCCACACGGTTTTGTAATTGATCACGGGCGGAAATAATCAGAACAGGTAAAGCTGGCCACTGCTGACGAATTTGTTTCAGTACCTGCATACCATCCATCATCGGTAAACCAAGGTCAAGCAAGACAATATCAAATTTTTCTTGGGTCAGTTTTTTTAAACCATCAATCCCATTGTTGACCCACTCCACATCAAATTGCTGATATTTCAACAAAGTCATGCTCGATTCAGCAATCATAAAATCATCTTCAATCATTAATATTTTAGTCATGCTTTAAACTCACGCTTTCTTTTTTGATTCACACTGCTGCAACATATTATTTTGTTCATCAATAACTTGGGTTTTAACATCTAGCAGACTTAGCAGACTTGGGAACAAGTTATCTTGGCTTAATTCTTTGCTTTTTTGCTTAGCTAAGCAAGTGATTTGTGCAGAATTGTGTTGAGCCCATTCCGGTGAAAACCACATCAACATTGGAATATGGGTTTGTTGCGTTGGTGCGATCGCATACGGTGAACCATGTAAATATAAACCATGTTCCCCTGTCGATTCACCATGATCGGATAAATACCAAAATCCAGTTTGATAGGTGGTATTGCCTTTTAACACTTGAATAAGCGAGCTTAAAACATGGTCGGTATACACAATCGAATTATCATAACTATTCAATAATTCTGTGCTGCTACAGCCTTGAATCGCATTGCTATCACAGCTGGGTTTAAAAGGTTGAAATTTATCTGTTGAACGCTGGTAATAAGCCGGTCCATGACTTCCCATTTGATGGATCACAATTAAACGCGGTGTCTTGTCAGTTTTAGGAATAGCCGCAAGATAGGCTTTTAAACTATCCACCAAAATTTCATCGTAACAATCACCATCTTTCGCACACCATTTATCTTTTAACTGTTGTGGAATTTGATACTGTTCAACTCGGTTACAGGTACCTTTACAGCCTGAATTATTATCCATCCACGTCACTTTATAGCCCGCTCTCTGTGCAATATCGAGTAATCCTTCGCGGTGACTGGCAAGCTGTTCATCATAATCTGCACGTGGCATTCCAGAGAACATACACGGTACTGAAACCGCTGTTGCCGTACCACATGAACTCACCTGATTAAAATTAATGATATCCAGTTTAGAGAGTTCAGGGTTGGTATTTTTGGCATAGCCATTTAAAGAAAAACTTTCTGCACGTGCAGTTTCACCCACCACCAAGACCATCAATTTTGGTTTATTCTGCTTAGCCGCTGGCTGAAGCAAATGGGCATCTTCACCATAAGTGACTAAAGGCAAATTCTGCACAGGTTTAGATTTACGATAATAAGAGAGTGTCGCTGAAATGGTGTTTTGTGGAGAAATCATGCCTTTTAAATCACGATGTTCACGAAAGATCGCGGCATAATCCACATAAAAGAGAAATAACAATCCACCTACCAATAACAATGAAATGCTGCTATTAATGAGTTTTTTAGTGACTTTAGGTAAGAAAACTTCAGGCTTGATACGAACCAAAGCAACCAAAATGAGTGGGCAGATCACAAATACCAATGTCCATAAAACAAAGCGTAAAGACAATAAGCCCCGGACTTCACGCGCATCAGTTTGCATCATATTCTGAACTTGTTCAGGTGAAATCACCACGCCCAGACTATTGACAAAATATGCAGTAAAACCGCCAATGAAAATTAATAAATAGGCAAAGATTTTTGCATTCCATTTCCATTGGATCAATTGAAAAATGAAGTTATAAGCTGCAACAATCACCAATACAGTCGCGATTAAAAACAAGTAGACTTTAGGACCTTGATACGGAGTCAAGCTTTGTATTTTTTGAAAAAAAGCAAAGTTCAGAACCACACCCAACCAAATCGCCAGCAATAAATTAAACTGGCTTAATGAAATCGGCTTTATCTTATTGCGTATTAGACTGATTATATTTGACATGATTGGACTAATCTTTTTACTGATATCTTAATCTAAAATACAAAACTTAAAACTCACTTAATAAAAAATAATAAAAAAGGCGATGTTTCCATCGCCTTTTTAAATCTAAATAAAAATTAGAATCTGTATTCTAGACCTGTACCTAATACAGGTTGTTTATCTTCTTTAGAACCTTGTTCAAGCGTTAAATAACCTGCATACCCATATGCCTTAACTTGCTTGTTAAATGCATAATCAAGACCTGCAAGAATTTGTTTCGCTTCAAAGTCATTGGTATCCACTGCATTCGATTTAAATGCTGTGGTATTTTGACTATATTGAGCTTTTACAGTCCAAGCCTTTGCTGTTGGAAGATTATATTCAGCACCCAACAACCACCCTTGAGCATCATCAATCGTATTTGCTAAAGTTGCTGTAGCAGGATTTGCACTTGGACGACCTACATCTGAAGTTTGATAAAGTGCACGTAAAGATAAGCCATTGTCTAAATTTAAACGGCCAATTGCACGGATCGTATCAGCTTCAATGGTCTGATTTAGAGCTACAGTATTTTCTGTAGAGGTTGCATTTAAGAAACCTTTACCATTGAAACGACTCGGGATGGCTTTGTCATAACCTAAACCGACGACAAAAAGATTATCTGTATACGTTACAGAAGTAGACCATGAATCCCCTAAACCACGACCCGCGACCTTGGTACCACCTTTAGTCGCTTTAATCGTATCGCCTTCACCTGTTGCCAATAACGCTTTTGCTTCTAATTTACCGGTACCAATTTTGAATGCAGGTGTCTCATATACAAGAACATTATCAATACGGTTTTCACCGGCTAAGATACCGTGTACATCTGCTGAATTTTCAATGTAATTATTAAAGGTATCTACAATTGCAGATAATTGTTTCACTGGCGTATCAATTTTACCGGCTTTTAAAGCCCCTAATTTTTCGTCTTTAAGACCCACTAATAAGTTACGTGGAACAAAGACATCTGTACCGTTTTCACCATCATCTACATAAAAAGTAAATTCCGCTTGATACAAAGCACTTAAGCGATCTGTAAGTTTTTCCTCACCTTTTAAACCAATAAACGAGTTGTTTGAACTGAGTTCAACCACATCACGGTCTGCTGTATTAGCATTGTTTTCTGGCAAGTAATCTATAGTTGCATCCACTTCCCCATAGAAAGTTGGCGCGGCAAAAGTAGAGCCTGCAAATAGAGTTAAAGCAATTGCTGCTGCAATTTTGGTTTTCATTTTTAAATACCCCTAAGTTATTTTGTAACAGATGTTACTGTTTAGACATATTTTAAAAAATGATTTAATTTTTATTTAGTTATCTTTTTTAATTGTTAGATTTTAAATAGATATTCAATTGAATTAAAAAGCTTTTATTTGATTATTGTGCTGTGCTTTTCCATCTAAGAATAGGTAATAAGCAGATCACTGTAACTATAGTGATTAAGGCTAAATACGCTGCATATCTCAAAAGATCACCCAATATTCCACTTAGGCTATATAGTCCCCCACTCACCGTCGCCATCAGAGCCACCTGAAAAGTAAAATCTGTTCCTGCCAAATGTTTGCGACTGTATTGCATTACCAAAGTCAGCATCACCACCAATAACATGGCTGAAACCATATCTTCAGCAGCATTAATCAAATAAATTATCCACGGCTTAACTAGCTGTTGTGACTCATATTGAAATGCCAACCATGTGTATGCAGCCAAACTGAAAATTTTTAATACAGAAAAACTTAAGAGCGCGTTTGCACGAGAAATATACTTCAGACTCAGTCCGGCAAATCCTGCTCCAATTAAAGCCGCTAATGCCCCAAGCATGGTTACATAGATGCCAATTTGGGAAAATGTTAATCCTAAATCGACCATTAAAGGTTTAAGTAAAGGACCTGCTAAACCATCGGCAATTTTAAAAGTGATCAGTACCCCTAACCATAAAGCCAAATTACGACTTTGATGAAAATAAGCCAGATAACTTTTTACTTTGCTCCAGCTAAATTCTTGGTTATCAGCCACTGGTTGAATATGCTGGAATCGAGTGGGTTCTTTAAAGTATAAAACAGGCAGTGTATTTAAAAGAACCAGCCCTGCCAAAACTAAAAAAGTGATTTGCCAATCTAGCCAGTCCAATGCCCATAAAATCGCGCCACCACCGACAATAAAACCCAGCCGTGAACCAATCACCTGAAAAGTATTGCCCCAATGCTGCTGTTCATTTTTAAGAATATTCACCGCTAAGCCATCGGTTGCAATATCTTGGGTGGCACCGACTAAATTCATACTGAGTAAAGCCACAAAAAATGCCAATAAATACTCAGGTTGATTTAAAGCCTGGATCGGTAGAAAGGATAAGCCGATGAGTACAACCACACTCAATAACTGAGTCGGAACAATCCAGCTACGGTAATGTCCAAAAGCGGAATATCCAAAACGATCGACCCACGGCGCCCAAAAAATTTTAATCGACCATGGCAACATCAACAATCCAAAGCCACCAATCTGTGCCAGTGACACCCCTTGGGCACGTAAAATCACCGGTAAAGCATGCGTCATAAAACCAACAGGTAAACCTTGCGCCCAATATAAAGAGAACAACAGGATATAGATGTTACGTGTACTCGGCATAGTCTGCCCTTATGATCAAAACCGGATTGATTATTTTTATCAAGCAAGCTGAATTGGAGTTTACATTTTGCCAATGAATCTTATTTAACAAAAGCTTAACATAATTAAAACGCGATAAACTTTTGTCAGGGAGGCGGATAATCACCATGTCAGCACATTTCCCAACATTGCCCGATCAAGTGCCTGCTCGCGGTAGCAGCTTGAGCCGAACTATTTTCAAAAAATTATTTCTGGCCCAAGGCTGGAGTTTTGAAGGTGAATTTCCCAACCTGCCTAAAGCGGTGGCAATTATTTCTCCGCACACATCGAATATAGATGCGTGGCATGGTTTTACCGCGCTGCTTGGACTGGGCATTAAAATTACCGTTTTTGGCAAACACACTTTATTTAAAACCCCGCTTAAACCCTTACTCAAATGGATTGGCGTAATCCCCGTCAATCGTAGTATTCAACAAGGCACAACTCAGCAAATTATCGACTTCATTGATACTCAAGATCAGATCTGGGTCGGTATGGCACCTGAAGGAACACGCAAACAGGCGGAATCGTTTAGAAGTGGTTTTTACCGTATTGCAGTGGGTGCAAATCTCCCGATTGTGATGTTTTCACTAGATTATGAACATAAAGCGATCCACTGCTTGGGCGTGTTTCAACCGACTGGCAATTATGAACAAGATTTAGAACAGATATTGAACCGATACGTGGGGAAATTTTCTCCGAAAAATCCACAGTGGTTGGCCAAACCGTTACAAAATCGTATAAAAAATAGCTAGTCATAATGACAATTATCTGCTCTCATGTGCGCAACTTTTGTCTATTTAACGTCCAACCTCAACTATGAATCTTGTGCAATACTCTTTCATTGGTCTCCTTGCGCTTAGCCTGATCGGCTGTGATAAAGCCACTAAAACCTCACCACAAACAACAACCATAAAAGCACGTGAACCAGTAGTTGCCATTGCTCTAGGGGGTGGCGGAGCCAAAGGTTTTGCCCATATTGGGGTATTGAAAGTTCTAGAATCACATGGCATTAAACCGAAAATTGTCACGGGCACCAGTGCCGGTAGTTTTGTTGGCAGTATTTATGCCAGTGGAAAAACACCTTACCAACTGCAGCAAATTGCCCTTACGTTAAAAGAATCTGACATTCGTGATTTAACCTTAAACAGTCAAGGCGTTGTGCAAGGTCAAAAATTGCAAAACTATGTCAACAAACACATTGCCAATAAACCGATTGAGCAATTTCCGATTCGTTTTGCCGCAGTGGCGACACGCCTGGACACGGGTCGTAAAGCCGAATTTATTAAAGGCAATGCAGGTCAGGCAGTTCGTGCCTCATGCAGCATTCCGAATGTATTCGTACCTGCAACGATTGGTGGAAAACAATATGTTGATGGCGGTTTAGTTAGTCCGATTCCAGTGAAAACAGCAAAAGATATGGGTGCAGATATTGTCATTGCCGTGGATATTTCTGCACGTCCAGTCGGTGGAAAACCTCTGAACATGTGGGGTTTGCTCGATCAAACCATTAATATTATGGGACAGCAAAGTATTAATGAAGAACTCAGTCAAGCCACTGTGGTGATCCAGCCTAAAGTGGGACACTTGGGCACATTGGATTTGAAAGCCAGCAATCAATCCATTTTAGAAGGTGAAAAAGCCACCCAACTGAAAATCATTGCGATTGAAAAAGCCATTACCGATTTTAAAAAGTCCCCAGCCGCGTTCAAAGCTGTACCAAAAGCCAAAATTTAAAAAAGATGCTTTTTTAATATTCAAAGACTTACTCATCTGCTAAATTGATATAGACGCTTGGTTATCTATATTAATTTTAACAATACACGAGTAGATGTATGGAATTTGCTTTCGAACCTTGGCATTGGTTTGTATTGGGTATTTTGCTCATTCTTTCTGAATTGGTAATCCCCGCTTTTGCTGCACTATGGTTTGGTCTCGCAGCCATCATGGTGGGTGTTTTACTTTGGATGTTCCCGATGATGGGCTTCATCACTCAAATCGTCACTTGGATTATTTTATCCATACTGTGCACTTTACTGTGGTTTAAATTTATTAAGCCACTTTCAATCGATAAAACCAAAGCCGGTTTATCTCGTGAGGCGACTATTGGTCAGGTCGGTATGGTCATTCAAACCCATATGGAACATGATCTGATTACAGTCCGTTTCCCCATGCCGGTTTTGGGCTCTGATGAATGGAACTGCCGGACCTTAACACCCGTTCAGGTGGGCGATCGGGTTCGCGTGGTCGATATTCTAGGCAATGATCTCGTGGTCAAGCCACACCATTCACATAATGAAAATACATAAAGCGAGGAAATAACATGTCTGGTGGATCTATTATTGTTTTAGCCATCTTGGTTTTTGCAGGTGTCACTATTTTTAAAGGTGTGCGCATTGTTCCTCAAGGGTATAAATGGATTGTACAACGTCTGGGTAAATACCATACCACCCTGACACCGGGTCTGAATTTTGTGATTCCTTATGTAGATGAAGTTGCTTATAAAGTCACCACCAAAGACATCGTGATGGATATCCCATCTCAAGAAGTGATTACCCGAGATAACGCCGTTTTACTGATGAATGCCATGGCTTATATCAATATCACTACACCAGAAAAAGCGGTCTACGGTATTGAAAACTATACCTGGGCCATTCAAAACCTGGTACAGACTTCACTTCGTTCAATTGTCGGTGAAATGGATTTGGATGATGCGTTGTCATCACGTGATCATATTAAGGCAAAACTTAAAGCGGCCATTTCTGATGATATTTCGGATTGGGGTATTACGCTAAAGACTGTTGAAATTCAAGATATTCAACCATCAAGCACCATGCAATCGGCGATGGAAGCGCAAGCAGCAGCTGAACGTCAGCGCCGTGCTACCGTGACCAAAGCAGATGGGGAAAAACAGGCGGCTATTTTGGAAGCAGATGGTCGTTTAGAAGCTTCACGTCGTGATGCTGAAGCACAAGTGGTCTTGGCTGAATCATCACAACGTGCCATTGAGATGATTACTTCTGCGGTCGGTGATAAAGAAGTCCCTGTTGCTTACTTGCTGGGTGAACAGTATGTCAAAGCCATGCAAGAGATGGCGAAATCCAATAATGCCAAAACTGTCGTGTTGCCTGCAGATATCATGAATACCATTCGTGGCGTGATGGGTCGTAATCCATAAAGCTCTGCATTTTTTCTATAAAATAGACAGCATTCGCTGTCTATTTTTATTTCGGTTGCGAAAAACTCTGCAATCATTGTGAAATTATGATTAAATTTCGCGTTATTTTTTGAAATTATTTGTGCTTCTTTTTATAAGCCTTTGTTTCGATCTACTGTCCACCTTGTAAATGGATACCGTATGAGCTCCCTGAATCCGACCTTAATTACCTTTCTTTTTTATATTGTCGCCATGATTGTGATTGGCCTCATGGCTTATCGCGCGACAGCCAACTTCTCTGATTACATTTTAGGGGGTCGTCGTTTAGGTAGTTTCGTAACAGCGCTCTCTGCGGGTGCTTCAGATATGAGTGGCTGGTTGCTCATGGGACTTCCTGGCGCAATTTATCTTTCAGGTTTATCTGAAATGTGGATTGCGATTGGCTTGATTATTGGTGCATGGCTGAACTGGCGACTAGTTGCCGGACGTCTTCGTGTTCACACCGAAGTTCAGCACAATGCCTTGACCTTGCCAGACTATTTCTCCAATCGTTTTAATGATCAAAAGAAAATTCTGCGTATTACATCTGCTTTCATTATTTTGATTTTCTTTGCCATTTACTGTGCTTCAGGCATGGTTGCAGGCGCACGTTTATTTGAAAGCATGTTTGACATGTCCTATAGCACGGCGCTTTGGGTCAGTGCGATTGCCACCATCAGTTATGTGTTTATTGGTGGCTTCTTGGCGGTCAGCTGGACAGATACCATTCAAGCCGGCCTGATGATTTTTGCCTTGTTGCTGACTCCTGTGGTTGCTGTCTTAAGCTTTGCTGACATGAATCAAGTGACTTTGGCACTTGAAGCTGCTCGCCCACAGGCAACTGACGTGATTGGCAATTTAAGCTTTGTTGCGATTATTTCATTATTGGCGTGGGGCTTGGGTTACTTTGGTCAGCCGCATATTCTTGTGCGTTTTATGGCTGCAGATTCGGTCACCTCCATTCCAAATGCACGTCGTATTGGCATGACCTGGATGATTCTGTGCTTAGGCGGAGCAGTGGCTGCCGGTTTCTTTGGTATTGCCTACTTCCAGCAACACCTTGAACTTGCCGGTGCCGTGACCGCCAATCCAGAAACCGTGTTTATGGAACTGACCAAAATTCTGTTTAATCCATGGATTGCAGGGATTGTCTTGGCTGCCATTTTAGCCGCAGTGATGAGCACCTTAAGCTGCCAGTTACTGGTTTGCTCAAGTACTTTGACCGAAGACTTTTACAAATCATTCTTACGCAAAAATGCAACGCAAACAGAATTGGTTTGGATTGGTCGTTTAATGGTGCTACTGATTGCCCTGCTTGCGATCTGGATGGCAGGAAATCCTGAATCTAAAGTCCTCGGCTTAGTGGCTTATGCTTGGGCTGGCTTCGGCGCTGCCTTCGGTCCACTGATTATTCTTTCATTGTTTTGGCGCCGCATGACGCTAAATGGCGCACTTGCCGGTATGCTTATCGGTGCGGTTGTGGTCATCCTCTGGAAAAATATGTTCAGTGCTACCGGACTGTATGAAATTATTCCTGGCTTCATTTGCTCACTGATTGCCATTATCGTAGTGAGCTTAATGGGTAAAGCACCCACCGAAGAAATCACCACACGTTTCGATGAAGGTGATCGTTTATATCAAGACTCTAAATAATCTTTAGTGCATAAAAAAGAGGACGCCATGTCCTCTTTTTTTAATTCATTTTTTCTAAATTACACTTTCTAAAGCCCAGTATTTAGCTTTTACGCGACAATAAAAATTGTGAAATCTGATTCAGTTCAGCTGCGTTGTCACCAAAAATGGCTAAAGCACTAAAGGCCTGATCATGTAATTCTTTGGCATAGGCTTGCGCATTGTCTAAGCCCATTAATGCAGGATAAGTCGATTTATCCACTTGCTGGTCTTTACCTGCAGTTTTCCCCAACACTTCTGTATCGGAAATAATATCCAGAATGTCATCTTGGACTTGGAAAGCCAGTCCAATCGCTTGCGCATATTCACGTAATTTAGGTATCGCTTGATCGGTGCCTTCAAACACACATACCGCAGCCATCATCACCGCAGCAGAAATTAAAGCACCGGTTTTATTACGGTGAATATTTTCCAAAGCTTCTTGATTAACATGCTTGCCTTCAGCCTGTAAATCCAGCACCTGACCACAAACCATTTTTGAACTGGCTGTCGCCAAAATCTGCATCTGTTTTAAAATAATCGATGGATCAACCGCAGGACCTTGATCAAACAGGCGGCTGCCTAATATTTCAAAGGCCATCGACTGCAAAATATCACCGGCAAGTAATGCTGTATCTTCACCAAAAGCCACATGACAGGTCGGCTGACCACGACGCAACAAATCATTATCCATACACGGTAAATCATCATGTGCCAGTGAATAGCAATGAATCATTTCAATGGCCACTGCCGCACGGCGTACTGCAGCAAAATTTGCATTCTGCTTGATGGCCGCTGTTGCATAACAAAGCGCTGGACGTACACGTTTACCACCGAGCATCACCGCATGATGCACAGCGCCTTTCAGCGGTTCTGGAATGGAAAATGCATCTAATGTGGTCAATAAATCTTGTTGAATACGTTGCTGTGCTTGGGTTAATACATTTGCATGTACGTCAGTTAAAGATGACACATTCGCCTCGAATACTTTGCTTTGGTTCGTAGATCTAAAAATCAGAAATCAATGATTGATCTAATATACAGCGCTCTTGTCATCATCGACAGAGAACTTGCGACTCATGATACTGCTTTCTCGCAAGATTCTCTATCTTGTTTACTACTTCAAGCTATCTTCAGGAATTCGAACCCAGCCTTCCATTAACACTCGTGCGCTACGGCTCATCACCGCCTTTTTCACATGCCATTGTCCATTTTCTTGAACCGCTTGCGCACCGACACGTAAAGTCCCTGAAGGATGACCAAAACGCACCGCTTCACGCGCTCCCCCACCCGCAGCCAAATTCACCAATGTTCCCGGAATCGCAGCGGCAGTGCCAATAGCAACAGCCGCCGTCCCCATCATGGCATGATGTAATTTCCCCATCGACAAGGCACGAACCAGTAAATCGACATCAGTGATTTGAATGTCTTTACCGCTTGAAGATGTATAGGCTTTAGGTTTAGACACAAAAGCAATTTTAGGCGTGTGTTGACGTTTTTCAGCTTCGGAAATGTCCCGGATTAAGCCCATATGTTTTGCCCCATAGGCACGGATGGTTTCAAAACGAGCCAATGCCTTAGCATCGCCATTAATAGCATCTTGTAATTCAGTTCCTGTATAGCCAATGTCTTCAGCATTCAAGAAGATGGTCGGAATACCGGCATTAATAAAAGTAGCCTGGAAAGTACCAATATTGGGAACTTCAAACGTATCCACCACATTTCCAGTCGGGAACATGGCACCGCCATCCTCACCATCATCTGCAGGATCTAGAAATTCAATCTGAACTTCTGCTGCAGGGAAAGTCACGCCATCCAGTTCAAAGTCCCCGGTTTCCTGCACTTGTCCATGGGTGATGGGCACATGCGCAATAATGGTTTTTTGAATATTCACTTGCCAGATTCGCACCGTACACATGCCATTTTCAGGAATCCGCTCTGCACTGACCAAGCCATTGGAAATTGCAAATGAACCTACGGCAGCCGTTAAGTTGCCACAGTTACCACTCCAGTCAACAAAAGGCTGATCAATCGCAACCTGTCCAAATAAATAATCCACATCATGATCTGGTTGTGAACTTTTGGCCAAGATCACGGTTTTACTGGTACTTGAACTTGCTCCACCCATGCCATCAATTTGCTTGCCGTATGGATCCGGACTGCCAATCACACGTAACAACAATTGATCGCGAATTGTTCCAGGCTGCTGTGCGGCTTGTGGTAAGTCATCGAGTTTAAAGAACACACCTTTACTTGTACCACCACGCATATAAGTTGCTGGAATTTTGATTTGTGGAGCAAAACTCATTTCATTGATCCTTGATATTTATCATTGTTTTAAACAACATCTGGGCAATGTTGATCACTTTTATCATAATGCTTTTTTCAGCAAAAACCTTCGCTACAGGACTTAAGTATAAAAAAGAAACGCTTAATAGCATTGATAAAAACCCTTTATAACTTACAAGTTATTGCATTAATAAAATTAATCTATTGATTCATTTATTAATTATCTACAAACTTTATTCTTCACTTATTCACATAACAATGACCATGGTAGTGTTGTACTAGGCTAATACAAATCAATCCATTACAATCACAAACTTATCCATTGTCGGGCTGAGTACTTTGAACAACGAGTCTTCTACACTTCAGCGTGGCTTAAAGAACCGTCATATCCAACTCATCGCCATGGGCGGAGCAATTGGTACAGGCTTATTCTTAGGTTCCGCACAGGTGATTCAATCTGCAGGTCCTTCCATCATTTTGGGTTATGCCATTGGTGGTTTGATTGCGTTTTTAATCATGCGTCAACTGGGTGAAATGATTGTACATGAGCCTGTAGCAGGATCATTTAGCCATTTTGCCTTTAAATATTGGGGGAAATTTCCCGGCTTTTTAGCAGGTTGGAATTACTGGATTTTATATATTTTGGTGGCCATGACAGAGCTTACTGCTGTCGCCAAATATATTAATTACTGGTGGCCTTTTATTCCTGCCTGGGCATCGGTACTGTTCTTTTTCGTTGTGATTACTTTAGTCAATCTTGGCAATGTGAAATTTTATGGTGAATCAGAATTCTGGCTTTCCATCATCAAGGTCACTGCGATTGTATCCATGATCGTGTTCGGTTTGTATTTATTATTGACCGCCGATGCAGGCTCAACTTCTTCATTTAGCAATCTTTGGACTCATGGTGGATTCTTCCCGAATGGCTTTGAAGGCTTATTCTATATGCTCGCCTTCCTTATGTTCGCCTTCGGGGGTATAGAGCTGATTGGTATGGCTGCAGCAGAAGCTAAGGATCCTGAGAAAACCATTCCTAAAGCCATTAACCAGGTCGTTTTCCGTATTTTGCTGTTCTATATCGGTTCATTAACGATTCTTTTATCGTTGGTGCCATGGAATCAGCTTGATTTAGGTGGTTTGGATAAAAGTCCATTTGTGATGATTTTCAGTCAACTCGGTATTGGCTGGGCAGCTCATTTACTAAATTTCATTATTTTAACCGCTGCGCTGTCTGTTTATAACAGTGGCATGTATGCCAATAGCCGTATGCTTTTCGGCTTGGCACAGCAAGGTAATGCACCCAAGGTATTCCAAAATGTGAATAAACAAGGTGTTCCTATTCCTGCTGTTTTATTTTCAGCACTGTTAATTTTTGGTTGCGTACTTTTAAACTACTTTGTTCCAGAAGATGCCTTAAACCATTTGATGTATGTGGTAGTTGGTGCATTAGTTTTAAACTGGGCGATGATTACGTTGACTCACTTGAAATTTAAACAAGCCGTTAAGCAAGCATCAATCCAGACCAAATTCCCTGCACTTTGGTCTCCCATCAGTAATTATCTCGTTCTGATCTTTATTGCGACCGTACTTTATATTATGTGGACGCAAGGTTTTAAAGAATCTGTACTGATGATTCCGATATGGATTGTGGTGATGTTCGGCTTATTTAAAGTACTCAAGATGAGTAAATCTTAACCAAAACCATAAAGATCTGACTTTTAAAAAGTTATTGTTTCGACAATAACTTTTTTTTTATCAGTATTTGCGCTAAATTAGCTGCGCATTGTGCCCTTAGCTTAACTGGATAGAGCAGTTGCCTCCTAAGTGACCGACGCGGGTTCGACTCCCGCAGGGCGCACCATGTTATGGTTTATTTTCAACCTCCCCAATCCATACAGGTATAAAATAACCAATAAAATCATTAGTTTGATAAAAATACCGTCTATTCCAGTCTAAAAATTACTTTTGGAATCTATATTTTTTTGCGGTAATTTTTACGGTAAGATGTATTACCGCAAAAAACTCTACCGTAAAAATGCCAAAAATCGTTATACCTCTTACAGATACAAAGATCAAAACAACTAAAGCTAATCCGGATCAAATACAAAAATTAGCTGATGGTAACGGTCTTTTTCTAACCATTTCTAAAACAGGTGACAAAACTTGGAGATTTGATTACTCACGTCCCTATACCAAGAAAAGGAACTCATTAAGCTTTGGTTCCTACCCTAATGTGACCTTAGCTCAAGCACGAATCAAACGAGAAGAAGCTCGCACACTACTTGCTCAAAATATCGACCCACATATAGAGAAGAAAAGAATTGAGAATGAGATATTTAATGCAAATAAGAATATTTTCAGTGAACTCGCTAAGGAATGGATGAGTAAACAAGAGTTTGCAGAATCTACGCTTAGAGGTCAGCAAAGCTTGTTAGAAGTCATTAATCAACATATTGGTCTAATTCCTGTTCATGAAATTAAACCAACAGATATCCTTAAAGTTTGTCAGATTTATGAAAAAGAAGAAAAACTAGAGACAGCCAAAAAAGTTAAAGTTAAATGTGGTCAGATATTACGTTATGCAGTTTCTATTGGACTCTGTGAACGTGATGTCACTCAAGACTTAAGAGGCGCTTTAAAAACACCTAAAGTAACGCATATGGCGGCTTTGGTAGAACCCAAAGACTTTGCCCAACTGCTACAGGATATCGATCACTATCAAGGTTCTGCAATCACTCGCTATGCCCTGCGTATTGCACCACTGATTTTTGTTCGCCCCGGAGAGCTCAGACATGCCCAGTGGAAGGATATTGACCTCGAACAAGGTTTATGGAGCTATACACCGCCAAAGACAAAATCTAAAACAGGTGTCCAGCATATTGTCCCGCTGTCGACTCAAGTCATTCATTTATTGTCTGAACTGGCTCAAATTACGCGATATAAAAGTGAATATGTTTTTCCGGCAACCACATCAAACTTAAAACCGATGTCTGAAAACACTATTAACCAAGCTTTACGCCGCTTAGGCTATACAAGTGAACAAGCGTGCGGTCACGGTTTCCGAGCATCCGCACGTACAATTTTAGAAGAGGTTTTGGACTTTCCAATTGAATTGATTGAGCAACAACTTGCCCATCAGGTAAAGGATATGCATGGTCGTGCTTATAACAGAACTAAGCATTTAGAAAAGAGAAAAATAATGATGCAGAAATGGACGGATTACTGTGAACAAATTAAAAAGGACTGTGCATGATTGATTGTTTTCCTAAATTTATAATCTACATAGTCTCAGAACATCGATTCAGTTATTATCGTTTTTTATCTCATAATCTTTCAGAGTATTTATCGTGTTTGAGACTATCGATTCATTAAAAAATAAACTTGATGCTCAACGCCCTCTATCACCTTCTGTCGTTAAAAATTTACAAGAAGATTTGATTCTGCGTTGGACATACCACTCCAATGCGATTGAAGGCAATACACTTACTCTACTCGAAACAAAAGTTGTTCTTGAAGGAATTACTGTAGGTGGCAAAGCACTTCGAGAGCACTTTGAAGCGATTAATCATCGTAATGCGATTTACTACGTTGAAGATATCATCAAAAAAGAAGAGCCTTTTTCTGAATGGCAAATTCGCAACATTCATCAACTGATTTTAAAAAACATCGATGATGACAATGCCGGTCGATACCGTCAGCAGAATGTGCTCATTTCAGGTGCTACTAGCACACCGCCCGATTACACTTTACTGAATGACAAGATGGCTCACTTCGTAGATTGGTATAATTTAGAATCTAACCAATTACATCCTATTGAACGAGCAGCAAAAGTGCATGCTAACTTCGTAGGCATACATCCTTTTATTGATGGTAATGGCCGCACCTCTCGCCTACTCATGAATTTAGAATTAATGAAAGCTGGCTATCCACCTTGTGTGATTACAGTTGAGAATCGTCTTGCCTACTATGAAGCTTTGGATCAATGGATGGTCTTTGGAAAGACTGAGGCATTTAATCAATTGGTTGCTGATGGTGTATTGGAAGGGTTTAAGCCTTATCAGGTTGTTTTAGGGATTTAGTATCATTCCAATTTCATATTTTCTCTAATCTATTTTTTGCTTCGGGCTTTTGGAATATTAAATAGCCCACCAGATGTGGGCTATGAATTTCGGGTATTAAAAATAGCTTAGAAAAGTTTAATTTAATTCCTTTATTACATCATCTAAATACCAATCTTTGGCAAAGTTATTTAGATCTTCCATTTGCTTACCCATTACACCAAGCCATCCCCCCGTCCATGCTCCATACATACGCCCCCCCCCTAAAGAATATACATTTTCAGGTATTGTTCTTAATGTATAAATTGGATTTTGAAATTCGTATTCATTTCCAAGCTTCTGAAAATAATCACCTTTAAAATAAAACTTATCACTGCCTTTATAGGCTAAAACCACCTTGTCAAAGTTTTTATTTTTTATTTTTTCTGAGAATTGCAACATTATACGTGTTACGTCAGCAGTACTGTTTTCACCAGATATACTTCTTAAATCATATTCCAATTGAGTTGGATTAATAAACCATTTGTAGTGAACCCAAACCTTTAAGCCTTTATTTCTTGAATCAGCTGCCAAAATACTCCCCATATGTCTTTGAAGGGAAATATAGTTAATTGCCAAAATACTCAGCACAATAATAAGCAAACCGATAATTGTTTTGGATATCTTGGTCATGTTACTGCTCCTCTATTTCAGTTACTTCAGTAACCTCTGGTTCATTCATTACTGCCGCTGCTGCTGCCGCTTCTGCTGCATCAATCGCTGCCTCTGCTGCCACACTAATCGAGTCTGACTTTATTTTTTTAATTTTCGGGATATTCCAGTTTAAACCTGAAGGGGAGAATTTAAATTGCTGCGCACCTTCTTGATAAAATGGAAGTTCAATTATTACGGCTTTTGCTTTCGAAAGAGATCGTATAAACTCATTGATATCAGTGTCATATTTGATAAATAAAACGTCACTAGAGTAGTCAGAAGTACTAGCCAGTGCGATATTTTCAACTGCCTTATTATCAAATTTTATCGAGGCGTAGCAATTATCTGAAATTGTATCGCATGAATATTGTCCTTTACTCACAACAAACATTACTTCTGGGGATTCACCCGTCTTTTTTCTCAATGTTATTCTTAAGTTTGATCCACCATCATAAGGAAAGTCGAATTGCACCTGATTGTCTGAATCAATTGATGCAAATCTCGAATCAATTCCTCGCATCTCATCTGTACTTTCACTATATACCCAGTTTGTTGTAGGTTTTAATGGCTCTAACTCCTCAGCAACCGCACTCACATCCACTGGTATTTGATTCTCTTCACTAATATTATTTACTGCATTATTATTTTTCCCACACCCAACAATAGCCAAGCTCAGACCCAAAATACTAACAATTAATACTTTTCTCATGTGAATACTCTTTATATCTAATACCAAGATAATAAAGCATTTTCTAGTGATTTTTTTGGAGAATTTAAAAACTATCCTATCGTGTAAAATCTTTAAAGCCACAGCAGAGCCTTTTCTAAAAAAGGTGGAGTATGTCGAGAGTCTTGGTAGCTATTTAATATTTGTTATTTCTTGTCTTAAATTTATTTGTATAAGATAGATAGAAAATGATTGAACTTTTTAAAATTAAAGATCATTACCTAATCTCAAATAAATTTTAAAAAAATGACAAAAAAATCCCATACAGTGAGGTATGGGGAAAACTAAAAACATCAGTTTTAGATTAGGAAACTACAGCAAGTTTCTATTAATTATTTTGTATACAAATCCATTATTACACACTGGCAAAACATACCAAAAATAAAAATAATGAGAAATAAATCAAGTTTTTATACAATTGTACTTAACTATCTATCAGACGTAATTAATCGTATTTATTAATTAATTTAAAACTTATTATTTCTCTTTTTTAACTTTTACACATCACCTAAACGTCGTGTTGCTTAATTACTTAATGGTAGTCAAAAAAAAACCTACAACTTGGGGAAATTGTAGGTTAAAAACTGATAATAGGATTAACTAAAGATCACAGTTCTAGTATTGACTATGTTATTAATTTTTAAATAAAAAATCATTCACATTAAATGACAATCATAAATTCATTTGAATTGAATGTGACTTAATCAAGTCATTGAGTTAACCATAGAGCCATAAGCTTGCATGACACCCTAAATAAAAAGAGAGCGAAAGCTAAAAATATCAAGATCAATAGCTAACTTTAAGAATGTGAAATTAATGAGTAGCATGTAGCTCGCGACAAGGGCTTTAATAATAGTTTCCTTTATTCACGATGGTTTAAAATTGCATGCCGTCACTTGATTTGGCCTTTATTGTTTCTAAATTATTAATTTAGCCTACCTAAAAACATGATTCAATTAACATTATTTTGTATTTTGGTATGTTACGCCACTGAAAATTACTAGATTAGTGTACAAAATAACCAACAGAAACTAGCTGTAGTTTCTGAATGACTTTCCATGGTCATTATTTATAGCCCACGTCATCTTTCCTTGAGTGGGCTTTTTTCATAAAGAAAATGATGCTCCGATTTTTAATTCCATTCCGCGCTAGCGCTGTATGCAGACAGAGGATGCGGATAGATTTAGGGCATTCAGTTAAAAAAGCGGTGGCAGTATGATTAAGAAAATCATTAAATCTATTTTTTGCAAGCATGATTACAAACTGATTCGAACTATTCATGGCAATCAAATTAACCACCTAAATGCCCGTAGTGAATGGCAATGCAAAAAGTGTAAATGGGTCACATATGGTCATTATTTGGATCGAATTAAATAACCCCTGTACAAGTAAAGTGATACAAGATCTGAAGTTTCTAGATTCACTCAAAAGAATGGATCATTTCTAAACCAATTAAGTTTAACCTACCTCATCGGCATCTGCCCTCGATTCGCCAACATATCAAAAATCAAATGACCAAAAATATGGGCCTTAGATGGATCTGAAAGCAATTGCATCATTTGCTCTCTATGCGCTTCATGACTGCCTAGAATGGCATCATCAATAGCACGAGGGAAATCACCCAGCATTGCTTGCTCACGTGTGTTATTGGCAATTTGCGACATTACCCCATTATTCTCATAGACCTTGTCTGCAATGGTATTGGCGTAATTAATCATGTCTTGATCTGTCAGCTTATCTGTCACAAAGACTTCATTTAAACGATGAATAATACTGGATAAAAAATCTTCCTTTTTATCTTTAGCAGTCGCACTGCCGACATCATTACTTGGTTCTAGCTGATGCTTAGTACTATTGGTTTGTAACTCAATATCAATCTGACGTAGCTTAGATAAGCGATAGTGACTCATCTCGATATTACTTAAATCAATTTCGTCATCTAAAATGATATTTTCACGTAGCATCGGTCTTAGATTACGTGCAAACAGACTCAGCTTTTCTAGTTCTTTATCGTCATAATCCACGATCTGTGACATGAATTCATAAAAGCGGGTAAACGTTCCTAAATCCTTTTTAAAGATTTCCAGTTCATCTTTGGCTTTTTTGGCTTCAGCAAAATCTTTTTCCGCATTACCAATCAAGACAGCATCACCCGTTTGTTTACAGCGTTCCAGCATGTTTTTGGTTTTACTATATGCAGTAATGGCTGTGTTATAACGCTGTTGCCAACGCTCAATGGCTGGCTTACAAATATTCGCCAATACAGCGTTGGATTTATTACGGCTAAAGAATGCCGTGGCAAACTGCTCGACTTCCGACCACAAAAAGATGCCATTGCTTTTGAGTTTGTTAAATAGTTCAAAGACCTTATCTGGATCGGTCACATCAGCCAGTTCAGCGGTTTGAAAATAGGGCTGGAAGGATTCTAAAATTTCATCGGGTTCATTAAAGAAATCCAGTACAAAAGTGCCTGACTCGGCTTTACCCGGATACGTCCGGTTTAAACGCGACAAGGTTTGTACGCACTCTACCCCACCGAGTTTTTTATCCACGTACATGGCACAAAGTTTTGGTTGGTCAAAACCAGTCTGAAACTTATTGGCAACCAGCATCACCTGATAGTCATCACTGTCAAATGCCTTACGCATTTCACGCCCTTTTAAATTCGGGTTCATGTTGTGTTCAGTAAATTTTTGCCCGACTAATGCACTGCTGTTCGGATCTGAATCGTTAAATTCAACTTCACCCGAGAATGCCACCATCGCTTGAATCGACTGATAACCTTGTTCGGTGACATATTTATCAAAGGCCAGTTTATAGCGCACGGCTTCTTTACGTGAGCTGGTTACCACCATAGCTTTGGCTTGACCGCCCAATAGGCCCATCACATTCTTTTTAAAATGCTCAATGATCACTTTTACTTTTTGTGAAATATTGTGGTCATGTAAACGTACCCATTGATTGACCTTCACCTTGGCTTTTTTGGTATCCACCTCATGGTCTTTTTCAGCCAGTTTTTGCGTCAGCTTATATACCACTTTATAGTTGGTGTAGTTCTTCAGCACATCTAAAATAAAGCCTTCTTCAATCGCTTGGCGCATGGAATAGATATGATAGGCCTCAGGTTTATTCTCTGCTGACGGTGGTAATAAGGGATTTGGGCAATGTCCAAACAGTTCCAGGGTTTTGGCTTTAGGTGTTGCGGTAAAGGCGTAATAGCTGACGTTTGGATTGGCACGACGCGCTGCCAAGGTTGCATCTAAAATATCTTCCGATGACAGCATGACATCTTCATCACTGCTGTCAGTCATCAAGACTTCTTTGAGTTGTCGCGCTGTTGAACCGCTTTGTGATGAATGTGCTTCATCGGCAATGACTGCGTAACGTCTTTCTTTTAATGCGGTGCTGTTTTCAATGGCTTTGAGCACAAAGGGGAACGTCTGAATGGTGACAATAATAATCGGTTGAGATTTTTCTAAAGATGTTGCCAGTTTCTCCGACTTGGAGCCATCACCTTCTTTATTGTTAATTCGTCCTACCACGCCATCGGCATGTTCAAACTGATAAATCGTATCTTGTAGCTGGGCATCTAGGATGGTGCGATCCGTCACCACAATTACAGAATCAAACTGTTTATTGCCATGTTCATCGTACAAGGTAGAAAGCTGATGCGCTGTCCACGCAATCGAATTAGATTTACCTGAACCGGCACTGTGCTGGATCAGGTATTTATGCCCTGTGCCATTGTCTTTGGCATCTTGAACCAGTTTGGTCACTACATTCCACTGATGGTAACGTGGAAAGATCAGGCTTTCTTTTTTGTATTTACGTCCTTCGGCATCTTCTTTGTCTTCAATATTCAAGTGAACAAAACGTCCAAGAATATTCAGCAAATTGTCAGGCGTTAAAACTTCATTCCACAAATAATCGGTTGCATAGCGAGTTTGGTCTTCAGGTGCATCATTGCCTGCACCGCCGTCATGCGTACCTTTATTAAAGGGTAAGAAAAAGGTGCTGTCGCCTGCCAGATGTGTGGTCATATAGACTTCATACTGACTCACGGCAAAATGTACCAATGCACCACGTTTAAAGGTCAGTAAGGGTTCAGGCTTGTTGGTATCATGGTCTTTCGGCAAGCGCGTTTTTTTATACTGGGTAATTGCGTTTTGCACAGTTTGCTTAAATTCAGATTTAAGCTCTAGCGTAGAGACTGGTAAGCCATTAATAAACAGTACCAGATCAATGCGCCATTTTTTGGCTTGCACACCGGTACTTTCTAATTCTGCTTTAGTGGCATATGGGCTATACACCAACTCAGGCACGACACGGCAAATATTCTGCTCATAACGTGCCAAGGTATCGGCATTGAGATTATGCTCAGGTTTAAACTGGCACAGTTTAAAACGGGCATTACGAATTTTTAGTCCATGACGTAACACACCCAATGTACCGTAACTACGTGAAGCTTGATCGGTGGCATTGATGTCAGCTTTTTTTAGTTGTACCACCAAGGCATCGATAAAATGTCGTTCTGAATCGACAGGATAGTTTTGGCAAAACTTGTTCCATTCTTCAGGCTGCGTCGTTTGTACAAAGTTTAGAACGTCTGCGCGATACAGTGCATTTTCACGGTCGTAGTGTTTGGCTGTACCCAATACCCAACCGTTGGCTTGCATGTGCTGAATCATGTCGTTTTGGAAATTATTTTCCCGGGTTGCATCTAGACTCATGCGCTAAACTCCGTTTTAGCTTCATTGTTGTTATTTGGGTTTTGCCAGTTGCGGACGTCGATCTTTCCGGTGACGGCTGCGGAAATAAGTGCGGTGCGGCGTTCTTGTAATAATTGAATAGCTTTATCCATTTCTATGCGAATGACTCTGTATTTTTCTAGCAAGTCATCTAAATGATTAACAATCTTTTTTTGTTCATCAAATGACGGAAAAACGCCATGTACTGCACCAATTCTTTCAATATTTAAATTAGCTTGAGTGCTTTGTGTGGAGGTCTGTTCTAAAGCAGGTAATGCAGCCATAAAACTATAACGTAGAAACTCTAAATCTATATCATCATTAGGTTTAAATCCAACAACGCTATCAGGTGCGTAAGCTTCGAATCCTAAAATAGCTAAATCACCAATATTCGCTGCAATAGCCATCATTAGAGTACCTTTGGGAAAAAGTTGACTAACTTCTTTTCCTTTTTCATTTAAGGTCTGAGAATAAGTGGTAATAAATTTTTCAGCTCTTGCTACATCTCCTGTTTGAATAAATGGGTATTCTCCATCATAAAAAGCTGGATCATTTCTAGGACGATGACCAAATTTACCTCGATAGATACGAGACGCGTGACGATAGCTTTTAAGCGTCCAATGCTCAGGCACTTGCCCTAACCATTCCACACCCGAGTCTTTCATCGGTACATTTGGATTGAGCCCTTTGGTCACAGCATGACTAATTACCGCTTGACGTTTTTCTTTTAAAAGCTGAATTAACTGTTGTTGCTTTTCAATCAGGCTGTCAATTTTTGCGGTTTCATGATCGAGGAAATTGGCTATATTTGCATACTCAATTTTATTAGGTATTGCATATACAGTTTTCAAAATATCAGTACTTGATAAATGCTTAACTGTCGTGAAGTAAGTTAAATCATTAATAATTTTCATCCGAGTAGGAAGTAAATAAGATAAAAATTTTGTTAAAAACGTATCATTGCTTCTTAAACAGCATACTCGTTGATTTAGTGCAGCTTCTCCTCCTTTCCACTGAGATACATTAAAGTCTCCATCCATTCCGATTAAAATATCAGAGTTAAAAATTAAAGCTTCTTTGGGCACAGATCCATTAAAGAATACTTGTGTTTCATTAGAATTTATATCTCGAATTCTAACCAAAGGAGTACCATTAATCGGATCAAATTTTTCAGAGTCAAATGGATAGCCATTAATAATTTGAGCGGTCTCTTTAATTCTTTTTATATTCCAATGCGTAGGAACTTTCCCCAACCACTCAACACCTGAATCTTTATATTCCACATATTTTTGATACTTCGCCACTGTTTTTGACATTATGAATGCACCTCTTGCAGAAGTGCCATAATTTCACGGCTCACCGCATCCAGATCCGCATCAATCTCGGCCAGGTCACGTGGCGGTTCATACACATAAAAATGACGGTTAAACGGAATCTCATAACCCACTATGCCAATCTCGCCATCTTTATCATCACGCTTGTCGGCATTAATCCATGCATCCGGCACATGCGGCTGAACTTCACGTTTAAAGTAAGTCTCAATTAAATCGGTGGTGTCTACATTTGGATTCAATGCAATATTTTCCGCATCACGCAAATCTCCATCCTGTACAAACTCAACCACTTTGCCGTTGTAAGTAAATTGACCATAGAGTGGGTTTTCAGCACCTTTTACGACTTTACTAATAACAGGTTCTGCTTCAGGGTTTTTCCAAGTAATGGCATCGAGGAATTGTTTTTTCTCTTTGCTGTCGAGCTTGATGTCTGTGGCTTTAAAGGCCTGCTTTAAGCTTTCATCAAACTGGTTAAAGTCGTCAGATTGCGCCGTGCCAATCTGGTCTTGTAAGGCTTGAGCCTTGTGCATCAGTTCTTTTTGGAATAACCATATTTTGCTATCCAGTACATCTTTAATGTCTTTTTCTTTAAGCTCAGGATATTCGGCTTTAATCAAGGCACGCACTTCAAGCGCAAGCTCGGATAAATCACCATAGCTTTGGTCTGTGGATGCATCTGTCCATGTCGTACCAAACTGCTCATAAATGCTTTGCATCACCGCATTAAATGGCTTCGGTGCAAAACGTAAAAAAGCAATCGCCTCATCCGTAATCTGTGCCGATAAACGCAATGGACGTTCAATGGTCACGCGGCGATAACCGAATTCATAGCTGTTAAAAATTTTACTGGCAAAGGTTTTGGCAGGCTCACTTTTAGGATGAGCAGACTGGCGACCACGATTAGACTTAACTTCTGCTGGTTTATCCAGTGTGCGTGCGTCCATCACTTCAAAGTCACCAAAGCTGCGGATAATGGTCTTGATATCATCTTCGCTCATCTCGTTACGCTTAGAGCCGAGAGACTTACGCATCTTGCTGTACAAATGACTGCCATCAATAAGCTGTACTTTGCCTTTACGCTCGGCATCTTTTTTATTGCTCAGCACCCAAATATAGGTGGCGATACCGGTGTTATAGAACATGTCATTCGGTAAAGCGATAATCGCTTCCAGCAAATCAGCTTCTAGAATATAACGACGGATTTCACTTTCACCGCTGCCGGCACTACCGGTAAAGAGGGGCGAACCGTTCAGGATAATGCCAATCCGGCTGCCTTGATCACTGGCCTGGTCACGATTGCGCATCTTGCTGATCAGGTGCATCAGGAACAGCAGGGAACCGTCCGATACACGCGGCAAGCCTGCACCAAAACGCCCATCAAAGCCTTTGACTTGATGTTCATCTTTGATATCAGCTTCAATCTTTTTCCAGTCCACACCAAAAGGTGGATTGGAAAGCATGTAATCAAATTTATCCTGTGAGAGTTGGTCATTGGATAAAGTATTGCCGAGTTTAATTCGGCTAACATCCTGACCTTTAATCAGCATGTCTGCTTTACAGATGGCATAAGACTCAGGGTTTAGCTCCTGACCAAAAGACCGCATCACCGCTTTAGGGTTGAGCTCTAATACATATTCCATCCCTGATGACAGGAAACCGCCCGTACCCGCCGTTGGATCGTATATGGTACGGATGATGCCTTCTTTACTTAAGGCTTCATCATCTTCCATAAATACCAGTGATGTGGTTAAGCGAACAATGTCACGCGGGGTAAAGTGTTCCCCTGCGGTTTCGTTCGAACCTTCGGCAAAACGACGGATCAGTTCCTCAAACACTAAACCCATTTCATGGTTAGAAACAGCTTCAGGACTGAGATCAGTCGTGGCGAACATCTTGACGACTTTATAGAGTAAGTTGGCATCATCGAGTAAACCGACAAATTCATCGAATTTAAAATGCTCAAAAATCTCACGTGCATCTTTAGAAAAACTTTGCACATAGGTTTTGAGATTGGCTTTAATATCGGTTTGACCCATCTTGCCTAAATCCATAGGCGAGGTATTAAAGAATGCCAATTCATTGGTGGCACGTAACAAGAACTTTTCTTGTGTGTCTTCAGAATAGTTTTCTGGCTGAATTCTTTCATGCTCTGCTACAACAGCAGCTTTACTTTCCGCAAGCACACACTCTAAGCGACGCAACAAGGTAAACGGTAAAATCACACGTCCATATTGCGATTGTTTAAAGTCACCACGAAGTAAATCTGCAACCGACCAAATGAAGGCTGCAACTTGAGAAAAGTTATTGTTTGACATACCAGCAATTTCCAAAGCGTGAAAGCTATAGCATTTTTAGATTAGTTTGATTGTGCCTGAAATGAGGATGGGTTTTCTAGAGATAAAAAAAATAACGTCAATACATGTCGTGCTGACGTTATTGATCGTTTATTCATTATGCCTTTTAGCTATTGAAATAGATAAGGGAACAGGACTTCAACGGCATGTGGCGATAACCGAACTTGTAAAGGTCGTTTAGGTTGAGCAAAGATCAAATGATTTTTACATTTATAAGTTACTTAATATTTTCGACAGGACATCTAAGATTCACGGCTAAAGGAATAATAATTCTGCTTAAGCTTTTACATCTGGATTATTAAAATTTCTAAACTTGCCTTTCTGGAGTTATGTAATCGTTAGCATATCGACTGATAATTAAATTATTTGTTTTGTAAACCTTGTTGAATCTAAGCCTCAACCTTTTATACGGCTATCTGAAACCTCTCTTAATAGGGGGTAATTCTATTCAATATTAGTTGTTATAACTCAGAAAATAAAAAGACTAAAAATCAAAATTATAAGTCCACTCTTAACGGATGAGTTTGCTATGAAAAAAATTTCATCGAAACATTGTGAAGTATGTAATAAAGTTTTTATTCCATTACCTCAACACCCTAACCAGAAATATTGTACTGATGTGCTTTGTAAAAAAGAACGTAAAGCCTCATGGACAAAGCATAAAATGCGTGTAGATCCAGACTACAGAGAAGCACAAGCTTCAGCTAGTAAAAAATGGAGTGCCCAGCATCCTGATTACCAGCGTAATTATAGAAAAAACAAAGCCAAATTTAATGAAAATATAGACTCGTTAAATTCACAAGAACCTAATAATTATTATTTAAAATCAGCAAATTATAAAATTACCATTTTAGAATATAATGAAAATATGGATTCTTTAATCGTAAAATTAGATTTTATATCAGATAGTTAAATTAATTTAAAATGACAATATAGGAATCTATGGTTGTCGCTATAAACCGCTGATACGATTCAAATTGCTCTAAGACATTGATAAGTGTCAAACCACATCGAATACCTATCAATTCTTACAATTTGATTTAGGTCAGTGTTATGAATTCAGAAACCATACTACAACAGGAAAATCCTAATTTAGAACCACGAGTACTCGCTGCTCAATATGTTCGTATGTCTACTGATCACCAACAATATTCAACTTTAAACCAATCCGATAAAATTCAAGAATATGCGGAAAGACACAGTATTGAAATTATAAAGACCTATGAAGACGATGGCAAAAGTGGACTAAATTTACACGGTCGATCTGGTCTACAACAATTAATCAAAGATGTTCAATATGGTCATGTAGATTTCAAAATCATTCTTGTTTATGACGTTAGCCGTTGGGGACGCTTTCAAGATGCTGATGAAAGTGCCTATTACGAATACATTTGTAAACGAGCTGGTATTAACATTATTTACTGTGCAGAACAATTCGCAAATGACGGAACCCCTATTGCCACTGTCATAAAAAGTTTTAAAAGAACCATGGCAGGTGAATACAGTCGAGAGTTATCCAACAAAGTTTTTATCGGTCAATGTCGTTTAATAGAGTTAGGATTCCGCCAAGGTGGTACTGCTGGTTATGGGCTTAGACGCGCCCTAATAGACCAATACGGTAATTTTAAAACTCTGCTAAAAATTGGGGAACATAAAAGTTTTCAAATGGATCGAGTCATTCTCGTTTCCGGTCCTGAGAATGAAATCAAAGTTATCCATCAAATTTATGAGTGGTTTATTCACCACAATATGTCTGAAAAGCAAATTGCTGAACAACTAAATTCACAAAACATCAGAACTGATTTTGATCGTTCCTGGACTCGAGGTACTATTCATGAAATTTTAACCAATGAAAAATATGTTGGAAATAACTTATTCAATAAAAAATCATTCAAATTAAAAAAGGCCCGTGTTTCAAATCCACAAGAACAATGGATAAGAAAAGATCAAGCATTTGAAGCAATTGTTCCTTTAGATATATTCTATACAGCTCAAGGTATCATTCGAGAGCGATCACGTAAATATAGTGATGAAGAACTACTAGAACAATTAAAATCACTCTACCAAAAGCATGGTTTTCTTTCAGGCTTAATTATCAACGAGTCAGAAAACACACCGACTACCGCAGTTTACTCTAATCGTTTTGGCAGTCTATTAAGGGCTTATGAACTGATTGGTTTTACACCAGAGCGTGACTATCAATATATTGAAGTTAATAAATTTTTACGTAATCTTCACCCTGAAATCACTCAACAAGTTATTGATGAAATGACTAAGTTTAATGGGGTTATCTATAGAGACCCATTAACTGATCTTATTTTTATCAATGATGAAGTCAGTATTTCTCTAGTTCTTACCCGTTCACATCAATTGTCGAGTGGGAATTACCGCTGGAAAGTCCGTTTTGATACTACGCTAAATCCAGATATCACTGTTGTTATACGTCTTGATTATTCAAATACAAAAATTAAAGACTATTACCTCTTACCCAAACTTGACTTCATGTGTAACAAAATCAGTATAGGCGAATTTAATCCTATCGAATTAGAGAGCTTTCGATTTGAAAATTTAAACTATTTGTTTGGAATGGCTGAGCGTGTCAAATGGAAAAATATAGCGTAGAACAAAATTCTAATGAATCAATTTTTTTAATTCCCATCAATCAAATTGAAATATTAAATCCTAGAGAGCGCAATGAAAAAGTTTTTTCAGAAATCATTGAAAGTATTCGTATTGTGGGATTAAAAAAACCAATCACAATTACAAAAATTTCTGACAGGAGCTTACCTTATCAATTAATCTGCGGAGAAGGCAGAATTAAAGCTTTCAAGTTATTAGGTGAGACTGAAATACCTGCTCGTCTAATCGATGTAAATAAAGAGGAAGCTTTGATTATGAGTCTTGTAGAAAATATCGCAAGACGCCAGCATCGAGCTTTAGAATTTTTAAGCTGCATTGAACGCTTAGCAGACTTAGGTTATGACAAACAGATAATTTCTAAAAAAACAGGGTTAGTTCCAGAATATATCCAAGGGATTATCACTTTATTAAAAAATGGTGAAGAGCGACTTCTTTATGCAGTCGAACAAAAGCGCATTCCACTGAGCGTCGCCTTAATTATAGCTAAAACTGCGAATAACAATCTGGATATGCAAATCGCATTACAAGATGCTTATGAAAGTGGTGAGCTAAAAGGACAACAACTTCTTCAAGCAAAAAAAGTGATTGAACGCAGGCAGTTAGCAGGAAAGAACTTAGGTTATGCTCAAAATACAAGAGCAAATAAAGTCTCTGCTAGTGATATTGTAAAAACATATCAAAAGGAAGTCGAACGGCAACAAAATGTAGTGAAAAAAGCAGAACAGGTACAACAACGTCTTACATTCATATTAGGGGCATTGACTCAATTAAAAAAAGATGAAAATTTTTCTACGCTACTTCGAGCTGAAGCTTTAGATAATCTGCCTCAATACCTAAATGAACAACTGCCAAAGAAATAGGAGCATAAAATAAATGGGACGAGTCAATATTGCTTTTCAATTCGAACCACTATACCTCTCTCCTGATCAATTATTGATTAGCAAAGCTATACTTAAAAGCACGGTTTATACAAAAAAATACAGACAGATTGAAGCATCAGTCCGTGATATCGGTATTATTGAACCAATATCCGTCGCTGCCACCAATAATAAAAAGCAATATATTTTATTGGATGGACACATCCGTTTTGAAATTTTAAAAGAATTGGGTTACACAAAAATCCCTTGCCTCCTTTCAGTTGATGATGAAAACTATACTTACAATAAACAAATCAATCGTTTAGCGACTATTCAAGAACACTACATGATACGAAGAGCTATTGATCAAGGTGTAAATGAAGAAAGGCTTGCTAAAGCACTCAATATTGACATTAAGCTAATTCGGACTAAGGTTAATTTATTAAATGGTATTTGTCAGGAAGTTATTAATTTACTAAAAAATCGTGAAATTTCACCAAACATTTTCTCAATTCTTAAAAAGATGAAAACTCTACGGCAAATTGAATGTACAGAACTCATGCTATCCTTAAACAACCTGACAGTTACTTACGCAAAAGCATTATTAATGACTACTGATCCTAGCCAGTTATTAGTGTTACCTAAACAGACCAAAAAAATAGAAAACTCTGCGGAAGTAATCCAAAAAATTGAAAATGATCGTGCAAACCTTCATCTTCAATATAAAGCGATTGAGCAAAGCTATGCTCAAGATACTCTAAATTTAGTCTTGGCTATTGGGTATCTAACAAAGTTAGTTGCCAATACCAATGTTAAAAATTATCTTGCCAAAAACCATACTGACATATTCTCAGGATTTGAAGCCCTAATAAAAACTAACTCTGTTGAAATATCATAATTTTAACTTATTGTACGCTATCCACTCATTTGACATTTTTAATGCTAAATGAGCCAAACTCTCCACTTAATCACGCCCAACCTACCAAGCTTTTCTCTATCAATTTGTCCTCCCCTACTCTACTTACCTGAACCCTTTAAGTAAGCCACGTCAAAGCTGAGTGATTTTCAGCCCATTATTTTGTATTTTTATAAAATAGAGTATGATCTAAACACCCTTATAATTTTTGTTTATCTTGCAGATATACAAAACCCTATTCTATTTGTCACTGTAGGAATTATTGTATGTTAAAGACTCTTGAACAAAAAAAAATATATATTCAAGCAACACGTTTCAAAAACTATCAGGCCAGTTTAAAGCTTGAAGGCATCAATAGTACTGCACCTCAAAATACTTTAAGTAAAAGTCAAATTTTACAAAAGTATAAAAAGCCAACTCAATAAACTGAATCATGATTTTTACACTATGGACAAATATGGTGAACTAGGAGACAGTTTATACTGCTATCCCAACTCGAACATACTCAAAAACAAACTTGATATTCAAGACGGAAAAATCCTACAACAGGCAGAATTAGAACTGACTGTGCATGCAAGCACCCTAATCGAGTATGAAGAACCGCCGTACAATCTAAAATATCTTCAAGCAATTCATTCGAAGCTGTTCTTAGACTTGTATGATTGGGCAGGTGAACTTAGACAAGTAGATATTGCCAAAGGTGATACACGATTTTGTACTTTTAGCCGAATTGAGAAAGAAGCTGATAAGCTTTTTAACCAACTTCAACAGAAAAATTATTTTCAAGATTTATCCCTCGATACTCTCATTCAAACTATTGCAGATTTTTATTGTGAACTGAATGTCATTCACCCTTTTCGAGAAGGTAATGGCAGAACTCAACGCATCTTCTTCGAACATCTTCTAGCACATTGTGGCTATGGTGTTGATTGGTCTCAAATTGACTCTCAAGAAAGATGGATTCAAGCCAATATAAATGGATATTTTGGTCAATTAGATGATCTAATTGCTATTTTTAGAGAATGTATTGTTATTCCTGAATAAATAAAAATAAGGGAGCCGGAGCTCCCAATATATCAACGATTAGCGAACTTAGTCTCAATCCATTGATTGATTTCCCAAGCCGACCATCCTACACGACCAACAGTTAAGTTTGCTTGCTTAGGAAAAGTCGGGTCGTATTGTTTGTGACGCTCATCCATGATGTTATAAATAGTTGCACGGCTTAAGCCTGTAACCTGAATCACTTCTTTCAAGTTAATGATTCGATTCATTTGAAATGTTTGACCAACAAATATATTCATGACTGATTCTCCTTAGATTGTTTAAGCGAGCTGTCTACTGCTCAAACAATCAGGACCTTCTGTAAAAAACTAATTTGGATACTTGATCAAATCGGTCTAATTCACAGCTCTCACACTCTGCTTCAACCCCTGTTGAATATCCTGCACAAACCCTTCATGCGAAGCTTGTTGCTCCACCGCCCGGTTCTGTTCTTGTTCCGGATAGTACTCCTCCAGCACATCTAACCCTTCCTCTATATCCGTCTCAAACCGTGCATTGGCAAAACCTCGTCTTGCTATATGATCTACAGCCTCTTGATAGAATCCGGCCTGCTTGCTCTGTTCATCAATTTGCTTGGCTTGGGTAATCGCATCATTCAGGCTAATGCACTCCCGTAAAGTCAGATCCACGTAGTACACAGGTTGGCGATAGCTCTGTGTGGTGCTTTTCCCTCTTAAAGTAAGTTGCAATGGTAGGCAAGACAGCAAACCATTTGACGCGGCATGGTAATAACTCAGCCGTGCAGCCAAAGTCCGAATACTGTTAAAGCCAGTGGTTCTGAAAATAAAGGTTCCAAACTCATCCGAGTCATCCAAATTCACATGCAAGCGAGCATAGGGCTTGCAGTTCCCTCCTTGAGCCAGAGGACATAAATCTGGGGATGGACAGGGATGTTGCTCGACCCCTTGACTGGTTAAACGTTGGCAGGTTTCACCATTGCCTACACACACTGGCCGACCAGTCTGCCGATCAAATAGGCTGTACTCCGCACGTAGATTTAAATCAGGATCATTGAAAATCAGGCGCACTGGGATAGTTCGCAGTTTCTGTCCAGTCGCCTGACTGCGCAGCTGTTCGTCGAGTGGATGTTTTATCCATCCTTCTTTGCTTTGGATCTGGGAAGTAATGGTGAACTGATCATCCTTTTCAGGTAGACGCTTGCCATTCTTTTCGACCATCCGACCAATACTGATACGTCCCAGGGCCGGTGGTGTAATCGCTAAACCTTTAATCATTCTATTTTCCTCAATTTGATTTTTTTACAGATCATCCACCTTTATGTAGATCACCTGATTCAATAAATATGTATATAGCTAGCTACAAAAGCCGCGACCGTATTGCCCTCTGTTCCTAGCGAATGGAGGGCGGGGAGCGGTTTTTGCGCTTCTGTGATGGAATGGACTGAAATAGGCTTAGTCGGTATAGATGTTGAATCGACGACTGCCCTGCTTTTCCAGTGGATAAAGTTCGATGAGTTCAGGCTGGTGCTGAAGTAATGCCTTAGTATTTAGGCTGATGGAGTCCTTGGCTTTCTTCCAGACCACCGAACCATTGGCAAAGGTGGCTCGTTCAGCATCTTTCATCAGCATTTGGATGTGATGCTTCAGCTGGTCAAAGCGTTCCTGCTTGTGCTGAATCTCTTCCTTCATTTTGATGAGCTGATCGAACATCAAATTGGCATTTTCATTTTGCGAGAAATCCTCTAGGGTCAGTGGGATATGCGCTGGATAAAGTTGCAGGATGGCTTTAGCTGCGGATTCACTGGCATCCACAGATGGTGGAGTATCGTTCTCAACACACTCCCAGAAATAACGCTCTGCCTTAACGATGTGTTCAATCACCGATTCAGACCGTGTCACTTTGAATATCTTGGTTTCATGTCCACAGATGAGCACACAAACATGCGCTGCCTGTTTACCTGTCACTGCAAGTTGATGTTGCACCTGACAAAGCACGTATAAAGGCACCCCATCTCGCCATAGCCGGGCACCATATTCCCCAGCAGTTTTACACTCCAGTATCTGCACTTCATCACTACCCACTACCGCATAATCCAAGTTTGCCAGCATGAAGGACTTATCTGGATCAGGATGCTGAAGCACAGCATTGACTCGTCTAACTTTATTATTGGTGTGCAGACTGTAATACTCCGCCACAAGTGGCTCTAACTGTTTACCCCAATACAACGGTGCAACGCCTGAGCTGTCATCATCAATGTTCTGCTGAGTTCGACCAGTTTTAATCATCCACAGTTCCAGCATCGACATATAGGGATTGAGGCCACAGGCGGTTGCGGCATCACTACTGCCAATGCCTTGTTTACGCACTTCAAGCCATTCTTGGTAATCCATATTTTTGGTATTGGCTAAACGCTTGGCTGTCATTGTTCGTTTACGCCGTGAGTAGGAATTGCGAATCCCAAAGCATCTGTAACACCTTTAATGGCTCCCCCAGTTCGAGCTGTTTTTATATCAGCTCCTTTATTTAGTAAATCTGATTTTTCTGCTTCAAAAGTCTGATAACCAAATAAACCTGAATTTAGAGCTAAACCGGGTACACCACCTGTACCTAGTGTAGTTACGGCGTTCCAACCAATACGTGTAAAATCTTTAGTCAGGCCATAGGTAAACTCACCTACACCGCCTAAATCATCAGGTTTAAAAATTTCAAGGTTTTGTGCTCTAAGAGCAGCTGCCTTTTTATCTCCCCTAATTAGTGAATCTGGTGCAGTAGCCGCCTCAATGGTACCCATTGCAATACCGGAAACAGTACCTAATGCACCATCTGTAAAGTTCCCACGCTGACTTTTAGGTTTGAAACGAGGATCATCCTGATTTAACGTTAATTCATCATCTGCTAAAAAATCCATATCTACCTCATCGAACCGTAAAAGTTAAACGTGTTTGTCTTTTTTTATCCGTGTTATCCATCACGTATTTGGTGCCGTTCTTAAAATAATAACGATAGGGATTTTTAGGATCTTGTTCTAAAGGGAGATCAATAAAGAAGTCTTTGTCAGATCCACCATAATGACGGGCATTGCGAGAATTAAAGTTCTCCAATTGCTCCCGGAATGATTTTTCACCTACCGTATGAGGTCGTAGCACAACAGATTTACTTCCGAAGAACCCTCCTGATGTGTACTTCCCGCCAGTGACGCTAAGGATTGCTTTATTAAATAAGTCCTCATCAATTGTTTTATTCAGAATGCTACCCTTGGTATCAGTAACCTTTTCGGACTTCTGAACCAAATAAGCATAATTAGCCTTGACTGAGTCCAGATAGATTTGAAAGTCCGGTTTACCTGGTGATGTAATGCCAGCCAAATAATTCTCTGTATGTGTTCTTAAACTATTTTCATCTACTTTGACCAAGCCCTTTTCAATCAAATCCTGACCAGTGACAATTTGTCCTGCAATATCTTGTAATCCACGGTTATTGAGTGAAGCAGATAAACGATATGCGCCGTTTTCTCCTGCAATACTATTGATCATGTCTCTGGATGCATTGGCATTCATGCACATCAAGCCCATTTCCTGCGGCGGCAGCTCGTGCGGTTGATTGAGCCTTTTCCTTTTCTTTGCGAATACGTTCAGCTTCAAGACGACCACGTGATAACTGCGCTCTACCGTCAGCTTCCGCTTGTTCTTCCATGCCTTTATTTTGGTTGTAGCTTGTATAACCTGCAAGTGCTGTACTTGCTACTGCTGCCGCTGCTGCTACTGCCATCCAAGACATTATTCAATCTCCTGAATATTGCGCCCTATAGAAGTTAAGAATTCTTCTTCCTTCCCTGGTGGGACAATTACTTCTTTTTCAATTTCTTCTAAATCTGTACTTTCAGTGGGATGGATCGTCATGCAAGTAGAGTCTTCATGGAAATAAACTACTCGTTTTGTTCCAGGCATTGTTCGCTGAATACATGGAGCTTTAATGTGCTCAATACCATTTTCAGTCAACACACTTAAGCTACCCGTTAAAAACAAAATAAAATGTTCTGTCCGATGCATTTTACTTACAACTAAAGTGCCGGCTTTAGCACTAAATTCTCTTAGGTAAAGCTTAGGGCCAAAATGATTAACTAATCCGGTATCCGCTTTTTCAATTTCTCCAGATTCTATTTTTTGTTCTAATTCAGTCTGTAAATTAAGTGCTGAATGTACATACGATTGGTTATGTGCTCCACCCATGATGTAAGTCAAAAGTTCAGTATTTTCTGGTGATATAATTTCGCTCATATTTAGCTCTATATTTTGATCGATCAAAATACAGTTTATAGCTACCTTTATACAGAAAAATGGGTGTATTTAGATGTAAAAAAGGAGCTTCCTTGAAGCTCCTTTTATTAATAACAGCTACTGGTTATATATATTTACTTATCAACTTAAGACCTGCTTTTTTTCCATTATAAAGCGATTGCAATACCGACTTAATAAACTGTATTTTTTTTACAATCTGATTTAACTCGAATTCAAATGTATTCCGATTGACGAAACGCTTGAACTCTCGTTGTGGATCCAAATAATACGCCGTAATAATTAATACGTTTGGTGTACAACTCAGGCTCTTAAGAATTGAATATAAATTATTGAAATAAAATTCCTTATTATTCTTGTTAGCCAAATAGGTAAGTCGATGAAGTAGCTCTTCTAAGTTATCAGCGATTTTTAGCAATTGTGACTGATATTCACGTTTATATAACTGGTTTGGCTCTTTGCAGTTGATTTCTCTTTGAAACTCATCAATCAAGTATTCAACTCCATTACACAACAGGATCGATCTTTCCATATCATCACAGTCTAGAGGCTCATATGCTGGTTTCTTTGACTCTGCCATTGTTTACACACTCCAGTGCTTAATTCGTGGAATATCTTGATCTTCTTTATCCATCAATACTTTCCATAGTTCAATGAATGCCTCACCAGTTGCATAGTTTGGCTTACCACTGCCACGTGCCCAATCATACACACTAGAAGCCCCGACAATTGGTAATAGATGCGCAATTTTCTCCCCTGTCATTTCATGATTATTTTTTAAGTCAGCAATCATTTCTTTATAATTTGGTGCGCCGTAATGGATAGTGTTTTTAACGAATATTAGCCTTTCTGAAATATCAAAATTATTAAGCTCAACAAGAATCCCCATACTCTTACCTCCATAAGTTTCAACTTATTAAGGAGTAATCTAAGCGCCTAAAAAATGGGTATATTTCCAATAAAACGCGCGCGCGAGGCAGGGAGCAAAACCCTATATTTCTAGCTATTTCCACCACATAATATTGTGTTCAAACAATCGTCTTATTCTGGATCACTACGGCGAACATGATCTAATTAAATAGTGCCAATGATAGACACTCATATAACGCTCTAATTTGCCCTACAAGCTCACAAAAATTATTGATGTACCATTTATCATTTTTTTAATTAAAATCGTTCACAGCTCAAGCCAGTGCAAAATTGGTGCATATATCAAGTTGCTTTTAAAGTTCATTCTTGAATATGGAAGAAGATTTAACCTTGAATTAAGACGGCGCTCTCTTAAAAGAGAGATGATTGATTCAATGGTAGATTCATTGATAGGTTCTGCATCCCAAAAACGGGATCGTTCAAAATCCCAAAAACGGGTACATTCAAAATCCCAAAATTGGGAATATTACCGTTTTAGGAATGATACCAATATTGGGTATATTACAATTTCTAAAGATTATTGGAGGATTGAACTAGATCAACAATTGGTTTTAGATCTCGATCGACTCTGTTTATTCAAATAAATCTTATCTGCATTTCGACACAATAATTCAAACTCTTTCATATTCTGAGCCTTTTTAGCAGTGAACCGCACATAGTGGAGATTTTGAGGGAAATACATTTGATTCAGTTTCTTATGGTTTGGATCTCTACTATTTAATTTTGATCTGGTCTTGGCCTGTAACTTTCCAATTTGATGCCTGGTGCCATGAAAATTACCGTGTGCACTTAATCGATATGTAGCTTCTTTTAATCGATCTGCTTTACCAGTAGAGATTAAATCAATTTTTTTATTTAACTCCCTTTCAGCCGACTCTATAAAATCTTTGGATAGATACCAGGTGAAGCGGATTTTCTTCTGGGAATAACGCTGGAAAAACTCCAAATGCTTTTTACGAACCCCACGTAATGCCCTGCTAAGTTCCTTCAATCGATCGTTATAACTGACATCCTCACCAAATTTAATACCAAATCGATTTCGTAAAAATAGGCTCACAGAGGCCTGATTCCAACGGGTATGTTCATTTTCCAGAAAAGCAAAACCAAAATTTTTATTAATACTGATAAAACGCCTCAACTCAGAATCATCAAAAGGCTTAAAAATTCGGTAATTTGAATTCTTATTACTATCAATTGTCTTTGTTCGAATCACCTTAGTATTAAATACTACTCCAAATTGCTCAGGATGATAATAAATCTTAGAATATTGAGGTTTAAGTTCACTGAACTCTAAATATTGTCCCAGTACATAATCTCCATAACGTAGAAGCTTCTCTTTTTTGACAGTCAAAATACTATTGAGCTTTTGCTTCTGTACCATACTCGAATTCTTAGCGAGTATTTCTTTCAGCGTCAGCTTACTTCTTCGCGCCTCTCTATACCCTGTTGTAAATAACCAAAATTGAAATACATCATTTTTAGCTGGATCATAATTGATGACCAAACTCCAAACTGGCTCGCCATAGTCTGATTTTTTCTTTCGTACAGATTCATCCAGATCGAGGCCATACTCCAAGATCAACTTTGGAATAACAGTATGAAATTTTGAAAAACTCACAGAATCAGAAAACCAAAATTTTGCACTGCCGTTAGAAATGCACTGCATTAGGCTTAAAAGACAATCTGTTTTCGTTGTGGTGTAGTAGATCATTATCCAATCAAAAATGTATTTTTATGCGGAAAGCATAAAAGTTTACCTTTGATTTTAAAATGACAATTTCTCTTATTTTCTTTAAAAAGATGATTTATTAACCATGCATGGTCTTTCAATAAATAAGAGTTCCTGTGCATGCTTGAAGTAAAGATCAAACGTCTTTAAAAAGTTCGACCTCAGCCTCCCTATTGGGTAGGTAAGTTCCTAAAAATTGATGAACATCGGATTATAAATCCGTTGGCCTATCAACTTAGCAATGAAAGGACAAGACTATAAGCGAGGCAAACAGACTGCAGAATTGCATGGAATTACCACCAGCAATCAATTAGCCGAGATTGCTAGCAAGTACCTTAAGAAAGGTGGAAAGGTTTATATTGAGCGTTCATTGAGTACACGCAAATGGAAAGACCAGACCGGTAATGAAAAAGAAGTGACCAAAATTAAAGCCTATATGTTGCAATCGCTTTCAGATTTAATTTTTGTAATATTAACTCGATCATTTTTATTGCTCCTCTCATGTTACAAAGGTAAATCTATTTAGAATAAAAACTAACTTCCGGATACCTATGAATATTGATAGACGAGTTCGAGCAAAAGAATTTATGGACCTTCTTGCTGTGGGTCGAACCAAGTTTTATAGGCTGCTAAAGCAAGGCCATATTCCTGAACCGGTTAGAATTACGGAAAAAGATGTTTTCTGGTATGAGTCAGTGGTAAGAAAAGAAGTGGAAAAGTTTAAAGATAAACCTGAGTAGCCTCAATTATGTTTAAGCACAAATACATCATCACAGTAGAAAGCGACACCCCTCCTAAAATATGTTTGGGAGATAAAATTCACGGCGCCACAGTAGTTGCCTTAGAAACAGAGCAATATCCTGATCTGGTAGATCTAACCTGGCTTACTAAACGCTTTCCGATGTCAAGAGATACCCTTTCTAGGCAATTAGAATTATTTAATATCGGCAGTACTGGGAAGAATCTTTATGATCCAAATATCGTAATCCCCTTTCTTAAAATGAACATGAAAAACAGAAGAGGAAGACCTAGGAAAAATTGATTCTATTAATTACTTAAAATGTAACTTACCAAAATATAGTTGTTGGAAAAGTCCTCAATAAACGTTATAAACCACTGCTAAGAAAGAAAATACTGGGGGGTATATGTCTTATATAATTAAACTGATCTCAGAAAATTGCTACATCATTCCTGATGGTGACGGTTGGCTTACTACTACAGAATCTCGTGAAGAAGCGATTGATATAGGCCTCTTTGATGATTTTGAATCTGCTGATGAAACTGCTCAAAGCTTCAGTGGTGGTATGACCAGAGGCGTGGACTACCAAGTTGAATCAATTTCTCTTGATCCATTTCATCTAGTTCAAATTACGATTCCTGTCGAAATTGCTCCAAAATTAAAAGACATCAATAAATTCATCACCAATGATAAAGCTCAGGTTTTTTTAACAAATAAGACCACAGTTAACGATGCCATGGATGGTTTTACTCGCTATGGACTATCCACTGGAACCAACGCCATTCTTCTAAAAGCCGATCAATGTGAAAAAGCAAAAGAAAATATTGAGCTCTATTTAAATGAACGTTTTGGATCTCAGTGGGAAGTAAAACTTATCCCTGTACAAATTTAAGTAACCAAGCGAGAAAAGCTGTGAACCCAACGCAGTCTTTTAGAGCAGATCTGGACAATGAATGAAAATATGTATTTACAGCCTTTAAACCTTGACTGGCCAGAAAAAACTATGGGTTTTGGAGTATGGTTGTAAGTTGGTTGGCAAAGTTGTTGGGTTGTATCGGGATGTTTAAAACTAATTTTTAAATAGGGTTAATTATGGAATTTACAATTTCTTTAAGCGATATCTTAACTTTTATAACAGGTTTATTAACTGGTTCAGGAATCACTTACGTAAGTCAAAAATTTATTTCTAAAAATTCCAACTCTAACAAAGTTGTACAACAAAGAAATAATGTAAATGGGAAAATGGTTGGGCGTGATGATAATAGCGTGAATTGAAATGTACAATCCAGTCAATCAATCTGACAACAATGCAGATAAAATAGTCGGTAGAGACGATAATAGTCGTAATTATCATACTTATCTTGATAATAATAAAAACAATGGAACTAAGGCCATTGTAGATATGTATCTAAAAATTTTAGAAAATTCTAATAACTTTTTAGATGATGATACTTATCATGAAGTTACAGAAAGCCTTCTCCGCTATAAGTCTCCGAAATCAGATATGAAAGATTTAGGTACTAAATTATCAGAAGCTTCTAGAAGTGATTTAGTAGATGAAGCTTTAGAGTTGAAGGAATTCACAAGTAAATTTATAACTAGATATGAAGCATCTGACTCTGGGCAATTCATTTTGGTTAATATTTTAGCTACCATAGCAAGCAATCACAGAGCTTATGTAATTCCAGCTATAGCAGAAGGACAATCAAGATCAGTAATTGATGCAATTATAGATACAAAAGTAATAGGCAATACATTAAATGCAATAGATGGTACTGGGAAATCAATCACTAGTGATAGAATGTATGGTTTAATGTATTTCCTCGCTGGGAATTGCCATATTAAGTGGACAGTCTAAATGTTAATATACAGCCCTGCATTTGATCTATCACATTGTATATTTAGAATTTTTTTTATATTAAATACTTTTAGTGAAAACACATCCATTGAAATAGATAAAATCAGAATTATTGATTTTTATCTAGCATATCCAGGGTGTATAAATGACTTTAAATTTCCAGAAGATATTCAAGAGATCAAAAAAGATTTTAAAGATTTACGTAAAGAATATCGAGACCCTATAAACCATAAGATCACTTTTCAAAGGATATCTATTCTTCAAAAAAAAGCCATTTCTAGCCTACTATCGCTGGGTTATATTGATATGGAAAGCTACAAGCAAGGTTTGGTTAAACGCTCAAAGAAAAAATTCACTTCAGATATAAAAGACAAGCTATTTTATTTCTCATTTTATGGCAATCATCAGCTTCCGCTAATAATAGTCATTACACTATTACAGATTGAGCTTAAGGGGGAAAATGGTTTGAAAGCAAGATCTTCTCTTATGGAATATAGATATGAACATAATTGAACCGACATTAGAAATTAACAATTTATTAGTTATTAAAGATGAAAAAATAGCTTTTAACGGTGTATTTAAAACAGGATTGAATGTAATCACTGGAGATAATTCTTCAGGTAAAACTACAATTCTTGATTTAATAGCATATACATTAGGTATGGAAGAAATTCCCTTAAAAGCAGAAGCTTTGAGTTGTGATGTAAGTTATTTATCTATTAAAATTAATAATTCAAATCTTATTTTAAAAAGAGAGATATCTGAAATTTCAAGAAGACCTATTTCAATTGCTTACGAAGAATTTGATATTAACAAATTAGATGACTACGACTGGCAAACCTTTTCTATAAATAGATCTGAAAAGATTAGTTATTCCCAAATGTTATTCAATTTAATGGACAATAGTGAGTTTGACTTAGAAGCGTCTTCAACTTTGACTGTTCATCAGATCATGAGATGCATTTACGCAGCTCAACCCTACTTACATTATCCTATTTTAATACCAGCATTATTTGATGATTCTTTAACTCGCAAAACAATTGGGGAATATCTACTAGGTTTTTACAATAATGAACTTTATACAAAGCAAGTTAAGTTAAAAGCTAAAATAAAAGAAAAAACAAAACTTAAAGCAGAATTAAGTTTTTTGAAAAATATCTTTAAAAAATCTTTTTTTTCTTTTAAAAATAAAGCATCAGCACAAGCCAGAATAAATAAAAATACAGATATGCTATTTAAATTACGTACAGATTTAAATAACAAGCAAAAAACCCCAAAAAAAATTGAAAGTGAAAACTTAAAAAAAATTGAAAGTTATAATAAAACTCTCAACACCTTAACCAAGGAAAAAAATAAATTTGAAAATGAAAAAAACAAACTTTATCTTAATAGCTTAGATTCTCAGATTTTTATTTCTGAACTAATAGATAGGTTAGAAAGACTAGATGAATCTGAATATATTCAGTCAATTTCAAATATAAATTTCGAATTTTGCCCTGCTTGCTTGTCCAGGCTGACCTCTGCCGCTTCTAACATATGTAATTTATGCAAATGTGAAAGTAAAGTGGAAGCTGATTCCCATATCACTCCACTACTAAGAATGAAAAATGAGTTACTAATTCAAATTGAGGAGTCTAAAAAAATAAATGATATTAGAGACAATAAAGTTAAAGAAATAAATATAAAAATTAATCATACAAACTTAGAAATAAATTCAATTTCAGCCCAATTGAATGATTTAACTCAACACTGGTCTGACGATGAAAAAATAAATATTTCTAACATTTCATTCAGTATCGGTCAAATTGATACTGAGATTAAAGAGATTGAAAAATTAATACCTCTTTATGATGAATTAAGTGATTTAAATGAAAGAATTGATGTTTTGGACACAGATATAGATGAACTTAATGGTTCTATTAGCACTCTTGAGGAAGAAAGTTATAAAAAGAAAAAAGATACGATATTAAAGTTAAATTCAAACCTAATGGAATTATTAAAAAAAGATATACCACGTGAAAAAGAGTTCCAAAATCCAAGACATGTCAACATTAGCTTTTCAGACAATCAAATCTCCATAAATAATAAAAGTAAATTTAGTGAAAGCTCAATGGTAGTTTTGAGACATTTATTTCACTTAGCATTATTAAAAACTGCTGACGAAATTCCACATATGCGTTTTCCCCGCTTCGTAATACTTGATGGTATAGATGATGGTGGAAATGAGCCTGAAAGAAATATTCGTTTGCAAGAATTAATCCTAGAAACTATTAGTTCTCTTGAAAATAGCAGTCAAATCATTGTTGGAACTTCAATAAAGCACTTACATAAAGATCTTAAGCCTTTTATTTATAATGATATTTTCAATGCAGAAGATAAGTCCTTAAAAATATAATTAATATTGCATTACATTACCTTTTTGACAATATTTATCTGGTAAACAACAAAAAAGCACCCCTGCCTTTAAACTCATGGGTGCTAGGTAAGCCAAGTATCATTAGTAGGTTGTCTTTTCCTATTTTTCCTTACAATTCAACCACCAATAACAACAAGATAAAACCATGAAAACAAAACTAACTATTACTCTGCTTCTGGCTATTTCAATCACTGGCTGCCAAAAGGAAACAGATCAATCCGCATCAGGGTCATGAGAAGAACCAGACATTGATAATTTGATGAAAATCGTTGAAGAATCTATGTCTGCTTACAAAGACTGTAAAATACGTGTAGATGCTGTGCAACAGGCATTAAATGAGACTTTTAAGGAATAGATTGTTAGTAAACTTAAGAGGAAAACTTTTTGACTATCCTTTAGCTGATTAAGCCTACTTCTACTTTCTAACCAAAACCCCATTCGTTAGTGAATAGGGCTGGTGTTAAATGTGGTTTGTTGTGTTGTATGACTTAGTTTTGAGACGGCATTATTTCCCGTAATGTTCTAAGACATCAGTTTTAGCTTTATTAAATTCAATTGTCATGTCAAAACCCTCTGATTGATTAGTCCACACATCAACAAATTTTAATACATCCCACTCTGCGTAATTCATAAACGGATTTATTCCTATGACGTTTCCTAAATTCATATTTATTATTTTATCAATAGGTGCAATTCTTTCATTATGCATGCTAAGAGAAGCCTCAATATCCCATTTATTAATGAATAAAAGCAAAGCAGCATAAGCCATAATCGAATTTAATTTTCTTACTTTGGTATGGGTGCTTCGGCCATATTTTTTAAATAATTCAGGAACAGAGCTAACTATTTTGTATGCTACATGCCAAGATTTTCTATAGTTTTCTTTCAAAAGTGTTCTATCGTACGTATAAGTCTGATCATCTTTAATAGAAATTTTAATCGCTTTTTCAATAACAGTTTTGGATCTTAAAGAATAATATATCCAATTCTCTTTAATATTTTTAGGATCCGGTAGACTTCTCACAGGAGCTCTAAAAGAGAGTAATTTTAATGCTTCAGCATCAATATCAATTAATTCTCTTGGATCATTACTGTAAGAAAATTGTTTTTTATTTCTCTCCTTGTTAATAATCATCTGGTGCAATAATTTAAGCTTTAACTTACTTTCTTTTACGAAAAGTGATTTAGTTGATTTCAGTTCAAAAAACCACTGCCTCATAGCTAAAATATCTTTTTGGCTAAAGACATTGTTTTCAATTCCAGCACATATAAATCTTCTGACTGTTTCAGTTAACATATCGTTAGATTCTCGCAATCTAACCATGCACTCATTAGTAGTTAAGATTTCCTTATCCAATCCAGAATAAAAATCACAAAATTTTAGATGAGAATCCAAACCATCATTATTTTTAAAAGCAAAATGCGCTTGTTTCACAGGTTCATTGGAAGCTTTAGAAAATCCTTGACTCACAACAATAGCATTAGATGTATTACAACACGGGCATAGCACATCTGACTTAACGAATGCCCTAAAATCCATATCGAGTTTTAAATGATCCTTAAACTTTGTGTGTAAATTTTCAAGTTGATCGACCTGAAATTCTCCATTAAAAGTTTTTGAATACGCAGTTGTTGGCATAAATCCCCCAGATCTAATATTTTTTGTAATGCAAAACATAATAGTCTAAGGTTTATAAAAAAATATGAATTCCGCATTCTTCTTTTCTTAATCTCCCCATCCAACTGCTCAATAACGCAGTCTAAGTCTTTCCAATCAAAAATATCCAATTGTCCTATCTTGGTTGCCCATTCACCTTCACGTGTGTAACGATCTAATCCTATTTCTGTACGCCATAGCTCAAAAAGATCATCATTGGCCAAAAGCATCTATCTTATTTCTCCTCGTATATCAATTCATAATGATCCCACCAGTTCGAATCCCTATTTAGGATTCGAATCCACGTCCATAATGGCATTTCACCAACATAAGGTACTTAAGTAAATAAGGATACAAATAGGGATATAAATCAAAAACATGAAAGCCCAAATGCAGTACATAAAAGGCCTTTAGAGAAAAGTTCTATTCGCGCAGGGCGCACAATCGTTTTAGAGAAATACAAAATTTTCATATACAAAATCTCTGAAACTCATATTTCCACATGAAATAAATATTTAATCGATTCACTTTCAATGACATTTTTTATTCACCACTCAAACTTTACTAATCCCATAAATAAGACCAGGAATTTTTAAAAATTCAGAATAAATATAAAAAGATATAACCTAAAAAATAGCTCCCAGTATCCAGACTTCAATATATTGAGTTCTTTAATCTAAGCCACAGAATTCCTAGAAAAAAATAGTGTGATCTAGATAACAAATTATTACTACACTTTTCACGTTAAATGATTGTTTTTTAATCAAATGGAAATCTAAACCAAATCCCAATTAATCATTTTTTATTTTTATTTTTCAATATATTACAAACACACCACCACCCCTGTTTAGATTAAAAGCTCTAATAAAGTGTATTTATACACTTATTTGTTTTTCTAGAGCATTTACTCTTTTTTTTATTGTGTTATTTTTGTGACATGGAGTAACAAATGATATTCGGTAAAAAACCGAAGTTACCAAAAAATGAATACTGAGCATAAATAACACAAAGCCGCAGTAAAAAAATTTGTACCTCAAGGAAAGACAGACAATGAAATTAAAAACACTTAGTACAGCGATGATTCTTGCAACAGTACCAATGTCAGGTGCATTCGCAGCCGCTCTAGACCGTTCAGGTCAATCTATTTCAGCATTCCTACAATCTGGTAACTATTTTGAAGCGGGTATTTCTGTTTTAGATCCAAGTGCTTCTGGTAAAGTTCAAAATAATTGGACACCAGGTGGTGCAGCTGCACCCTTAGCTCCTGCTTATCGTGGAACTTCAGTTGGAGAAATGGCAGATGATTACTATTTCCCTAGTGCTGCATTAAAACTTCAACTTACTGATAATTTTTCTTTTGGTTTACTCTACGATCAACCATTCGGGGCTAAAGCGACTTACTCTACCGATACTTATTTGAATCCATTAGCCGGTGGTGTTTTCCATAATGGTATTGAAAATACTGAAGTTGAAGTAAAATCAGAAAATATTTCACTTTTATTAGGCTATCAACCAACTGAAAACTTCAATATTTATGCTGGTCCAGTGTATCAAACAGTTGAAGGGAATGTTCAATTACGTGGTCTAGCTTATGGTAGTACAACTGCATTAGGACAGTATAATGCAAATATGAGCGAAGACTCAGCTGTTGGTTGGTTGGCAGGTTTAGCCTATCAAATTCCTGAAATTGCATTAAAAGCATCTCTAACGTATCGCTCTGAAATTGAGCATGAATTAGATACAAATGAGTACGGCCGTAGTGATATTTTGGCGTTGGTTACACAGAATCCTGCTGCAGCAATCTATAATGTAAATACAAATACTAAGATCTCTACACCTCAATCTGTAAATCTTGATTTTCAAACAGGCATCATGGCAGATACAGTTGCCTTTGCTAATTTACGCTGGGTAAATTGGAAAGAATTTTCGATTCGTCCAGAAAAATTTGAGCAAGTTTCAAAAGCATTAGGAGCTGTAGGTGCAACTCCTAATAATCCTAATGGTTTTGATATCGTTTCTTATACAGATGATCAAATCTCAGCAACTGTAGGTGTGGGTCGTAAACTTAGCGAACAATGGGCTGGTAATGTTTCTGTAGGTTGGGACTCTGGTGCGGGTAACCCAGTTTCTACTTTAGGCCCTACTGAAGGTTATTGGAATGTGGGTCTAGGTTTACAATTTAGCCCTGCTCCAAACTACTTTATTGCTGGTGGTGTTAAATACTTCTGGTTAGGCGATGCAAAAGCTCAAGCAGCTTCTGATTTTGGCTCTAGCTCATATGTTGCCGACTTTGAAGATAATGATGCGTTTGGATACGGCTTAAAAATTGGCTACCGCTTCTAAAATTATTTGATAAATTAATAAAAGACCATTGTTCACAATGGTCTTTTTTACATTACATCACTTGTTTTTTTAATAGCGCAATCTATATGTTTTAAATTTGATCAAAAAAAATTACTTATATTGCCCTATTTTTTTAAGCTTATTACTCTATTTTTTTACTTATAAATCATTAATATACAAAAGTATTGTTAGTACTTTTACTCTATTCAAGTCTATTTTTTGAATTAGTCAGTTCATTTTGCACTCAGTTCTCAGCGTTTACTCTTTTTTTATTTATGTTACTTTCCCGTAACTTTTAAAAAGATGAAGCGACTCAGGGAAAAGAATCTATGAAGCTTACAGTAATTCATTCAGCAATTTTAATCAGTTTACTTCCATCTGCTTCAGTTTTTGCTGCTGGCTTAGACCGTTCTGGACAGTCAATTTCAGCTTTTTTACAATCAGGTAACTATGCTGAAGCTGGTATTTCTGTTCTTGATCCGACTGTTAAAGGTAAAGATAACAGCGGTAATAAAGTTGAAGATATGGGAGATGACTACTATTTCCCTTCTGCAGCCATTAAAGTTCAAGCAACTGATAAAATTTCCATAGGTCTTTTATATGACCAACCTTATGGTGCAGATGCGACTTATCAAGTAGATGGTTCTAGCTTTTCAAATGGTTCTGAAGGCACTTCTGTTGAAGTAAGAACCAACAATCTAACTGCTTTAATTGGTTATCAACCTAATGAAAACTGGAATTTCTATGCTGGCCCGGTTTGGCAAACTGTTGAAGCTGACATTAAATTACGTGGGGCAGCTTACTCATTATTAAGTGGCTACAACATTAAAGTAGATCAAGAAGAAGCGTATGGTTGGTTAGCTGGTTTTGCTTATCAAATCCCTGAAATTGCATTAAAAGCTTCTGTAACTTACCGTTCTGAAATTAAACATGAAGCTAAATCGCATGAAACATCTATGTTGCCTGCGATTGCTCAATCTCCAAATTATGCAAATATTCTGACACCTCAGCAAAAATACGTTTTCTCTCAATTAGGTGAAGTAAACAGCACGGTAAATGCAACAACACCGCAGTCTGTTAATGTTGACCTTCAAACTGGTGTAGCAGCAAATACTCTTGCTTTTGCTAACTTACGCTGGGTACATTGGGATCAATTTGCAGTCAGCCCAGCATTGTTAAAAATTATGGGACAAGACCTAATCAATTATTCAGATGATCAATATTCAGCAACTGTAGGGTTAGGCCATAAATTTAATAATAAATGGTCAGGTACAGCAGCGGTTGGATACGATTCTGGCGCAGGTAATCCTGTAACAACTTTAGGCCCTACTGAAGGTTATTGGAGTGTTGGTTTAGGCGGTCAATATAGCCCCGCTGAAAACTACTTTATTCAAGCTGGTGTAAAATATTTCTGGTTAGGTGATGCACAAGCTCAAACAGGTGGCATAGTAAAAGGTAGCTTCGAAGATAATCATGCTATTGGCTACGGTATGAAAATCGGTTACCGCTTCTAATTGCGTTAAAAATTAGGATTAAACAAGAAGGGGCGCTCTAAGCGCCCCTTCTCTTTTGCTTAAAACATCTAATTAAGCTGGAATATCGCGAACTGAAGCATTACGAATGGCTTCTTTTAACGCTTCATAACCATGAATTGGTGGAAATTGCGGGAATTCAGCAATCACGTTTTCAGGCGCATCAAACAAGAAACCATGATCAGCTTCACCTAGCATCGTAGTATCGTTATACGAGTCACCCGCTGCAATTACACGGAAGTTCAAACCGTGCAGTGCTTTAACAGCTTGACGCTTTTGATCGGGCTGGCGAAGTTTATAGGCAGAGATCATGCCCGCTTCATCCGTTTCCAACTTATGACAGAAAATAGTCGGCCAATCCAATTGCTTCATGAGTGGATGAGCAAATTCATAAAACGTATCTGAAAGAATAATGAGTTGAAAATGAGTACTCACCCATTTCACAAATTCTTTTGCACCTGGGAATGGTCCCATATCTGCAATCACTTCCTGAATATCATTTAAGCCTAAGCCGTGCTCTTTTAAAATATTCAGGCGCTGCGTCATCAACACATCGTAGTCTGGGATATCACGTGTAGTTGCTTCCAATGCTTTAATTCCAGTTTTCTTGGCGAAGTTAATCCAAATTTCTGGAACTAACACACCCTCAAGATCAAGACATACGATTTCCATGGGTTCTCCCAATGTCAGTGAAAAATTTTGCGCTATCATAGCTTAAAAATTGACAGTCTATGTGCTGTTTTTTAAATCTGTTTTATTCATAAGTATTTATTTTTTAGTGATAAGCAGGCTATTTCAATTCTATTAAAATCGTTGTGAATTAAATTAATATAGGTTTTTAAGTGTCCAAGCCTATACGCCAGGAACTGTCATGACTACGATCCCCACCATTGACCTTGTCGATGCACTTGCATCTGAATATGCCGATAAATCTCCCAGCGAGATTCTGGAACTTGCTTTAAGTCAAGAAGGTGAAATTGCCATTTCATTTTCAGGTGCTGAAGATGTGGTTTTGATTGATATGGCCTCTCACCTCGGTAAACCATTTCGTGTCTTTAGTTTAGATACCGGTCGTTTACACGCAGAAACTTATCAATTTATCGACCAAGTTCGTAAACATTACAATATTGATATCGAAATTTGCTTCCCAGAAACAGAAACGATGCAACAACTGGTCACGGAAAAAGGTTTCTTTAGCTTCTATCAAGATGGACATAAGGAATGTTGCGGCATCCGTAAAGTTCAACCTTTACGTAAAAAACTGGCAACATTAGATGGCTGGATTACCGGTCAGCGTAAAGATCAAAGTCCGGGTACTCGTAATGAAATTCCTGTGGTTGAGGCCGATGCCGGTTTTTCTGGTCCAGGTAAGCAGTTAATTAAGTATAATCCGCTAGCCAACTGGTCAAGCGCGGATGTCTGGAATTATATTCGTATGATGGAGATTCCTTATAATCCGTTGCATGAACGTGGTTTTATTTCTATTGGCTGTGAACCCTGTACTCGCCCCGTCCTCCCGAACCAACATGAACGTGAAGGTCGTTGGTGGTGGGAAGAAGCCACCCATAAAGAATGTGGATTACATGCTGGAAACCTAAAAAAATAATTTTTCAATAAAAAGCCACTGTTTTCAGTGGCTTTTTATTCACTTTTCCTTACACAGAAATCGGTTCTTTTATTTTTGAAAAAAGATATACTGAAAAAACGGTTTTTATAATTCTAACAAGCCTGTTCAAATAAGAACGGCCAATGAAATTGCAGTGAGGCATTCCACGCTATGCGTCCATTACACCCTATTGATTTTATTTTTCTGTCGCTAGAGAAACGTCAGCAACCGATGCATGTCGGTGGACTCTTTTTATTTCAAATTCCTGACAATGCACCTGAAACATTTATTCAAGATCTCGTTGCTGATATTCGTAAATCCAAGTGTCTTCCTGTTGCACCTTTTAATAATAAACTGAATGGCCTATTTTGGGATGAAGACCAAGAATTTGACTTAGACCATCATTTCCGTCACATCGCACTTCCTCATCCAGGTCGAATCCGTGAATTACTGACTTATATTTCGCAAGAACATAGCGCTTTGCTTGATCGTGCCAAACCACTTTGGACCTGTAATATTATTGAAGGCATTGAAGGCAACCGTTTTGCCATGTACTTTAAAATTCACCATGCGATGGTCGATGGTATTGCCGGCATGCGTTTAGTTGAAAAATCACTGTCGCGTGATCCTAATGCCAAAAGTATTGTGCCCCTGTGGTGTGTTGAAGGGCCTCGCGCCAAACGCTTTAAAGAACCCCAAAAGAAGAGCCGCATAAAAAAAATTATGGGTGCTTTAAAAGAGCAAATCGAAGCGACTCCCAAAGTCATGTATGAATTATCTCAAACCATTTGCAAAGATATGGGACGTAATCCTGACTATGTTTCAAGTTTTCAGGCGCCAAGCAGTATTTTAAATCAACGCGTGAGTTCTTCGCGTCGTTTTGCAGCACAATCCTTTGAGCTGGGTCGTTTAAGCAAGATTGCCAAAGCACTCGGTGTGACTATTAATGATGTGGTACTAGCGATCTGTTCCGGTGCACTGCGTGAATATTTACTCAGTCAACATGCATTGCCGAAAAAGCCTCTCATTGCCATGGTACCTGCTTCAATTCGAGATGATAATTCTGATGTCTCTAACCGTATCACCATGATTCTAGCCAATTTAGGCACCAATAAAGAAACACCGTTAGAACGTCTGCAAATTATTCGTCGTAGTGTGTTAAATGCGAAACAGCGTTTTAAACGCATGAACTCAAATCAAATTTTAAACTATAGTGCATTGGTTTACGGTGCAGCGGGCTTAAATATTGTGTCAGGCATGATGCCAAAACGCCAGGCATTCAATATTGTGATTTCTAATGTACCCGGACCGCGTGAACCATTATATTGGAATGGTGCCAAACTGGATGCACTCTACCCGGCTTCTATTGTTTTAGATGGGCAGGCCCTCAATATTACAATGACCAGTTATTTGGATAAATTGGAAGTGGGTTTAACAGGTTGTCGAAATGCATTACCTAAAATGCAAAACCTACTGACTCACCTTGAAGATGAAATTCAGCGATTTGAAGAGATCGTGGGTCAAGAAACCCCAAAGTTACGGGCGGTGAGTTAACCGCAAGTGATAAAGAATAAATATGAATAAATTAAGGGGCTTTTGATGAGCCCCTTAATTTTTAATTGCACGACATTGATTTAATAATTGATGGCAGACCGAACGAATCATGGCAGCAGTAATCTGAACTTCTTTACCTTGCTCATCGACGATATAACCATTCTGTGTTGGTTTATGATCTAACGCATTCAAACTTTTTTTAATAACTACTTGACTCATACTCATGTCATACCTCTTTTTTTGCTAAGCCAAAAAGGGAGATTTTGGCTTTGGCTACTGTGTATGACTAGTATTAGAAATTACATCAAGAAAGTAAAATTTCAGATGTAACAAGTATTTAACGATATTCTGTTACAATTTCAGCTCAGAATGATATCGTATTGCTCTTGCGTATATAGATTTTCCACCTGAAACTTGATCATACGCCCTATAAAGTGCTCTAAATCGGCCACTGCCGGTGCTTCGGCTGTTAACAATCGGTCAATCACCAAAGGGTGCGCAACAACGGTAAATTCACTTTTTGATTCAAAAGCGCGCGCATATCTTAAAATTTCTCGAAAAATTTCATAACACACCGTCTCTGCCGTTTTCACATAGCCACGTCCCTGACAGGTCGAACATGATTCACATAACAAGTGTTCTAAAGATTCACGGGTACGCTTACGGGTCATTTCGACCAGGCCAAGCTCTGATACTTGCGTGATTTTAGTTTTGGCATGATCACGTTCAAGCATGCGCTCAAACTGGCTCATCACTTCTTCACGATGCTGTGCTTCCTGCATATCAATGAAGTCAATAATGATAATGCCACCCAAATTGCGCAAACGCAGCTGACGTGCGATCACTTGTGTCGCTTCCATATTGGTTTTGAACACCGTGTCTTCCAGTGTCCGACCACCGACATATGAACCGGTATTGACATCAATCGTGGTCATCGCTTCAGTCTGGTCTAGCATCAAATATCCGCCAGACTTAAGTGCGACACGTGTTTGTAATGCTTTTTGAATATCTTCTTCTACATTGTACAAGTCGAAAATAGGACGTTCACCTGGGTAGTGCACCAGTCTCGTTTGCATACTCGGTACAAATTCTTCAACAAACTCTAGCAACTTGGCATGAATTTCACGTGAATCGACTGAAATCTTAGCGGTATCTTCATTGGCTAAATCACGAATCACCCGTTGCGGAAGCGGAAGCTCTTCAAAAATCAGTGAAGGTACAGCAATGCTGGTTTGCTTGCGCTGAATAAATTCCCAAAGCTTGGCCAAATACGCCATATCTTGGGCAATTTCTGATTCTGGAATACCTTCAGCAGCAGTACGTACAATGACACTGCCCGGTAGCTTATGTTCAGTTTGAATGCCTTCAATCATCGAACGTAAGCGATCACGTTCCTGTTCAGATTCAATCCGTTGTGAAACGCCAGTATGATGACCATAGGGCATAAGGACGAGATAACGCGAAGGAATAGAAAGGTCGGTACTTAAACGCGCACCCTTGGTTCCAAGCATGTCTTTCATCACTTGAACAGTGAGGATTTGACCCGGTTGTAGCAGCTCAAAAACATTGGGCGTCGGTTGATTACGCGGCCAAACCATATCGTTAATATGCAAAAATGCGGTACGAGATAAACCAATATCTACAAACGCGGCTTGCATACCCGGCAAAACGCGAACAACTTTGCCTTTGTAAATATTTCCAACTAAACCACGTTTAACCGTGCGCTCTACAAATAGTTCATTGACCGTACCATTTTGGATTAAGGCCACCCGACATTCCATAGGTGTGACGTTAATCAACAACTCGTCAGACATAATAAGACTCAAAACATTATAAAAATTCTTTTTTTCAGCCGTTAATTTAGTGCCTTAACCGACTGTAATAACTGTACTGTCTCATATAAAGGTAAGCCCACAACGTTACTATAACTTCCTTCTATGCGAGGAATATAACGTGCTGCAATCCCCTGAATGGCATAAGCTCCCGCTTTACCTACAGGTTCGCCTGTCGCCCAATAACTTTCCATATCATCGAGACTTAATTGTTGAAACTCAACCTGCGTTCGTACCACTATACTTGATTTTTCTGTCATTGTACGTACGCAAACACCTGAAAATACATCATGTTTACGACCTGAAATACGTTGCCACATTTCAAAAGCATGTTGTTTAGATTCAGGTTTACCTAAAATTTGATGATCGACACCTAAACTGGTGTCAGCTGCGATAACAATGGCATCGGGGAATTGATCCAAGACCACTTGAGCTTTGCTGCATGCGAGACGTTCCACATAAGCTGCAACGCCCTCGCCTGCTAAAACCGATTCATCAATCTCGGGACTAAAAATTTCAAATTCCAGTCCGAGTTGCTGAAGCAGCTCGCGACGGCGCGGAGAACTCGAAGCGAGAATTAAACGCGCCATTTTCTTAACATAAAATAAATAACAGGAAAAACTAAAACACTGCTCACTAAGGGCTGCCAGTGTCTTGCAATCGAAAATTGCATACCACCCATAATTTGAGCGATCCAGGTCATAAACAAATGCGCCAACACGGCCAAGAAACTAATGACCCATAGATTAGCAAAGGTCAAAATGCGGCGTTCCCGGGTTAAAAATCTGGCAATAAAAGTGATCATCACAAAGGTTAAAGCATTCATTCCCAAGGGTGCATCCACCAGAAGATCGGTAAAAATACCGGTCGCAAAGGCAAACCAGATCCCACACCATGTCGGCTGGCACATGATCCAGAACAGCATCACCAGCAACATGAATAATGGACGTGCGCCTGAAATAGCATAGGACAATGGATAAACAATCAGTACTGAACAGATAATGACTGAAACAATAATGGCAATTAAAGGATCACGGTTGTTTTCAGAACGTAATTTAGCGAGCAGCATACGGTTGTTCCATCGCTAACGAATCAGAAAAAAGCACGACCACATGATGTCCACCTGCCAACAGCGCTGCTGGAATCACCTCTATTTTGGCAAATTCACCCGAATTATGTCGATTCACTTTAGACACTGTTCCCACTAGATAACCCGCAGGGAAATGTGCACCCAAACCTGAGCTATACACTTTTTCACCGACTTTGATGTTGGCACTGGTTGGAACATATTCCATTTTCAAATGACCTAAATCACCTGTACCCGTGACAATGGCACGCATTCCGGTATGTTCTAAACGTACAGATAGAGAATGCTCTTTATCAGACAACAGCATGATCCGGCTACTATGCGGATAGACATCGATAATTTGCCCCATAATGCCTTTGTCATCCAAAACCGTTTGACCGACTTTGAGCTGGCTGCTTGCACCACGGTTAATCACAATAATATGTCTGAGTGGATCTGCATCTGTACCAATCACCTCTGCAATTTCCATACGCCCATCAATAATCAGTGGGGTATCGAGTAAACCTCTTAAACGGGTATTTTCAGCAGAAAGTTCAGATAATTTTTGCAGACGAACTTGCGCCTGTAAAAGCTCGGCGTGCATCGCGGTATTTTCACGACGTAACTGGGCTTCAGACTTGGTTTGTTGATTTAGCCATTCTCGCGATAACACCGGATAACTTGCTAAGGCATAAATAGGATTATATGCCGCATACAAGACATCACGTGCGGGCTGAATCACATGCGGCATGCGCCAGTTAAAAAATAGCACGACCCAGCATGTGATGACCGCAATGATAAATGAGCGAAAAGATGGCGGTTGTCTAGAAAACAGATTTGTTTGCACCCGCCTGGTCCTTAACTTAGCCTACAAATAGCATGTCATGATTTGGGTTATCAAAGAATTCTAAGACTTTACCACCACCACGCGTCACGCAAGTTAAAGGATCTTCTGCGACAACCACAGGTAAACCTGTTTCTTGTGCAAGCAGTTTATCGAGGTTACGTAATAATGCACCGCCACCTGTCAAGACAATGCCACGTTCTGCAATGTCAGACGACAGTTCAGGTGGTGTTTGTTCGAGTGCAGATTTAACCGCAGAGACAATATTTTGTAATGGATCAGAAATGGCTTGCATGATTTCATCAGAAGTCACAGTAATTGCACGAGGCACACCTTCAGCCAGGTTACGACCACGAACTTCAATTTCGAGTGGTTTAGCACCTTCATCCGGCAATGCCATACCCACTTCTTTTTTAATCACTTCAGCCGTGGTTTCACCAATCACGCAACCATGTGCTTTACGTACATAGTTAATGATCTGTTCATCAAATACATCACCGCCAATACGTAGCGAGTCTGCATAAACACAGCCTTGTAATGAAATAATGGCAATTTCAGTGGTACCACCACCGACATCCACCACCATTGAACCACATGCTTGCTCCACCGGCATACCCGCACCAATTGCAGCAGCCATTGGCTCTTCAATCAAGCGAACATCACGCGCACCAGCATTAAATACCGCTTCACGGATGGCACGGCGTTCTACCAGTGTTGATTTGCAAGGAACACAAACCACAACACGCGGTGCAGGTGGAAATAGACGTCTTTCATGCACTTTGCTGATAAATTGGTTCAGCATGGTTTCTGTCACTTCAAAATCGGCAATCACACCATCTTTCATGGGACGGATTGCAGTAATATTCGCAGGAGTACGACCAAGCATTTGCTTTGCATCAAGACCTACCGCGGCAACAATTTTTTGTGAACCACTGTGACGAATTGCCACAACCGTCGGTTCATTTAATATAATGCCTCGTCCTGGTGCATAAATAAGTGTATTTGCTGTACCTAAATCAATGGCTAGATCGGGCGAAAACAAGCCAATTAGTCTTTTTAGAATCACGGAGACGTTCTCGATTAAACTTTATGTGGACGCAAGGTGGCAACTTTAACTAAATGTGATGATTTGAACAAGTCAATCGCTTATTATAACGCACGATATTTTGAATTTTTTTAATACTGATCAGGTGATGTTATGTCTACAACGGATGCACAGCATTCTGCAGATTTAAATGCACAAACAGTTTCAGCAATCGCCAATCTTGCACGATTGTCGCTAGATGATACGCAATCTGCTGAATATGCTCAAAGTCTAAATAAAATTTTAGGCATGATGGAAACCTTAAAAGGCATTGACACAGAAGGGGTCGAGCCGCTTAAAAGCCCATTTGACAATCCGCAACCCTTACGTGAAGACGTGGTTTCTGAAGAAAATCATCGTGAAGAATATCAAGCTGTTGCACCTGCAACTCAAGATGGCTTGTACCTTGTTCCACGCGTGATTGAATAAATACCAATCAGTCAAACCATTTTTGTTAAATTAAACGTAAAGAATTATTTCTCATGACAGATTTACATCGCTTATCGATTCGTGAACTTTCTGAGGGTTTAGCTGGCTCTAAATTCTCGTCTCGTGAACTCACCGAACATTATTTAAAACGCATTGCAAAAATCGATGCCCAAGTACAAAGTTATGTCACGGTTACGCCTGAACAAGCCTTAGCTCAAGCAGATGCTGCGGATGCCCTGCGCCAATCTGGAATGGCAAATGTGTTGACTGGTGTTCCCGTTGCACACAAAGATATTTTCTGTACCCAAGGCATTAAAACCACTGCCGGTTCTAAAATGCTGGATAACTTTATCTCTCCTTACGACGCAACCGTTGTAGCGAAAGGTAAAGTTGCAGGTTTGGTGACTTTAGGTAAAGTAAACATGGACGAATTTGCCATGGGTTCGACCTCTGAGTCATCTTATTTTGGCGCAACCAAAAATCCGTGGGCACTGGATCATGTTCCGGGTGGTTCTTCAGGTGGCTCTGCTGCGGCTGTAGCGGCTGACCTTGCACCGTTTGCAACTGGTACTGACACAGGTGGTTCAATTCGCCAACCTGCGTCTTTCTGTGGTCTTACAGGACTTAAACCGACGTATGGTCGTGTGTCTCGTTTCGGTATGATCGCCTATGCATCATCTTTAGACCAAGGCGGCCCTATGGCGCGTTCGGCTGAAGACTGTGCTTATTTGATGAATGTAATGGCAGGTCATGATGACCGTGACTCAACTTCTGTAAACGTTGCTGCTGATGATTACGTGGCTAACCTGAACAGTACTTCGGTGAAAGGTTTACGCATTGGTATTCCGAAACAGTACTTCAACGTTGCCGGCTTAGATGCTGACGTTAAAGCACGTGTTGAAGAATCATTGAAAAAACTGGAAGAAATGGGCGCGACTTTGGTTGAGATTGACCTCAACATGACTGATGCTTATGTTCCAACCTATTACCTGATTGCACCTGCTGAAGCATCATCTAACTTACAACGCTTTGATGGTGTTCGTTACGGCTACCGCTGTGAAAACCCGGTGGATTTAACAGACTTGTACAAACGTTCACGTTCAGAAGGTTTTGGTCCGGAAGTTCAACGTCGTATCCTGATTGGTACGTACGCGCTTTCTGCCGGTTATTACGATGCTTACTACGTAAAAGCACAAAAAGTACGTCGTTTAATCCAGCAAGATTTCCTAAAAGCATTTGAATCTGTTGACGTGATTGCTGCACCTTCTGCACCAACCACAGCCTATAAAATTGGTGCATCTTTAGACCCAGTTGAAATGTATTTGGGCGACATCTACACCATCGCTGTGAACCTGGCAGGTTTGCCAGCAATTAACGCCCCTGTTGGTTTCGATAAAGATCAATTGCCAGTTGGCTTACAGTTGATTGGTAACTACTGGTCAGAATCTCAGTTGTTGTCTGTTGTACATCAATATCAACAAGCAACCGATTGGCATACCAAACGTGCGGCAATTGCAGAGGAGACAGTGTAATGGCGAAGCTGATTGATGGTTGGGAAGTTGTTATTGGTTTAGAAATCCATACACAGCTCAACACGAACTCTAAAATTTTCTCTGGTTCTTCGACGACTTTTGGTCAAGACCCAAATACCCAAGCCAGCTTGGTTGATTTGGCGATGCCGGGTGTATTGCCAGTACTGAACAAAGCAGTGGTCGATTTGGCGGTGCGTTTCGGTTTAGGGATCGACGCGTATATCGACAAAGCATCTGTATTTGCACGTAAAAACTACTTCTACCCTGACTCTCCAAAAGGCTACCAAATTAGCCAGATGGACAACCCGATTGTGGGCTTGGGTCATGTTGATATTCAGCTTGAAGATGGCACTGTAAAACGCATTGGCGTAACCCGTGCGCATCTGGAAGAAGATGCCGGTAAATCCTTGCATGAAGATTTTGCAGGCATGACTGGTATCGATTTGAACCGTGCCGGTACTCCGCTGCTTGAAATTGTATCTGAACCGGATATGCGTTCGGTTGAAGAAGCGGTTGCTTATGTAAAAACCATTCACACGCTTGTACGCTGGTTAGGTATTTCTGACGGTAACATGGCGGAAGGTTCGTTCCGTTGTGACTGTAACGTCTCGTTACGTCGTCCGGGCAATGAATTCGGTACACGTTGTGAATTGAAAAACATCAACTCTTTCCGTTTCATTGAAAAAGCGATCAATGTTGAAATTGAACGTCAAATGGACATTTTGGAAAGTGGCGGCAGAATCATCCAAGAAACCCGTTTGTTCGATCCGAACAAAATGGAAACGCGTTCAATGCGTTCTAAAGAAGAAGCCAACGATTACCGTTACTTCCCTGATCCAGACTTGTTGCCTGTGATTATTTCTGATGAGCAAATTGAAGCGATTCGTGCGGAACTTCCAGAGTTACCGAAAGCACGTCGTGAGCGTTTTGTATCTGAGCATCAATTGTCTGAATACGATGCACACGTGCTCACTGGTTCACGTGAATTGGCTGATTTCTACGAAGCTGTAGTGGTTGCTGCAGGTGGCGCGAAACAGGCGAAATTGGCGGCTAACTGGGTGATGGGTGAATTCTCTGCTGCTTTAAACAAAGCGAACCTGGAAATTACCGATTCTCCAATTTCTGCTGAACAGCTTGGCGGCATGATTGCACGTATTGTAGACAATACAATCAGCGGTAAAATTGCGAAACAAGTCTTCGGCTTTATGTGGGAATCCAATGGTCAATCTGCCGATGCCATTATTGCGGAAAAAGGCTTGAAGCAAGAAACCGATACTGGCGCGATTGAAGCGATCATTAAAGAAGTTCTTGCTGCAAATGAGAAGATGGTTGAAGAATACAAGTCTGGTAAAGAGAAAGCCTTTAACGGTCTTGTAGGTCAAGTGATGAAAGCGTCACGTGGTAAAGCCAACCCTGCTCAAGTGAATGAATTGATGAAGAAATTGATTGGTTAATCTGATCTTTCTTTAAGTAAAAACCCGTCTCAGGACGGGTTTTTACTTTTAAGTTGTATATTTTGAATAATTATTTCTCTACATGAGCTATCCAGGACTACTGGCTTATCATCTTTATCTAAATCCAAATAATAAATATTATTTAACAAAATAAATCTAATCCCGTTATTAGTATAGATTATAGGATAATAATAATCTTCATTATCCGATCTAAAAACAAAATTATATCCTTCAGAATCCAAGCTTATAGTGAATTCTAGATTATTTTTGTAATCTCTAATTTTAATTTCCTCCATTTCATCAAATAATTTCTTATTGATATCAGAAATATCCATAATGCTAGATGAAATATAAGACCTAAAAAATAAAAAATTATAAATCCCAACTTTCTCTAAGTCATCATGAAGATTAAAATCGAATCTTTTATAATAAAACTCAGATAACTCCCCCTTTGAATCGTAATTATTTTGTCTTAAAATTGAACATAATAAATTATTAGAAACTTTATATTCCTGCTCAAAACCATCTAAAACATCACAAAGTAAAAGTTCTTCCAAAAAGCCATATGCAATCATATATTTTTTTAATTCTGACTTAAAAGAACTATAAACGACTAAGAACTGTTGCATTTCTAGCGAAATACTTGATTTAATAATTAATGTATATCTACTTATCAAATCATTAATTGAGCAGACAACATTAAATTCCTCTGTTTTTTCAAACATTATTTTATGTTCATACTCTTTATTTGATAAATATTTAATAATATTATAATAATGATTAATATCAATTTTTGATTTCAACCATTCATCGGAAATATAATCAGATGTTAATTTATTATTCAGTATAGTCTTTTGATATTCTTTCAGACCATTAAGATCTTTCTCATAAGCCAAATATATCTCTTTGTTAATCATATCAAATAAAAATTCAATTTTTTTACAAAATAAATTAAATTTTTATTTTTATTGAAATAAATTTGGTTGTATTTTCCCTTAAAATTTATATTACTCTCGATTATATTTTTATAAAAATTATTAAAATCTGAATGCTCCTTGATCTCTTTTTCTAGATTAGACAAAGAATCAAGGGTAGAGAATAATCTATTATCAAGTATCTGTATCATTGCATTTTTTTTAACTTCATCTTGCATTGCTATACTGCTTTTCAATGCATTAGACGAATTATCTAGCATTTTTCTATTCTGTCGAATTGTCCATAAAATCAAACAAATACTAATAAAAGTTAAAAAAGGATTTAGTGTACCTCCAATAAAATCTCCGAATGCCCCCCAAGTCGCAACATAGTCATTATTAGCAATTGGAAGACTCAAAGGACCATTCTCAAAAGTATGACGCAGAACTGAATCTTTTACTTGCTTCACCTCCTTATAAAAAGAGAAATATACCCAAAATAGCAAACAAGAAATAATGCAAGTAAAAAAAATCACTATCCAACGTATGTACTTTATTCCTTTACCTTTTAAAGAATCCAATTTAATCACTTTGTCTCAATTATTTACAAAAATTATCGCCTAATAAGACACTAAAAAACAGTATCCAACCCAAAAGTATCCTCTATAGCCAAACTCGAAGACTTAGGACGTGTCCAACTATCAAAGTCATTCTTTATGCGTGACTTCCTCTATAGCGAAATCGCCAATTGGTACGGTGTACCCAACTTCCCCGACCATCCTGATATTGCCATTCATACAGGTACAGAACTCTGCCAACAACTGCTTGAACCACTCCAAGAAAAGTTTGGACGTATCGCGATTCGTTCAGCATATCGCTCGCCAGACGTGAACCAACTTGGCAACGACAAAGGACATAACTGCGCAACGAATGAGAAAAACTTTGCCAGTCATATTTGGGACTACCCCGATGCAAAAGGCTACGGCGCAATGGCGTGTATCGTCATTCCATCATTTTTAGAACTGTATGAAAAAGACCAAAATAATTGGCAACAACTAGCTTATTGGATTCATAACAATTTAAATTATAGCCACCTTACTTTTTTCCCAAAACTGTGCGCATTTAATATTGGTTGGCATGAGCAGCCTGCACGGGAAATTTATAGTTATATTCAACCCAAAGGATATTTACTGAGAGGTGAAACGGTGAATAAAGAGTTTGAGAAGTTCTATCCTAATTTATTGTAATTCTTTTTCAAATCCCCTCACCCCAGCCCTCTCCCTAAGGGAGAGGGAGGGTCATGTAAATTATTTGATTTGGGTAATTCCCTCTCCTTTTAGGAGAGGGTTAGGGAGAGGATTAGTATTTATGTTATAAAATTCAATAAACACCAAAGAAAAACAAAAATGACGCCTGAACTATTACTTACCATCATTCAATCTGCCATCGGCTTATTCACGATTATCATCATTGTGATGCTGATCCATCCTAAATGGCGGAAACGCATCACTGAGCCAAAAGAAGATACCCCAATAAAACAAAGAGGATACGGCTTATTCTATGGGATGGAGTTCATCTTATACCCTGTGTTTTGGCTATTTAAAATCATCTTTTCGATCTTTAAATAAACCAATCTAGTTACTTACGAATCGAACCCAACTTATTCCACACATCCGGCGTTAAAAAAGTCATCACCATCTTATTCAGGTCGACATAACGCAGCACACCTTTCAACTGCTTATTCACCTCAGGATTTTTCACAATGGCTTCACCCGTAGTACGACCTAATTCCTGAAAACTATCGCCTACAGCTTGCAAGCCTTCTGCTTGAATCACGGCTTTGGTTTGTGCAGAACACTGCTCCACCAAGATGCGCTGTAAAACGGTCGCTAGACTTTTATCCAGTTGCTCTTTCTGAACATCGGTCACCTGACTAAAACTTTTTAAATCTGGATGAGTCGATAAAGCCACAAAGGTCCATTGCAGTACAGTTTTCTTATCCGTCTCAGTTGTCGATTTCACCAGACAATCACTTAGCTGATCGACCGTTGGTCCTGCTGTCGCCGATTGCGCGGAACCCAACAATGTAACCGCCATCAAAGCTGAAAAACCTATACGTGAAATGCTGTGACGAGCGGTGGTTAAAACATTGCGAGACATAAGGCGAACTCCAGTAAAAATCATTGTCTTTGTATCATAACGCTGAGGTTTTTACCTGTTATGACTCTGTAAACTGGACTCACTGAAAATTGAATTAAACACAAAAAAAACGATGTTTTCTATTCAAGTCAAATATCGAATCCAACAAAATTAAATTTATCTGGGCTATGGTTTAGAGATCACCTCTTATCCAATCACTGGGATCATCCAGCTGATTGGATGTATCTTTTAAAAACTGAGAGTCTAAAGCAGCCAAACTACTTCAACTGATTCAACATATGCTTCGCCCCAGCATGATTATGATTATTGGCCAAATTCTGCAATATCTTAACTGCCTGTCCTTTCGAATTAGAAAAACGACTGCTATAACTCGGTATGCTGGTTAAACAACGCGCAACCAGCACGCCAGATTCCGCATAGACATTTGCCGCATTTGAACCATGTAACTTTCCATAGTTATAAGCGCGTTGCGCATTATTACAAGCGGCCACCTGATTGGTTCCTTTATTTAAATCACGACGTGCTGAAACATAATATTTAAGCTGTTGCTGCTGCGGTGTTTCGACAACTTGTGCAGCCTGTTTTACGGGCAATGGAGGCATAGGCTTGGTTTCTTTTTTAGCTTCAACCTCTTTTTTAATTTCAACTTCTTTTGGCGTGGTCGTTTTACTCGTTGTATTTTTAGCAGTTTGATTATTTACAGTGGTTTTTTTTGCAGCAGGAGTATTTGAAGAATTGGCACTGGAATAAAATTTTTGAGCGTCTAAAGCCGTCATTATTTTAGTTTGAAGCGCGACCATACGGGCGTCGCTACCATCATCTAACTTGCGTTCAGCAACAGGTTCAATGGATACAATCCAGCTTTGCCCATCACTTTGCACACACTTATATGCGCCTATGCCTTGCTTGACACTGCTATAGGTAGAGAGCAGTTTTTTATCCCATTGATTCTTGACCAAACTCATTGAGCTTTTATGTAAAACAGAGAACTTGCCATGCTTGGCAGAACAATAACTATTTAAATGTTTTCTTGGATATAAAGATTGAGGTTCTTTATTGCTTTGCTTTGATCCCCAAGAATAGACATATTCTTTAGCCCGACCATTTGCAGCATTAATATTTTTCTGAACAATGAGTTCCTGAGGTGAGGTAAAATTTTTAACTGAATCCGAGTTAAAACTGTCAATACTGGTACAGCCATGTAAAGCGATGCCCACTCCACCAATCAAGATTATTGTTCTGAAATTCACGTATCAATTCTCAATTATGCCGTATGAGATGAAAGTATATGAAAATACAAAAAATAACAAACTCAGAACTTTGATTTCATTATTGATTTTATTGAATTGATTTTTTAATTTTTCATTTAAAGCCCACAAAAAACTGCCAATTTTTAAATGTTTTTCGCTTGAAATTTGAACTGCATAACAATTAAATCGCATTTTTAAAATTTTATAAGTGGTTTAAAGAAATTTATCACTAAAGCCATTCGACAATTTCAATAATGAAATGACCAAGTTTTATCTTTTTTAATCTAAGGATTTTTTATTTTATTGAACATATATCTGACTGATTGCTTTTCAACAATCGCCTCATGAGCAACAGATGCTCCAACCGATATCATTCATCCTTCCTATTTACCATATGAATCACCTCACCACAGCTTCAATCAGATACAGATCCCAAACTCCACCCGGAAAACCTTTGCACATGCCTGTCCAGCGATCTAGCGTTTTCACAAAAGTCTGACCGTTCCAGATCCATTGGCTCATTGCCCAGCAATCTCCAAGACCACGCCCCTTTTGCGCACTGCTGATTTCACCTGCTGCAAATTCTGAAGCAAATTCAGTCACAAAGGTGGCCTTGCCTTTTAAAGATTCTTCCAGCACCCAGGCACCATAGCCTTCATTATAGGCACCACGCCAGCATAGCGTTGTTGCCAGAACTTTATGATTGGTGAGTTTATAGAGTTCTATGGCTTGGGGTTTTGCAACTGTTTCGTCATTAATACCTTCACAGAATACATGAGCATCCTGAAGCTCTGGTTGGGCAGCCATGAGAAGCGTATGTACGGCTTGATACTGTTCAGTATTTGGCTGTAGTGTTAAATAAGGTTTGGTAGCTGTGTTGACCTTTTTGACCATCGGCTTTGGCTGTGCAGCTAGAACTTTTGATTCATTTGCCGATCCTTTTTTTACCAATGCTCCGACTGTGCCGGTACGCTTCTGGAAATCATCCATTTTCAATAAAGTCGCAGTCATGCCCGCATCTGAAACCTGCCAGGTGTAATGGTTATTTTTAAAGATGATTTTTACGTTTTTCTGGGTGTATTGTAATAATCCATTGATTTGCTGGGCATTCAGCGTTCCAATTAAAGGTTGAGCGGAAGGCTTTACATTGACTGCGCCAAAATTTTTGCCATTTAAATAAAGTCGAATGTTTTTAAGTTTTTTGCTCTCTAAAGTCTGACCATCACTGGATAAGGCAAATTCCCCTTGAACTGCCTGTTTTGCACCCGCTTGACGCGTTAGCAATATCGAAGCCGGCATCGCCTGAGTACTATCTGGCTGATAACCTGCTGCCCGACACGTGCCAGTATTACTACAATGGACTTCCCAATCCAGATAAGAAAAAGACTGGCCTTGAATATCTTGGGCCACAGTGAATGGACTCAGCGCGGTTAAACAAATGAGAGACATCAAACTGTAGAAAACTTTCATTTTTTCTTATCCCAGCCTTTTTTATCAATATACATCCTAATGACGATTTCCAGTGTTGCTGAATCATTTCAAAATGCTGTTATTTATCCCCTTTCAAGTGCATACCTGCACTATTGAGTCTATTTAAAAATATTAGAATCAAAAAAGCCCGCAAGATACGTAATGCCAGTCAGTTAAGAAATTGGCTCGCATTTTCTATTTTGAATTCATCATGTTTTTGATACGCGGATACGTCATTCGCAACTGTTTGAGGCAGGATTACATTAAGAAGTTACTGTTTCTGCGATGGATTTACTATTCGGTGGTAGTGGACGAGTTTTGCGGATGACAAATGCTTTTGGTTCTTTTGGCTAAACAAAAGAACTGACGAACTCCAAATATTTGATTTTATAAGATAAGACTCTGCTGTGAATAACCCAAAAGTTAAGGAGTTTATGGTCAAACTCCTTAACTGATCAGCATTACGCAAGATACGGGCCTTTATTTCAATACAAATTACTTATGCAAAGTCGACTCAAACGCTCTTAAACGTTTATAAATCGAAAGCAATTCGATAATCGTTGGCCATGACTCAATCAAATACTGAAATGACTCACGCACCTTACCAAACACATTGGCAATCTGCATCATCAGACCCAGCGTAATTGCACCTGCAGCGATACTTGGGAACAGCACAAATAAACCGTATAGATTGTCCAATTGCATATACCAGATCCGCACCATATTGAAATAGGCATAGTGGAAATATAAACGGAAATAGTTAAAACGGACTTTGCTAAATAACTCTTTTAATGTCAGTGGATCGGCACGATCAGCATAGTCTTCACCATAAACCAGTTCCTTACGGTATGCAGCTTCAACCCTCTGGTTGTTAAATTCCAAACCGGGTAATTTATAACCCACAACCATCAACACCACTGTACCTAAAACTGCCCAACTAATTGCGGCCCAAACCAGTGCATACGGAATTTCACCGACCACAGGCAGTTGTTTCACATGCGATGACAATTGTAATAACACCGGTAAAAACGCCATTAAAGTCATCAAGGCTTGAATGAAACTCACCCCCAGACTTTCAGTGGTTTTGGCAAAACGCATGGTATCTTCTTGAATACGCTGCGAAGCCCCTTCAATATGACGTAACTGTTCCCAATGTGCGGTGTAATAGTAATTCATCGCTGTACGCCAGCGGAAAATATAATGGCTGACAAAGAACAGGTTAAATACCGCAATCGTGACATAAACCATGGCGACATACAGGAAGGTCATGGTTTCACTGTAAAGTAAATTGACATCTCCCCCGCCACTGCCGAGCATTTTCTGAATCAAGTCGTAAAAAGGGCTGTACCAGGCATTCACTACAACATTGACTTGCACTGAAAACCAGATATTAAACAGAATAAAGGCTGAACCCCAGACTGACCATCCTTGCCACGGATTGCTGGATTTAAATTTCCAGAACAGGGCAAAAATAACCGTTGAGACAAGGAACCACAGATAAAACCATAAAAATGAAGGTGTCCAGAAACGACTCACGCCAATAGGCAATTCAGCCTCATGATAACCTTGTGCAAAGCCTAAAAATGTTCCCCAACTACTTCCACCTGAATACCACAAAGCAACATTGATTAAAAACCAAAGCACCAACGACAAAAAGAACCACTTCGGGTTCGGAAAAAAAGATTTAAACATTGCGTATGGATATTCCTTTATTTTTTAATTTACAACCTAAGCCATCCACTCAAACCAAACCGATTTTTAGCCCCATGGATGGATCCGCCATTATTCTAGTATTTTCATCTTTGTAACAACTTATTCACTGTTTGTGAAATGTTTTTTCGCGTGAATCATGTTCAACAACCCGACATTTCAATAAACAATCTGTACTTTTAAATTAACCTAATGATGATATTTTCATCATTTCAACTCATCATAGATACAAAGCGCAAAGAAGATAAGCTTTATTTTCTCAGGATGAAGGGCTTACAGATGTTGCACCACCGGTATGCTTGAACCATAAGTTAAGCAATGTGCTCTCATCTGTTTTGAGCCCCCAAAGCAGATGAGAGCACACCGAAACCATAAATCCTATGACTAAATAGGCTAGTACTCATAAATTAAAACAATATTAAAAAAATCATCCAATGAGCTAATGAGTTTCGCTTTTTTCGACACGAAAGGAAATTATAAAAAACTTACAAAATCAAATTATAAAATCCAACAAATCCGCAATTTTCTATTTAATGCGCATATCACATAAAAATTCCATCTGATTTTTTTTGATTTAATTCTCAATGCTGATAAAATTGGTTAAATATCTATCAAATCATGCTAGTATTTCACTAGGTTAGTGAAAACGCTCGGGGAAAGAAAATGGACAATTTAGTCATCGAATTATTAAAACCAGTCATTCTAAAAAAAGAAAATTGCAATCCTTTAGTTTTTGAACAAGGGACTATTTTAAAAGTTGTGATGCATACACCTACAGGTCTACTTGTATCTGACGATTCAAACTTTAATTTCACCGTTTCTTTAAATGATGAAAATAAAGTATGGCGTGAACTATAAAATTCAACCCGTCCTTTCCCAGTATAAAAGGCTGTACTGTATAATCTAAATTTGAGTGCAATTCCCCCAACCTCAATTTTAAGAGCATACAATTTTCAATGCATTACAATGAATCCAATATGTTTTGGTGTTGTTTTTTCAACAGCACCAGATAACTCCTTCCGTTCAGTTAAGTTCTTTTATTTTTAAGTTTCTATCCACTGATTCTTCAAAACTGCCAAGCTGACCGAGTTCTATATTTCATTCATTCGAAGGAAAATTGAATTTATCGTATCTGTTATATTTAGCCACTCTTTGAATAAATAAAAATGGTCATGCCCACTCAATTATTAAAGCCCAGTTAATTCATTATTAACTTAATATATGGAATATTTTTGTACCATCTTCGGTTATTGATACCTATAAAATGATTGAGCAACCTCAATTTAACTCAATGTTTTTAACTCATTAAGCTCTAATTTCAAGCTTCAATACACACGAATTGCCCAATCCATAAATCAACTTAGAAATTTCAGGTGAATCATTTCATACTTGCTGTTCTTTTAATTTCGTATATGCACCCAAATAGAGTGAATAAAACATTCCTTTGGGAAAGATTTTCATCCAGAGAAATACACCATCCTGTGTTTGGATGGCGTATTTTCCAGGATCATTTCAGAGCTTCACTTTAGTGAATTTCAAATCAGTAGCATTCAATTTAATGATGCTTATTTTATTACTTTCTAAGCGTGCTCATAAAACTCACGACTGAAAACAGCCAGATAAACAAGATAAAACTGCGTTCTTTGCTGAAATGACTGACATCGGTACCATGCAAAATATTATGGCGTGTCATGGTCACAGTTGAGCTGCTATCCATTTTATAAGCGGCCAATTCTGCAAAATAAACATTCATTTCACAGGCAATTTTGGTCTTATGCCACAAGCTCTTAATTTCATGCCCTTTTAAACCGGGGACAATTTTGTAGACATCGACAAATTTGGTCTGGTTCTGTTTCAAGAAACCACGTTCAATCAGGACATCGGTCAATAAGCCTTCCAACTGTGCATACAAAAGTGGAATACAGCCTGCAAAACACTGCATCTGATACAGTTTAAATGCTTCTTGAATCACCAAACGGCGCTGTGCTTTATTTTCGGCATCAATCTCTAAAGCATCAAAGGCTTCAAGCAGTTCAGTCTGGAAATAATCTTTGATCACATCTAAAAGGTCGAAGCTTGCTACATTATCTTCATGTTGATTGGCCAAGCTCCAGATATGAATCAGGTTTAATGCATCATTGGCAAATTTTGCATCGACCGGTTGATCAAGATCGTCGGCAAGTACATCAAAATAAGCTTCTACTTGAGCATGTTGACGTAATGCTTGAATTAAATGGGTATGTTCACCCGCAGACATTTGCTGAAGATATTGCTCGGCGTTTTGCAAAATGCCTTTCCCGAGTTTGTTTTGAGCATTCTGATTTTGTGGAATTCGGGTCACTTCTCGTTCGAAATCATCTAAATCAAAATCATCATCAATCATGGGTTTGCTACTCATTCACATCTCTATAACTTGGTATTATCGCTGTTCTTGATCAGTGAATATATAAAAATCTACTTTTGAAAAGAATTCAGCTAATCCCTTGTGCATCTGGCATGCAACTAAGGTAAAATCGATCACCTTGCATAAAATACGAATGAGAGAGTCATATCCGTGCGTAATATCCTAGTCACTAACGCCCTTCCATACGCCAATGGTCCAATCCATATGGGTCACTTACTCGGTTATATCCAAGCAGATATTTGGGTTCGTGCCATGCGTGCAATGGGTCATGACGTGACTTATGTCTGTGCGGATGATGCTCACGGTACAGCAATCATGCTTCGCGCTGAAGCAAACGGTATTTCACCGGAAGCGCAAATTGCCAATGTGCAAAAAGAACATATGCGTGATTTTGATGGTTTCGGTGTGCATTTTGACCATTATGATTCGACCAACAGCGAAGAAAACAAAAATCGCTCGTCTGAGATTTACATCAAGAACCGTGAAGCAGGCAACATCGCAGTTCGTCCTGTAAAACAGTTATTCGATCCTGAAAAAGGCATGTTTTTGTCTGACCGTTTCATCAAAGGCACATGCCCGAAATGTAAAGCGGAAGATCAATATGGTGACTCATGTGAAGTCTGTGGCGCAACCTATAATGCAACAGAATTATTGAATCCAAAATCGACTTTAAGTGGTGCCGCGCCTGTTGAGAAATCATCAGATCATTACTTCTTCAAACTTCCAAATTTTGCTGAATACCTGCAAAAATGGACACGTGACGAAGGTCGTCTTCCTGTTTCTATTGCCAACAAATTGGATGAATGGTTTGAAGCCGGCTTAAACGACTGGGATATCTCTCGTGATGCGCCTTATTTCGGTTTTGAAATTCCAGATGCACCAAACAAATATTTCTACGTTTGGGTTGATGCGCCAATTGGTTATATGTCGAGTTTTGAAAATTACATTAAAAGCAAACGTCCTGAACTCAGTTTTGACGACTACTGGAAAAAAGACTCTGAAAATGAGGTGTATCACTTCATTGGTAAAGACATCGTTTACTTCCATGCGTTGTTCTGGCCTGCAATGCTTGAAGGCGCAAACTACCGTACGCCATCTGGCTTATTCGTCAATGGTTTCTTGACTGTAAACGGTCAGAAGATGTCGAAATCTCGCGGTACCTTCATTAAAGCGGAAACGTATTTAGAGAATTTAAACCCAGAATATTTACGTTATTACTTCGCCTCTAAACTTTCGGATAAAGTTGAAGATTCTGACTTGAACCTTGATGACTTCGTGCAAAAAGTGAATTCCGATTTGGTTGGTAAAGTGGTCAACATTGCTAGCCGCTGTGCGAAGTTTATTAACACCAAGTTTGACAATAAACTATCAAATGAATGTGCTGAGCCTGAGCTGGTGCAAAGCTTTATTGATGCGGGTAGCTCAATTGCACAAAACTATGAAGCGCGTGAATTCTCTGCTGCGATTCGTGAAATCATGGCGCTTGCTGACCGCGCCAACCAATACATCGATGAGAAAAAACCTTGGGCGCTTGCAAAGCAAGAAGGTCAAGAACAACAAGTTCATGACGTTTGTTCTGTTGGTATTAACTTGTTCCGTCAATTGGCAGTTTACTTAGCACCTGTATTGCCGACTTTGGCAAAACAAGTTCAAGACTTCTTGCAACTTGAAAGCTTCAACTTCGAATCTCGTAAAGATATCTTGGTTGGGCACGAAATTGCGTTGTTCCAACCGCTTATGCAACGTGTTGACCCGAAAGCTGTTGCTGCAATGGTGGATGCATCTAAAGATTCTTTAGCTGCCCCTGCTGAAGCACCAAAAGCTGAGAAGAAAAAAGAGAAAAAAGCTGCCCCTGCGAAAGTTGAACCTAAAGTCGGCGAGGCTGAAATTATCGGTATCGAAGACTTTATGAAAGTGGATCTTCGTGTAGCTGAAGTTTTAGCAGCTGCGCACGTTGAAGGTTCAGATAAATTGCTTCAATTGACTTTAAATGTGGGTGAAGCTGAGCCACGTAATGTATTCAGTGGTATTCGTGAGTTCTATGCACCTGAAGACCTTAAAGGCAAATTGGTGGTAATGGTGGCAAACCTTGCACCACGTAAAATGCGTTTTGGTATTTCAAATGGTATGGTATTAGCTGCGGGTAATGGCGAAGGTGTTTGGGTGATTTCACCTAAATCTGGTGCTAAACCGGGTGATAAAGTGTCTTAAGGTTTAATCTTTAAGATGATAAAAAGCCTCTAGTGATAGAGGCTTTTTTTTATTTTCAGTTTTTTGATTTTTAAACCAATTTATAGACTTAAATCAATATGCAATATTCCCTCTCCTTTTTAAAGGAGAGGGTTAGGGAGAGGATTTAGCTAATTCACAGCCTTACTTTACTATTTATAATTTTCTTTCCATTACGTAAGCATTAACTTACTTTTGAAAGATCAAAAGTAACAAAAATCTTTTGTTAGCTTGATGATACTTCCATGTATCACAAGCTAACGGCGACATCCATGTCGCCTGTCATATAAATCAATTTCAGCTAGATTAACTTATACTTACTTCATCCTAAAAATTAACTACCCCAAGCGCTGTCATCACAGCTCTTCAGCTCAATCAAATATTATTTTGAATAGATCCATGGTTGGTTTATTTGCAAACAGCTCTCCCTTGAATTTTAAGAAACATAAGACTTATATAAAAAATATTCCAAAACATGCTAAAAAATACATATCTTTTAAACGATAAGAATAACGATGAAAACACTGAATAAATCAATTGCACTAACGCTACTGGCACTCAGTTCATTTATAGCAATACCCCAAACCCAAGCTGCAGAAGCCAATTCTATCACTCAACAAAAACAGGTCGCTGGCTTTTACCAACACCAATTGGGCAATGTACAAATCACAGCGCTGCTTGATGGAACTAATTACCTCTCTCCTGCCTTATTTAAAGGTATTTCAGCAGCAGAAGTGACTCAAATCTTAAAAAAATATTATGCCAATCAAGCCAAAGATGTTCAAACCTCAGTAAATGCTTTTCTAGTCAATACCGGTTCATCGCTGGTTTTGGTGGATAGCGGTTCATCGAGCTGTAACGGTCCCAATTTTGGTTCAGTCGTAAAGAACCTGAATGCTGCGGGCTATAAAACTGAGCAAGTGGATACCATTTTATTGACCCATTTACATCCCGATCATGTTTGCGGCATTAGTGCTAAAGGTGTCGCCAGCTTTCCGAATGCCACAGTTTATGTTGCCGATAATGAAGCAAACTATTGGCTAAATTCAAAGCAAGTATCAAAGCTACCACCAGATAAACAAGCCAGATTCAAACAAACTGTTGAGAAAATTCAGCAAGCTGTTCAGCCCTATCAAACCACGAAACGCTTTAAGACCTTTAAATTAGGTGACAAAATCAAAGGTTTTGACGTGATCAGTACGGCAGGTCATACACCGGGACATTTTAGTTTTGCATTCAAGTCTGGCAATGAAGAAATCGTATTTGTCGGTGATATTGTGCATTCACATAGCATTCAGTTTGATCAACCCGAAACAGCGATTGATTTTGATGTTGACCCGAAAAAAGCAGTTCAAACACGTTTAGCCCAGTTTGCCCGTTTAGCGAAACAGGGACAGACCGTAGCTGCGCCACATTTACCTTTCCCGGGAATTGGACATATTTATTCCAAAGATGGCAAGAGTTACCAGTGGATACCGGTGCATTTTAAAGATTGATTAAAAAAATCCCTTCAATTGAAGGGATTTTTGACTTTATCTGCGTTTCAATTGTCTGCGGAACTTAAAATAGAATTTGACATTTCATCAGCAATAAAGCGTTTCCGCCCAGTCTGTTTGGCTTTAAATAAGTTTTGATCAACCAGATTCAAGAAGTGTATTTTGTCATTCTTGTTTGTAGGCAGAATACATTTAACCCCCATACTTAAAGTGACGTTTTCAGAAATAGGTGAAGCCCGATGTGGAAGATTGGCCTGATCCATCATGTGAAGAATCTTTGTCGCAACTTGAATCGCATCCTCTAAATGTGTTTCTGGCAATACAATGGCAAATTCTTCTCCGCCATAACGTGCCACTAAATCACGCGGACGGACACAGCAGCTTTCCAGCATCTGTGCAATCTGCTTAATACAGGCATCGCCAATAATGTGCCCATTAAAGTCATTGTATTGTTTAAAAAAGTCGATATCGATCAAAATCACCGACAGTTGCTTTTGCTCACGGATCGCGTTGTACCATTCACGCGAATAAAAATCATCAAATAGACGGCGGTTTGCAATTTCGGTTAAACCATCCTTATAGGAAAACTCTTCCAGCTTGCGATGTAAGGCGGTTAATTCTTCTTCCTTTTTCTTACGGTCAGAAATATCAAACATAAAGCCGACTAAACTTTCAACTTCACCATTTTCCTTGCGCACTACATGGACCACATCTCGAATCCAGCAATATCCGCCCGTGGCCTTCAATGCTCGATAATCCGCTTCATGATCTATGCCTGCAATGGATTGAGATACGCAAAAATTCAGCACATGATCACGATCATCCCGATGCATGCGGTCTGCCCAATCCTGCACCGACTTCCAGGAATCCTGTTTCCAGCCCAGTAACTTTTCAATTTGCGGACCAATATAACTAAACTGTTTAGTTGCCCAGTCAATGCTCCATGGAATGGCTAAGGTTGACTCCAATAATGTCTTGTAAAACATGTCATTCGGCAGATTATTATCAAACGGATTATCTGGCATAGTTGTGCTCTAATCTGGATACAAAAGAAATTCGATTACATATAAACCTGTGCCCTGAATGAATTTCTATTTGCTTTTTTTATGATTTACCTACTCCAAGTAGGTCCCCAAAACATAAATTGCTTTTCGCAACTGAATATTTCCATCTTTCAACATGGATAATTATTATACGATTTACCCCAAAGAATAAACACATCATTCCGAGCATTTGATTTACTTTAAAAGCAATCAAAAATCACTCATACGGCAAAAGCATCGCATCAATTTTTCTAAAATATTTAAAATAACGATCAGGGCTAAATCATGAATAACATTGTCTACTTTGAAATCCAGTCTTCAAACCCACCCAGAGACATCGACTTTTACCAGACTGTTTTTGGCTGGAAATTTACCAAGGTTGAAGGTCTGCCTATTGAATATTACCAGATCGAAACTGAAAACATGTCTGGTGGATTACTGAAACGCCCTGCAGAAGTACCACCGACACATTGTGGCACCAATGCTTTTACCTGTTCTGTCTTGGTCGAAAATTTCGATGCAGCTTCCAAGAAAATTCTTGCCGCGGGTGGCCAGATTGCCATGCCTAAATTTGCCATTCCAGGACGTTGCTGGCAGGGATATTTTCTCGACTTGGATCAAAACACCTTTGGACTTGTTGAAGCAGATGAAAATGCAAAATAAAAAAAGCCTGAAATTTGAATAAATTAACCCGACTTAAGTGATCACCCCTACTATGAATTACAGAGTAGCCCGCATAATTTATGGTAATTTATAGCCTTATCATACTTTGTGATTTGGGGCATTCATGGCTGTTCATTTTTTTCATACATCAGATTGGCATTTGGGACAATTTTTTTACAACCATTCACGCCAATATGAACATGAACAGTTTTTAACCTGGTTACTTAAACAAATCAAACAAAAACAACCGAATGCGCTACTGATTGCAGGCGATATTTTTGATGTCATCAATCCTGCATCTGCCGCACAAAAACAGCTTTACCAATTTTTAGCCGATGCCCATGCACTTGCCCCGCATATGCAAACGCTCATGATTGCAGGTAATCATGATTCAGGTTATCGCATTGAACAAGTCGAACCCTTGCTAGAAAAATACAATGCCAGAACGGTTGGAGTGGTACGTTGGAAGGAAGATAAAACTTTAGATCTCGATCGTTTACTACAACCCATTTATGACTTAGATAAAAATATTGTTGCTTGGTGCTTAAGCCTGCCTTTTTTACGTGCTGCTGAAATTACCGGTTTTAATGAGCACACCACCAATAGCCAAAATGCGATTGCCTATTTACATCAACAACTGATTAGCGAAGCCAAGAAGCGCAAGACCGATGATCAGGCGCTGATTTTAATGTCGCATGCGCATATGCAAGGCGGCGAAACTTCTGACTCTGAACGCCCGATTATTATTGGCAATGAAGAAGCTCTGTCTACCGCATTATTTGATGATGTGATTGATTACGTGGCACTTGGACATTTGCATAAACCACAAAAAGTTCAGCATCCGCATATTCGTTATAGCGGCTCACCGATTCCTTTATCTTTCAGTGAAATTAACTACAAGCACCAAGTGGTTGAAGTCAAAATTGAACCATCCAAAGCTGATGAAACTGCTTTTCAATTTGAAGCATTGCCTATTCCACGCAGTATTCAATTGCACCGGATTCGTGGTGAATTGAATGAGGTATTTACACAGCTTAAAGCCCTCGCCAGTGGTGAAATTGCCAATATTGATCAACGTGAATATATCGATATTGAATATCATACCGACACACCGCCCCTGCCCAATTTAAGACAACAGTTTGAAGATGCTTTGCCAAAAGACCGCTATCGTCTGGTTAAAATTTCACGACAATATAAAAACAATCAAGTGCAAAACTCGTCTGCAAAAATTCAGCTTGAACCGCCCACACCAGAAAAACTCTTTGAACAAATTTGGCAGAACAAAGGTTATGCACAGGATGATGCGGTGTTAAAAGATTTTCAAACTCTGGTTCAAGAAGCCCATCATTCACTTGAAGATAGCAACACGATTTAAGGATTTGCCATGAAAATTTTATCTATACGTATAAAAAATCTGGCATCTCTTGCTGGTGAACATTTTATTGATTTTGAAAGTGAGCCTTTGGCCAATGCCGGTTTAATTGCCATTATTGGCAAAACCGGGGCAGGTAAATCCACGATTCTTGATGCCATGTGTCTGGCACTGTTTAACCAAGTGCCGCGTCTTAAAGGCAGTGATGGTAAATTGGTAGATGTTGATGGTTCTGAATTACTGACCAACTCCCCTTTAACCGTGCTTCGCCGTGGTACCGGACATGGCTTTGCCGAACTTGTCTTTGTGGCACAGGATCAAAAGCATTATCTGGCACGTTGGGAAATTAAACGTGCGCGTGAAAGTGCCACAGGTAAATTACAGAGTGTACAACGCCATTTAAAATGTTTAACCGATGGTGTGGTGATTGCGGATAAAGCCAAAGCAGTGGATGCCAGTATTCATAAAATTACCCAACTCAGTTTTGAGCAATTTACCCGTGCAGTTTTACTTGCCCAATCTGAAGTGACTGCATTTTTAAAAGCACGTGACAATGAACGTGGTGCGTTACTTGAATATTTAACCAACTCCAATATTTTTGCCAAAATTGGTGAAATTGCATTTCGTAAAACGGCAGATATTGAAAAAGAGCGTAAAAAACTCGAAGAGATGTTAGGTCATATTGAGATTATTTCGGAGCAGGATCTCACTGATTTACAGCAACAACATCTGCAAATAAAACAACAGCTCACTCAACTAGAACAAGAAAAAACCCGACTTGAATTACAGCAACAGTGGTTTGAACATAAACATAAACTTGAGCAAGAGATTGCCCTTAAACAACAGCATTTTGATACACAGCAGCTTAGCCATCAGCAGCTTTCACAAGAACGCGAGCAGTTACAACGCTTAGAGGTGTTTTCCAGTATCCGTCCTGTCGTCTTTCAACAGCAGCATAGTATTCAGGCACAACAGCAACTTGCCCCGAAAATCTTACAGTCTGAACAGCAGTTTTTATTGCTGGAAAACCAATTTGAAGCAGAAAAAAAGATTTATCTAGCGGCTGAAACTGCCCTCAAAAATACCCAAGAATTTGAACAACAACATGACCACGCCTTACAGCAGGTTCGTCACTGTATTCAGGAACGCGAATTTATTGCGCAAGAATTTCGTAAAGCCAATGCCAAACTGGATGAACTGAAACTTCAAAAGCAGCCGTTAGAACAACAGCTCAATGCAAGCTTGCAACATGCTCAACAGCTTGAACACAACCAAGCCACCATCACGCAACAGCTGCAACACAGCCAACAGTTTTCAGCTTTAGACCACGGTTTAGATGTCCATCTAGGGCAACTTCAACGCTTTATTCAACACTATCAACATATTGAAAATAGTTTAGGTAATCTTGCAACTGCTCAACAACATTTTGCACAGCAACAACAGCAGCTTGAACAACATATTTCACAGTTTGGAAATGTTGCAGCATTAGAACAACAGTTAGCAGCAATCCGCCAGCAACGTGAACAGAAACTGGCTCAACAAAATAAGTTCAGTTTGATCGAGCAACGACTCACTCAGTGGTTTTCAGATAATCATGAAAAAACAACTGCTCAATCACAGTTAGACACTTTAACCATCACCTTACAACAACTGCAAAAACAGACCCAGCAGACAGAACAAGATTATCAAACTGCAAAATTAGAGCGTGAAAAACTGCAACAGTTTTTACAACAACAGCGCTTGTTGCATACTGAAAGTATTGAGCAGCTGCGTGATAACTTGCAATCTGGTGAAGCGTGTCTGGTCTGTGGCAGTACCCATCATCCTTATAAAGAAGATCAAAGCATTATTTCTAAAACGCTGTTTAATCTCCAGCAGCAACAAGAACAACATGCTATTGAACTTGAGCAAACGACATTTAAAATATGGCAAGATCAGCAACTCCATTTGACTCAATTACAGACTGAACATACTCAGACTGAAACGACGATTCTCCAATTAACAACAAAACTTGAAGCGACAAAAGATGCATTAGAGCAACTATTTAAAATTGCTGCATTACAGCTTAATTTAGAGCAGCCACAGCAAGGTCTGAATGAAGAATTTTCGGCAGCTCAAACACAACTCAAACTGAGTTTAGAGCAGGCTGAACAACAGATTGCAAACTTGATTCAAGCCTCCCAAGATCAGCAGTTACTCTCGAAGCAAATCCAAGAACAACATCATTTACTCGAATCTGCTCAGACCTTACAAACTCAAGTGAATGATGTTTTCTCTTGCCTAAGTCCAGCACAGCAACAAGCATGGCAACAAAATACCGTTCAGACGGCGCAGCAAATTCAACAGGATTTGCAGCAGCGCTTTAAACATCTGCAACAGCTACAACAGCTCAATACAGAGTTAAACGTACAACAACAGGGACTGCAAAAAGCACAGTCCGATCTTGGTTATCTGTTGAAGCAGCTTGAGGAGACTCAACAAGTCGTAAATGAATTTTCTGAAAAAGGACAACAGAATAGTAAAATTGCCTGTTCACTTATTTTTGATATGACCGGAACACAGCAAGATAAGCCGAATGATTGGCTAAAAGCCCATGATCAAAAACGTCAGCAACAGCAAACCACTTATACTGAATTAAAACAACAGTTTGAACAATTACGTCAAAATTTTGAAACGCAGAAGAATCAGTTAAACCAGCTTAAAGTCCAGCAACAACAGCATATGGATGCCAAAGAAAAATCGGATACTGAAATTCAGCAATGGTTGACGCTGCATCCTGATTTTGCAGCGGATCAGTTAACTCAATTACTGCTGATTGATAACACACAAGAGCAACAGATTCGTCAACAAATCCAGCAAGCCGAACGAATGCTAAATGAAGCATCTTCGGCTTTAAAAACCATGCATGGACAACTTGCTGAACATTTAAAATTACAGCCAGACTGCGATTTCACAGTATTACAACAGCGATTAGAGCAGCATCTCACGGTTTTAAAAACCCAACGTGATGCCTATGACCAGTTAAATTTAAAGCTCGAAGTTCATCAGCAAAATGTGCTGAAACTGCAAAAATTTGCCGATCAGATTCAAAGCATTCAACAACAAGAACATCGTTGGGGCAAAATTTCTGGCTTGATTGGCGATGCGAAAGGTAAAGATTTCCGTGATTACGCACAGCAATATAATCTCGACATTCTGGTGGAGCATGCCAATCAGCAACTTGCCATGTTATCGCAACGCTATACCCTCAAGCGTTTAGATCACTCGTTGAGCCTCGCTATTGTCGATCATGATATGGATGGAGAAACCCGTTCAGTCTCTTCACTCTCGGGTGGGGAATCTTTCCTGACTGCCCTCGCCTTGTCTTTGGCGATTGCCAATATGGCCTCTGGCTCGATGAAAATTGAATCGCTGTTTATTGATGAAGGTTTTGGGACCTTAGATGCATCTTCTTTGTATATGGTGATGAATGCCTTGGATCAGTTGCAAAGCCAAGGACGTAAAGTCGTGTTGATCTCGCATATTCAAGAAATGCACGAACGTATTCCGGTACAGATTCAGGTGAAACCATTAGGTGCCGGTGCAAGTACCATTCAAGTGGTCGGGTAATTTTAAAATCCGAAAATCATATAAAAGCCTAGAAGATGATCTAGGCTTTTATTTGCAAAAAAACTATGCCATGGGACGTAAAGTCAGAATCTGTTCACTGCGCCCGAATGGTCCAGAAAGATCATGCAACACGGAACTGGTTAGACCTATACCATCGTCGCCATATTGCTGCATGGTTTCCAGACCCAGCCACTGACCTTGCGGTAAACGGTGCATATGGATCTGTAAATCCAGATTAGGAAAGCCCCAGCTAAAAGGTGTTTCTTGACGTGGCACAATACCATTGGCGGTATCGACCATCCCCATTAAGCGGACAAAATCACTGGTCGTTTCACCTTCAACCATGTCATGTGGTGTTCGCAACCAAACAACGCCCTTTCCAGCACGGCGCTGATGACTTCGTGCTTCTATCGACTGAATATACCCACCCGGCCACTGACGAATTCCTTCCCACACTGGCGCATTTTCAGGCGCATTTCCATGAGCATCTTCCAAACCTTTTATCAACTGACTATTTTGCGTCATCATGCGCCAGGTACGTGCAACGATACAGCTTTTACCCTGAGCTTTCATTTCTGACTCAATCAGCTCAATGGTCTTGCCCGGGCGAATTACTTTGGTGGTGATACTAAACTCTCCAGCAGGAATCAGACCTAAAATATCTAAACTGATCCGGCCAATACGCATATCATTTCGTGGGGAAAACTGGTCTAATTCCGCACAGATAATTCCAGTCGCGGGTGCCATATGCTGCTCATGCTCATTCCATGCCCCTTGAGCCAGTATGGTTGAGCGGTAATGCGCCGTTACTTCTCCGACCACATCCGTATTTCGCCCGATCAATTGATAATATGCCGTCATAAACTTCCCTATTTTCTTGGTCGAATAAATAATTTTTATACAGATTATTCCCTTAGACGGTTCCTTTTGTACTCAACTTTAGTGGCAAGTTCAATTTAAAAAACAAAAACTGAACCCTAAAGTTCAGTTTTCAAAATGATCAAAATGGATGTAAGTATTGTTTACTTGGAATAATCCCGCGCACCAAATAATGCTGTTCCAACTCGAACCATGGTTGAGCCAGCAGCAATCGCCTCAGCCATATCACCTGACATCCCCATGCTTAAGGTATCCCAGTCTTCAGGATGTGCATGTTCTTTTTTAACGGTGTCAAAAAGTTGTTTTGCATCTGCAAAAGCCTGGATATTGTTGGGTGCGGGAATCACCATCAAGCCGCGCAATTTTAAATGTGGCAGCTGGCTAATATTTTTAACTAATTCCGCCACTTCATTCGGCTGACATCCGTCTTTCGTCTCTTGCGCATCAATATTGACTTGTAAACAAATATTCAGCGGTGCTTGAGAGGCTTCACGCTGATTGGATAAACGCTCGGCAATAATAAAACGATCCACTCCATGTACCCATGCGAAGCTTGAAGCCAAATGTTTGGTTTTATTGCGCTGAACATGTCCAATGAAATGCCACTCGATGTCCAGATCATTTAAAGTTTCAATTTTATCCAGAGCTTCTTGTAAATAATTTTCTCCAAATGCACGTTGTCCCGTTTGGTACATTTCACGTAGCGACTCACTTGGATGAGTCTTCGAAACAGCCAGTAACTGTACGGTTTTCGGCTCACGCTGGGCCTGTTTACAGGCATCTTCAATTTGCTGTAAAACTTTATTTCGTGACGCTTGAAGACTATTCATTGACGAGGTTCTCATTTTCGTTCATCTTTTTTTACTTTCCCTTTAAACTAACTGTTGGTTAAGCTCTGGGAAAGCCTTATTATTCTAACAAAATAAATAACATTTAAATGATCTCGGGGAAATTATGGACATCACTGAACTTTTAGCCTTTTCTGCTAAAAATGGGGCGTCAGACTTACACTTATCAGCGGGTATGCCACCACTCATCCGTGTCGATGGCGAAGTTCGTCGTATCAACTTACCCGCTTTAGAACATAAAGAAGTACACAAACTTGTGTATGACATCATGAACGATAAACAGCGTCGTGATTTTGAAGAAAAGTTAGAGACCGACTTTTCTTTTGAAGTGCCGGGTGTGGCTCGTTTCCGTGTCAACGCATTCAACCAAAACCGTGGTGCAGGTGCCGTATTCCGTACCATTCCATCAAAAGTACTGACCATTGAAGACCTTGGCATGGGTCAAATCTTCAAAGATATTTGTAATTTCCCACGCGGTATCGTGTTAGTGACTGGACCTACAGGTTCGGGTAAATCAACCACACTTGCTGCGATGATTGACTATATTAACGATAACCGTTATGACCATATTTTAACGGTCGAAGATCCAATCGAATTTGTACACGAATCGAAAAAATGTTTGATTAACCAGCGTGAAGTGCATCGTGATACACACGGCTTTAACGAAGCATTACGTTCGGCACTACGTGAAGACCCTGACATTATTCTAGTCGGTGAGATGCGTGACCTTGAAACCATCCGTTTGGCATTGACTGCTGCGGAAACGGGTCACTTGGTCTTCGGTACACTACATACTACCTCTGCAGCAAAAACCATTGACCGTGTAATTGACGTATTTCCGGCGGAAGAAAAAGACATGGTTCGTGCCATGTTGTCTGAATCATTACAAGCCGTGATTTCTCAAACCCTATTGAAGAAAAATGGTGGCGGTCGTGTCGCAGCGCATGAAATTATGATTGGTATTCCTGCCATCCGTAACCTGATCCGTGAAAACAAAGTGGCTCAAATGTATTCTGCCATTCAAACCGGTGCCAACTACGGTATGACTACGCTAGATCAAAGCCTAAAAACTCTGGTCGCTAAAGGCATTATCAGCCCGCAAACTGCCCGCACCATGGCAAAACAACCAGAATCATTCTTATAAGTTTAAACGGATTTAGGATCTTATTATGGATTTTAACGACTTACTGAATTTGATGATTCAACAGCAGGCATCCGACTTATTTATTACTGCCGATGTTGAACCGTCCATGAAAATTAATGGTCAGATTGTTCCAATCGCAAAGACCAAGCTGACGGGCGAAATTGTTGGGCAACTTTTAAACTCAATTATGAGTGAAAAGCAGCGTAAAGAATTTGCTGAAACGCGCGAATGTAACTTTGCCATCAGCAACCGCGACAAAACTGCCCGTTTCCGTGTCAGTGCATTTCAACAACGCGATGAACCCGGTATGGTATTGCGTCGTATTGAAACCGTTATTCCGACCATGGAGGAACTGAAGTTACCGCCTATTTTAAAAGAATTGGCGATGACCAAGCGCGGTATCATTCTGTTCGTGGGTGCGACAGGTACAGGTAAATCCACTTCTTTAGCATCTATTATTGGCTATCGCAACCAGAATTCTAAAGGTCATATCATCACCATTGAGGACCCGATTGAATTTATCCATGAACATGCGGGCTGTATCATTACCCAGCGTGAAGTGGGCATTGATACCGACTCTTTTGAAGTTGCTTTGAAAAACACCCTGCGTCAAGCACCCGATGTCATCTTAATTGGTGAGATTCGTTCGCGCGAAACCATGGATTATGCGATTGCCTTTGCTGAAACCGGTCACTTGGTATTTGCCACGCTGCATGCCAACAACGCCAACCAAGCCATCGACCGTATTATCCACTTCTTTGATGCGGATCGTCATAATCAACTGTTTATGGACTTATCACTCAACTTAAAAGCAGTGATTGCGCAGCAACTCATTCCTTCTGTTGATGGTCAGTCTCGTCGCGCAGCGATTGAAATCCTGATCAACTCACCTTTAATTGCAGATATGATCCGTAAAGGTGATGTACATGAAATTAAAGAGTTGATGAAGCGTTCACGTGAGCTCGGGATGCAAACCTTTGACCAGGCCTTGTTTGACTTGTATAAAGCCAAAAAAATTACCTATAAAGATGCTTTGAAACATGCGGACTCACCCAACGATCTTCGTTTGCAAATCAAGTTGTCAGAAGAAGGTGCCGAGCGCTTATTGCATGCAAGTTCGAATATCACCTTTGATGGCCAAGCTTAAAAGCAAAAAAAAACAGGCTTCAAAAGAAGCCTGTTTTTTTAACTGATTCTAAGTCAGCGTTATTTTTTACGTAATGCATCTTGGCATTCAGGTGCATCACAATAACCATAAAGATTTAAAGAGTGACCTGTCAAAGTAAAGCCATACTTTTCAGCCACTTCATGTTGCTGAGTCTCAATCACGTCATTGGTGAATTCAACGACTTTGTTGCAATTCTGGCAAACAATATGATCATGATGATCTTCTTGCATAATTTCGAAAACTGAATGATTATTTTCAAAATGATGACGCTGAATAATGCCTGCAGCCTCAAACTGTGTTAACACGCGATACACAGTTGCTAAACCGACATCTTCACCTTGTTCAAGTAAAGTTTTATAAATGTCTTCTGCGCTTAAATGGTGTTGTCTTGAATTTTCTAGTAATTCCAATATTTTTATTCGTGGAAGCGTAACTTTAAGTCCAGCTTTGCGTAAATCTTGATTTGAAATAGGCATGTAAAAAGGTCTCTCAACAAATTTAAAGTTGGAATATGCAACAAAGTTTAGATGCAGTATGATCTATCCGTGGATCAAATGCATCATAATTAATTTGGGATAGTGTAGCAAAATGCAAAAAATCATGTTGACGTTGTTCGTCACTTCACTGCTCGCAGGCTGTTCGACCTTGGGCGTGTATAAAGTTGATATTCCGCAAGGAACGCCATTAACTCAAGCACAAGCTTCAAAAATTCAGGTCGGTATGAGTCACCAACAAGTTCGCTTCTTGCTCGGTAGCCCTACAGTTTCAGATCCAATGAATCCTTTACGTTGGGACTACATCTACAACTATACGCCAGGAACATATGCTAAAAAAGCCAACATTCCTGCAGCTCACGGTCAACATTTAAGAATTTACTTCGATCCAACAGGCACTGTCATAAAAATTGAAGGTTTGGAAACGATTCCAGAATCTCAACCCGGCTTACCAGGATCAAAAGAAGCGATTCTAAATGCGCCCCCACTATAGCCGCTTTAAAATAAAAATAAACCCCTCAATGAGGGGTTTTTCTTATCACTTCAATTGTTTAAAGCGATTTCCGCGACAATAAAGTCCGACTGGATTTTCTGCAGCACGTTTTCGGCGAATATCCTTCGGATTGATCGTTAATGCGCGATAAATCTCGACACGATCACCGACTTGTAAGATTTGATTCGGATCTTGCAATCGCACCCCAAAGATCCCCAGTGAAAGTGGTTCGGGTAAATCAATCTGTGCCCGAATACCACTTTGCTCAATCGCGTCTAAAGCGGTCATGCCGGGTTGAAAAGGTACAGCCAGATGAAACTGTTGATCCTGAGCCGCGTACGCCACCCAAACCTGTTGTATCTCACTCATTAGACCAATTGTCCAATAATCGCAATCATCGCCAAGATGATCGATACAGGCAGTACCACACGCACTGCAATACGCCACAAGTTATAAAATAGCTCATTGCTGAAATTCATAGATTTACGTAAATGGCTAATTTTCATGATCCATCCAGCAAAAATGGCATAGATCAAGCAAATCACCAAGCCCCAAAGCATGAGTATCGTATTAAAAATTGGACTCATGGCAGGAATAGCCCAAACAAATACAGCAGCCAAGATCACAAGCCATTGAATCGCGATATTCAGTTGACGTTGTAGTAATTGTTCACGTGCCATATTGAGTAAAAGTGCAGATGCACTCACTACAGCAACCACAAACGCAAAAGTTGGAATTTGAGCATTGGCAGCAAAGAAGCCAAAAGCAACCACTGCTAATAATTGCGCAATCCAGATCGGTAATGCTGTTTTGGTTGCAACATCTTGTTGATTAACAGTAGGCAAACTACTTTGCCAGTACAGACCCATACCTAAACCGCTAGCAACGAGTGCCAATACGGTCGCACTGCCCCACTCGCTAAATTCAACTGGCGTCACTTGCCAGGCAGGCAAAGCCGTTCCCATCACATTTGCCAGAATCAAGGAAGCTAAAACACCCATAACACTTAAGATAACAATAATCTTTCGAGCTGCAAATGAAAGTGCAATTGCAACAACTGCTAAGCCAACGAACAAGAGATTAGGCGCAATCCCATTGAAAGCAAAATGACCCAATAACTGGCTTGCATTAGACAGCATGCCGCCTGCCAAGAAAGGAATAAAGACAACCGCTAACCAACCGACTACACGCCATTTTTGCGATGCATCTGCATCACGCGTTAAGCTAGACAATGCATTTAACGCTGTGGTTTTTGAGCGCTTCGCCAAGGCAATTTCTAAATAACAGATCGGTAATGCCAAAATAAGCATAGTACCTAACCATAACAACCAAAAATCAAGTTGACGATCAACTTGAATCCCTACAATCGGTGCTAATGTGGCAATGATGATAAAAGATAAACAAAATGCCATCAGCGGTGATAGCCATCGTGACATAGCATTGTCCTGCATGATGCGTTCCTAAAAAAAGTCTTTCGCTATTTTGCCTTTGTCATGAGGGAAAATCAAAAAGAAAAAAGCAAACCATCATGTCTAATGATTTGCTGCGCAAGATTATTATGACTTTTATTTGTTGTTATCTGGTTTATTTTTCTTTATGAAAAGAAACGAGCAAACCAGTTTTTACCTGTTTTCTTTTCTTTTTCTTTAATGATTCCCATCATATTTTCTTTTACTGCACCCACATAATCCGCATCATCGTGCTGAATATGGTTAATCAGCCATTTTGAAAGCACTTCATGCAATTCACCTTCAATGGCTTGTCCCAATTCAAAACGGTCACGGTAAGATTCAATTTTTTTAATAAATAAATCATGTACACGTTTATGCGGTACGCGGTATTTATAACCAGCTTCTTCTTGCAAAGACTCTTCAAAAGTAAAATGCGATTGCGTATAATCAATAATATTTTCAAGAATTTGTTTAATACGGGCACGATCCGTATGTTCTGCAACATCATCAATTTCATTGATATAATCAAGAATTCGTTTGTGTTGATCGTCAATCACATCGATACCAGTATTATATTCCGGAACCCATTTCATTTTCATTACGACCACCTATAAAATATATACGACTCACCACATAAATTGATAATATATTGATTTTTAACAAATAAAAATCAACCAAAACAGTTGGTTTTAAAATAAAAACTCATTAAACAGTATAAGCCAATGATATCTAATATTTTTTAGTATAAATACCAACCAAAAGAATAAAGTATTTTTTAACCAATATAATCTCCTAACAGAATTATTAATGATCAAAAAACCACTTAAATAACGATTAAATTATTAAAAAAAATAAAATACTTAATTTAAATTTTTAAGTAAAAAATGAGTGAAAATAAAATAATAGGGATTGATATAATTTTAATTTGCAGAATAAACATATTTTAAAATTAAGAAAATTTGTTAAAGTTTTAGTATTATAAAAAATACAGTTTAAAGTATAAAAATTAAAAATCTTATTATCATATTAGTAAAAGAAATTAATATTTCAAATATATTACAGAAATAAAGCAAAAATCTATAAAGATATTAAATAGAAAATCTTTATAGATTTACACATATTTAGCTTTTATTGACTAATATTGATCTGCTTTGGTGATTCTTTTTAATTCTGGATTTAATCTTTCACGCTCAAGCCGTTCTATATAAGTCAGTTGTTTTCTAATGGGACGGCCATCCTGAAATAAAATCATTTCTCCTGGTTCAAAGGCTGTCCACACTTCATTCTGCGTTAAAGGCTCTGTGGTAATTACGGCGACACGATCTTCAGGTGTTGTAACCTGACTGAAATCAACTTCGACATCCAGATCAATCAATTGAGCTGGTTTAAATGGGTATTCTCGTACCAGCCAATGCAATTTGGTGATGGCATATGTAAATAAAGCCTGCCCATTCGACAAGCAAAAATTAAACGTGCCATGTTCGGCAATTTTGGGGGACACTTCAGCCAATAAATCAAAAATTTGATCCAGCTTCGGTTCATGATAACCAAATTTAAGCACCAACTGATCGAGTAAAAAACAAAAAGCCCGCTCACTGTCAGTATTTCCTACAGGAGTAAAACGACCGGATAAAGTGGGATTAAAACCATGCAAATCGCCATTATGGGCAAAAATCCACTGACGTCCCCACAGTTCACGACTGAATGGATGCGAGTTTTCTAAATTAATTTTACCTTGCGTCGCTTTACGAATATGGGCAATCACATTGCGTGATTTGATGGGATAATTACGCACCAGTTCAGCAATCGGTGATTCAACTGCAGATTGGTTATCGACAAAAAGTCGGCAGGCTTTATCTTCAAAAAAGGCGATACCAAAACCATCACAATGGTCGGATGTAATGCCCGCACGTTGAGAAAAACCACGAAATGAGAAAGTCACATCCGTTGGTGTAGCACAATTCATTCCGAGCAACTGGCACATAGTCTTGATCAAACAGCAAATACATGATTTTTCTATTTTGCATGACTGGACAGAGCGTTGCAAATCTCAATTTAAAATACCCATCACTACTTTATGCATTAGCTCAAGAATGATGCTCAAATACTTAATTTTATTAAAAATTCAATTAAGGTAGTCTAAACAAGACAATAAAAAAAGCCTCACAAGGAGGCTTTTTTTAAATGACTGATTTAATGTTTGGCGCGGTTGGTAATTAAAGTCCCGACACCATGATCTGTGAAGATTTCCAACAAGGTTGCATGTGGAACACGACCATCCACAATATGCGCGCTTACCACGCCACCTTTCACAGCATCTAGCGCACAACCGACTTTAGGAATCATGCCCCCATAAATCACACCCGTTTCAATCAAACGATCAACTTCTTGAGTGGTTAAACCTGTCAGCAGGTTTTTATTTTCGTCGAGAACGCCAGTAATGTTGGTCAGAAGAATAAGTTTTTCCGCACCTAAGGCCTCAGCCACTTTACCCGCAACTAAATCGGCATTGATGTTGTAAGTGTTACCTTCATCATCTACACCCAGTGGTGCAATCACAGGAATGAAATCGCTGTTCGTGAACATTTCAAGTACGTCAGTCTTTACACCAACCACTTCCCCCACTAAACCTAAATCAATCTGGGTTACTGTGCCGTCTTCAGCAGTTTTTTCCATCAACAGCTTTTGCGCGCGCAGCAAATTACCATCTTTACCGGTTAAACCAATGGCACGACCGCCATGTTGATTAATCAGGTTGACGATAGATTTGTTCACACTGCCGCCCAAAACCATTTCAACCACTTCCATGGTTGCAGGATCAGTCACACGCATCCCATCAATACGGTCAGATTCACGACCGAGCTGCTTCAAGAATGAGTCCACTTGCGGACCGCCACCATGCACAACGATGGGATTTAAACCGACAGTTTTTAACAATACAATGTCACGTGCGAACGAGCTTTCCAGCTCTGGATCGGTCATTGCGTTGCCACCATATTTCACTACTAGCGTCTTACCCGAAAAACGTTGAATGTACGGCAAAGCTTCAGTCAAAATTTGTGCTTTGTCGATGCCAGTATGCTGATGTGGCATTCGCCTCTCCTTATTGAGCATCTAAAATGTCTTGTGCGATTTTAGGATATCGGTCACTTAACATGGAAACAAATGTGTTTCGAATCGCGTTTAATCTTACAGGATTGTCCGCATCAAAGCGTACTGTAAAATATTCACCTGTATTCGATGCTCGAATAATGCCAAATCCATCTTCAAAATCAAGTCGTACACCATCAATTTTACTTAATTGTGCGTCCAAATTATGACTTTTAACTTCAACATCATGTAATACCGCTGCAGGTTCTTCACTATGGGTACTAATGTAGAGATCTTCAGTACAACTGCGCTCAGGATAAGCTTTCAATGCTTGTGATAGGGTTAACTCCGGTTGTTGACTTAAATACTCGAGCACACGCAAGGCTGCATATAAACCATCATCATAGCCAAAACCACGCCCGTCATTAAAAACATAATGACCTGCATATTCTCCGCCAAAGACTGCTTTTCCTTTAGATTGCGACATGTATGTCCGCAAAAAAGAACTGCCTGTACGAATCATTTTCGCCTGTCCACCTAAGCGATGAACTGTATTCCTCACCATGGTCGAACATTTCACATCGTAAACAACTTCATGACCAGGATGTATTTTCAAACACATCTCTGAAAATAAAGCCAGTAATCGATCTGCTGAAATAATCAAACCATGTTCATCAATTAACACCAGGCGATCACCATCACCATCCAGTGCAATACCCATATCAGCTTGCTGTTCAAGTACAGTTTTTCGTAATTCAACAAGATGTTTTTCTTGTGAAGGGTCCGGTGCATGATCGGGAAAATCACCATTGGCATCACACCGGATGGTTATAATCTCGCAACCTGATTTTTTTAAAACCAATGCAGCACAGCGCCCTGCCGAACCATTTAAACCATCGAGTACAATTTTAAAAGGACGCTTTAGCTGGATATCTTGTAATAATGCCTGCTGATATTCGAGACAATATTGAACAACAACTTCATGCTGAACGGGTTTGATCACTAATTTTTCTGATGGATCAAAAGCGCTACTTGCACTTATACCGACTTGTTGAATCATGTCTGGACAGGGTGGCTCATTTTGGATAATCCACTTAATTCCATTATCTGTTTTAGGATTATGACTTGCCGTAAGCATGATCCCGTTACCATCAAATTGACGGGCAATAAAATATAATAATGGCGTTGAACAACAACCGATGATGGTCACATTCAATCCTTTTTTTTCACATACTTGTCTAATGATTTCTGCATATTCTGGACTTGTTAAACGCGCATCATAACCAATGGCAAGTCGAGTCTGTCCGACCTTTTGATATTGAGCAACCAATCCATAGGCAATCGCTTTTACAATTTCAGGTGTCAAAAGTGATACTTTTCCACGAATATCATAGGCACGAAAAATTTGTGCCGGAAATTTTTTATTCTTAAAATTCATGATGATTTCTTCTACTTACAGTAGCCCATAAAGTGAAAATCTTATGGAATGCTTAATGAAGTCAGTATTCACAACCAGTGCATCATCTTAAAGGAGGAGATTAACATTTTAAATGCATTTCATATTTTTAAGCAATGGTAAAAAAATCTTACAAATAATTTTCAAAAAACAGGATATTTAATTGAAAAATAAATCTTTTATTTAATTTTAAAACAAATATTCTTAAATATTTTTTATTTAAAAACCAGTTATTTACAAAAATAAAACAAGAGTTTATCTGAAGATAAAAACAATATTTCTAATTTAAATGTTGTAAATCTTTATTTATGAATTCTTTTATTAGAAAGATGATTAAAGTTTCAAATATAAGCATGCTATAAAATAAAGAATAAAACCTGATAAAAAACAACTATTGCTGTTCATTTATCAGGTTATAAATTCTTTAAACTCAATCTACAGTTTAGCCTTTACCGGTATGACCAAAACCGCCTGCACCACGTTCAGTAGCAACAAACTCTTCCACTTGTTCAAATTCGGCATGAACTACAGGAACAAGTACATATTGAGCCAAACGCTCACCCGGCTCTAAAGTAAATGCGGTTTGGCTACGATTCCAAACCGATACCATCAACTCACCTTGGTAATCTGAATCGATTAAGCCAACAAGATTACCCAGAACAATTCCGTGTTTATGACCTAAACCTGAACGCGGTAAAATCAAACCTGCAAAGTTTGTATCTTCAATATAAATCGCCAAACCTGTTTTAACCAATACAGTTTGACCCGGTTCAATTACAGTCGCTTCTTCTACACAAGCACGTAAGTCTAAACCTGCCGAACCCGAAGTCGCATAGGTTGGCATAGGCCATTGGCTGCCTAAACGTGTATCGAGTACTTTCACTTGAACTTTCATCTGTTCTTTCCTAATTGCATGGTTTAAATAGTGTATTAACGCTTAATCAGCGCACGTAAATTTTCGAGATAATGCTGTGCTTGCAATTTTGGATCAATATTACCTGCCAATTTTTTCTTGCGACCCAGCCAGTCCAAATCATCTTGAGGCAATTCATCGAGGAAACGACTTGGTGTCATTTGCTTCATTTGACCACCATTTTTACGCTGCTCAGCAAGTGTAATGGTTAAGCCTTGGCGTGCGCGAGTGATTCCCACGTACATCAAACGGCGTTCTTCCTCAACGGTTTCTGCAGCAATGGAATTTTTATGCGGTAATAATTCTTCTTCCAGACCAATTAGATACACATAAGGAAATTCAAGACCTTTTGAAGCATGTAAAGTCAGTAAATTGACCTTGTCGGTATCTTCCTCTTCCTTCTGCTGCTCAAGCATATCCAGCAACACCATTTTACGAATCACGCTTTCAATGTTTTTCTCATCGACATCTTCAGCCCGATTAATCAAACTTTGAATACTGCTGTACAGGATTTCAATGTTATCGATCTTGGTTTTTTCTTGCGCTGGTGTTGCCGCCTGCTCTTTGATGTAATCGATATACCCGGCTTCAAGCATCATCTGACGAATGATCGGCACAGGCTCGTCATCTTCGAGCAAGTTGCGGGTAAAGTTAGCAATAAAATCGGCAAATTCTGCCAGTTGTGTGGTGGCCTTTTTCGGCATCACCATGGTCAAGCGCTGATCACCCGCCGCGGTTAATAACGACAAATGATTTTCTTGCGCGAATAATCCCAACTTTTCTAAAGTCACCGGACCAATCGCACGTTTAGGCGTATTAATAATCCGTAGGAATGCACTGTCATCTTCTGGATTAATGATGATGCGCAAATAACTCATAATGTCTTTGATTTCAGCACGACCAAAGAACGACTGACCACCGGACAGCTTGTATGGAATTTGCATTTGGCGCAGCTGGGTTTCTAAAACACGGGCCTGGAAATTACCGCGATATAAAATCGCATAATCTTTCCAGTTTTTACCATTCATCAATTTATGCGTGATAACGTCTTTAACCACGCGCTCTGCTTCATCATCATCATTACGACAGGTAATGACACGAATCACGTCACCATGACCTTTATCTGACCAGAGCTTTTTATCAAAAATATGCGGATTGTTACCAATAACCGTATTGGCAGCTTTTAAAATACGACTGGTCGAACGATAATTTTGCTCGAGTTTAATCACTTTTAAATTCGGAAAATCTTCTTTCAATAAAGCCATGTTTTCAGGCTTTGCACCACGCCATGCATAGATCGACTGGTCATCATCACCTACAGCGGTGAATTGCCCCATCACCCCAACCAGTAGTTTCACCAAAATATACTGCGCAGTATTGGTATCCTGATATTCGTCGACCAACAGATAACGAACACGGTTTTGCCATTTATCCCGGACTTCGGCATTCTCTTGTAATAAACGGGTCGGCATCACGATCAAGTCATCAAAATCCACTGCATTATAGGCACGCAAATTGCGCTCATACAGTTGATATAAATGAGCAAATTGCACGTCTTCTGCTGTCTCGCAGGTGGTATGCGCTTGCTCGGGTGGAATCAGGTCATTTTTCCACTCCGAAATCATTCTCATTGCTTTGGCAATCAGTTCTTTACTTTCTGCACCTGACAAATTATCACGATGCATCAAGTCCATCAGAATGCGCTTGCAATCATCGGCATCTAAAATTGAAAAATTATTTTTTAAGGGTGTATGTTTAATTTCTAAACGAAGTAAATTCAGACCAAACGTATGGAAGGTTGAAACAGAAAGACCTTTGGCTTCTTCACGAGATAATAATTTTCCGACACGCTCTTTCATTTCACGTGCAGCTTTATTGGTAAAGGTCATGGCCGTAATGCGATGTGCAGGAATACCGCAGTTCTGAACCAAATGTGCGACTTTTCGCGTAATAACGGACGTTTTACCTGAACCTGCCCCTGCAAGTACTAACAAGGGTCCTTGAGTGTATTTCATGGCTTCAAGTTGCTTGTCATTGAGTTGACTTGCCGACGACATAGTATTTCCTCGTTTTGATTCGAGCTAGATTATAGTCGTCTAAACCAAACTTGCATAACCTAAAATACAGATTTGACATTCATAAAAAAACCACCCGAAGGTGGCTTTTTTATTACAAAACTAAACTTATTTAGTTTCGTAAACAGAAATTTCTACACGACGGTTTTGTTCACGACCCGCAGCTGTTGAGTTATCAGCGATTGGAGAAGTTGAACCATAACCTTTAGCTGTCATGCGTGAGCTTGAAATACCTTGTGAAGCTAAATAGTTTTTCACAGAGTTCGCACGGCTTTGAGACAATGGGTTATTGATTGCATCAGTACCGGTATTGTCTGTATGACCATGAATAACCAAAGCTAATTTGCTTGCAGTACCATCTTCACGAAGAACTTTAGCAACGTCATTTAACGCTGACTGGAACTGTGATTGAATAGTAGAAGAATTCGTAGCAAATGTTACGCTTGGCATAACAAGATTAATCGAACCATCTGCATTACGGCCTACATCTACGCCAGTACCAGCCAATTCTTGACGAAGACGTTTTTCTTTCTTATCAAGAAGTAAACCAGCACCACCGCCAACAACCGCACCAATGGCAGCAGCTTGACCCATTTTATCTTTGTCAGCGTTAGAGTATGCAATACCAGCACCCAATAAAGCACCTAAACCTGTACCAATTGCGGCTTTGTCATATTCCATATTTTGACAACCCGAAAGTGCCAAAGCCCCAACTACAGCTGAAATTACTAGTGCACGCATCGCATGCCTCCTTCTTGTGTTTTGTTGTATAGTGGAATGATGGATTAAAAAAAATGGGCATACCATTGATTTTTTGTAAATAATAAAAGCTTTAGTTACATTTTGTAATACTTTATGCTGATGAGCAAGCTATCTTAGTCACAATTTCTACATAGTTGCATGAATAGACTTTTTTATTTCAAATTCTACAATTATATTAAATGGTGAAAAAACATTAGACGACTTCATCTTAGGACCGTTCTTATATGTCATCGCAAATCAAGAAACAATCCCTATTAAAAAAAATATCTCGCGGATTAACTGTAGCATCCGTGATGAGCGGAAGTACTTTTTTTCATGGTCCTCCCGTTCTCGCATTGGGATTGACTAAACTAGTCAAAAAATCACGTAAAATTGATGAAACTAATATTCAGATTACCAACAGTTGGCTCAGTGTTAATAATTGGCTGATTGATCACGTGTTACCTCATTTAAAATGGGATATCAGTATTGATGACGATTTAGATCTGAGCATGCAGGGTCGTTACCTGATGACCTGCAATCATCAAAGTTGGGTCGATACCACTGTGAATCAATATTTTGGTTTAACCCGTATGCCCCTGACCCGTTTCTTTACCAAGTGGGAACTGATCTTTATTCCTTTCGTTGGACAAGCCTTTAAAATTTTAGGTTTTCCAATGATGAAACGTCATAGCAAAGAACAAATTGCTAAAAATCCGGAGCTTAAAAAACGTGATATGGAAGAATCACGCAAAGCCTGTGAACAATTATTAAGTCAACCTTTTACCTTGCTAAACTATTTAGAAGGTACCCGCTTCACCCCAGAAAAGCATGCAGCACAGCAATCATCGTATAAAAATCTACTCAAACCTAAAGCGGGCGGTTTAGCTTTGGCCTTAAATATTTTAGGTGACAAAATTGATGCCTTGGTGGATATGACCATTGTTTATCCGGATGGTGCACCGGGCTATGGCGATTTTTGGTTGGGTAATGTCAATCGTATTGCAGTCAATCTGCGTAAAATAGATATTCCAAGTTGGGTGTTAGGCGGTAATTATGAAGATGATGCTGAATATCGTGAACACTTTCAGCAATGGGTGCATGAATTATGGACCGAGAAAGATCAACTGATTGAACGCATGAAGCAAGACTTGGCTGCAAAAGCATAAATAGCATTTAAGGAAGACAATGAAGCAAAATGACAAAATAGCCAAGCCAACTTTTCATTTCGTGAAAAAAGACTCTTGGGGCTGGAAAGTTGCACTGTGCTATGACATTTTCATGATGGTTCTGATCATCATCAACTTGCTCTGCTTAAGTGCCAATGCCATCCTGATGAGTGATTTTGGTGGCTGGTTATTTAGCTTCATCCATCTTCCTGAACTATTGCAGTTTTATCGGACAGAATTACGTCCTTGGGTAATTATTACCGAAAGTTGGTTTACCAGTTTCCTAGTGATTGAACTGCTAATCCGTTGGGGAATTGCCATTATTGGGCAGCATCATAAACGCTGGTTTTTCTTTCCTTTTATTCATTGGTACGAAATTTTATCCATTATTCCGCAACTGCGTTTTTTACGTTTATTGCGTGCCGGCTCAATCGCCTATAATCTGCATGAACATGGCTATAAAGTGATTCCTAATAGTTGGTATAAGCGCGCCAACTTTTATTATCATCTGGTGCTCGAAGAACTGACCAGTCGTATTGTCATTACCGTTTTAGACAGTATAAAACACGAACTTTCTACTAGCACTACGCATAAAAAACTGATTGAAGATTTAGTTGCACATCACCGTGAAATGTTTGCCACTGCCCTTGCCGATATTTTGCAAGAATCGTTGGGCAAAGAGTTACAGGCACAAAGAGTCACCATTGCAAAAAATGTCGGCAGTATTGTCAATCAGGCAATTGAAGATACGCCCGAATTAACACAATTATTACGTTTAATTCCGATTGTCGGTGGACGTATAGAACAACAGATCCAAAGTATTGGGCAACGTTTGGGTGAAAATATTACTCAAGGTCTGATTGAACCGTTCGCTCAAAATAATAAAAATAAAGAAAATCTGGCTTATTTAGAAATTTCAAATAAAATCAGTCAAATACAATTTGAAAATAATACCCATGTTGAAAAACTGGTTGAGTCTGCCGTTTTTGAAAGCTTAGAGGCGATTCGCCAACAGGTCAAAGTAAAACAATGGCAACAAATGCTGGAACAACATGATCAAGTTAAAGAATGATCATCAGATAAAAATATTTAAAACGTCGCTAGAGAAATCATTCAATTTGTTCTAGGATTTGCTCTATTTACAACATCACTTCGACATAAAATGAATGAGTCAGAAGTATTAAGGAATAATTATGGCTGATATACGGATAAAAGGCAGAATGGTCAATGCGATTCGCATTATCTTAGATACCAATGATCATGATGCAATCCGCCAGCAACTCGCGCCAATGCTCCAAAAAGCATTCCCACCGGGTACATTAGTTGTGATTGAAAGTTCAGTTGAACAAGAACTTATTGCCTTAATTCAATTATTGATCAGCCTGGAAGTACAGCCTATGGCGGTGACCGAAGGTTTGCTCGCTGATCAAGCTCGCGCAATTCAATTCCCTGTTCTGCCTTCAGACACTAAACCATTGCAACGTGTTAAACCGACTAAAGAACAAGTGGTTGAAGTAGAACCTGAAACTACCAGTGATGAAGTGGAAAAATCAGAGGAAGTAGAGGCAAAACCTGCCCGTGTGGTGAGTCATGTGACCTCTTATCACGATGAAATTTTGCGTACAGGTCAATGCCTTGTTCAAAATCATGGCGATATTATTCTCAATGCAGGAATTAACAGTGGTTCTGAAGTCATTGCTTCAGGAAATATACATATTTATGGTAGCGCCCGTGGTAGAGTCATCGCCGGCGCCGGCGGGAACAGTGCAGCACGTATTTTCTGCCATTCCCTGGAAGCAGAACTGGTATCGATTGCAGGTACATATTGTGTAGCAGATGACATCCCACAGCATGTCCTCAAAAAAGCTGTACATATTTACTTGAATGATCAACAAGAACTTGTCTTTGAAGTTCTCGAATTTTAATGTATAAATAAACACCATAAGTCCCATATCTAAAAGGGGATTTGAACCATAACAGGAGTGGATTCGGTGGCGAAAATTGTTGTCGTAACATCAGGCAAAGGTGGTGTAGGTAAAACTACGACTAGTGCATCTTTTGCAACAGGTTTAGCCCTTCGCGGTCACAAAACTGTTGTGATCGATTTTGACGTGGGTTTACGTAACCTAGATTTAATTATGGGTTGTGAACGTCGCGTTGTTTATGATTTTGTGAATGTATTAAATAATGAAGCTCGACTTCAACAAGCACTGATTCGCGATAAAGATATTGAAAACCTATACATCCTACCTGCATCACAAACTCGTGATAAAGATGCCTTGACCGATGAAGGTGTGGCACGTGTAATGGATGAGCTTTCGCAAGAATTCGATTACATTATTTGTGACTCACCTGCGGGTATCGAGCGCGGTGCAATCATGGCGATGTACCATGCTGATGAAGCGATCATTGTGACCAATCCTGAAATTTCTTCAGTACGTGACTCTGACCGTATTATTGGGATGCTCGACAGCAAAACCAAAAAAGTAGAACAAAACGAAGGTCGCATCCGTAAACATTTGTGTATTACACGATTCAATCCAGAACGTGCTGATAAACAAGAAATGTTAACGATTGACGATATTTCTAAAGATATTTTACGTGTACCTACACTCGGTGTCATTCCTGAGTGTCCAAGCGTTTTACAAGCATCAAACGAAGGTAAACCTGTGATTCTCTTTACTGAAGAATCAGCAGGTCAAGCTTATGATGACCTTGTAGCACGCTTCTTGGGTGAAGAGCGTCCTTACCGTCATATTTCGGTAAAACCTAAGGGTTGGTTAGCACGATTATTTGGAGCGTAAAAAAATGGCAGGATTCTGGAGTAAATTATTCAGCAACGATGATAAACCTTCAAGCGCACGAACTGCTAAAGACCGCTTAAAAGTAATTGTTGCCTCTGAGCAAGGTTTAGGTAAACGCTTAAGCCAAGACAAAATTGACCAAATGAAGAAAGAAATCATGCAGGTGGTCAATCGTTATGTTCGTGGTGTGGATGAACAGCATATTCAAATGTCGGTTCGTTCGGAAGCAAACATCGAAATGTTAGAAATGAATATCAATTTGCCTGAAGAACGATAATCTGAATTCTGATTAGTCAAGCATATTGAATCAAGGCAAAATATGAGACAGGTTTAGGAAAGTATTCTTTCTCCTGCCAAAAGTTATTTTGCCTTTTTTATTTTATTCAGTTTACCAAGGAGTTTGCGATGGCATTATCTCAGCCAGCAACGTTCAATGAAGAATGGTCAGACGAGCGTGTATTTGCCTATTTAACACAGCTTCCTCCTGCAGGCGTGAATGCCGATTTTCATGTGCTTTATCACGCATTCAAACATATGCGTCCAAATGACTATGAGCGCTTATTGACTCAATTTGTTGCCGATGGTCGTGATGTCAATGCAACCAATCCTGAAGGCCAACGTATTCATGATGTGATTGCTGAATACCCTCGCCAACGTGATGGATTTTTAGAAGTTCTTGCCAAGTTTGCATAATTTAAAAAAATAGAAAAGAGCCTGTCCGTTTTATTCAAACAGACAGGCTTTTTTTATGACAAAATTATATCGGCATGTTAAGAAAGTAATATCATTAGCACAGGAAACGTGACTGCAAAGCATAGCGTTTGCAAACTAATCACCCCCGCCATCAACTGGCTATCGCCATTAAAATAGCGCGTTAAAATATAGGATGCCGATGCCGTTGGCAAAGCAAAGAACACCACCAAAACAATCGTTTCAAACTGATTCAAATTCAGCACATAACAAATCAAATAAGCTAAACATGGCATCACAATTAAACGTCCTAAAGTATTCAACAATAATCTTGAATAATCATGTTTCAGTTCTGCAAACTGCAAAGCCGCCCCAACACAAATCAATCCCAATGGTAGGCTCATACTGGCTAAAATTTTAAACAGTTGTTCCAAGCCAGAAAATAATGACAGTTGTAGCAGATTAAAAATGATTCCAACCAGACAACCCAAGATCAAGGGATTTTTCATCAAAGAAAATAGAATCTGCGCAGGTTTTAGACCCTGCCCTTGTGAAAAAGCCAGTACTGAAATTACATTCACCAAAGGAATCGCCAGTGCAATCATCATGGCAAACATTTGCATGCCCTGAGCGCCAAACAGCAATGACATAATGGATAAACCAATATAGGTATTAAAACGAATTTGACTTTGCACATATACACCAAAACGCGCAATCGGGATATGAAAAAATGCCCTCGCTACCCACAACGTTAAAGCACTTATTATGATGATGATAAACAGGGCCAATAATACCTGAGTAATCGTTGCAAGTTCCAATTTGATATAAGCAAGATTATTAAAAAGTAATACCGGAAATAAAATCAAATAATTCAGTTTTTCAGCGCCACGCCAAAATTCATCCGATAAAAACTGTGTCCGTTTAAAGATATACCCCATGGCAATTAAAATAATTAATGGAAACAAAGCCATCACAATATTCATTATCTACCCTTCATCCCTAAATTTTATTTCCACTGCATGACGTGAATCATCTTTATCATTTTCAATGAATATTCATGTAACGTTAAAAGTATAACTTTTTAACTCCAAGAAAAAGGCCTGCTTATGCAGGCCTTGAACTCAGTATGAAAATTTAAACTAAAATGTCACGTTTACCGTTGGCACCCATGCCACTGACAATCCCGTTTTCTTCCATCTGGTCGATGATACGTGCAGCACGGTTATAACCGAGGCTAAACTTACGTTGTAACGATGAGGTTGAAGCCTTACGTGTTTCCAGAACAAAAGACACACATTGATCATATAACGCATCACGGTCCGAGCTACCATCACCATCTTCAAAACCACGCGAAGTTGGTTCTTCATCATAAGGCGTTAGAATTTCATCGACATAATTCGGAGCAGCACGTTCACGCCATGCATCACAAATATTATTAACTTCATCATCGGAAATAAAAGCACCATGCACACGTTCAGGTTCAATTTTACCTGGCCCAAGGAACAGCATGTCACCATGACCCAACAGGTCTTCTGCACCACCGGCATCCAAAATGGTGCGCGAGTCAATTTTACTATTTACACGTAATGCCACACGGGTTGGAATATTGGCTTTGATCAAACCGGTAATCACATCGACCGATGGACGTTGTGTCGCAAGCAGTAAATGAATTCCTGCGGCACGTGATTTTTGTGCCAAACGGGTAATCATTTCTTCTGCTTTTTTACCCACCTGCATAATCATGTCGGCAAATTCATCGGCAACAATGACAATGGATGGTAATGGCGTTAGGCGTGGTGCACGCTCTCCTACAACCGAGTCACTGGCTTTCCATGTTGGATCAATTAGATCCTCACCAATGGCAATCGCTTCCTCGACCTTACGATTATAGTCACTCAATTTACGAATTTTCAAATAAGACATCAGCTTGTAGCGACGTTCCATTTCATTGACACACCAGTTCAATGCATTCACTGCATCTTTCATATCCGTCACAACTGGAGTGAGCAAATGTGGAATATCATTATAGTTGGCTAGTTCCAGCTGTTTCGGGTCAATCAAGATTAAACGCAATTGATCTGGCGTATATTTCAACAGCATCGATAAAATCATCGAGTTCACTGCCACCGATTTACCGGAACCGGTTGTACCTGCGACCAGCATATGCGGCGCTTTACCCAAATCAGCAATCACAGGATTACCCGAAATATCTTTACCCATCGCCATCGAAAGAATGCTATTTGGATCGGTAAAAGCAGGAATGGTCAACAACTCGATTAGACGTACCATTTCACGTGTGCTATTCGGAACTTCAATTCCGATATACGGTTTGCCCGGAATCACCTCGACCACACGCACCGATGCCATCGACATTGAACGCGCCAAGTCACGTGAGATATTGGTCACTTTAGAGGCTTTCACTCCGGGTGCCAAATCTAGCTCAAAACGCGTCACCACAGGCCCCGGCTGTGCTTCTATAACTTTGGCTTTGACGTTAAACTCTTGTAGTTTAATCTCTAAAAGTTCAGATAAACGGGCTAACTGTTCGGCAGTAAAATTGACTTTTTTATTCGGATCAACTTTATCCAGTAAATCCAGTCCCGGTAGTGGTGACAAATCTTTACGACGTGCAGCCACTTGCATCGCAAGTGACATTGGACGACCTGATGCATCGGTTAATGGCGCATCAAAATCGAAGTCATCCTCAATGGGTTCATCAACTTCGACTGGTTTGCCTGCAGTTTCCTGCCAAACTTCACGAAACACATCTTTGTTCGATGCAATTAAAGCTTTTTCATCTTCTGAAATGATCGGTTGCTGAATCTGGGTTTTTATTGCGCTACTGACGAATGCGGATGATTGCGCATAACTGCTAGTCGTGCGCACTGGAGCCGGCTCTTCAATTTCATCAATCAACAAATCATCCACCAACAGATCATCGAGTCCATCAAATTCGGCATCTAAAGCCGAATTCTTAGGTGTCGTATGCATCAATGGTGAAGCTGCTAGAGTTGGTGCAATCACAATCTTTTCTTCAACAATTGATGGCGCTTGTTCAGTCTCTACATGATTAAATGGTGTATGTACATCTGTGGCTGTTTTTCCATTTGGAACAGCGGCAAGTAATTCATCAAAGATTTCATCATCATCCCAATCCAGATTTTGTTTAGCAGTCTGGGGAGTCGTTGCTACAGGTTGCTCATCAACAAAGGCTTTAAAATGATCATGCGGTGTATGTAGTTCAGATTCTTCTGCAGCTTTTAATAAAGCGTCAATATCTTGTTTATGTTTTTGATTTTCATCTGAGTTTAAGGCACGCCAAACTTCACCTGTCGCTACTGCACGTCGAGTATTTTGTTCTAGGCGATGGGCTTTTTCTAAGACCTGTTCAAATTCAGCTTCATCTTCGGCATCAATAATCTGCTGCTGTGCATAATGTTCTTTTTCCACCATGTCATTGAACAGGCGCTCTGCAGCCTGATCTCGCACTACAGGCGATACATCTTGAACTTCACGATGTTCTGGAGCAGGTGTTACGCTTTCTACTACAGCTTTTTGTTTAGTACTTGCAACTGACTTTTTGACTTCAGGGGTTGTACGATCAAATGCAGACTCGGTTTCCGGGACATTTTTATAAAACAAGTCTTGTAAATAAGCAGGTGTGGCTTTCAGTGTGATCCAGGTTTTATTCCACTTCACACCAAATGACAGGGTAAATAAAACCACCCAAAACACCACAAGAAAGAGGGTTGCGCCATAAATCGTTAAAATTTGAGACAGGCTTTGACCCAGTTCATACCCAATAATACCGCCCGATGAATTGTCTAAAGTGTCGGCAGGCACTTGCCAATACAAATACAATAAACTTGCTGTCGCCAGTAAAATAAAGAACTGTGCAGAATATCGAAAAGGTTTATTCAAAAAGCTATACGGCCACCAGACCTGAATCGCTTCAACGAATAAAAAGATTGGAATGAGTAAACTTGCCCAGCCTAAAAAACCGAACAGTAAATCTGCGATCCACGCGCCTGCAACACCGCTGGCATTTGAAACCTGCTGTGTATCACTGGAAATATGCATCCAGCCTGGATCAAAAGGCGTATAAGTCACTGTTGCAAGGAATAAATAAATTCCAAAAGAGACTAAAAATAATGTCATTATTAAGCGCTGTGCATAAGCACTCGACACCGCAGTCATATACTGTCCTGTAACCAATTTTTCATTCATGTTTTTGTAAGAAACTAAGACAAAATAGTTTCGCAATTAAACCCGATATTATGCACCCGTTCCAAGAAAAAAGATGCAATATTATGTATAGGCTGTTGATACAAATCCTATGAATTGAGTATCTAACACAGCGTCTTTATTGTATATAGCTCAAATCGATTTGAATGATCAATAATATCGACATCGAACTCACACAACTGTTATAGAGTTTCACGTATAATTTCACAAATTTTTAAATAAAAAAAGGATGCCGCGAATGAGCGCTCGTCACTCACGTTTGATTATTCTAGGTTCAGGCCCTGCTGGTTATAGCGCAGCTGTATATGCTGCACGTGCCAACTTAAAGCCAACGCTAATTGCCGGTTTACAATTGGGTGGTCAGTTGACCACGACAACCGAAGTCGACAATTGGCCCGGCGACCCTGAAGGTCTAACAGGTCCTGCACTCATGGAACGTATGCAAGCGCATGCTGAACGCTTTGGTACTGACATTGTCTATGACCATATCAACGAAGTTGATTTAAGCGTTCGTCCATTCGTTCTGAAAGGCGATATGGAAGAGTTCACCTGTGATGCCCTGATTATTGCAACAGGTGCAACGGCTCAGTACTTAGGTCTTGAATCTGAAGCTGCATTTATGGGTCAAGGTGTAAGTGCCTGTGCAACCTGTGATGGTTTCTTCTACAAAAACCAAAAAGTTATGGTTGTGGGTGGTGGTAATACTGCGGTTGAAGAAGCACTTTATTTATCGAATATTGCTTCACACGTGACTTTAGTTCACCGTCGTGACTCTTTACGTTCAGAAAAAATTCTTCAAGATCATCTGTTCGAAAAAGAGAAAGAAGGTAAAATTAGCATCATCTGGAATCATCAAGTGGATGAAGTTCTCGGTGACAGCAAGTCAGGTGTAACTGCAGTTCGTCTGCAATCTACCCAAGATGGCTCTAAACAAGATGTAGAAGTTACTGGCTTATTTGTTGCCATTGGTCATAAACCGAATAGCGGCATGTTTGAAGGTCAGTTGAACCTGCGTGATGGTTATATTCAGGTTCAAAGCGGCACTGCAGGTAATGCGACTGCTGCCTCTGTTCCGGGTGTATTTGCTGCGGGTGATATTGCTGACAGTGTTTACCGTCAAGCGATTACTTCAGCAGGTTCAGGCTGTATGGCTGCACTTGATGCTGAAAAATATCTTGATGCTTTAGGTGAATGATTCAAGTAAATTAATTCCACTAAACAAAAAAAACCGTCCTTCTTTGGGCGGTTTTTTTTGTATGATAAAAATCATCAATGCATATCGCACGTTGCTCTTCTCGTTCAGGCTGAATCCCATGCATCCATTAGCACCCTCAGAATTCATTTTCCCCGATCCCATCGAAGCTGATCCCGATGACCAGGGGCTGATTTGCATTGGTGCCGACCTCTCCCCTTCTACGCTTTTTGAAGCTTATACCCATGGTTTGTTTCCATGGTTTAGTGAGGGTGAACCGATTTGTTGGTGGAGTCCTGAACCACGTTGTATTATTCGCCCCAACGATTACCACCCGAGTAAATCTTTAGTGCGCAATATGAAAAAGTTTGATTATAAAATCACGATTAATCATGCTTTTGAACAAGTGATTCGCTCCTGCTCCCTACCGCGGAGTTATGCAGAAGATACCTGGATATCTGAAGATATTATTGATGGATATTGCCAATTATTTGATGCCGGCTATGGGTATAGTATTGAGGTATGGGATGAAGGCAAAGTCGTTGGTGGTTTGTATGGCGTCACGATTGGACATGGCTGTTTTGGCGAGTCGATGTTTAGTACCCAAACTGATGTTTCGAAAATGGCTTTTTATACTTTAATGCTGCTTGGACATGAGAACGATTTACCTTGGATTGATTGCCAACTGGTCAATGATCACCTTTTGAGCTTGGGTGCCTGTACAATTTCTCGCCAAGCGTATCTTAATTCGTTACAAGATGTTGTTAAACAGCCATCTATAGATTGGAAAAAATATCAAGAGGGTGTATTTTCAAGTAAAACAATAGCGCAACACGCACGATTAATTGAATGACAATAAAGAGGGATCTTGCTATGAATTCGTATCACCCAAAGTCCCTACTGAATGATTTACAGTATTATATTACGCCACCGCATAGCTGTAGTTACCTGGAAAATAAATCAGCGCGGATGGTCTTTTTAGATCCTGCCCATCGAATTGATGTGGTCAGTTTATCTGAACTTTCTCGTTTGGGATTTCGTCGCAGTGGAGATTTTGTCTATCGTCCAGAATGTCACTTATGCCGCCAATGCTTATCCAGTCGTGTCCCTGTCGCTGAATTTCACATGAACAGTACGCAGAAAAAGGCATGGAAACGTAATCAAGACCTGACCGTTAAAATCACTCGCTCTGCGGATGCATCCGAAATTCATTATGCCTTATATGAACGCTATATCAATGAGCGTCATGCCGATGGTGATATGTTCCCACCCAGCTTAGATCAATTCGAAAAATTTTTAGTGCATAGCTGCACGGACAGTTTTTTTCTAGAATTCTGGAAAGACGACAAACTGATTAGCGTTTCGAGTTGTGATCCTTTAGATGATGGGGTTTCTGCGGTCTATACATTTTTTGATCCTGATGAAAATCGACGCTCACTCGGTGTATTTGCGGTACTTAAGCAAATTGAACATGCTAAAGCTTTAGGTTTACCTTATGTCTATTTAGGTTACTGGGTGCCACATTCCAATAAAATGAATTATAAATCTCAATATGTGCCTTTAGAGCTATTGATTGATGGGCAATGGCGACGTTTAAATCGCCTGCTCAATCCAGAAGAAATTCAACAATTGGGAAACTCCCTGATGACCACATTGCCCTCTGGATGGAATAACCCAATTATCAAATAACATGACTTATGATTTAAAAAGCTGTGAAAAATCATCACTGCATGATTTCACCATAATAATGGCATGCTCGCGAGAGCCGTCTGGTTTTGGATAATAATTTTTACGTAAATCAATTTGATGAAAACCGGCTTTTTCATACAGTGCAATTGCAGCTAGATTACTTTCTCGCACTTCCAAGAAAATTTGCAGCGGATTATTTTTCAATTGCGCAATTGAAGCTTCAAGTAATTGAAAGCCTAACCCTTTGCCCTGTTGGCTTGGATGAATTGCCATCAGTAGAAGATTGGCTTCATCTAACACCGGTTGCAAGATACAAAAACCAACCACCTGTCCTTGCTGCTCAATCACGGTACTGAGATAAGAATCAATGGATTCCTCAAACTGTTTTGCTGTCCATGGATGGGTTTGTACTAATTGCTCAATTTGCATGACGCGGCTTACATCCGCTTTTTGCATCAAACGAATCATCTTCGTTCATCTTTTAAATAACAGAAGCTTCGCATTATAGGAACTTTGCATAAAAAATCGAGTAAAAAAAAGGGCAATATCAATTGCCCAAAGAGTCAAAAGGCCTTAAAAACCTAATTTAGCTTTCCAGGTCGCCAATAAACTGCCGCTATCTAAATCATTCGGATGAAAACCCGGTTTAAAATAAGCCAATATTTCCTTACCCATACTAGTAATAATGCCTTTGGATGGACTATAGGCATACTCATAAATGCTTTTGATTGAGTCAAAACTCAACTGTTGATCTTGTCGCAATAGACGCAATAAGAAGTAATTTTGCACAAAGAACAACGTTATCATAGCAGCCACAAGTGAACTGGTACGTAACAGATAAGACTTCAAGCCTTTACCAAACACGCCTTCAAATACATCATAAGCTACAGCTTTATGCTCATTTTCTTCAATGGCATGCCATAACCACATGGTTTTCATGGTTTCATCTTGCATCAATTCCTGAATATTCTGATTGGTCAGCAATTGTGATGCAATGGTCGCTGTAAAATGCTCAAGTGCGGTGGTTGCGGTTAAATCGACCATTTCCTGGGTAATACCAAACGGTTTACTGACTAATGCAAATACTTTACGTGCAGTTTGAATCACGGTGTCAGTATGTTTATCCAACGTATCAACATCATGACCATAACGCTGCGCAGCTGCATTAAAACCCACATGCTCCTGAGTATGCATGGCTTCTTGCCCAATAAAAGCACTAATTTCTTTTTGTAATTCCTGATTTTCTTTAATCGCTGGATGGTTGCGAACGACCCGAACACTATCAATAAAAAACTTTTCGCCCGCTGGAAACAAAGCAGAAAGCGCAGTCATAAAATGCGTCAATCCCACTGAACCATTCATCCAGTATTCTGGCACGTTATTAAAATCGAAATTCATTCGGCGAACAGGAAAGCTTGCACCGGCACGATTGGTGATATTGACCTTGGCATTCATGACTCTTACTCCTCTCTAGCAAAATAATGTTGCTAATTCACTTATGTTTGTTTTTTCTTCATTCTTATATTACGTATTTAAAAACTTGCTATAAGTGCAGATAAGGTCAGGAAAATATCAGTTAAGGACATGAGGAAAAATAAAGCACTGCTTTATTTGGACGCTAGGGAAAAGAATAATGAGTGAAATCTTTTTTACGATGCAAGGGAATAAAGCACTGTTTTATTTGGATGCAAGAAACCCATCTAAAAAATCATCATGCATAAAAAAAGCGCCCCAAAGGAGCGCTTTTTTCACACAATCAATACTTATGCAGTTACTTTAGCAACAACACCAGCACCAACTGTACGACCACCTTCACGGATCGCAAAACGTAGACCTGGGTCCATTGCGATTGGGTGAATTAGTTCTACTGACA
>NZ_JABERI010000029.1 GCF_013004375.1 Acinetobacter terrae | reverse complement strand
TCGGCCCCCGCCGCTTTAGCAGCTGACCAGCCCATGGCGGGTAAAAGTAGCTCAGGGGGAGCTTCCCCTGCAGCCGATAAAAATGCTATCGCCAGTGCAATGAGTGCAGCGCCGAAAAAAGTAGGAGCAGCAGCCACTATTGTGGCTATAGGTGCTGATGGCAAAATGCGTACTTTGCGCAAAGGCACTAATGGTTTTACTTGCATGCCCGACAATCCAACAACCCCAGGTCCTGACCCGATGTGTATGGACAAGGCAGCCCTAGAGTGGGCAGACGCCTGGATGAGTCACAAACCGCCTACGGTGGGTAACGTCGGCTTCATGTATATGCTGGCAGGGGGGACCGATGCCAGCAACGTGGATCCTTATGCCAAGAAACCCACTGCTGGAAACCACTGGATCAAGACTGGACCCCATGTCATGATCGTCGGTGCTGAACCCCGCTTCTACGACATGTACCCCAAGAATGCTCAGCCGGACACCGCTGTTCCCTACGTAATGTGGTCTGGAACGCCCTACCAGCACTTAATGATTCCGGTCAAGTAGTGAAAAGACCGATAGGGTATGCACGCATGTTTAAACCCTTAAATTCAGGAGTTAAATTTAACTAATTTACCTGCTAATAAGAAAATTACCCGTGCAAGCTGTGGTTAATTCCTTATTATAATGATTGAAGTATAGATCGAATTTATAATTTAGAAGCTCATCGGAAGATGGGCTTTTTACATTTGTATTGTAAAAATTAAATGGTGTAACTGACTAATTATTATATTATTGATTTTCAAACAATATAAGGATAAGCAATGAAATTACTAGTCATAGTTGGGTTAGTAGCAATGGTGGGTTTAACTGCATGTCAGAAACAAGATACTGATACTCCCCAGCAAGATAAAACTACTTCACCCCACTCAATGGATAAAGATAAATAAATTAAATCCATAATTTAATGTGGTTTTAATGGAAAAATTAGTATTTATGCTTAACATTTATTCTACAAAGAGCTTTAAATAAGTCGGGCATATTAGACTTCGATTAGTTTCTTACATAGATAATAAAAATGGACAAAAATGCTAATTTTCACCTCCTGGAGCAAATCTACAATTTTGTTGTGGTGAGACCAGGATTTAAAGTAAAAAAAAATCATGAACAATTATTAGATTTTTTTACTGAAATTCATCAAGATCATGAAGCGGGCTTAAAATTTGATTCACCTTCTAAAATTATTCTTATGTTTGGAAGTCGTAAAATAGTAAATATTGATTTATCCCCGCCATTGAGAAATAAAACTGATTTCTTGGAGTGGGTATACAAACAATTAAATTAAGATAATGAAAACTAGGGCTGCATGCGATCTGGCATATGCTGTTTTTAGAAGAAATAAAGAAAGAAATCAGCACACCAACAAAAAAATGAATAAAGGTGAATTTTTCTCTGATTTAAGTAGCAAACCATTAATGCGTCGGCAGTTTTAAATTTGATGTTAAGTTATTGAAATATATTAAAAAATTTAATATTTGGCTCAAATTATTATTAAGAGTAGATTGGTTTTTAGCTTATTTAATGCCGCGTTATTTAGTGATTTAAATACCAACTTAACCTGAATCAACGCAAATGATAAGGGGAAGCTCGACCTTTGAAATAGGTGGGCTTTTCAATAGTTGTTAAGAATTTAACAATAAAATTGTGAACTTTTTGCCATTGCCACTTTGTATGGAATGAATGTAAAACTGGAACCTGCAATAACGATTGGGAACTGGTTAAGCCATGGAAAGGAAAAGGGTTATTGTTATGAGTGGGATATTTATGGTATGTCTATCCTTACTTTGTGTGCATGTTTATGCAGATTTTAAGAGAAAAAAATCAGAGCGAATAAAGCTATTGATAAGGGAAGCAGAATTGTCTTTATCTAATCTTGGTGATAGTAAATAAACATAGTGAAGGCTCGGTTATTTGATGGGTTTTTTTATGCTTATAAAATAATTACACCTTGAAAAGAAAAACAACTCAAACTAAACGGCTGAAAACGGTTGCGCTGTATTTTTTATACTTTGTTATCGACGTTTGAGTAGTATATTTCAGTTACTCCAAAAAGAAAGTAAAAAAGAAGAACAAAGATGGTAAACCAAATATTAGCCCGCTTAATTCCCCCGATTAAGCGGGCTTTTTATTATTCATGGTTTTACACTGATAGGATTAAAAATGGATATTTAGATATATACCTTGGGCTAGTGAACTCTTACCGCATCAGTAGTTTATTGATTATGGATGAATTGTGTAGTATATTTTACATACTATTACAAGAGTTAACCTTCCTATTATATGTGGAATTATATCAAAAGCTTTAATATCGTTGATACTTATTTGATTTTATCCAGTTTATTAGTAATGTTTGTGGGGATTAATTTTTACACTTTAACTCCTGTTTAGGAGAGTGTAAAAATATTGGAAAGCTCGGTCGTTGATCGGGCTTTTTATTTGCTCTAAATGATTAATTTAGTTTATCTGATAATATGATTTAATTAACATTATTTTAATTTTTGGTATATTTCGCCAGTGTAAATTGCTGGATTAGTATACAAAATAATCTACAGAAACTAGCTGTAGTTTCTGCACCTCCCAAGGTGTTCTTAGTTTTATATCCATGCTTTCCCAAGCATGGATTTTTTTATCTGGAGAAAAATATTTCTGATTTCCTAAAATCAATAATTTGTATTCAGATAGATGAGTATGATTTTTATGCTGAAACAATAGAGTTTGAAAGGGCGTTAAGTGTGAAGAAAGATAAATCTAATGGGTGAGAAGCATTTAGTTTTAACCCTACTAAAAATATAAAATAAGTTTCTAATTATAAAGAAATTATTACATATCTAATTATAAAAATTACAATTTTTACAGAATGCCTTTTTATAATGTCTAGGAAAAATAACAGAGACATAAAAATGCCTAAACTTCATAAATTAAAAGAAGTAAGTGCTAAAAGTAATTGTGGCACAGAAATTAGCGTAGAGCGGATCTATGAAAGAGTTCGAGATGGAGCAAGCAACGACGAAACATGGATACCCTTGCCTAAAATTGCGCTTACAGACAAAGTCATTGATTTAAGCGACGACGATACATTTACTCATCCTCGAACTGGGATAGTTTTTAAAGTATTAAGAGAGGAATATGCGTAAGTTAAAAGGATGAATTTGAGTTTTTTATCCAGTCCCACCTTGGATAGCTGAGTAAATACTACAAATGAAAACATAAACAAGTATTTAATAAATATTTTCTAAATTTTAAGAAAGATCTATGCAATATATACAGCTGATGATGAACTCTCTATTTAATCGTATTTGAAATACCCCCATTGCTTAGACTGAATATGAAAGTAAGAGTCTTGATGAATCAAAACTCTGGTTTATAGCTTAATTAGGATGAACAAATCAGCTGTTGAGTTTGAAAGAGACGCCTGTATTCTGACCGTATAACAATTAAGCGAACAAGGTGGCTCTGAAAAACCACCAACCTGATCGTTTTCTGTATCTTATTCTAGGTTATTTGTGGAAGGTGTAAAATGAAATTATCAGAACAAGTAAAACAGGCATTTTTCGATTACATAGATCAAAACTATAAAGTACCTAATTATCTATTAATAAGTCCTGATAGCTATAAAACATTACTTGAGGAACGTAGTAATTTTATTACAACGACTCCCATGGATACAGGCATCGTAGATATGAAATTTCTAGGCTGTGAAATTGGGGTTGCTCCAGATGATGGGCCTTCCTTTGAGTGGAAAAAGAAATAATTTAGTCTTTCTTACTAGGGTTTTTAATACTTAATAATTCTCGTAATATTTACATCCTGTTGCAATTGATTATTGATTATACTTTTATTTGATTGTATAAAAAAAGAACAACGAGAAGCAGGGAATGAGGCCATGAGTACAATAGAAATGTTTGTCACTTCATCTTCAACTTTAATGCTTATACTTGTTATATATGGCCTGGGACAAATGGCCAATTAACCCAAAAATTTAATAAAGCCACCTTCGGGTGGTTTTTGATGTGTAAATTTATTGTTTTATTAAATATGCGGTACATGTTCAGGAAATAAAACCTCAGCGTTTAAGACGGTTAATGCTTTTTTTTGTTTTCTAGAATATCAGGAGGGCGTTAGTTGATAACGTTGAGTTCATTTTCCCGGATAATTAAAAAGCCCTAAATTTTTAAGATTGAGGGCTTTTTTAGTACTTCTATTATTTAAGTTAAGAATAAAAAACAGACAGCCATAACAATAGTCAGCCTGTGATTCATTTAGAGTGGGCTTTTATTTCAAGATATACTCTTATTAAGTTTTTTGCGCTAACAATGTGGCGAAACGCTGCTTGATACGATTTCCATTTTCATCCACACGATGAAGCTCTCCGACATTTTCGTTGTATTTTACAAGAGTCCAGTCCTGATAATAAGCACTTAACTCACCCAGTTTAAATGCAAATGGAAAATCAGGCTGGACTGGATAATCATCGGTATCCATCGCGCAAACAATCAGGTTAAAGCCTTGCGGTTTGGTTGCATTTTGCATTTGCTTAATCAGCTGAGGAATGGTTTCTGATTCTAGAAACATCATCACCACAGTGCAGCAGATAAAATCATAACGGTCATTAATATTGGTATTTTGATTCAAGTCACGAATTAGGGGGTGAATATTACTGATTTGTTCGGACTGTATAATTTCATTTAATTTCTGAATGCTATCTCTATTAATATCCCAAGCATCTACATCAAAACCATGTTGACTTAAGAATAGAGAGTTTCGTCCAGATCCACAGCCTACATCCAGTGCATTCCCTGCATGAAGGTAAGTCATTGCCGCTAAAATTTCTGAATGAGTGGGTGTTATCTGATATTTCTTTGAAAAATAATCTTCAGGCTCACAGTAAAAACTCAGCTGACATTCAATGTCTTGACTGGCGGAAACAATCCTGTGCCATACCTCAGGCTCAATGAAAGGGGGTTGATGACTAACAGAAAAAACATGTTCCGACAGTATTTCCCCTGATTCACTCAACATCGCAAAATTTAATTCGCCTTTTAATATGGTCAGTTTGGCCCATGTTCCTGCTTTTGTATTGTGTGGTCTTTGAAAAGCTTGAGGGATTGAATCATGCGCCCAAAGGGGGAGTTGCTTGTAGCAAATAAGATCTTGCATAAAATCCTCGAGTATTTATATGGCCGTTAATATTTGTCTAACTACAAAATCAACAGCTTTCTGAATGATGCTTAGAATGAGAAAAGTAATTACATCAAATACTACTTTAATTGTTTTCATCATATTATTTTAGATATTAACTTTTAAGACTACTTTTTACTCAATATGATTTTAACGGGTTAAAAGAAGATCTATGTATATAGAATGAAGATGAATCCACAAAATCGACTTTTAGAAATAATAAATAAGCTTGATTGTTAAATTGTCATTCAATGCTATTAGCTTTCATTACTGAAAAAGAAGGGAGTCTTAGAAAAGCATATAGGAGAGGGTACTTGGAAATGAAGGAGTAGATTTAGACCAAGCTGGTAATTAGATAAAATGGGAGCTTGGACTTTTTTATTTTTTAGCTATTTGGAGTGAACGAAATAATTTGAGGAAAATATGAAACAGTCCATTACTTATTGCACTCTCATATGTAAATTCACTGTTGAGATCAATTCATTCAAACTGAGTAAGGTCGAAATAAAGGCTATTAATGAAATGATAGTTGTAAATACAATAATATCAGAGGTTAAATCTGTAATAAAAATCAGTTTAAAAACTCCATTTAAGTAGAAGTTCTTATAAATATGATTAAAAAATGGGTGAAAATACGATTTTTTTGGAAAATTAGCTGAAAAAATAAACACTCATGCTGAATATGTGAAATAAGGGGTTGCACCCATTTAGAAACTGTATAGAATACGCGGCATACCAACGAGATATGTTGAAACGAACGAAGCGCGAAGCGTTGAGTTGTTGAGATTGCCTTGTTGTTTCTTGTCTCTGACGAAGAGCAAGATAGATCATTAAGAGATTATGAAGAACAACTTGTGTGGATTTTTACCGGTTGATCGATCGAAATTATTTTCATTGATTGATGGTAGAAATTACTCGAAGT
>NZ_JABERI010000028.1 GCF_013004375.1 Acinetobacter terrae | reverse complement strand
ATCCTTCTAGGTAAACAAGCGATTGATGACGACTCGAATCAGGTGGGTCAGATGCTTGCTGCTTTACTTGGCGCTGGTCAAGGTACCTTTGCTTCTGTCGTCAATGTTGCTGGCGACAAAGTTCAGGTGACTCGTGAAGTGGATGGTGGTTTACAAACGGTTGAACTGAACCTGCCTGCCATTATTACCACGGACTTGCGTTTGAACGAGCCACGTTATGCAGCTCTGCCAAACATCATGAAAGCGCGTAAAAAACCGCTTGATGTGAAGTCTCCTGCAGATTATGGCGTTTCAGCGACGACTAAACTTAAAACAGTGAAGGTTGAGCCACCAGCAGAGCGTAAAGCTGGCGTACAAGTGAAATCTGTTGACGAGCTTGTTGCAAAACTTAAAAACGAAGCGAAAGTGATCTAATACAGAAGGATAAAATCATGAGTATTTTAGTTATCGCTGAGCACGACAATAAAGCACTAAACGCTGCTACTTTAAACGTTGTTGCTGCAGCTCAAAAAATTGGTGGTGATATCACTGTATTGGTTGCGGGGGCTGGTGCTCAGGCCGTTGCTGACCAGGCGGCTCAAGTTGCGGGTGTCAGCAAGGTATTGCTTGCGGACAACGCGGCTTATGCACATCAGTTGGCTGAAAATGTGGCTAAACTCGTTGCCGAGTTAGGCAAAGGCTATAGCCATATCCTGGCTGCATCTACCTCAAATGGTAAAAACGTATTGCCACGCGCTGCTGCACTTTTAGACGTCAGCATGATCACGGATATCGTTGCTGTTGAAAGCCCTAAAACTTTCAAACGTCCAATTTATGCAGGTAACGCCATTGCAACGGTAGAATCTTCTGAATCTGTTGTTGTTGCCACTGTTCGTGGTACTGCATTTGATCCTGTCGCGACCACAGGCGGTTCTGCGGCAGTGGAAGCGGTAAGCGACGTTCAAGATGCGGGCATCTCTACATTTATTTCTGAAGAGATTGTTAAATCTGAACGTCCAGAACTTACAGCTGCGCGTATTGTGGTTTCTGGTGGTCGCGGTGTGGGTTCAGGTGAAAACTACCACACAATCCTTGATCCGTTGGCGGACAAGCTGGGCGCTGCTCAAGGTGCTTCACGTGCTGCAGTGGA
>NZ_JABERI010000027.1 GCF_013004375.1 Acinetobacter terrae | reverse complement strand
AACGTGGGCACAATTGGTCACGTCGACCATGGTAAAACAACTTTAACTGCTGCAATTGCAACAATTTGTGCAAAAAATTACGGCGGTGAAGCTAAAGATTACGCAGCAATTGACTCTGCACCAGAAGAAAAAGCACGTGGTATTACCATTAATACTTCACACGTAGAATACGATTCTCCGATTCGTCACTACGCGCACGTAGACTGTCCAGGTCACGCCGATTATGTTAAAAACATGATCACTGGTGCTGCTCAAATGGACGGCGCGATCCTTGTATGTGCTGCGACTGATGGTCCTATGCCACAGACTCGTGAACACATCCTTCTTTCTCGTCAGGTTGGTGTACCTTACATTCTTGTATTCCTTAACAAGTGTGACCTTGTTGATGATGAAGAATTGCTTGAATTGGTAGAAATGGAAGTTCGTGAACTTCTTTCTACTTATGACTTCCCAGGTGATGACACTCCAATCATCCGTGGTTCAGCGCTTGCTGCACTTAATGGTGATCAAGGTCAATATGGCGAACCTGCTGTAATCGAATTGGTTGCTGCGCTTGATTCTTACATTCCTGAACCAGAACGTGCAATCGATAAAGCATTCTTGATGCCAATCGAAGACGTATTCTCTATCTCTGGTCGTGGTACTGTGGTAACTGGTCGTGTTGAATCAGGTATCGTTAAAGTAGGCGAATCAGTTGAAATCGTTGGTATTAAAGATACAGTTGTAACAACTGTAACTGGCGTTGAAATGTTCCGTAAATTGCTTGACGAAGGTCGTGCTGGCGAGAACTGTGGTGTTCTTCTACGTGGTACTAAACGTGAAGACGTTCAACGTGGTCAAGTACTTGCTAAACCAGGTACAATCAAGCCGCATACTAAATTCGACGCAGAAGTATACGTACTTTCTAAAGAAGAGGGTGGTCGTCATACACCATTCCTTAACGGTTACCGTCCACAATTCTATTTCCGTACTACTGACGTAACTGGCGCAATCCAATTACAAGAAGGCGTGGAAATGGTTATGCCGGGTGACAACGTTGAAATGTCAGTAGAACTAATTCACCCAATCGCAATGGACCCAGGTCTACGTTTTGCGATCCGTGAAGGTGGTCGTACAGTTGGTGCTGGTGTTGTTGCTAAAGTAACTGCATAA
>NZ_JABERI010000026.1 GCF_013004375.1 Acinetobacter terrae | reverse complement strand
GTGAACCACCTGATCCCTTCCCGAACTCAGAAGTGAAACCTCTTTGCGCTGATGGTAGTGTGGGGTTACCCATGTGAGAGTAAGTCATCGCCAGCTCATTATTCCGAAAATCCCCCGCATCATTGATGTGGGGGATTTTTTTATGTCTATAAAAAGCCAATGAGTTTTATTTTAGTCGGATTTTGGTGAGCATCATATTAGATAGATATCTTTAGAATTTATTACGAGAAATTTCAAATAAATTTGATTAAAAAATAATTCACTACGAACTGAACATGAATGGCAATTATTAAAATCTTAAATTTTATTATTGCTTAGAATATATTAATAAAAATAAAACGATTAAAGTCAAAATTAGTCAATTAGTCGAATATCACGGCAGTGAATAGTAAATATTTCCTCATTTATATATAAAATTAGTTATTTCAATACAATAAGATAGAATGCATTTTATAAAGAAATACTCATATTCTTTAGTCTTATTGAGCGTGTATTGTGTTGTCAGTATATTAATACATAAATGAAATTTAACTTAATAATCTTTATTAAGTATGGACAAGTACTCATGGGAGATGAGAACGATGACAACGGAAAAAATAGATGTAAATTCTGTAGTCGATAATGCGAAATTCACGCCTTTCCACTTCAATGTAGTTGCTTGGTGTCTACTCATTATTTTATTTGATGGCTATGATCTAGCAATTAATGGCGTGACTTTACCATTACTGATGAATGATTGGGGCTTGAGTGCCGTTCAAGCAGGCATGTTAGCCAGTACAGCACTTGCGGGCATGATGTTTGGTGCAATGTTCTTTGGATCATTGGCAGACAAAATTGGTCGTAAAAAAGTCATCATGATTTGTATTGTGCTGTTTAGTGGACTCACTTTTGCAGGTGGTTTTGCATCGAATCCGACTGAATTTGGTATTTTACGTTTCTTGGCGGGTTTAGGGATTGGCGGTGTGATGCCAAACCTTGTGGCTTTAACCTCTGAATATGCACCGCAAAAGATGCGTAGTACGCTGGTTACCACTATGTTTAGTGGTTATGCCGTGGGTGGCGTAATGGCTGCGCTGTTGGGTTCATGGTTTACTCCAACTTATGGTTGGCAGGTAATGTTCTTTATTGCGGGCATTCCTTTATTTTTACTTCCGCTTATTTGGAAATTCTTACCAGAATCTTTAGCGTTTATGGTGAAGCAAAACAAACAGGAAAATGCACGTGCAATCGTGCGTCGTCTTGAGCCTTCACTTAAAGTTACAGAATCCACGATTTTTACTTTGCCACAAGAAAGTGTGCCTGAAGCTGCAAACGTAGTGAGCTTGTTCCGTCGTGGACGTGCAACCAATACATTGTTGTTCTGGCTTGCATTCTTTACCTGTTTACTGACGATGTATGCGTTAAGCAGCTGGTTGCCTAAGCTGATGATGGCGGCTGGTTACTCGATGGATAACAGTCTAATGTTCATGATGGTGATGAATGTCGGTGCGGTAGTCGGTATTGTCGGCGGTGGTATTTTGGCGGATCGTTTCCACTTGAAACCTGTGCTGATGTTCCTTGGAATTATGGGTGCGATTGTAATGAGCTTAATGGGCTTCCAATCAAATCAATTCCTTCTGTACATTTTGGTATTCTTGGCAGGTGCAGCTTCGATTGGTTCACAAATGCTTCTATATAGCTATGTAGCGCAATATTACCCGCTTGCTGTACGTTCGACAGGAATTGGTTGGTCTTCTGCGATTGGTCGTATGGGCGCGATTGTAGGTCCAATTTTAATTGGTGGCTTACTCGGTATGAACTTACCTGCCTACTTTAACTTTATGGCAGTAGGTTTACCTGTTCTGATTACTGCGATTGCGGTTGCTTTGATTATGAGTGAAGATGAATCTGAAAAGATTAAAGCATCAAAATCCATTGCAGCGAAAGCTTAGAAATTAAGATTGAAAAAGAAGCCTCCGAAAGGTGGCTTCTTTTTATAAGTATATACAGTTAATATCTTTTTTTTAATATTTGCTTATAAATAGAATGTCAAAAATTCCAAGAGTATTTATCTCATATTCTCATGATTCCCTAGAACATAAGCAATGGGTTCTTGAGCTCTCTACAAGATTAAGAACAAATGGTGTGGATGCTGTCCTAGATCAATGGGAGCTAAGACCAGGTGATGATTTACCGAAATTTATGGAGATTAACCTAGCCCAGGCAGATAGAGTTTTGATGATTTGTACAGATAATTATGTTGCCAAGGCAAATAATGGTACTGGTGGAGTTGGCTATGAAAAAATGATTGTAACTTCTGAACTCCTAAGTCATATAGATTCAAATAAAGTGATTCCAATTATTCGGCAAGAAAGTACTTGTATCACTCCTACTTTTTTAAGAACGAAATTATTTATAAACTTTTCAAATCAAGATCAATACGAATTTGCATTTGATGATCTAATTAGAGCGATACATGGTGCTCCTTTATTTGAGAAACCACCTATATCAAAAAATCCTTTCTTGAAGACTAAACAAAATTTACCCAATAAAACAATTGATCCTCATATATTAGTTATGAAGGAGATTGTTCGAGGCCTAGAAAAGACGTCTCGAGAATATGTTGATTTTGTATCTCTAATGAGTTCAGTAGAAATATCAAGGATTCTTTTAGACCATTATCTAGATGAGTTAAAAGAAGAAAGATTGATTGTTCAAAATGTATTGGGTGCAGTGAAATTAACTCCTAATGGTAGAAGATATGCTATTAACCAAAATTTAATCTCTTAGTTATAGAAGTAATTTTATTAATAATTTGTATAACTTAGCTTTTTTATTAGTATTCCATTATTCATAGGTAATATTTATTATGAAACTCAACTCATTCTCCCCAATCCCTGAAGATGACGAAGAACTTCATCTTCCTGAACTTGTGTACTGGGCTTCACTTGGTGATCTTGAACAGGTGACTGAAAGCTTAAAGCAAGGCATTGACCCTAATTCTACCGATGATGAAGGCTATAGCGCTTTACAAGCAGCCGCTGAAAATGATCATTTGGAAGTTGTGAAGCTACTTGTCAGTAAAGGTGCTGATATTGATCATCGTAGTACATATACTGCCTTGGAACTTGCAGAAATGGCGGGAAATCAAGAAGTTGTTTCCTACCTGAAAAGCTTGGAAAGCCTGCATTAATAAATTAATAAAAAAGCCCTACATTGATAGGGCTTTTTTATATCAGTTGCTTCGGTATCACTTCAATTGTACTTCATGATTCTGATACTCAGATTTTATTGCTGTTTTTGCTTTGATAAAAATAGCGCTTCCTGATGTATTTAGAATATGAAATTTATCTGAATGAATATTTATCCCAATATAAGCATTCTCTAATACTACCTAGGATTTAATGGTGCAATTCATAGCATCCGTTCTTGTCATTTTAGGGTTTTTAGTCGACAAACTCTGACAATCTTTCAATCAAATCATCTTTAGTCGGGTACAGAATTTTAGATTTTTAAAATATTGTTTTTATTAAATAAAATAAGTGTGAACCATAGTTCACAGCAAAATATGTAACAAAAAATCCTACTCTTAGCTCGTATTGTCCTGACATTTTATTACAGATAGGATTTTACATACCTTCAAGGTATGGGTTTATGCCTTTCAAGTTGTGGACAAAATTACACCAGAAACTCATTGTAGATTGAAATTATAAAGTCTCACAATTGGAGGTGAGTACTCATGACAGCAACAATAATGAATGTAAATGCTGTAGTGGATCAGGCCAAGTTCAAGTCATTTCACTTGAAACTTGTGCTTTGGTGCCTGTTTATCGTCTTGTTTGACGGTTATGACTTAGCAATTAATGGGGTCGTTTTGCCCTTACTGATGCAAGAGTGGGGCATGAGTGCCGTGCAGGCAGGTATGTTGGCGAGTACGGCTTTAGCCGGCATGATGTTTGGCGCGATGGGCTTTGGCATGCTGGCAGATAAAATTGGCCGCAAAAAAGTTATTTTAATTTGCGTTTCATTATTCAGCCTGTTTACTTTTTTAGGCGGATTTGCCACTAATCCAACAGAATTTGGAATATTACGCTTTGTTGCAGGCTTGGGCATTGGCGGCGTATTGCCAAATTTAGTGGCTTTAACTTCAGAATATGCACCGCAGCGTGTGCGCAGTACTTTAGTCACTACTATGTTCAGCGGTTATGCCATGGGCGGAATTATGGCAGCGTTGTGCGGAACATGGTTTACAGCGGATTATGGCTGGCAGGTCATGTTCCATATTGCGGTTATTCCTTTACTGTTTGTTCCATTATTTTGGAAATTCCTGCCGGAATCTTTAATATTTTTGGTTAAAGCAAAGAAAGAAGATCAGGCGCGTTATTTTTTACAAAAAGTTGAGCCGGCAGCGCAAGTATCAGCAGATACACAATTGGTTTTAGCTTCGACTGATCAAACGGGAAGTACCTCAGTAAAAGAATTGTTCACTGAAAATCGTGCTGTAGGAACATTTTTGTTTTGGCTTGCATTTTTCATGTGCTTATTAATGCTTTATGCATTAGGCAGCTGGTTGCCAAAACTGATGATGGCAGCGGGTTATTCTTTAGGCAGCAGCTTGATGTTTTTACTGGCATTGAATGTTGGAGCAGTGATTGGAACAATAAGTGGAGGGGTTTTAGCTGACCGCTTTGACTTTAAACGCGTTCTGATCAGTATGTTAATTGTAGGAATACTTTCTTTAGTTGGATTAGGCTTCAATTCTCCACAGCCTGTGATTTATTTGCTGGTGAGTCTGGCAGGTGCATCCTCAATTGGCAGCAGCATTTTACTGTACAGTTATGTTGCACAGTATTATCCGGTTGCAGTCCGTTCAACGGGGATTGGCTGGGCATCGGCAGTGGGCCGTATCGGGGCGATTGTAGGTCCAATCGTGATCGGCATGCTTTTGGGCATGGAACTGCCGCATAAATGGAATTTTATCGCTGTGGCTATTCCTGGAATTATTGGCGCACTTGCCATATTCTTTATCCGTCCAGCAAAAACGAGTGAAATTAAAGCTGAACCAACAGTTGAGGCATCTGCACAACCTATCCGTTCTTAAAACAGCTCATCTACACAAGATAGATTTTTGTAAAACTTAAGCCTCCTTCGGGAGGCTTTTTTCTGTATGAGAGGAATTTGAAGCATGAAAAAGCCCCATCATTCTGATAGGGCTTCTTCGTATTGGTGACTTAGGTATAACTCCTGTCGTACCTCACATCCTGATGCTCAAACTGATTATTATTGTTTTTAGTTTGGGAAACTTCCTGTTTCCTGATGAGTTAAATATAGTGTGAATCAAACGGCTTGAACAGCTGGCGTTTTCTGCAGTTCATGTAAGCTAAAGCGTACAACACTGCTTTAGAAATGTGCTTCCAGACCTATATAAGGTCCTTTAAACTTCAATTTGGCTTCCTGGTTTGAACCTTCTTCCAGCTGAATATCCAGAATGCGATAACCGGCTTTAGCACCGACATCCACCAGTACCGTATCCACAAAATTATATTTTAGTTCTAGCTGAGCGTCGGTAACTTGTGTATCCGTTAACTTGGCAAAACTGGCTTCTGCTTTGGCACTCAAACCTGTAAATGGCAGTTTTACACCCGCTTCTGCATAGATCATCGGTAACGTTTCACTGACTTCAGTATTTTGGGTAAAATTCTGCTGGATATCTCCATCCAGTAATTTGGCACCGAAGCCGACATCTGCAGATACAACATTATCGAGTATTTCGTAATACAGAATGAAGTCTGAATAATCGAGATCGAGCTGATGGCTTTTAACCCCTGCCAAACTCTGATCACTTTCCGCCTGTAGATTGCTATGTTTAATTTTTGCATTCGGCAAAAAAGGTACCGGGTGTTCTACAGCAATGGAAAATGACATGCTGTGATCATCTTCAAGTTGTGGCTGGGGAAGTGCTGATGCAGAATTGCTTAAATCTGTACTGTATTTCCAGTAATCAGTACTGGCTTTAACACCAATAAAATCGGCTTGTGCAGAGCTGAAAGCCCCAAGTCCAAGGATGAAGCAAAATAATTTGAGTGATTGCATGGATATCCTAAATATGTGATCTGTTATTTTTAGAAAATAATTTTGTTACTTAAATATAGTGAACTGATGCCCAACTCAGCGCATCATATAGTGAATGAAAAAAAATTGCATTGTTGTTATTTCTAGAAATTAAAGGAAATTTTTACATGGTAGATAAAGCTGTAAAAGTGATTGATTATCCTCTGTATGTTGCAGGTAAAGCGGTTAAAACAGAGCAATGGCTTGAAGTAGAACATAAATATACGCATGAGGTTTATGCACGGGTCGCTTTGGCAAATGAAAAAACTATCGAAAAAGCTATTCAGTCCGCTGTAAAGGCGGAAAAAGAAATGGCAGCTTTAGAACCTTTTCAAAAACAAAAAATTTTACTGCATTGTGTGAAACGCTTTAATGAAATGCGAGCGGAGTTGACAGAAATTCTGATTGCCGAAGGGGGGAAACCACGCAAGGCTGCAGCAGCAGAAGTGGAACGTTTAATCAATACCTTTCAAATTGCAGCCGATGCGGTAACCCAACTGGATGATGGACGCATGATTCCTTTGGCTGTGACAGCCGCTGCATCGGGTTATCAAGGCATGATGAAATATGCACCGGTTGGTGCAGTATCCTTAATTAGTCCGTTTAATTTTCCATTAAATTTAACCGCGCATAAAATTGCGCCTGCAATTGCCGCTGGTTGCCCATTTGTGCTTAAACCTGCCAGTTTAACCCCTATTTCTGCATTGAAAATTGCCGAAGTTCTTGCCGAGACCGATTTACCCAAAGGTGCATTTTCGATTTTACCCTGTCCACGTGAACATGCTGATGTACTGGTCACTGATGACCGTTTCAAACTGCTCAGTTTTACCGGTTCGGATGTAGTCGGTTGGGACATGAAAGCACGTGCCGGGCGTAAGAAAGTGATCTTGGAGCTGGGTGGTAATGCCGCAGTCATGATTGATGCGGATACTGAAATTAGCGATGCTTTGGTGGATCGTTTGATTGGTGGTGCGTATAACCACGCGGGGCAAGTATGTATTAGTGTGCAACGCATTTTAGTGCATGCAGATGTCTATGCCGAACTGAAGAAAAAACTGGTCGCTAAACTGAAAAAAATTAAAGCTGCTGATCCGAGGCTAGATAGCACGCTGATTGGTCCGATGATTAAAGAATCCGAAGCGATACGCCTGAAAAAATGGGTCGATAAGGCAGTCAAAAAAGGCGCAAAACTGCTGGTCGGTGGTGAGCTGAACGGGGTGATGTTTGAACCCACTTTGCTTGAAAATGTCGATGCCTCTTTAGAGGTTTATAAAGATGAAGTATTTGGACCTGTGGCAATTATTGAGAAATATAAGAGCTTTGAACAAGGCATAGAGCGAATCAATAGCAGCCGGTTTGGTTTACAGGCAGGGGTATATACCCAGAACCTGAATAAAATGCTCTATGCTTGGGATCATTTACATGTTGGTGGCGTGATTATTAATGACATTCCCTCTTTCCGGGTCGATAACATGCCGTATGGTGGTGTAAAAGACTCTGGTCTGGGACGTGAAGGCGTGCAATATGCGATTCGTGACATGCAGGAAGAGCGTATTTTAGCGATTAAAAGATAAAAAATTTTCAGGCAATCAGTGTATTTAAATACGCTGATTGCCATTGAACTAAGCAGATCTAAGCAAAATAAAAAATCAGCTCACGCTTTAAAAAGAGCTGGCTTCGTTAAATAGAGGGTTAAATAAGCTATATTTTGATCAATTCATAATTTATAGATTATAAAATTAAATAATCTCCGCAAAAACTACAGAAAAAGGCCCAGAAAGTGGGTATTGTTCAAGCATTGAAAGGCAAAAAGAAGCAAAAGACTTTAAGCAAGATTTTGTGATGACGGCCTGTTTGCAATTTAGAACAGAATGCTCAAAAGGCGTAGAACTAACTTCAGACATAAAAAGATTAATTTTTTGAATGGTACTTTTTTTGCTTGCGATATAACCCAACAACAAGCAGCAGCTAAAGATGCCTAAGGTTGAGGTATTTTATGACAGATACTCGTGAAAACTGGACGTCACGATCGGGCTTTATTATTGCAGCGGTTGGATCGGCTGTGGGTTTAGGTAATATTTGGCGCTTTCCCTACATTGCTTATGAAAATGGTGGTGGTGCATTCTTAATTCCTTATCTTATTGCTTTAATTACTGCAGGTTTGCCACTTTTATTTCTAGATTATGCGGTAGGGCATAAAAGTAATAGTTCACCTCCCAAGGCCTACCGACAACTGTTCCGTGGTGGTGAAACCCTCGGCTGGTGGCAAGTGTGTGTATGTATCATCATTGGTTTGTATTATGCCAGCGTTTTGACTTGGGCAGGTAGTTATGTCTACTTCTCTATTGGTCAGATGTGGGGCAGTGACCCAGAAGGTTTCTTCTTTAAAACTTATTTGCAGACCTCGGATGCCACAGGTTTTGACCCTCGTTTTGTCAGTCACATTTTCTGGCCGTTGGCCGGTATTTGGGCACTGACCTTAATCATTTTATATGGGGGTGTGAAAAAAGGCGTTGAGCTTTCCAACAAGATTTTCATGCCATTATTGTTTGTTTTATTTACACTTTTAGTAATTCAATCACTTCGTTTACCGGGCGCGGTAGAGGGTTTAAATGCCTTCTTTACCCCGAACTGGTCTGCGATGATGGACTATAAAGTGTGGCTGGCGGCTTATGGTCATACCTTCTTCTCGCTTTCAGTGGGTTTCGGGATCATGGTGACCTATGCCTCTTATTTAAAGCCAAAAACCAATTTAACCGGTTCAGGCTTAATCGTGGGCTTTGCCAATGCTTCAACTGAAATTTTAGCCGGTATTGGTATTTTTGCTGCACTTGGCTTTATGGCTTATAGCGCAAATACCAATGTGCAAGACGTTGTAAGTGGTGGTATTGGACTGGCATTTATTGCATTCCCTAAAATCATTTCTAGCTTGGGTGCAGGTGCGGATTTATTCGGGATCTTGTTCTTTACTTCATTATTTGTCGCCGGTATTTCATCGATGGTAAGTATTTTGGAAGTTCCAATTGCAGCCATGATGGACAAGCTGAAATGGGGCCGTAAAAAAGCAGTCACGATTGTCGGTGGTGGTAGTGCACTGGTTTCTATTGTTCTATTCTCAAGTGTGAACTCGATTAAACTGGTCGATATCATTGACCATTTCATTAATAACATTGGCATTATCGGCGGAGCATTGATTTCAATTATCAGTATTGCGTGGTTCAAGCGTTCGGCTTTGGTTGAGATCAGAAATCATGTCAATGCCATTTCAACCGTGCAATTGGGCAAAGGCTGGGATTTCACTTTAACCGTGATTACCTCTTTGATTTTGCTGGTAACTTTAGGAATGACCATCTTTAACTTGTTATTAAAAGGTTATGGTGATTATAGTGTAAGTCTGCAGTGGTTATTTGGCTGGGGCTGCGTCATTTTCTGTGCTGTAGTGGCGTTTGTTTTAGCCAAAATGAAAGATCGCTAGGAGAGAAAAGATGAATACTTCAGCAATTGTGATGATGATTATCTCGATGGTGTTCTTGTGGGGCGGATTGGCCTTGTCGATTCTACATTTAATGAAAAACCCTGAAGAGCTGGATGAGGTTCTTGAAGAAGTCAAAGATCAACATACCCTCTAAGTCAAAAACATTTAGTCATCACTGATAAAATCTTAAAATGAAAGTCATTATCATTTATGGTAATGGCTTTCTTGTTTCTGAAATGGAGCATGGCATCCTTAGCCTTCAGTTTAGTAATTTTTAAATTTGTCATTTAAAAAAACATATAGTTAAAAAATAGATACAAAAAAGGTGGCTTAAAGCCACCTTTTTGAACTGAATCAGTTATGCAGTTTTCTGGATACGGCAATAGAAGAAACCATCGCCATGACCCACTTGTGGCAGTAATTGGCGACCGTGAATTTGTTCAATTCCCCAGTTCGCATCAATTTTTTGTTCTTGTGCATCGGAGTGAGTGGCGAAAAAATCCACCATTTGCTGTTCATTTTCAGCTTTTAAAATCGAGCAGGTGATGTACAGCAAGGTGCCACCGACTTTCAGCTGTTGCCACATATTTTCAAGAATCTGTTTTTGCAACTCAACAGTTTTGGCAATATCACCTGACTGACGCAGTAAACGAATGTCTGGATGGCGACGGATTACACCAATCGCTGAACATGGTGCATCCAGTACGATACAATCCGCAAGTTCAGGCGCAGTCCATTTCGCTGCATCTGCTGTGATAATTTCTACGTGTTTGCCGTCGAGAATCAGACGTTCTAGGTTTTCAGATACACGTTTTAAGCGTTTTTCATCTTGGTCGAGTGCAATCAGTTTTTTCGGCTGATATTTCTCTAAAAGATGCGCCGTTTTACCACCAGGTGCTGCACAGGCATCAATGACAAATTTACCGTCTAGATTAGGCACTAAAGTTGCGCAAAGCTGAGCATGTTCATCTTGTACCGAAAAACCGCCGGCTTCAAAACCAGGCAGGCTCGGCACATGAATACTTTCATCCAGTACAATACCGACATCCGAGAGTTCACAACGATGTGCATCGATGCCTTCATCTTCTAGAATGTCAAGGTATTCTTCACGGCTGACTTGGCGGGTATTGACGCGTAAAGTTAGGGGTGCAACCTGTTTAAGCTCGTAACTGAGTTCTGCAAATTGCTCGCCCCAATCTTTCTTTAAACGCTTGGCCAACCAGCTTGGGAGGTTCGACGCATTTTCCAATACATCGTAGAACTGTTCGGTTTCACGTGTTGCACGGCGTAAAATGGCATTCACCACGCCACTTAAACTTTCCATGCCCAGTTGTTTACTGGCTTCTACCGTTTCAGAAATTGCAGCATGTGCAGCCACACGGGTACACAGCAATTGATATAAACCGACATATAAACAGGTTTCAACCACGGCATTTTCAAGCGGTACAGAAAGCAGCGGTAAAGTCACCTGTTTCAGTGCGTGCCACTGGCGTAGACAGCCAAGAACCAATTCGTGATACAACGCGCGGTCTTTATCTGACACGATATTCATGTGCTGATTTAACACAGATGCCAGTGATTGACCATTTTGGACAGCCAATAACGTTTTAACAACCTGAGCACGTAAGTTTAAAGTCTTACCAGAGGCGTGGGGAGATTGTCTCATTATAAAATTTGTCCGATATTCAGTTTTTGAGTTTGTAAAATTTGTACGGCATTCAGCGGTTTGCCACCCGGCCATTGTAAAGCAGTTAGCGTGATTACAGTGTTATTTGCACAGGCAACATGGACGCCGTGTTTATCAATCGCAATGATTTCACCCACCTGGGCATTTTCCGCAGTTGCATCAGATAACTTGGAATTCCATACCCGTAAGTTATTTGTTTCATCGAGTACGATAAATGCCACTGGCCACGGGTTAAAAGCACGAATATTACGGTCGATTTGTACCGCATCGATTGACCAGTCAATTTGAGCTTCAGCTTTTGACAATTTGTGCGCATAGACAGTCAAAGCTTCATCTTGAACTTCACGTGTTTCTAAATAGTGCTGTAATGTTTGTTCTGATTCTAAAACAGCGGCAATGGCTGTTGCACCTTGTTCAGCTAATTTATCATGCAAAGTTGCAGAAGTATCTGTGGCTTCAATTGGGCAGATGGTTTTATACATCATGTCACCGGTGTCCAGACCAGCCGCCATTTTCATAATGGTGACGCCGGTTTCACGATCGCCTGTGGCAATGGCGCGTTGAATCGGTGCTGCACCGCGCCAGCGTGGCAATAAAGAGCCATGAATATTGAGACAGCCATATTTAGGCGTGTCTAAAACCACTTGTGGCAAGATCAAGCCATAGGCGGCTACCACCATAATATCAGCACCCAACGCAGCCAATTCTTGTTGCGCTGCCAGACCTTCATCAGTAGAAGACTTGAAATGTAGCGGTTGATAAACCGGAATGTTGTGTTCTAAAGCCAATTGTTTGACTGCGGATGCGTGAAGTTTTTGCCCGCGACCTGCTTTGCGGTCAGGTTGGGTATAAACAGCCACAATTTCATGGTCGGTTTTTAACAGCGCGTCTAAAGCGACAGCTGCAAATTCAGGGGTACCCGCAAAGATGATTTTCACACATGAAATTCCAAATAAACTTAACTTATTATAAGGCAAAACCAGAGCGAGACCTAAGGTCGTGTACATGAACTCACAAGCTACTGAAACTAAGATACTTATCTAAAGTTTTCGAAGATGGATCTTTATTTAAGAGGGGTTAATAATAAAATAAAGTAATGCAAAATTAAAAAATTATTCATGAAAGTTTTGTATTTAATTCAGTGTTATGGCGTTATATTAGCTTTCAGTATCAGTTTATTTTATATGAATCGTCGAAAGATCAATAGATTTCTCTCGTAAAAGATCATGCTTATGGGACTTTGCTTAACCACAAGCTGTAGTAAGATAGGTCTATATTTCGACTGATTTAGCGTTATATATCAGTATCATCAGCTAGAGTGAATCCTAGAATTCATTTCGAGCACAAACTTTGTTGGAAATACACAATGCCTGACTATCGTTCAAAAACATCGACACATGGAAGAAATATGGCTGGCGCACGTGGCTTATGGCGCGCAACCGGCATGAAAGATGAAGATTTTGGTAAACCGATTATTGCGGTGGTCAACTCTTTCACTCAGTTTGTACCGGGTCACGTCCATTTGAAAGACCTAGGTCAGCTTGTGGCACGTCAAATTGAAGCGTCAGGCGGTGTAGCCAAAGAATTCAATACCATTGCCGTGGATGATGGGATCGCCATGGGTCATGACGGCATGCTGTATTCATTGCCTTCACGTGACCTGATTGCGGACTCGGTGGAATATATGGTCAGCGCCCACTGTGCGGATGCCATGGTGTGTATTTCCAACTGTGACAAAATTACCCCGGGAATGTTGATGGCGGCAATGCGCCTGAACATTCCAGTGGTGTTTGTTTCTGGCGGTCCAATGGAAGCCGGTAAAGTCAAAATCCGTGGCAATGAAAAAGCCATCGATTTGATCGACGCAATGATTGTTGCTGCAGATGATAGCTATAGCGATGAAGAAGTTGCTGAATACGAACGTTCGGCGTGTCCAACTTGTGGTTCATGTTCAGGCATGTTTACTGCCAACTCAATGAACTGTTTGACTGAAGCCTTAGGTTTATCTTTACCGGGTAACGGTTCTACGCTTGCAACTCATGCCAACCGTAAAAAGCTGTTTGAGCGTGCCGGTCAACTGATTGTTGAGATTACTAAACGTCATTACGAACAAGACGATTACAGCGTTCTTCCTCGTTCAATTGCCACCAAAGCATCGTATGAAAATGCCATGACTTTGGATATTGCGATGGGTGGTTCAACCAATACGGTTCTGCATTTGCTGGCTGCTGCAAATGAAGCGGGCGTTGACTTTACTATGGACGACATCGATCGTTTATCGCGTAAAGTCCCTGTACTGTGCAAAGTGGCGCCTGCAAAACAAGACGTGCATATGGAAGACGTACATCGTGCCGGGGGCATTATGTCGATTCTTGGCGAGCTTGATCGCGCAGGTCTGTTAATCACTGATGTTCCAACGGTTCATGAAAAAACCTTAAAAGATGCTTTGGATAAATGGGACATCATTCGTACTGAAGATCCTGAAGTGTATCAATTCTTCCGTTCAGCACCAGGCGGTGTACCAACGCAAACAGCATTCTCGCAAGATCGCTACTATCAAACTTTAGATGGTAACCGTGAAACCGGTGTAATCCGTAATGCAGAACACGCCTTCTCGAAAGACGGTGGTTTGGCTGTACTTTACGGCAACATCGCGCTGGATGGCTGTATCGTAAAAACTGCCGGTGTCGATGAATCTATTTTGAAATTCAACGGCACAGCACGTGTCTTTGAAAGTCAGGATGCTGCTGTAGATGCAGTATTAGGTGGTGTCATTAAAGCCGGTGATGTAGTGGTGATCCGCTACGAAGGTCCACGTGGTGGCCCGGGTATGCAGGAAATGCTGTATCCAACCAGTTACCTCAAATCGAAAGGTTTAGGTAAAGAATGTGCCTTATTGACTGATGGTCGTTTCTCTGGCGGTTCATCAGGTCTTTCTATTGGTCACGTATCACCAGAAGCTGCTGAAGGCGGTGCAATTGGTTTGGTTGAAGATGGCGACATCATCGAAATTGATATTCCAAATCGTACTATTCACTTGGCTGTGGATGAAGCAACCATGGCTGCGCGCCGTGAAGTGCAAGAGCAAAAAGGCTGGCATCCAGTGGAAGAACGTCCACGTAAAATTTCGAAAGCATTGAAAGCATATGCTATGCACACCACAAGTGCGGCGAAAGGCGCGGTACGTGAAATCTAAGCTGTAATTTTTACAGATTAAAAAAGCACTCTAAATGGGGTGCTTTTTTTATTTGAGATTTATACGTTCAGCACGACGGAGTCTTAAAGGAAATTGTTTAATTGCAGTTTATAACCTTCGGTTCGACCTACTTTTGTTTTGGCAAAAGTAGGCAAAACCATTTTCATCTGCAAAACTCGTCCGAAACTAGCATTTTTCACTTATATCGCAGAAACAGTAAATATTAATTGTAGTCCTGCCTCGGACAGTTGCAGATAACTTTGGCATGTATCAAATGCTAGAGAAACAGCTGAAAGCTGTATTGCGCAGTTTTAATTCTATACAATGATCTTAGAATAAATTGCTACAGACTGAAGCGTAAAATCGGTCATCGTCAAGGAATAAAATAATGAGTAAAGATAATATCCGCGAGCATTCCGCACCGGTTTATGAAGGGATTGAAAATGCACCGGCACGTTCCATGATGCGTGCCACAGGTTTTAAAGATGCAGACTTTACCCGTCCATTTATCGGTATTGCTTCGACTTGGGCCAATGTCACGCCATGTAATATGCACATTGATGGTTTGGCACGTGAAGTGGAAAAAGGCGTCAATGCTGCTAACGGTAAAGGGATTATCTTCAATACCATTACTATTTCTGACGGTATTTCCAATGGTACCGAAGGCATGAAATACTCACTGGTCTCTCGTGAAATTATTGCAGATTCGATTGAAGCAGTAGTCGGCTGTCAGGCTTATGATGGCGTGATTGCGATTGGGGGTTGTGACAAAAACATGCCGGGTTGCATCATGGGACTTGCGCGTTTAAATCGTCCGGGTCTGTTCATTTATGGTGGAACGATTAAACCGGGCGCGGGTCATACCGACATGATCTCTGTATTTGAAGCCGTGGGTCAGTATGCCAAAGGTGAGATCAACGAAATTCAAGTGAAACAGATTGAAGAAGTGTCACTGCCTGGTCCAGGTTCATGTGGTGGAATGTACACTGCAAACTCGATGGCATCTGCCATTGAAGCACTCGGCATGAGCTTGCCTGGTTCATCTGCACAAGAAGCGGTTTCAGAAGAGAAAAAAATTGACTGTCTGCGTGCGGGCGAAGCGGTGATGAACCTGTTACGTCTGGACATTAAACCGCGTGACATCATGACCAAGGCGGCATTTGAAAACTCCATTAAAGTGCTGATTGCACTGGGTGGCTCGACCAATGGTGTGCTGCATTTATTGGCCATGGCACATACTGCAGGCGTTGAATTGTCACTGGATGACTTCGTGCGTATTGGGCAAGACATTCCTGTGGTGGCAGACGTGCGTCCATCAGGTAAATATCTGATGTCTGAACTGATTGCGATTGGCGGTATTCAGCCTTTAATGAAACGTATGCTCGATGCCGGTATGCTGGATGGTTCTTGCCTAACTGTGACTGGTAAAACTCTGGCGGAAAATCTGGCGGATGTTGAAGATTATCCTGAAGGTCAGCAAATCATCCTGCCATTTGATGCGCCGATCAAAAAAGACTCGCACCTTGTGGTATTGAAAGGCAACTTGTCACCAACCGGTGCAGTAGCAAAAATCACCGGTAAGGAAGGTCTGTATTTTGAAGGGCCGGCACGTGTATTCGAAGGTGAAATTGGTGCGATGCGCGGGATCTTGGACGGTGAAGTGCAAGAAGGCGAAGTGGTGGTGATTCGTGGCGAAGGACCGAAAGGTGGTCCCGGTATGCCAGAAATGCTCAAACCCACCTCTGCCATTATTGGTAAAGGCTTGGGTAAATCAGTTGCACTGCTGACAGATGGTCGTTTCTCAGGGGGGAGTCATGGTTTTGTGATTGGTCATGTGACCCCTGAAGCCTATGAAGGCGGTCCCATCGGTTTGGTCAAAAATGGCGATAAAATTTCCATTAATGCTGAAACCCGAGAAATGACATTGCATATTTCCGATGAAGAAATGGCAGCACGTAAAGCCGCTTGGGTGAAGCCAAAACCCAATTACACCTATGGAGCTTTGGCGAAGTTTGCCAAATTGACCACAGGGGCTGAAAAAGGGGCAGTTACGGATCTAAATTTAGATGTATAATTGATCATTCCCTAACAAATTGTTATAAACCCTTGTAGCACTACAAGGGTTTTTTTTCGAGGCTTATCTCATGTCACTGTTGCGCCGTTGGTTTGATCCACTTCGATCGCGTTGGTTTTACCAAAAGCCGACTCGTAAAGTGGTGTTATCTACGGAACAGGGTTTAAGTATCCATTTACGTCTGGATGATGTGTACAGTTATTTGGCTGTGCAGCAGTTACCTGAACTTGAAGAAATTTTGAGTGATGAACTCAAACCTTTAAAAGTCATTATTTCCAGCCGAACGGCAGAACCCCCCAATTATATGTCTGCAATTGAGTGGCAAAATTACTGCTTAAACGATGCCAAAATTCTATCTAAACAGCATCGCTTTAGTTTCCATGAAACCCCAGAACAACCGCCCACTGAGGCATTAAAACAAGCAGAAACCATCCTTCGCAATACCCCATTACGCGGCCAAGATTTTCTCTATTTACTCGAAGATGTATTTCACATGCTGTGGCAAAAACAGTATGGAAAATTACGTACATTACATGCCATGGCCAGCCGACATCATAGTGCTCAAGACTTTCCAGAACGTATTTTTAACGATGATGAAGTTCTTGCCAGCTATTTCGAATTTGGCGAGCGTAAATACCATGCGGTCGATGATTTGCTTCGCCTGATGCGTCGTTTAAAACAACAAAAATTGCTGACCGGAAATCCAATCTTCCTGATTAATCATATTGATTGGTGTGAACATTTAATTAGTGATGCTGAAGAACTGAATGAAATTCAGGCGCTAGACCCTGAACTGGATTTGTATATTGCGCTTGAAGATCCAATCTCTTGGTTATTGTTGGCCTATATTAAAGAAGAACTGGCGAACTATTATAATATTCACCTGAATGTCTATCCGCTTTCTTATCATGGACGCGATCTATTTGACTGGAGTTTGGCGACTCGTCTTTCAAAACGAACAGAAGTGACATTTACCCCGTTTTGCCGTCCCACACAGCAAGCCACTTTTGAGATGGCACAATTGTTTTATAGTGTGCCTGAAGAGCAGCGTGTTGAAGCGATGTATAGCATTTTGCAGGCGGTATGGACCAAAGGCAAGGACATGTCGTTTAAATCACATTTCGATCAGATGCAGCGTGATTTAGAGATCGATGAATTAACCCATGAAGATATTACTGCCAAACTGAAAGAAAATGACATACTCTGTGAAATGAAATCACAGCCTGATTTCCCTGTGCTTGAACTGCGCATCGATGGTCAAAGTTATGTGTTTAATAGCTTGTATCGGGTCTGGATGATTGAAAGTATTTTTAGTAATGTTTTAGAAGACCAATATAAAAGTGAAAATGATGATAGAAAAGATGAAGAAAGAAAAATGTGAGTCTTTAGAACAAGTCCGTGAAAAGATTGATGCCATTGATACTGCACTGATCGAAATGATTGCAACGCGTCAATTTTATGTTGATCAATCGGTACGCTTTAAACGTACTGTGCAGGATGTACAGTCACCGGAACGTGTTGAGCAGGTGATTAGCAAAGTGCGCGCACAAGCGGTTGAATTGGGAACCGATCCGGATTTGGTTGAACACTTATATAGAGAAATGATTCAGCGTTTTATTCAACGCGAGTTGAAAGAGATTAGACCCTAATTTGATTGAGTCTAATGCCCAACATACTATAAAAAAGACACCTTAAAAGGTGTCTATTCGAACTGCGCTGTCTATCTATTACACAAGTCGGTAATAGGTATAGTTCACCTGATCATTCTTATAAACCGCATGACTGTTTTGGCGGAAATCAGAAACCCATTGGCGACCTGTATAGGCAGCAATATGACCATAAACATGCTTTTGGGTTCTATGAATAATATAAATATCGCCTTCTTTCGGATTATTAAAAGAGGGATTGATTTTTTTATAGCCAATCGTCTGAAGCGTATTTCCCCAATCTGCAGCTGCCACTGGATGGTTCACAATTCTGGCACCTGCTGACTGTAGTGCAATACGAATACTTCGTGCACATTTTTTAGTACTGGAAGCTGACGACATACTATGTAACTTTTGCGTGAATTTACGCACATCAAGATAAGGGATACCTTTATTCTTCTGTGGATTCTTGGCTCTTAAACCTGCTTGATTATCTTGATATTTCTGGGAGATCACTGCAGTGTTCTGGTTTGCAGCATTAATCATATTGCTATGATGTGCATCATAAATCATTCTTAAATCTCTACCTTATCTTCAATTGCTTTTAGAAAAAAATAGACAGCATTTTTCAGAACTGAAATACCAATATTTTTTCCTTAAAGTTATTTAAACGATATGTTATTACATAGCGTCTACTCATCAGGAGTGCGTACTTTAAAGTGATTTTGTTCGAAAATCCACCCGTTTTGCTCTTCAAAAAAGAAAATATGGGGCGAAAAAAGCGCTAAAATTGCTACGAGCAGGCCAGAAAACAAACACAAGATAGCTCATAAATCATACAGTTAAGATAAGCTTAACAATATGTTATTAATTGATGTAATTTTTATGTAAACATGCAATTAATTGATCAATTAACAATCAAAACTTAACATTTTGTCATATTTATAGTCCATGTTTTTAACATTCAAGTATCAAAAAGCCTCAATTTTTCCTTGAGGCTAACTCCAAAAAACAATGATTTTTCAACTTTCCCGATTCATTTAGCATAGCGCTACGATTTGGAGAGTGCTGAGCATGGTTGGGTTTGTCATTGCAGTATTTGCTATTGCCGGCATGATTAAAGGCACTATTGGCCTAGGTTTACCCGCTGTTTCCATGGGCTTGTTGACGATTTTTATCAGCCCATTTCAAGCTGCAACTTTGCTTATTGTTCCCTCGATGGTCACCAACTTTTGGCAACTGTTTGCAGAAGGTCATGTACTCAAATTGGTTCGCCGCTTTTGGCCCTTATTGCTCGGTATTATTGTCGGTTCGATCTGGAGCATTTTCCCTACACTCGGACATGGTGAATTTCAAAGTGAAGCTTTGCTCGGTGGAATGCTGGCATTGTATGGGTTGTACGGTCTATTTTCTAAAAATATGCCGAACCTTGCACCGCATGAAAAATGGCTATCTCCGATCATTGGCTATCTAGGTGGTGCGCTGACGGTGGCAACCGGTGTGGTGGTGATCCCGGTGGTCCCTTACTTGCAATCGCTACATTTAAAACGTGATGATCTGGTGCAATCATTAGGTTTGGCTTTTACTACTTCGACCATTTGCCTTGCAGTTTTTTTGCATCAGAATCCAGTCGAGGATATTCCCATCGACTATAAAATGTCGTTGATTGCGTTGCTACCGGCATTGGTTGGTATGTGGTTGGGCACAAAAATTCGCTATCGCATTCCAGAACAAAAATTCCGTAAAGTGTTCTTTTGTAGCTTGGTGGTTTTTGGTGGCTATATGCTGTTGCATCAGTTTGGAATCATCTAAATTCGTGCTTAAACAGCGATAAGTAATAACTTACATTAAATTAATAATTTGGACGTTTTTGAAAGTAAAAACTGACTGAAATGTTGATAGGATACGGGTAATTGATCAAAGTTTTTAGCGGCCAATAACAGTTTACGGTTCGCCCAGTCTCCTGTTAATTCAATGTGATGAAATGCATAAACTGTCTTTAAACGAATGGCAGCGCGTTTCGGCATAATCGCAATACCGACCCCATTGGCAACCACTTGTGCAATCGCTGCAAAATTGGGTAAGCGTAAACGGTATTGAATTGCACAGCCGAGTAATTTTGCCTGCGTTTCAATGGATTGTTGCAGGGAATGATATTGCATTAAACCGACAAAGGGATAATTCAGGATATCCACTAATTTTAGTTCGGATTTGTCTTTTAGTTCGTGATTCATCGGGCAAATCAGCACTAAAGGATCATCGGAAAATTCCAGCGTTTGTAAATGATCAGAATTAAAAAAGCTCGAAATTAAGCCCAATTGTGCCGTGCCTTTTTCCAGTGCCTGAATAATATCGTTCGTTTCAGCTTCTTTTAAATCAATCTGTATATTGGGGTTTTCGACCAGATATTGCGGAAGGAGTAGGGGGAGATATTCACTTTGTGCCGACGAGTTACACCAGAGCGTCATTTGCGAATTTAAGCCTTCGGAAAAAGGTGCCATGACCTGCTGCAATTGCCTGCTTTGCTGGATGAGCAACTGTGCCTGCTCTGCAAAAGCTTGCCCCGCGATGGTCAGTTTGACCCCAACAGCATGCCGGGTAAATAGAGGTACTGCAAACTGTTGTTCTATTTTTTTAATCCGTTCACTGGCGGCTTGCAGGGAAATAGAAGAGCGTTCTGCACCTTTGGTTAAACTGCCTGTGTCCACAATATTTAAGAACAGCTGTAGATCAAAAAAGTCCAGTCGCATAGAGGGTGTCATCTAAGTGTAATTCACCTCATCATACTAAAATTTTTTAAATATCTGACATAAAAAAAGCAGCCTTGCGGCTGCCTAAAAATGTGTATTTATATTTATGATTTATCGCCTAAGCTAAAGAACCAGTTGAGAATCAGTGCTGCAAATGTAGCGGTACCAATACCACCGAGGTTAAAGTTACCGAATTGCAGCGCAAAGTCACCCGTTCCTAAAATAATGGTCACCGCAGCCACCATCAGGTTTTTGTTTTTAGAGAAATCAACTTTGTTTTCAATCCAGATTTTCGCACCGGCAATGGTGATCAAACCGAATACAACAATAGACGCACCAGTTAAAATTGCAGTCGGAATGGTGTGAATAATTGCACCAAACTTAGGAGATAAACCTAAGAACACGGCAAATACACCGGCAAATACAAAGATGATGGTGGAATAGACACGGGTCACTGCCATCACGCCAATGTTTTCGCCATATGTGGTCATCCCCGGCCCTCCGACACCACCAGATAATGTGGTGGCAATACCATCTGCAATAAAGGCTTTACCAATATGCGGGTCGAGGTTTTCACCGGTCATTGCGCCCACAGCTTTAATATGACCCAGGTTTTCTGCCACCAGAATCAAAGCAATCGGGGCAATGATGAGCATGGCATTGATATCAAATACAGGCGAATGGAAAGTTGGGACACCAAACCAGTCTGCCTGTTGAATCGGGGTAAAGTTAATTGCTGTGCCGTAACCCATCACATTGGAAACAATGTAATACGTCAGGTAAGCCAGTAATAAACCCACCAATAACAAGAGACGTTGCAATAAACCTTTGGTGAATACGGCAATCGAGCCCATACACAGCACGGTCACCAGTGACATCCACATGTTAAAGTCATTGCCTGCCACACCTTTCACCGTAACGGGTGCAAGATTTAAACCGATAATCATCACCACAGCACCGGTGACGACTGGAGGCATCAGTTTTTCAATCCAATTGGTGCCGGTCGCCATGACAATAAAGCCAAAAATGGCATACAGCACACCACAGGCCATGATGCCGCCAGCAGCTACGGCTAAATTGGCATTTGGTGCACCTGTACCAGACGCGGCATAACCGGTAGCGGCAATCACCACCCCAATAAAAGCAAAACTTGAACCTAAATAACTCGGTACGCGACCACCTGTGATTAGAAAAAACAGAATGGTACAAATACCCGACATTAAAATGGCCAGATTCGGATCAAAACCCATTAAAAAAGGTGCAAGAACCGTTGCCCCAAACATGGCAAAAGCATGTTGTACACCTAAGACCACACTTTGAGCAGGAGGGAGATACTCATTGGTACCGACTGGACGTGCATCGATTTGACCTGAATAAGGACGCCATTTGGGAAACCAGCTGGACATAAAATGAGCGCTCAAAAGATAAATTGTGCACATCATACTCTTGTTTTTTAGAAGATTTAATCTCTTTAACAATATTTTTGTTCAAATTAATGTACTGACTTTTCTTGTTTTTTTACCGGATGGTAAAAGTTTTATTATTGTAAAATTAGCGTTAAATCAGCGCATTAATAGAGTAATTGAGCCAGCCCATTATTCATAACTGATACTTATTTTACTTATAAACAATATGATATTTTCTGCTAATAGGTGAGCAATAAAAAAGCACATCCTGAAGATGTGCTTTGCGGTGCAGATGAAATGCTTAACCAGTATTACGTAAACCTGCGGCAATTCCGGCAATACTGACCATCAAGGCGTGATCGACTGGGGTATGTTCGGCCTGACATTCCGCTAAATAGCGACGACGACGTTTCATCAGCTCGGCCTGTAATAAATGCAGTGGCAGTAAATACGGTTTACGCACTTTCATGGACTGATCCAGTACCTCGTTACTGCTGAGCAGTTGCGATTCACCTTTTAAAGCCAGTAGCGTTTGTACCGCATCTTTTAAGCGTTGGCGCAGTTGTTCACCCAAGATTTTTAAATCTTCATCATCGGTTAAATGCGATTCATAATATAAAGCCACATGACTGTCTGCTTTAGACAACACCATTTCCAGCATATCAATCAGGGTCTGGAAATAAGGCCATTGCTGCAACATTTCATCGAGCAAGGCTTTTTGACCTTGATCAATCACTTGATTAATCGCAGCACCTGTACCAAGCCAAGCCGGAAGCATCAAGCGAATTTGGGTCCATGCAAACACCCACGGAATGGCACGTAAGGATTCAATGCCCCCGCTGACTTTACGTTTCGCTGGGCGTGAACCGAGTGGCAACATCTGCAATTCAAGTTCTGGAGTGACAGTACGTAAGTATTTTACAAAATGCGGATTCTCGCGCACCGTTTCACGATAGACCTGTACCGATAAATCGGTCATGGTATGCATCAACTGACGCCATTCATCTTTAGGCACTGGCGGTGGCAACAAGGTTGCTTCCAAAGTAGCTGCGGTATAAATCTCTAAATTTTGAAGTGCGATACCTTCCAGACCAAACTTAAAGCGAATCATTTCACCTTGTTCAGTGACACGAATTGCACCTGAAATAGAACCCGGTGGTTGTGAAAATAAAGCTTGCTGAGTGGGTGCACCACCACGGCTGATCGAACCACCACGACCATGGAACAGGGTAAGTTGCACAGCATGCTTTTGCGCAACTGCCGTGAGTTCTTCTTGCGCCCGGTATTGCGCCCAGTTGGCAGACATAAAGCCGGCATCTTTGGCAGAATCCGAATAGCCGATCATCACTTCATGTTTGCCCTGAATATGCTGTTTGTACCAATGCATATTGAACAGGGTATTCATGGTGTCGGCTGCGCCATCCAGATCTTTCAGCGTTTCAAATAATGGAACCACACGTAAAGGATGTTTAATACCGGCTTCTTTTTGTAGTAATAACACCGCCAATACATCGCTTGGATATTCAGCCATCGAGATAATATAAGCACCCAAGCTTTCTTCAGGCTGTTCTGCCAAGGTGCGCATAGTGGCAAACACTTCTTGTACATCGGGATGTTCAATCAGGCTTTGTTTAGGCTCATTTAAATGCTTCGGCAGCAATGGACGTTTGCTTTGTAATTCTTGCAACAGGAAGTTTTGACGTGCTTGTTCGGTCCAGGTTTCAAAATTGCCCAAACCTAAATATTCAGTAATGGCTGAAATGGCTTGGCGATGACGACCTGATTCCTGACGAATATCCAGTTTTAGCAATTCAATGCCAAAACAGTTCACGCGATGAATAAAGTCGAGCAGTTTGCCATTGGCAATTTCAGGCAAGTTGCAGGCAATCAGTGAACGGTAGCAAAGTAACAACGGCTGTAATAATTCATCTTTGCTTTTAATCACCAGACTGTCGTCGGCCTCTTGTCCTTGTAATTTTTGAGCCAGCCAGTGACGGGTTGCTTTTAGACGCTCACGAGTATCACGCAGATATTCACGGTATGGTTCGGGATGTGAATGTCCCAGCGCCTGCATCAATTCATTACTTGCGTTCTGAATCGACAATTCCCAACGCAAGTCTTCAATATCACGCAGGTACAAATCAGCCGCTTTCCAGCGTGAGAGCCAAAGCACTTCTTGGGTAATGTTATGCGTAACATTCGGGTTACCGTCGCGGTCACCGCCCATCCATGAAGCAAAACGAACTGGTGCAATACTTAAAGGTAAACGCTGACCGCAGTGCTCTTCCACCATTTCATCCAGTTCACGAACGAACTTCGGTACTGCATTCCATAGGGTTTGTTCAATGGTGGTAAAGCCCCATTTCGCTTCATCGACCGGGGTTGGGCGGTGCTGACGAATTTCATCGGTTTGCCAGGCTGAACAAATCAATTGTTTGAGTTCTTCGAGTACCGCTTTACGTTCACGTGGCGTCAGTTTTTGTTGATCTGCCTTAAATAGGCAATCATTAATATCGTCATATTTTTGAATCAGGGTACGCCGGCTGACTTCTGTCGGATGTGCCGTGAGCACCAATTCAATTTTCAGTTCACAGATTTGCTTGAATAAGGTGTCTGATGAAATTTCATGCTCTTTAAATTTTTGGAACAGATGATCGAGCGGATTCGGTGAAGGGGCATTTTCATCAAATTCACTCTTACGACGGCTACGAACCACATTGTATTGTTCGGCAATATTGGCAAAATTCAGAAAATGGGTAAATGCACGTGTCAGGGGGAGAATTTCCTCATCTTCCAGACTTAAAAAAAGTTGTTCGAGTTGTTTTTCTGCTTCAACCTGACCATCACGTGCACCTTTAGACAGGGCACGAATTTGTTCGACCTGATTAAACAAATCTTGTCCTGCATGTTCCTTGAGGGTCTCTCCCAGTAAGTTCCCAAGTAAGCGTACGTCCTCACGCAGTGGAGCATCAATTTGTTGAATCATTTTTTTCATTCTCCTAGGCTTCTCTTTTGAATATACCCCGATTCGATGACATTCCAAGTAGGGGGCAGACAAAAGTATGTAATCTGTTGCTGCTAAAAATAGCAATTGATCTGCCAGTTGAGCTTTTCGGAAAATGAAGGGCGATTTTTTAAATGATCGTTTTAAGTAGTTTTTTGATATTTCAGCATAAACAATTCGATGCTACTCAAGATAATTTGCTGTTTTTCTTCAGCAGTAGGAACATCCCGAACGCCGAGCAGGACTTCATGATGGCGCATGCCAAACAGCAAAGACACGATCAGCATCGTCAGCGTTCTTAATTCTTCAGCTTGAATAAAACCCAGATCAATCGCTTGTTGAAAGAAGTTTTCCCACACAGCATTCATGCGCAGGTGCGAAGCCTCATAAAACTTTTGTGCCAATGGATTTTGTGCAGCCGCCAGTTCCACCAATAACCGTTCCAGTTTAATGGCTTCAGGCAAGTTGGTGATATTGAGCGCCAGCTCGCAGGCATGCACGAATGCATGATGAAAATCACTGTCGGGCTGCAAATTCAATGGACGCGCGCTGATCAGTTCCTCGCAGGTCACCGCAATGGCACAGACAAATAAATTGGCTTTATCCTGAAAGTGATTATAGACCGTCAGTTTGGTCACGCCTGCTTCTTGCGCAATCTGATTCATGCTGGAACCATGATAACCACATTTTAAAAATAGATTTCTTGCCGCATTTAAAATTTGCTGACGTTTTTCCAAGTCCTTCGGGCGACCGACATTTATTTGCACAATTTTTTCCAAAAAAATCAAAAAGGTCATTGCTTTGACCGATGAGTTCTAATTAATGTACCAGTGAGTATATTAATTAAAAAATAGACAATTTAAGATACTCGTTATTTTGCCCTAAAAAACATTTTTAAATAAGAGCGAATTTCATGAGCATAATTAAGACCGCAGTTGTCAGCATGATCATCGTTTGCAGTGTGACCTTATGGGGATGCAGCACGGATGCAACCGAAACAGAACAAGTCCCCTTTGTCATGGTGACTCAACCGAATAGCACCCATAACGAGCAGAAAAGTTATGCCGGTGATGTACAGGCACGTCAGCAGACGGCTTTGGCATTCCGGGTTGGGGGGCAAATTATCGAACGTTATGTCGATGTCGGTGATCAGGTCAAAGTCGGTCAAGTGCTGGCCAAACTGGATGTGAAAGATGCACAGCTACAACTGAATGCGGCCAATGCTCAACTGGAAAGTGCGCAATCTGCAGCAAAAAATGCCGAAGATGAACTGAAACGCTTTAAGCAGTTACTCCCCATGAATGCGGTCAGCCGCTCGCAATATGATGCGGTTGAAAACCAATATAAAGCAGCGCTCTCGAACTTAAAACAGGCGCAATCCAATTATGACGTCAGCCGTAACCAAACCGGTTATAACCAGTTGGTGGCGAATAAAAATGGCGTGATTACTGCGCGTAATATTGAAGTGGGGCAGGTGGTTGCTGCAGGACAAGCAGCCTATCAAATGGCGATTGCCGGTGATCGTGAAGTGGTGATTGGGGTTCCTGAACAAGCGATTTCCGAGATTAAAGTCGGTCAAACCGCATGGGTAACCTTGTGGTCTAAACCAGAAGATAAATTTGCAGCCTATGTTCGTGAAATTTCACCCGCAGCCGATCAGTCCCGTACTTTTAGCGTGAAGGTTGCATTACGTGAAGGCAATGCTGCGATTCAACTGGGGCAAAGTGCGCGGGTATTTTTTAACAACACCCAAAACAATGTATTAAGCGTGCCTTTATCCAGTGTCTCTGCCAATGATCAACATGCCTATGTTTGGGTGGTGAAACCGGATCAGACCATTCAGAAAGTCTTTGTGACCTTAGGTGCTTATGGTCGTGACAGCGTACCGGTATTGTCCGGCTTGAATCCGCAAGATTATGTGGTGATTGGCGGTGTGCATTTATTGCGTGAAAAACAAAAAATCCAGCCGATTGACCGTGAAAACCGTGCCGTGAAAATTCAGGCAGGAGCACCCTCATGAAACAAGACATGAAGTCTGAATCACGTTATAACCTGTCGGAATGGGCACTGAAAAATAAAGGCTTAATCCTTTATTTTATGCTGCTGTTAGGCATTGTCGGAATCGTCTCATACTCCAAACTGGCACAAAGTGAAGATCCACCGTTTACCTTTAAGGTGATGGTGATTCAAACCTATTGGCCGGGTGCAACTGCTGAAGAGGTTTCCTTACAGGTCACCGATCGTATTGAAAAAGAACTGATGAGCACCGGCAACTATGAACGCATCATGGCGTTTTCACGTCCGGGTGAATCGATGGTGACTTTTGTGGCTAAAGATTCGTTACGCTCAAGTCAAATTCCCGATGTGTGGTATCAGGTCCGCAAAAAAGTTGGGGATATCAAACAGCAATTACCCAGTGGTGTACAAGGGCCGTTCTTTAACGATGAGTTTGGCGATACCTTCGGCAATATTTATGTCCTGACCGGCAACGATTTTGACTATGGGGTGTTGAAAGAATATGCCGACCGCTTACAACTGCAATTGCAACGGGTGAAAGATGTCGGCAAGGTCAATCTGGTGGGCTTGCAAGACCAGAAAATCTGGATTGAACTCTCCAATACCAAAGCAACTCAACTCGGTATTCCGGTCACGGCTATTCAGCAAGCCCTGCAACAACAAAATACCGTGGCCAGTGCCGGGTTCTTTGAAACGGGCACTGACCGTATTCAGATGCGGGTCAGCGGTCAGCTGCAAAATGTTGAAGAATTAAAACAAATACCACTCTTGGTGGCAGGCAAGACCATTCAACTGGGCGATGTCGCAGAAGTCTATCGTGGCTTTAGCGAGCCGGCTCAACCGCGTATGCGCTTTATGGGTGAAAACGGGATTGGCATTGCGGTCTCGATGCGTAAAGGTGGAGATATTCTGGCTTTAGGTAAAAACCTCGAAACCGAGTTTTCCCGTTTACAAAAGTCTTTGCCTTTAGGCATGCAGCTGCAAAAGGTTTCCGATCAACCGGTGGCGGTGAAACACAGCGTTAATGAATTCATGAAAGTGTTGGCTGAAGCGGTGATTATCGTTTTACTGGTTAGCTTCTTCTCACTCGGCTTCCGTACCGGACTGGTGGTGGCATTTTCGATTCCCTTAGTATTGGCGATGACTTTTGCCGGGATGAATTTATTCGATGTTGGGCTGCATAAAATTTCATTGGGTGCACTTATTTTAGCACTGGGTTTATTGGTCGATGATGCCATTATTGCCGTCGAGATGATGGCGATCAAAATGGAGCAGGGCTATAGCCGGCTTGAGGCTGCGGGCTTTACCTGGAAGACCACCGCTTTCCCCATGCTGACAGGGACTTTAATTACCGCAGCAGGTTTCTTGCCGATTGCAACCGCAGCATCCAGTACCGGTGAATATACGCGTTCCATTTTTCAGGTGGTAACCATTGCGCTGATTGTGTCATGGTTTGCGGCAGTTCTTTTTGTGCCGTATTTGGGCGATAAACTGCTGCCGGACTTTGAAAATCTGCCACAAAAAGCGCCATGGTATCAGCGTCTTTGGGCACGTTTGCGTAAGCAACCTGAACCTCAACCAATACAGCATCATGCCGGTGAACATCATGATCCGTACCAGACCAAATTTTATCAAAAATTTAGAAATTGGGTGGATACTTGCCTGACCTATCGTAAAACGGTGATTGCAGCCACGGTGGGGATTTTTGTGTTGTCGGTATTGATGTTTAAACTGGTGCCGCAACAGTTTTTCCCACCCTCCAACCGTGCCGAAATTTTGGTGGATTTGAAACTGGAAGAAGGGGCATCGCTCACTTCAACTGAAAATGCGGTGAAAAAAGTCGAAAAACTCTTATCGACCAAAGAGGGCATTGATAACTATGTGGCCTATGTCGGCACAGGTTCAACCCGTTTTTATTTGCCACTGGATCAGCAATTGCCACAGGCCAGTTTTGCCCAGTTTGTGGTTTTGGCTTCATCCTTAGATGATCGTGATGAAATTCGTCAATCTTTAGATCAGGAAATTCGTAAATTGTTGCCGGATGTTCGTACCCGCGTATCGCTATTAGAAAATGGTCCGCCAGTTGGCTATCCATTGCAGTATCGTATTTCAGGTGAAGACTTGCATTTGGTCCGTCAGTGGGCGCATAAAGTTGCTGCTGTAATCGGTGATAATTCCAATACCAGCAATGTGCATTTGGACTGGGGCGAGCCAAGCAAAGTCATTCATTTAAATATCGACCAGGACCGTGCCCGCCAAATGGGGGTGTCGAGCTTGGATTTAGCCAATTTCTTAAATAGCTCCATTAGTGGTGCAACCATTCATCAATATCGTGAAAAACGTGAATTGATTGAAATTCGTCTGCGTGGTGATCAGGCTGAACGGATTAATGTTGAGGCCTTATCCAGTCTGGCAGTACCCACAGCAAATGGGGGTTCCGTTCCGCTGGCGCAAATTGCAAAAATTGAATATGACTTTGAAGATGGTCTGATTTGGCATCGTAACCGTTTACCGACTATTACCGTGCGCGCCGATATTCGCAGTAAATTACAGCCGGCAACTGTGGTCGGTGAACTGGCTGAAAAAATGGATAAACTGCGTGCTGAATTGCCAAGTGGTTATCTGGTTGAAGTGGGCGGAACCGTGGAAGAGTCGGCACGCGGACAAAACTCGGTGAATGCCGGTATGCCATTTTTCTTGGCGGTGGTGATGACGTTATTGATGATTCAGCTCAAGAGCATGTCACGTGCGTTCATTGTCTTGTTAACGGCACCGTTGGGTTTGATCGGGGTGGTGTTATTCCTGTTATTGTTCAATAAACCTTTTGGTTTTGTGGCGATGTTAGGCACGATTGCACTTTCCGGCATGATCATGCGAAATTCTTTAATTTTGATTGATCAGATTGAACAGGATATTCAAGAGGGACATGATCCATGGTCTGCGATTGTTGATGCAACCACGCGCCGTTGTCGTCCGATTGTGTTGACGGCATTGGCTGCGGTACTGGCGATGATTCCTTTATCGCGCAGTATTTTCTTTGGTCCGATGGCGGTTGCCATTATGGGCGGATTGATTGTTGCAACCCTGCTGACGCTGTTCTTTTTACCTGCATTGTATGCACAATGCTTTAAAGTTAAAAAAAATAAGCAAAGCACATAATTTTTTGACAATAACCAGGTGCGAAATATTGAAAATTTCAATATAGTAGCACTGGATATTTGTATACATTTCTATAAAGCAATTTACTGCATATTAAAATACTAAGCGTGTAGTAAATGGGGTTAAAAAGCACATGAAGCAAGATAACTTAAGCCGACTTCGCCGTTCCATTGCGACTTCTTATGTCTTCATGTTTTTTGCTTTATTTACTGTGATTAGTGGTGTATTTGCCTACTGGTATGCGCGCAAAGTCACACAAGTGGATGGAGTGGAAGTGTGGCTTGAAGCTCAAGCGCTTTGGGTGATGCGAAATATTGTGATTTATTCTATTTTGGTGTTATTTGCTGCACTTTGGTTTATTCCGCTGATTTTCTTTTATTGGGATAGCGCACTTTGGGTAACCGGTTGTACGGTTGCTGGTGTAGTATTTACGATGATCGCCTTTTTGTTTTTGCTCAATGCTTGGCTTAAAGGTATCTCTCGATTTTTCAAAAATAAAGCCGTTTTCTAATCTGGCTAAATTTTTTCCTAACATTCCCCTTGTAAAATTTGGATTGACCCCCAATTTCAGTCCACAGTTAAGCATTAAATCAAATTCCGTGAGGAGCATCGCCAGATATGGCTAAACGTGATTATTATGAGGTTTTGGGCGTCGCTAAAACCGCTAGTGATGATGAAATTAAAAAAGCCTACCGTAAGTTGGCGATGAAATATCATCCGGACCGCAATCCAGACAACCCTGAAGCTGAAGATAAATTTAAAGAAGCTGCTGAAGCTTATGAAATTTTATCCGACGGCGAAAAACGCAGCATGTATGACCGTATGGGGCATAATGCCTTTGAAGGTGGTATGGGCGGCGGTGGCGGCTTTGGTGGCGGTTTCAATGCAGAAGATATCTTTAGCCAGTTTGGCGATATCTTTGGTGGCGCTTTTGGTGGCGGTGGTCGTCAACAACAACGTGCACGTCGTGGATCAGACCTTCGCTACGTCATGGAATTGACCCTTGAAGAAGCAGTCAAGGGCGTGAAAAAAACCATTACGTTTACTGCACCTGCACCTTGTGATGCGTGTGATGGTAAAGGTTCAAAAAATCCTAAAGATGTAGAAACCTGTAAAACCTGTCATGGTGCAGGTCAAGTGCGCATGCAACAGGGTTTCTTCTCTGTTCAGCAAACCTGTAGCACCTGTCGTGGTCAAGGTACCATCATTAAGAACCCATGTAATAAATGTCATGGTTCTGGTGTATCAGATCGTCAACAAACGCTGGAAGTTACCATTCCTGCGGGCGTGGACAATGGCGACCGCGTACGTTTAACTGGCAAAGGCGAAGCAATTCGTGATGGTCAGTCAGGCGATTTATACGTTGAAGTTGTGGTTCGTGAACATGAAATCTTCCAACGTGATGGTGCAGACTTGTATATGGATGTGCCTGTCAGCATTGCTGATGCAGCTTTGGGTAAAGAAATTCAAATTCCAACCCTCGATGGTCGTGTAAGTTTGAAAATTCCTGAGGGAACTCAAACTGGTAAAATGTTCCGCTTACGTGGTAAAGGGGTTAAACCTGTGCGTACCAGTATGCAAGGCGATTTACTCTGCCGCGTCGTGATCGAAACACCGGTGAATTTGACTGCTCGTCAACGTGAGTTGTTAAAAGAATTGCAAGAAACGATGGATGGTGAGGACAGTAAATCATCTCCAAAGAAAAAATCGTTCTTCGGTCTGTTTGATTAATTTCAGACACAGTTTGAAAAAAGGGGGGAATATTCAATATTCCCCCCTTTTTTATGCGCGCTTAATCAGTTATTTGATGATGGGTTGATCAATCGCATCGACATCTACCATTTGCGCTGAGAGTTCGCCAGTCGATTCCTGCTTGGTTGCTGCCTGATTATTTTTAGCTGGAGCCGGTGTAGCGCTATGGGTACGAATATTTATTTTTACTTGCGATAAGCTTTCTAAAGTATCTCCCGCTTGGATTGCAGGTTCTGCCCACGCTGTGCTGACGATGGTTGCCATAAAAATGGTTAACGCGATTTTTTTCGAATGCATGCGGATCTCCTTATAATTCATCTTTTGATCATTCGTGTCGCGTAGTCTGCGCAGTGATGTTTACAGGGAGATGAAAATCAGCAGCAAAATCATTTATTTTTAACGCTGAACTTTCAATACAGCAACCGGCTGGGGCTGAGCCATTTCCTTGTGCTTTGGCATAAGCATTCGCCATGACCTGTTTCTCTTTTTTAAATAAAAAATTTCAGGCTGAAACTTAGTCTCGGTACAGAGTTTTGATATAGTAAGAACAATTTAGAAGCAACATTAGGAATATGTTATGTCAGCAGCTCCACGCATTGGTGTATTGGGTGCAGGCGGTCGTATGGGACGCATCCTCATTCAAGCCGTAAAAGAAGCGGGTTACCAGCTTGCAGCGGCAGTTGAACGCCCTGAAAGCAGCTTGATTGGTGCAGATGCAGGCGAGCTTGCCGGTATTGGTGCTGTGGGGGTTAAGGTTGTTGGCAATCTACAAGACGTATTAAAAGACTGTGACGTGGTCATTGATTTCACAGCGCCTGTCGCGACTGAACAGCATTTAAAATTGTGCCGTGAAGCAGGGGTTGCCATTGTGATTGGTACCACAGGCATGAATGACCAACAAAAAGCATTTTTAGATGACAGCGCGACTCAAACCCCTGTGGTCTATGCAGCGAATTATTCGGTTGGGGTAAATGTATCAATCAAACTGTTAGAACTTGCGTCTAAGGTTTTTGGTGACACGGTAGATATTGAAGTGATCGAAGCACATCACCGTCATAAAGTGGATGCACCATCGGGTACAGCATTGATGATGGGTGAAGCGATTGCGGGTGCTTTGGGTCGTAACTTAAAAGAAGATGCTGTGTATTGCCGTGAAGGGCATACAGGTCCGCGTGAACGTAAAAGTATTGGTTTCCAAACTATCCGTGGTGGAGATATCGTAGGTGAACATACTGCAATGTTTATTGCGGATGGCGAACGTGTTGAAATCACGCATAAAGCAACCAATCGCATGAACTTTGCTTCAGGTGCTGTACGTGCTGCTGCATGGGTCGTGGGTCGCGAAGCACGTAAATATGACATGAAAGATGTACTTGGATTTAATGATATTCAAGTATAAAAAATCATCAAAATCATTTATAACAATACAACAAAATTAAAATAAGATGTTCAACGGAATGAAAAAAGTGATATTGATGGCTTGTACTGTAGCAATGTTGGCTACAGTACAGGCTAAACCTGTTGATAATGCTAAGCTCAGCATTAATAAAAATAATATTAAAGTTTGGACCTTTCAAAATAGTCAAAACCCGGTATTTTTATACAAAGCTGAAACCACCTACGATACTGCGCTCGAAAAAGCAGTCAGTCTGATTTTAGATGTCGACCATGCGGTGAAATGGGTGCCGTATATGGGCAGTATCAAAGTCCTTTCGCGGGATGACAAAAAAGGCGAATTTTTATTGTATATGGTGCTGGATTTTCCTTTTCCGCTGAAAGATCGTGATTTGGTGGTGCAAGGTAAAATGATCAAAGATGCCCAAGGCATTATCACGATTAAAAATAAAGCCGTCGATAAAGGCTATGCCAAAAATCCGGATTATGTACGTTTAACTCATTATGAAGGCGATTGGACTTTTCAGAAACTCGCCAATAATAAAATCAAAGTTTCGACTTATGGTTATGCCAATCCCGAAGGCTCTATTCCTTTGACCTTTGTGAATATGTTTGTACAGCAGCAACCGTATCAGATGCTGCAAAAAATGAAGATGGAACTCGGCAAGCCATCCAGTATTCCTGCCTTGCCTGAAGCTTTGCGTTAATTCAAACCATTAAAAAGTCCGCATGATGCGGACTTTTTTCTTCACAGTATTTTATGAACAGGTCTGATAATCATCCAGTGCTTTGTCAGCTGCAAGTTTCATCTGAATAAGCATCCATATTTACTGAAGAAACCCAGTCTGGAGCATCATGAGTCACAAACATTGCAGGTATTTGTAGTATCGAATTGTCGAAACCACGACAAAAGCCACTGCATTCCAAATAATGAATGCCAATGCAGTCGATGGATTACTGGGTTAATTCAATCTTTAAGTTTTCAAGATAAGCATGATTTTGATGCTTTTATTGTTGCTAAAAAACGCAGTAATTTGCAAAATATTATTGACTGAAAATCAATAAATGAGTGGCAGATGAAATCGACCATCGAAGAACTACACACTTTTGTGACCATCGTGGATAGTGGCTCGATTGTGATGGCAGCAGAGCGTTTAGGCCAGACTACCTCCGGTGTGAGCCGTGCCTTACAACGGCTTGAGAATAAACTGAATGTGACGCTATTGGAACGTACCACGCGTAAGCTGAAATTGACCCAAGAAGGGCAACTTTTTCTGGAAAAATCCCGTAAAATTTTAAATGATTTAGCCGAAGCAGAAGATGCTTTACTCAAGTCAGATATCGATACCTCTGGGCTGATTCGGGTCGATTCTGCAACGCCTTTTGTCTTGCATGTAATCGTACCTTTAATTCAGGAGTTTATGCAGCAATATCCCAATATCGAAATTGAACTGAGTAATCATGATCAGGTGATTGATTTACTGGAACATAAAACCGATGTTGCGATCCGTTTTGGTGAACTACACGATTCAAGTTTACACGCCAAATTATTGTGTCGCAGTCGCTTATATATTGTGGCCAGTCCTGCCTACTTGGAACAAAATGGAGTACCACAATCTCCAGAAGATTTATCGCAACATGCTTTACTGGGTTTTAGCCAGCCGACCCATTTAAATACCTGGCCGATTCAGTTTAATGGGGATGACTTTATAGCTCATCCGAAAATAAAAGCATCCAATGGCGAAACGGTACGGCAGCTGGCTATACAAGGTGTCGGGATTACTTGTTTATCACGGTTTTTGATTGAAGATGATTTACAAACTGGTCGCCTGAAAGCTTTATTTGAAGATCAAATTCATCTGCATTATCAAAAAATTCATGCAGTTTATTATCGACAAGAGCATCTACCCAAACGCGTACGTTTATTTATTGACTTCTTGGCGCAAAAGCTTGCTGTATATTTATAAGATATTAAGAGGTAATTCAGTAAGAATGAATAATAAAAATCTGCCAAGCACTCACAGTGCTTGGCAGATTAAGTTACAAGTGAATTAAAGCGAAAATGAATTAAAAATCAGCTTTTAACACAATCCGGTAACGTGCGTTTCCTGAATGTAGATGTTCAATCGCTTCATTGAGCTGCGACATTGGGAAAACTTCAATTTGTGGCGCAATATTTTTACGCGCTGCAAACTTGAGGAGTTGACGGAGTGCAGCAGGGGAGCCGGTAGGCGAACCTGTGACTGATTTTGCACCGCCAATCAGCATGCCAGCTGGAATTTGCATTGGCTCCAAAACTAGGCCCAACATATGGAGTGTGCCATGCGGTGCCAGACTGTTTAAGTAAGCAGGCCAATCTAAAGTGACATTCACCGTGCAGAGTAATAAATCAAATTTTCCGCGTTGATCTTTTAATGCGGCTGTATCGCGACTATTTACCACATGGTCTGCACCCATGGCTTTCAGTTCTTCGCTCTTGTCTAAATTTGATGTGAATGCAGTAATTTCACAGCCCCAGGCTTTCAGCAGTTTAATTGCCATATGACCCAAACCGCCAATCCCAATCACTCCAACATGATGAATGGCTTGAATCTGGTGTTTAAGAATAGGATCAAATACGGTAATCCCACCACAGAGCAGTGGACCGGCACTTTCAGGATCTAAATCTTCAGGCAGCGGGATGATCCATTGCCAACCGGCACGAACCTTGTCGGCAAAACCACCGGCATGTCCAACAATGGTCGCGGTTTGTCCACCAGTACACATGACTTGTTGACCGGATACACAAGGGTCACAGTGCTGACAACTTTCTGCTGTCCAGCCGATGCCCACGCGTTGACCCACTTTCAAGCCTTTGGCTTCTGAACCCAACTGGGTAATGGTGCCAATAATTTCATGCCCTGCAACTACAGGATAAACCGAAGATTTCCAGTCATTATTGATCACTGAAATATCAGAATGGCATAAACCGCAATATTCAACTTTGACTTCAACTTGATGAGCTTGTAATTCTCCAGCATCAAATTGATAGGGTTCAAGTTCTGCACCAGCCTGCATGGCTGCATAAGCATTGATGATGTTGTCACTCATGGGTGAATCCTTTTATTATCTTGTTGTGCTTTAAAATGATTTAAAAGAGCAGTGATTTTCATGATCATCGACCATACCGACAGCCTGCATAAAGGCATAACAGGTGGTCGGTCCGACGAATTTAAAGCCTTTCTTTTTTAAAGCTTTGGAAAGGGCAACACTGATTTCTATTTGGGCGGGTGCCTGACGATAATCTGGAACATCATTGTGTAGGGTTTGATCTGCAACAAAACTCCATAACCAGTCGCTGACATTGATCTGCTGTTGTTGTAATTCTTGAGTTAAATGTTGCCAAGCTATGGCATTGTCACGAATGGCCTTGAGCTTGCCAATGTGCCGAATCAATCCAGCATCTTGGAGTTTATCTTCAAGATCAGCATCACTAAATTGGGCAATATCCGCAATGGCATATTGAAAGAAATGCTGACGATAGCTTTCGCGTTTTCTTAGTACGGTAATCCAGGACAAACCCGCTTGTTGTCCTTCCAGACACAGCATTTCAAATAAATGAGCTTCATCATGAATGGCTTTGCCCCACTCATGATCATGATAAGCGATGTAAAGAGGATCATTCGAGCACCAACCACAGCGTTGAATCGACATTTTTGATGCTCCTGAAGCGGCTTAAAGCTTAAATTCAGCCCATTGATCTTGTTGATTATCCCAGTAATAAAGCTCTGCCTGGGGCAAATCGGTGAATTGAATCCACATATCTGTTCCAGTTTTTTCGGCAAAACCGGTACTAATCAAAAGCGCTTCTTCAGTGATTTCCATCACCCAACCTTGATGGTTTTGTCCAGCCAAAACAATTTTCTGTTGATTGCCTGATTCAGCAAATTCGACCAAACGATTGATCAGCGCTTCTGACATGAATAGTTCCTAAAAAGTTAACGTAAATAAGGGTAGGGGTTGACCACACCACGACCTTTACCATCAAGGTAAATACCATAGTGCAAATGCGGTGCCGTATGACGTGCGTTGCCCGTATTGCCGACATAGCCAATCAGATCACCTTTTTTGACATAATCCCCGACATTTAAGCCGCGTTTATGCTCATCCAGATGGGCATAGTAATGCCAGGTTCCGCCAGGCCCCATAATCCAAACCACTTTACCACCCAAATTGTTATTGCGTAAGTCAGCAATTAAACCTTCTGTGGCACTCAGTACTTTTGTTCCACGTGGAGCCATGATGTCAATGCCTTCATGCTTGCGTCCATTACTTCGTGAAGCAGCCCAGGTATCGCGTAACTGTTTGGCTTTTATATTTTGCACTGGAATAGGCAATGACGATTTCAGCTGCATACTTTTCAGCTTTTGTATCTGAGCAGGCGAAAGGGGTGTCGTTGAGGACTTTTTAGGACTTGATGTACATGCAGCAATCCATAGCATGCTAAAACCAAGTAATAATGCATAAATAAAACGAAGCACTGTTCATCCTTTTTTCATTCTAATCTATGTGAAAATTATTTGAATAACAGTGCCTGACTATGTCATAAATTTATGGCAGAGATCAATTTTTTCATTGCCGTGGGAATGCCCATTTCGGTTGCAATTTGTGTAGCTAACCAGATACCGCCTAATTCAATGGAAAGATGTTCTTGTTGCTCCGCATCCACCTCAAAACAGATGGCTTCAAGTTGCCATGTGAAATGGGTAAAACTATGCGTGATTTCAGCGCGTTGAATGACTTTTTTGAGTCCTAAGGTTTGGCACACACTTTCAAACTCAACTGGATTTTCAATAACCGGCAAGCACCATAAACCACCCCATAAACCACTATTCGGACGTTGCTGCCATAACCATTGATCATTCGACTGAATCACTAAAACCTGTGCTGATTTGACCGGCACAGGTTTTTTCGGTTTTTTAAACGGCAGTTCAGTTTCTAAACCTTGTTGATGCGCTTTGCAGTGTGGCTGCATCGGACAATATAAACACAGCGGTTTTTTCGGGGTGCATACGGTTGCACCCAAGTCCATAATGGCTTGGGTATAGTCGTGATTGCGCTCAACAGGGCAAAGCTGTTCTGCCAGTTGCCACATGGCACGTTCATGTACGGGTTTAGTCAGATCATCTTCAATGGCAAAGAAACGCGCTAATACTCGTTTGACATTGCCATCCATAATTACGCCGTACTGACGTAAACCCAGCGACATAAGTGCACCGCCGGTCGAAGGGCCAATCCCGGGAAGCTCAATCCATTGTTCTAATGTGGCTGGAAAATGACCCTGACGTGCCACAATTCCCGCAGCTTTATGTAAATTTCGTGCGCGTGCATAGTAACCGAGCCCAGCCCAATAAGGCGCAACATCATCCCAACTGGCGAGGCCTAAATCGTTAACTTTTGGAAAGCGAGCTATAAAACGCTCAAAATATTGCAGTACGGTTTTGACCTGGGTTTGCTGCAACATAATTTCAGATACCCAAACCTTATATGGATCATCTACCACTTGCCACGGCAAATCATGACGACCATGGACATCGAACCAGGAAAGAAGAGCATCGGAAAAAGAAAACTGTGACATGCGAACCGCGTATTTGGAATAGATGAATAGTATAGCGAAAACTGTGCAGCATTGCGGTTGCGAACAGACATAAAAAATGATGCCACAGCATCATTTTTGAATCAGTAGGATCTATTTTTATTTACTGGTCATGCCCCAACGCTCATCCAGTTTTAAGGTTTGACCTTCATAGCGTGGAATAATATGAATATGTAAATGTTCAGATGCTTCACCAAACACACTGCCATCATTGAAACCAATATGAAAGCCAGAAGGGTGGTGGCGCAACTGAAGCTCATTACGTGCAAGCTCAAGTAAAGACATTAAGCTTTTACGTTCTTTGTCGGTAACGTCGAAAAAAGAGCTGACATGGCGTAGAGGAACAATGACAGAGTGACCTTTAGATAATGCATTCGGCTCAGGAAAAATCACACCAAAGTCATTTTTATCAATGATGTCATATTCATCAAAGTTGCAATATGGGCAGTTGTTTTCAGTCATTATTCTATCCTCTTTAAAAATACAATTTTTAAAATATCCAGCTCACTGGATGGGTAAAGATGGCACAGCCATATTTACCTTCATTGCTATTCACCAAGTCGCTTGTTTAATAATTCGTACATGGCAGATAAGCCTTGTTGTTCTGCGGCTGCATTATAGCCAAGATCAACACCATTGGCTTTGGCACGTTCATCTGCAAGTGGGTTACTAAAGCCATGTTTGGCACCTTCAAAGATCATCACTTCATGCTCGACTTGAGCCGCCTGCATTTCTTCTTTAAAGCGTGCAACATCATCTAAACTGACCATGCTGTCGAGTTCTCCGTGGAGAACTAAAATTTCAGCTTTTACTTTTCCGGGCTGTGCTGGTGCTTTCGGAATCAATGTGCCGTGGAACGTGACCACCGCTTGTAAAGGTGCACCAGAGCGTGCCAGATCAAGCACAACTTTGCCACCATAGCAGAAGCCTACAGCAGCCAGTTTATCTGCATTTACTTCTTCTTGCGCTGCTAATGTCGCTAAACCTGCAGACGCACGAGTCACAATTGTTTCAGGATCTTCAAAGGTTTGCATCATCCATTCACTGGCTTGTGGTACTGCAGTGGTTACTTTTTTATCACCATACATATCAATAGCAAGCGCTGCATAGCCATGTTCAGCAAGCTCACGTGCACGCTGTTCAGTGTATTCATTTCGTCCCCACCATTCAGGCGCTACAATCACGCCCGCGACTGGTATTTCTGATTCAGGCGCTGCAAAGTATCCAATTAAATGAGTTCCATCTGCAGCAGTGTACTGAATTTCGCGAGTTTTGATTGTTAGAGCCATTGATTCAATCCTTATTATTCGTGAAGAAAGTGTATTGATTAAAATATAGAAATAAAACATCTTTGATGATTGTACAAGATAGCTTTATTTTGATTGCATACTATTATCAATAAATTGCAACATGCTATTAAATAAGATGATTTAAAAATATAAGGATTTAATAAATATAGGTTTTTATTGTTTTATGCTTGTTAAGCAGGGTGATATGCATGGCTTTAAAAAGAAGAAATGCTTTTATATTGAAAGCCAATATTGGGAAATAGATTGATTAAATCATGAAAAATAGCGAGGAGTGAATGAGCATGATTTTTTGCTCAAATTGACCTGCCCGCTACTTTTTAATATGGGTTAAATAAGGGTTATTTAGTCGATTTAGGTAAGACTTCAAGAAGTTCTACATCAAAAATTAAAGTGCTATTCGGTTCGATTACATCACCTGAGCCAATTTGACCATAGCCAAGTTGTGCTGGAATAAAGAAGCGATACTGAGCACCTTCTTTCATCAGTTGTAAGCCTTCAGTCCAACCTTGAATGACTTGGCTAACCTGAAATTCAGCCGGTTGATTCCGTGCAATTGAGCTGTCAAAAACTGTACCGTCTATTAAACGACCTTCATAATTGACTTTGACAACGGAATTGGCTTGAGGGGATTTCCCTGTGCCTTGTTTTAATATTTGATATTGCAAACCTGATTTAGTGGTTTGCACGCCTTGTTTTTTAGCATTGGCTTTTAAAAATTCTGCCCCGATTTTGGCATTGGCATCTGCTTTTTGTTTCAGCTCGATAAGCTGTTTTGCATCACTTAATTTTTTATGTTGGGTGAGGACGCGTGCCATTTCCTCATCGGTGAGGGCAGATTTACCGCCTTGAGCTGCGGTCTTTAAACCGAGCATGAAAGCATCTAAGTCCAAATCTTTTACAGATTCAGCATTGCTGCGCCCCATTAAGTAACCAAAGCTGTAGCCGACTTGTTCATTTAAGCTACTGGTATTGGTCACAGGTTTTGCAAAGCTAGCCGTGGTAAAAAGGCAGAAACAAAGCAATGTTATAGGTGTTTTCATTCTCTTATCCCAAGATAAATAAGGAGAGCAAAAGCTCTCCTTGAATTTTTTATTTTACTTTAATCAGTTCAACATCAAAAATCAGGGTACTGTTGGCAGGAATCATTCCTGGAACACCTTGTTCACCATAGCCCAATTTTGAAGGGATATAAAGAGTCGCTTTACCGCCTTCTTTCATCAATTGAAGACCTTCAGTCCAACCCGGAATGACTTGATTCAATGGAAATTCAATCGGTTCACCGCGTTCAATTGAGCTATCAAATACTTTACCGTCAACCAATTGGCCTTTGTAATGTACGGTCACCATAGAGTTGGCAGCAGGTTGTTTACCTGTACCTTCTTTGATGATTTTGTACTGTAAGCCTGAAGCCGTGGTTTTTACACCTGGTTTTTTCGCATTTTCAGTTAAAAAAGAATCGCTAGCTGTTTGTACTTGCTGTGCTTGCTGAACTTGCTTCTGTTGCATTTCCTTTTGGAATTGCTCATAAGCTTGTTGAAGTTCTTGTTCTGTATAAGCTGGTTTATTTCGAGCGTGACCTTCACGTACACCGGTAACAAAGCTATTGATATTTAATTCAGGTGGTGTTTGATGTGCAACTTCGTAGCCTAAAGCATAACTAATTTTCTCAACAGCAGAAGCATTCTTTGATGCTTTTGATGTTACAGAAGCTGGGTTTTGAGTTGCATAATAAACAGGTATAAGTGCAGCACCGCCTAAAAGAACAGCGACAGCGATGGGTAAGGCTTTACTCATAGGTTTTCCCAAATTCATTTTATATTCAAAAGTTGCATTAATTTTAGCAGACTTTTCTATCCAACACGTTTAGAGGAAGCCGTATTGTACAGAAATCCAATATATTCTTATCAAGCCAGTTATTCTATAACAGACTGAATATATAAAACATTTTTAATACAATTAAATATCAATTTTTTATCTACTTTAGAGAGTGAATTATAAATTTTTTGCTTTGATCCTGATTTGTTTATAAACCAAATTATTTTTAGATTAAGATCATCTTAAAAAGAAAAAGCCAGTGAAAATCACTGGCTTTCACAATAAATAATTTCAATTGAGATGAACCAAATCTGTTTTATCCTTGTCTTTCGAGGCTTTATAGCCATAGGCATAGTTATAACCATAACCATAACCGCGAGTACCACGTTGAATATTATTCAGAATAAAGCCATTCACTTTAACATTGGCCTGTTCAAAACGATTCAAGGTTAATTCCAGTTCTTTCATCTGTGATTTTGCATAACGCGCAATGACTAAATTAACGCCGGCATATTGTGAAATGATAATCCCATCGGTCACGGCCAGTACCGGGGGAGTATCAATAATAATATGGTCATAGTTGGGTGAAAGTTGTTCTAGCATGGCTGCAAATTTTGCCGAGCTTAAAAGTTCGGAAGGATTCACCGGACTCTTGCCACGCGTCATCACCTCTAGATTGTGAACTTCAGTGGGCTTAATAATATTTTCAAGACTTTGCTGGGTATTATTTAAATATTCAGCCAGACCCGGTTGGTTGTCATGGTTGAAATATCGATGCAAATAACCCCGGCGCATATCGCCATCAATGATCAGGACGCGTTTATTACTTTGCGCTAAAATCGTGGCCAGGTTGGTAGAAATAAAGGATTTGCCTACTTCGGGCGCAGGACCTGAAATCATAATGATATTGTTTTTCGCCTGACTCATGGCAAAGTGAATCGCGGTACGCATGCTGCGTAAGCTTTCAATCGCAATATCGTCCCCATTTTTAATCGCTAAAATAGGCACATGTTTTTTCTTTTTCAGCAGTTTAATACGGCTTTCTTGAATCGGTGAATGAGGAACCGTGGCATATACCGGTAAATCCAGCTCATTTTCAATCTGACTGGAATCCTTAATGCCCGAACGCATCATATTGCGCACTAGAGCTACCAAGGTACCCAAGAAACCACCCGCAAAAAGAGAAAGAGCTAATACTATGAGTTCTTTAGGTTTAATAGGTTCAATAGGAAGGACCGCAGTATCCACAACACGCACATTACCAATTTCACCTGCTTTGGCAATCCGCAGTTGCTGGTAAGAATTGAGCAATGCGGTATAGAGCTGGGTTTTAACCTCAACCTCACGGTACAACTGTAAATAGCGACGTTGTAAATCAGGCAGTTGTTTTAAGGTCTCATTCAACTCGCCAATTTTTTTATTAATCGCTCCCAGCTGGGCATTCATTTGCTGCATCGCGGGATGTTCGTTGGTATATTTGGCCGCCATTTCAGCCTGTTGCTGTTCCAATTGTGATTTTTGCGTCTCTAAGGTAATACTTTGGGTTAAATACAGTTCAGATTCTTTGGTTACATCCACGGTATTATATTGCTGACGGAATGTATTAAATTCACGTTCTGCAAGATCCAGCTGCTGTTTTAATTCAGGCAATTGTTCATCGAGAAATTTAAGCGTTTGGGCGGTTTCAGCAGAACGACGTTCAATATTTTGTTGGCTATACGCCACCAGAATGGAGTTCAGAACTTTGGTGATATGTTCCTTGTCCTGACCTTGATAATTCAGACCTAAAATACCGGTCAATTTGCCTTTTTCAGCCACTGAATAATTCTTTGTAATAGCAAGCATCGCCCCAGGCAAAGACATTTTTTGGATATTATAAGTGCCTTTAAGTGGGTCTGGGGTATAGATCGCCACTTTCCAGGTGCCATGGGCTGAAGCATACTGGCTTTCCTGATTGGTCGGGGCACTAAACAGGATTTGCTTGGTTTTTTTATCGGTTAAGGTAAATTTACTGGCATTAAAATCCAGCAGAAGATCCTTGTCCAGGTAATACGCTGGAACTTCAAATTTTCGAACCTCGAAAGACTTGGCATCATCCTGGAATATAACGGATTTGGCCTGATAGTTGGTTTGATAATCATGCGGGCTGAGTAACCGGTCAAAAAAACGGTTTTCTGTTCCGGAAATTTTTACATCCAGATTGAGGTTTTTAATCACCGAACCCAGCACTAACCGTGATTTCAGCAGTTCTATTTCAGCTTGAGCCGGCTGTTTCTGCTCAATCATGCTGGACAGATCACCCAATAACGCGGCAGAGGTGCCTTTGTTTTCTTCGACTTGTACCAATGCATCGACTGAATAAGTATCCGGTGTGGCTCTTAAATATAATAATGCACACAATAAACTTAAAATCACACACAGTGCGATGAGTTTCCATTGAGCAATGAGTGAAAAAAACAGCTCTTTTAAATCAATGGGATCTTCGGTTAAACTATTTTTTTCGTTCATAATTATTATTCAAAAAGTTAAATATGTTGTTTCCAATCAGCAATACAATTTTGTATGAGCTGACACGTCTCATCAAACACAGCCTGATCGTGTTTGTACGGGTCAGGTACATTCTTGCTTTGCCAATACCCCAGACGGAAAGTCTTGCCTTTAGCAAAAGGCCAGATTTGTTCTAAATGCTTTTGCTGATTTTGGCTCATCACCAAAATCAAGTCCGCTTTTTTAATAAGCTCGGTATTCAACTTTTGGGCAATATGCGGCTGCATATCGATGCCTAAATGCTGCATACATAATTGTGCTTTTTTATCTGCAGCATGGCCGATCAAACCGGAAATACCAGCGGACTCAATATGAAGCTGCGGATACTGCTGTTTTAAAAAGTATTCCGCCATCGGGCTGCGGCAGATATTGCCCACGCACACCACAAGAATATTGCGAATATTCATGTTAATTGCCCAAATAATAGGCAGTATTAACAAGGCTGGAAAAAGGAACGATTTGATTAATCACACGTTGCCAACGAGCCAAGCCTGAAGCATCGACATAGACAATATCATTGCTGCGCATTTTGAATTTATTGGCTAAACCAAAATCAGCAATGCTGGTTAAATCCAAGTGATAAATTTCTGTCATCGGGTTGCTTGGACTGCTGCGGACCACATAGATTTTACTGCGGCTGGCAGAGAGCGGATTCAAGCCTAAACTTTCACCCAAAACATCACTTAAGCTCATGCCTTGATCACGAAGTGGAACAGGTTGATTTTGCCCGGATTCCCCCATGACATAAATTTTTTGATTTTCTTTAGAGTTTACATAAATGGTGTCATTGGGTTGAATCAACAGGTTATGTAAAGAGTAGCCTGATTTTTCCAATTCAATGCTATTTAATGTAAAGGTTTGACCCTGGCGTACCAGCGTGATCGAAGTATTGTCACCCAATTGTGTGTTTACACCTCCGGCTAAGCCTAATGCAGTATAGAGACTTACAGGCTGGTCACTTAAGTAAAACTGTCCACCACGCATAACATTGCCTTGCACAGAAAAGCGCTGACCTTGATAGGACAGTACGCGTGCAATCACATCGGGTGTTTTTAAATAACGGGAAAGCTGGCTACGTAATTCCTGATTGACCTGGGTTAATGATTTTCCGGCAGCCTTATAACGACCAATCATAGGAAACTGGATATAGCCATTCTGGTCAATTTGATAACCATTGGCTTGAGCTGATTGCTCACTACTCACTGAACTTGTAGAAGGAGTTATATCTGGATAAGCCCAAAGATAAATAGAAAGAATATCGCCAGGACTTAAATAGTAGTGGCGAGGCTGAACATTAAATAAATGCGCAAAGTTTTGCTGATTATATTGGACTAGTTGAATTGCAGTAAGTGTTTCCTGAGATAAGCGGACGACATTGACTTGAGTGCCTAAATCTGTTTGATAAACGCCTTGTAAAGGTAAATCATAGGTTTGCAGACCAGAAGTAATTGCGCAGCCGGTCATTCCCAATGTCATTGCTGCAATTAAACTATAATGATATAAGTTCACTCTATATAAAATCCCATTTATAAAAATTATTATGTGGTTGTAATTTGTTTATTTTGCTAATTTAAATTTGTATTTTTTATAGCTTTATTTTCTTGAATATATCAAAATTACGATTAAATTATAAGCTTTTTAATTTAAAAAATATGGGGCAAATTGTAAGAAATTTTCTCAGAATTATGTGGATATATGGTTTTTATCTTATTTTATTGATTTTTAATAATAAATTTTATTTTATATTTAGTGAAGCTTGTAGGGTAAGATTTATCTAATCACATCGAATACGAAAGCGATTATTTGTGTGCATTTGATGGACTGGATGTGTGAGATGGATCCAATCATGCAATTGGCTGAGAAAAAAGCTTATTCGTGAGTGAAGATTGTGCCCAAGTGCTTGGCGCGATGTATAAAGGCAAATCTGCCGGTTCAATTGGTCATATCGGTGCATGGTCATTCTGCCAAGATCACGACCACTGACGGTGAAAGCGGTATGGTCACCACCAATGACGAAACGCTTTGGAAAAAATGTGGTTCTATAAAGATCATGATAAAATTTTGACAGCGTGTATCACAAACAGCATCCGTCAGGATTCCGTTAGCTGCATGATTCATTTGGCAGCAACTGGCGCATGATGGAAATGCAAGCTGTGATTGGTCGTCTTCAGTTGAAAAAGATACCGGAATGGACTGGGAAACATAATGCCAGCATGGCATTGATTCAAGCGGCTTTTGAAAAACAGTCCTTATTTTAATGTAGCAAAACCACCATCAGATTATTTGCATGCAGCCTATAAATATTATGTACAGGTGAATATTAATGCCTTCCTAAAAGGCTGGTCTCGTGACCGTATCGTGGCAGAAATCAATGCGCTAAGGGTATCGTATTTTAATAGGTCATGTTAGAAGTGTATTTGGAAAAAGCCTTTGACGGGACACTGTGGCATCCTGAGTAGAGCCTTACCAATGCACAGCAGTTGGGTGGAACAAGTTTAATATTTTTGGTGCATCTAACTGTGTTTGAAAAAAATCTGCAAAAAAAAACGGTTGATACCATTCAAAAGTGATCAGCTAAATTTAAAATTATGGGGACGTATACTCTACGCCATAATGTATTTATTTCTTCCTTCGAGCCCTTTGTGAAAGACATTATTGGATATTTAGCATCTTTGCCGCGTCGTCAAAAACAGATCGTGTTAATGGCGATGGATATCTGTGTTTTTCCATTCATGATGTGGTTAGCCTATGCTATTCGTCTGGCGCGCCCGAATGTTGAAGTGATGCAAGGACTGGATTTTTGGTATTCTTATGTTGGGATTTTGGGTATTCTGATTTTTGCCTTGCTCGGCATTTATAGTGCGATTGTCCGTTCATTTAATGAAGATTATTTGCTGCAGATCTCCATCGGTACATTTATTCAAATTGTAGCTCTATATACCATTAAAAAATTAGGTTGGGCTTTTATTCCAATGAGTATTCCACTCATGTACGGCTTTATGCTGTTTTCATGGATGTGGTGGAGTCGGGCAGTCATTCGTTATGCCACACTGAAAACCTTTGCAAAAAAACAAAATCGTAAACGCGTCGCGATTTATGGTGCGGGTCTTGCAGGTCAACAAATTGCCGCAGCTTTAAATCGCTCAGATGATTATTTACCAGTGTGTTTTATTGATGATAAATCCTCACTCCAAGGTCAGTCTTTAAGTGGTTTAAAAATTTATTCACCAAAGCGAGCTTCAAATAAATTAGGTAAATTTGCGATTGAAGAAATTTTATTGGCGATGCCCTCGGTAGGTCGAGCACGAAAAAAAGAAATCATAGAATCCTTTGAGCTGGCTGATGTCAAAATCATGGAATTACCGGGTGTGACCCAATTGATTGATGGTCAGGTACAAGTTTCAGATATCCATGAGGTTGATATTATTGACTTGCTTGGTCGTGATCCTGTACCGCCAAAGCCAGAGCTGCTCGAGAAAAATATTAAAGATAAGGTAGTGATGGTCACAGGGGCGGGGGGATCAATTGGCTCCGAACTTTGCCGTCAAATCGTGAAACATCAGCCGAAACTTTTAGTGTTGTTTGAGATGTCGGAGTTTGCACTGTATTCCATTGATCGTGAATTACAGAGCTCGGGTATTCAAGTGATTCCAATATTAGGTTCTGTCACCAATCAAGCCAAACTTGAAATAATTATTGATCAATATCAAGTACAAACTGTTTATCATGCGGCCGCGTATAAGCATGTGCCTTTGGTAGAGGCAAATCCTTTTGAAGGTATTTACAATACCTCTATTGGTACTGCACGCAGTGTTGATGCAGCGGTGAATCAAGGTGTAGAAACCTTTGTCTTAATTTCCACAGATAAGGCTGTGCGTCCAACGAATGTGATGGGTGCCTCTAAAAGGATGGCGGAATTATATTGCCAAGGTTTAGCTGCAACTAGCCCTAAAACACAGATCAGCATTGTACGTTTTGGTAATGTCTTAGGTTCTTCTGGTTCTGTTGTGCCGTTGTTTAAAAAGCAGATTGCGCAAGGTGGACCCGTTACTGTTACTCATCCTGAAGTGACGCGTTACTTTATGACCATTCCTGAAGCTGCGCAGCTCGTGATTCAAGCAGGTGCTATGGGTACAGGCGGTGATGTGTTTTTATTGGATATGGGTGAGCCAGTTAAGATTGTAGACTTGGCTAAACAAATGATTCGTCTTAGTGGCTTTAGACCAATGGATGAAAATGGTACTGGAGATATTGCAATTCAGTTTACCGGCTTGAGACCCGGCGAAAAGCTGTATGAAGAACTGCTGATTGATCATGAAGAGGTTCAAACCACAGGCCACGAGCGGATTTTAAAGTCTTTTGAAAAACATGCTTCACTAGATATGCTCCAGCCGATTTTTAGACAACTTGATAATATTAAAGAGGATCAAAAAAATCTTGAATGGTTGCTGAATCAATTAGAATATTTTGTAGATGGATATAATTGTCGAAAAAGTGTACACATTCATTAGATTTTCACATACAATCTTTATAAGTATTAAAAATTAAAAAAATTGATTAAAAAAATTCAAGTTAAGTATAAAAAAATTGCATTATTGATTGTTTTTTATTCAATACAAGAAAAATAAGGTTGAATTTATGAAAATAATAATTACTGGAGGCGCAGGTTTTATAGGATCTGCAGTAATCCGTCATATCATTCAGACTACAAACCATGAAGTATTAAATGTAGACAAGTTAACGTATGCGGGTAATCTTGAATCACTTAGTTTGGTAGATCAAAACCCTAGATATCATTTTAGCCAAACGGATATTTGTGACCGTGTTGAATTAGATAAATTATTTGAAATTTTTCAGCCTGATGCAGTGATGCACCTGGCAGCAGAGTCTCACGTGGATCGTTCAATTTCAGGTCCTTATACATTCATTAAAACCAATATCATTGGAACCTATACTTTACTTGAAGTAGCGAGAAAGTATTGGTTACAGTTGGATGAAAAGCGTCAGGCTGAGTTTAAGTTTCATCACATTTCAACAGATGAAGTTTATGGTGATTTGGGAGGAACAACAGATCTGTTTACTGAAACAACATCTTATGCCCCAAGCTCTCCTTATTCTGCAAGTAAAGCAAGCTCAGATCATTTAGTGCGAGCATGGCATAGAACTTATGGCTTACCGACTATAGTGACCAATTGTTCAAATAATTATGGTTCTTATCATTTTCCTGAAAAGCTCATTCCTTTAGTTATTCTAAATGCTTTAGAGGGTAAATCTTTGCCTATTTATGGTAAAGGAGATCAAATTCGTGATTGGCTGTTTGTTGAAGACCATGCTCGAGCTTTATATAAAGTCGTGACTGAAGGTATTGTAGGACAAACTTACAATATTGGTGGTCACAATGAAAAGCAAAATATAGAAGTGGTTAAAACCATTTGTAAAATATTGAACGAGTTAAAGCCACAGTCAAATGGTCAGCAATATGAATCACTAATTACATTTGTTAAAGACCGTCCTGGGCATGATTTGCGTTATGCGATTGATGCTACAAAAATTGGTAATGAACTGGGGTGGAAACCAAAAGAAACGTTTGAGACAGGTATTCGTAAAACTGTTGAATGGTATTTGAATAATTTAGATTGGTGCCGTCGAGTTCAAGATGGTAGTTACCAACGTGAAAAATTGGGTAGAAGTGCATAATGAATACAAAGGGTATTATTTTAGCAGGCGGTTCGGGTACACGTTTATATCCAATTACTAAGGGTGTATCTAAACAATTATTACCAATCTATGATAAACCAATGGTTTATTACCCTTTGTCAGTATTGATGCTTGCTGGTATTCGAGAAGTTCTCATTATTAGTACACCAGAAGATATTGACGACTTTAAACGGTTATTAGGGGATGGTTCTCAATTAGGCATTGAATTAACTTATGCGGTTCAACCTAGTCCAGATGGTTTGGCTCAGGCCTTTATTCTTGGAGAAGAGTTTATTGGCGACAGTAATGTTTGCTTAGTCTTAGGTGATAATATTTTCTATGGTCAAGGTTTTACACCGATGTTACGTCAAGCTGTTTCTCGCCAAAAAGGTGCAACAGTATTTGGTTATCAAGTCAAAGATCCGGAACGTTTTGGGGTGGTTGAATTTGATAGTGAAAAACGCGCAGTTTCCATCGAAGAAAAACCGAAACATCCAAAATCGAACTATGCTGTAACGGGTTTGTATTTTTATGATAATGATGTGATTCAAATTGCTAAACAGGTCAAACCATCCGATCGTGGTGAACTAGAAATTACAACAGTAAATCAAATGTACTTAGAGCGCGGCGACTTAAATGTAGAGTTACTTGGTCGTGGTTTTGCTTGGTTAGATACAGGAACACATGCAAGTTTGTTAGAAGCTGCACAATTTGTAGAGACCCTTGAAAAGCGCCAAGGTTATAAAGTTGCATGTTTAGAAGAGATTGCTTTGAATAATGGATGGCTATCTAAAGAAAAAGTTTTAGAAATTGGTCAAAACATGAGTAAAAATGATTATGGGCAATATTTGATTTCATTGATAGGTGAAGATTTATGAGTCTCGTAGAATGGATTCAACTTCCTAACTTGGGAGATCATAGAGGGGCTTTAGTCGTTGCTGAGGCTGATAAACATATCCCTTTCGAGATTAAAAGACTCTATTATATTTTTGGTATTCAACCTGATCTTCCACGCGGCTTTCATGCTCATAAAGAACTTCAGCAAGTTGCTTTTTGTATTCAAGGCAATTGTAAGATGTTGATGGATAACGGTATAAAAAAGGAAGAAGTTTTGTTGAACCAATCTAACAAGGGGTTAAAAATTCCCCCAATGGTTTGGCATGAAATGCATGACTTTTCACAGGACTGTATTTTACTTGTGCTCGCAAATGAGCATTACGATGAATTTGACTATATTCGTAATTATGAAGACTTTAAGATGAGGGGGACAAAATGACAATTCATCATACAGCTATTATATCTCCAAAAGCTAAAATTGGTGCAAATGTTGAAATAGGGCCGAACACTATTATTTATGACAATGTAGAGATTGGTGATAATACGATTATTGGAGCATTTTGTGAGATGGGTGTTGCAAATTGTCTCTCGAAAGGGGTGCCTTTGATTATTGGTAAAAATTCGAATATACGCTCCCATAGTATTTTTTACGAAGGTTCAACTTTTGAAGAAGGGTTGATGACTGGTCATCGAGTGACCGTGCGAGAGTTGGTAAAAGCAGGAAAAAATTTACAAATTGGTACTTTGTCGGATTTACAAGGACACTGTGAAATTGGGGATTATGTGAGATTTCATAGCAATGTTCATATTGGGCAACATAGTAAAATCGGTAATTTTGTTTGGATTTTTCCTTATGTTGTTTTAACGAATGACCCCCATCCACCAAGTAATACTATGTTGGGTGTTACAGTTGAAGATTATGCATTAATTGCAACTATGAGTGTAATTTTACCAGGAGCGGTAATTGCTGAAGGTTGCTTGATTGGAGCACATAGTTCAGTGAAAGGGAAAACTGAAAAGCATAGTATATATGTGGGTAGTCCAGCTAAAAGCGTAGGTCCTACATCTAGGATTAAATTAGAGGATGGATCTGATGCATATCCTTGGACAAAGCATTTTAAAAGAGGTTATCCAGAGGATGTGATTAAGAACTGGTAATTTGAATAATTAAGGGAAAATAACTTACAAAGTATTTATACATCTGAACTCTGATGTTCAACTTAATAAAAAAAGTGCAAGTATTGGTGCAAATACCACCATATTGTCTGATATTACAATTGATAAAAAAGCTTTAATCGGAGCTGGTGTTTTAGTTACCAAAGATTGCCCAGACTTTGCAATTGTTGTCAGCATCTAGCAGGCGTTAAACCAGATAGAAACTTTATAAAAAGTAAGTGAAAAATCTATTAAATAAAACTAACGTAATTTTTAAAATTTATCGATGCTGAAATTTCTATTCACTATAAGGTCGAAAAAACAAAGATTTTGAATTAAAAAATAACTGTTTAGATCGTATAAATGTCAGTTTAACCCCATAAAATCAATTATTAAAGGGTATATTGAAAAATGATCCCATTTTTAGATTTACAAAGTATTAATAAACAGTATAGAGCTGAATTGATCGAAGCATGTACACGAGTGATTGACTCGGGCTGGTATATTGGTGGAAAAGAGCTGGAACAATTTGAGCATAAATTTGCAAACTATTGTGGAACACAATTTGCGATTGGTGTTGCAAATGGTTTGGATGCATTAATTCTGACACTTAACGCTTGGAAAGAATTAGGAAAGTTAAAGGATGGTGATGAAGTTATCGTTCCATCGAATACTTATATTGCAAGTATTTTAGCGATTACGGCAAATAACTTAACTCCAGTTTTAGTTGAACCAGATAATCAAACTTACAATATTGATCCTATAAAAATTGAAGAAGCAATAACTTCTAAAACTAAAGTAATTTTACCCGTTCATTTATATGGTCAATTGGCTCAAATGCCAGAAATTATGGAGATTGCAGATAAGTATAATTTACTTGTTTTAGAAGATTCAGCACAATCACATGGTGCTGAAATAGATGGAAAAAAAGCAGGAAATTGGGGCGATGCTTCAGGTTTCAGTTTTTATCCTGGTAAGAATTTAGGGGCTTTAGGCGATGCCGGTGCTGTAACAACGAATGATCAAGAACTTGCACAAATGTTATATGCATTGCGCAATTACGGCTCTCATGAAAAGTATAAAAATTTAGTGCCTGGCATGAACAGCCGGCTAGATGACATTCAGGCAGCGATGCTGGATATTAAGTTAAATTTTTTGGATAGAGAAGTGAATCATCGCCGTGAGATTGCCAATTTATATTTAACACAAATTAAAAATCCTGAAATTATATTGCCTCTGTCCAATGTAGATGCAACTCAATATCATCAGCATGTTTGGCATTTGTTTGTAATTCGTTCAAAAAATCGTATAGCGTTGCAAAAATATTTAGCAGATCATGGTGTACAAACCTTAATCCATTACCCGCTTCCTCCGCACAAGCAGCAAGCTTATAAAGAATGGAATAATTTAAGTTATCCAATCTCTGAACAAATTCATGAAGAGGTGATTAGCTTACCTATTAGCCCAACTTTAAGTTTGAAAGAGGCTGAAAAAGTGATTCAGCTTTGTAATGGTTTTAAAGTCTGAAATGACTTTATTCAAGACCAGTATATTAAACGGGATTGCTGTATTAATTAAAACAGCAACCATGTTTATATTGAATAAAATATTAGCTGTATATGTTGGTCCTTCAGGTTATGCAGCGATAGGTCAATTTCAAAACTTTATTCAAATGATCACGACTTTTGCTGGAAGTGCAGTGAATACAGCAGTGGTTAAGTACACTGCTGAATATCATGAAGATGAAACAAGGCAAAGGGCAGTCTGGAAAACAGCAGGCAGTTTTGTCTCAATCTTTAGTTTTATTTTTACTTTTCTGGTATTAATTTTTCACCAAAAATTATCATTGTTGATATTTAAAACAGAAGCTTATGGTTCTGTTTTAATATGGTTTTCAGTATTTCTGATTTTTTTTAATTTAAACGCACTTTTACTGGCGATCTTAAATGGTAAAAAAGAAATAATAAAGCTGGTTGTGGCAAATATTTCTGGCAGTTTATTTTCTTTGGTGATCACTGGGGTGCTTGCAGTAATGTTTGGATTGTATGGTGCACTGGTTGCACTGTCTATTTATCAATCACTGAATTTTATTGTGACTTTATATTTAAGCTATAGGTCGGAATGGTTTGATTTTTCATATTTTTTTGGGAAAATTGATCGTAATATTGCAAAAAAAATTATTGCTTTTGCTGCAATGGCATTAATTAGTGCCATTTGTGTACCATTATCTCAAATGGTGATTCGCGGTTATCTCATCCATGAATACAGTGCTGCGTATGCAGGTTATTGGGAAGCGATGATACGTTTAAGTACTGGGTATCTCATGTTGGCCACTACAACATTAGGTGTTTATTACTTGCCAAGGTTATCAGAGCTGACAAATGTGCAAGATATTAAAAAAGAAATTTATTTGGGTTATAAACTAATATTTCCTTTGGCTGTATTTGGTGGAATCATTATATATGCAATAAAAGATTGGATTATTCAATTGCTTTTTAGTGCTGCATTTTTACCTATGCGCGAGCTGTTTCTATGGCAGATGATGGGTGACTCACTTAAAATTGGTAGTTGGATTTTAGCTTATCTGATGTTGGGTAAGGCTATGACAAAGTTGTTTATAGTTACGGAAATAACCTTTACCTGCAGTTCTATTGTTTTAACTTATTTATGTACCCAATATTTTGGTTTTAAAGGTGTTTCTATTGCACATTTAGTAAATTATGCGCTGTATTGGGGAAGTCTAAGTTATTTTATATTTGCAAAGATGGGTGAAAAAAAATTATGAAAATATTGTTGATTGGTGAATATTCTGGTGTACATACTAATTTAGCAAAAGCATTGAAAAATAAAAAAATAGAACTTACTACAGTAAGTGATGGTGATGCATATAAAAAATTTCCTGCAGATATATTTATAAAGTATGATAGAAAAGAGCTAAAAAATAGGCATTTAAATTATATATTTAAATTTTATTATTTGATATTGATTTACACAGGTTTATTAGGTGTTTTTCAAATTTTAAAATATGTGGAAAAGATAAAATCATTAAAAAATTATGATGTTGTACAAGTAATAAATCCTATTGCATTGTCTGGTTTTGGTTCAATAGTGAATCTATTTTTTATGAAATTTATTATAAAAAATAATAAAAAAGTTTTTTTATGTTGTTTAGGGGATGATTATGTGTGGGTTAAGGGTAGTATAAAAAACAAAAAATTTAAGTCTATGTTTCACTTGATGAGTTTGAAAAATTTTGAACAATATGTACCATCCTTCAAATATACTCATGGGTTTTTATATAAAAAATTAAATTTTCTTTTAATAAATGAAAGTAAGAATTTAATACCTGGTTTATATGATTATTATCACCATTATAAAAAGTTTGAAAAGTGTACTGAAATACATCCAGTCCCAATTGAAGTTGATAATAATATATTAGCATTAAATTTTACAAAATATCCTATTAATATTTTTCATGGTTGGCAACCAAACAAAGAGTATAGAAAAGGAAACTTTATTTTTGATGAAGCTGTAAGGAAGCTGTTAAAAAAATATCCAGATAAAGTTATTTACAATGTAGTAGGTGGGCTACCTTATGAAGAATATATTAAGACTTTTAATGATGCTCATATTTTCTTAGATCAATGTATGAGTATGGATCAAGGTGTTAATGCTTTAGTTGCGATGTCTAAAGGTAAAGTTGTTTTCTCTGGATTATGTGACCAATTAAAAGATTATTATAATTTAAGTGAAAATGAACTTCCAGTAGTTAATTCTATACCAGATGTAGAGTATTTATATAAAAAGCTCGAAGATTTTGTTCTTAATCCTAATAAATTAGAAAGTTATTCATTTAATGCAATAGAGTTTATAAAAAATAAACACAATATGGAGAAAGTAGCGGACATGTATTTAAATGTTTGGTCGAAATAATTTTTGAGGAATTATAATGGCTATTTATTGGGTTCTTTGGCTGTTTATAGTGTTTTTTTCATTTATTGGTACTTCTAAATATTACGAATTAAAAATATTATTTTTTTTATTTAATTTTGTCTTATTTTTATTTATTGGTTTTAGGTTTGAAGTTGGGGGGGATTGGTTCAATTATATAGAAATGTACGAGCTTTTTAAGAGTAGTTATAGCTATGAGTCAATTTTTTTGACTGATATATCATATGGATTAATAAACTATATAAGTGTTTTTTTAGGTTTTGATGATACTATTTTTGTAAATTCGATATGTGCGCTAATTATTATTTTATGTATACTTTTTTCATCACTTGATTTTAAGAATCGATGGGTATTACTTTTGGTGTTGTTTCCATATTTTATTATCGTTGTAAGTATGGGGTATACGAGACAAGCCGTAGCTGTAGCAATATCTTTTTTATTTTTTAAAAGTATAATAGATAAAAAGATAATAAAATCTTTGATTTTATTTTTATTTGCTATTTCTTTTCATAAAAGTGCAATGTTTTTATCTCTATTTTTTCCTTTGCTTTTTTTATATAAATATAGTGGGTTTAGGTTTTTTGTTTATTTTTACTACTTTTTTATATTTATTATTTTAAATTTTTTAATATATTATTTTATTGACTATGGTAATCAATATTTATCGGTTGATGGTGAAATGCAATCCAGTGGTTTTTATTTTAGGATGTTATTTTACTTCATACCTGCTATTTTGTATTGGTTTTATATTAGAAATAAATTTGATAATTATATGAGAATGATATTTGATTTATTTTTATTTTTATTTTTATTTTTATTAATATTGGGGTGGGTGTTTTCTACTCTTGCTGACAGGTTTAGCTTGTATCTTATGTTTTTTAATTTTTATGTAATTGGTAAAACACTGAATTATGGTAAGGCAGATATTCGATATTCTTTAATAATTTTTGTTTCTATATTTTATAGTTTATATATGTATGTGTGGTTTAGTTTTGGAACATGGTCTTCATCTTGGATACCATACTCTAATTATCTTATAAATTTTATATCTGAAAGTGTATTTTAATAGGGTAGAATTAATAATGAAAAGTATTGTTATAATTGGTACAACCTCATCAAACCTGTATCTATTTAGGAAAGACTTTATAGTGTCATGTTTAAATAAGGGGATGATAGTACATACTTTTGTATCTGAACCGCATGATTATTGGGATGATAAAATTGAAAAAACTGGTGCAATTTTGATTAAGTATCAAATGAATCGAGGAGGTTTGAATCCATTTTCGGATCTTTTTTCATTATTTCAATTGAAATCAAGTGTTAATAAAATAAAGCCAGATATTGTTTTTTCATTTTTTACAAAGCCTGTAGTTTATGGTTCATTGGCTGCTAAACTAGCAAAGACTCCAAAAATTATTGGTATGATTGAAGGTTTAGGATCTCCTTTTACTGAACATAAAAATGGTTATAATTTTAAAATGAAATTGGTAAGATTTTTCCAAGTTTCACTTTATAGAATTGTCTTTCCATTTTTAGATAAAATTATTTTCTTAAATAAAGATGATCCTATTGACTTAATTAATAATAATAAAATTTATCATAAACCAAATGCCGTAGAAGTTTTAGGTCCAATAGGTTTAAATTTGGACGATTATCCGTACAAGCTTTGGGATGAATCACAAGAAGTTTCTTTTATTTTTGTTGCGAGATTACTTGTTGAGAAAGGTATTTACGAATATTTAGAGGCAGCTCAAATAGTAAAAGAAAAATATCCGAATATTATATTTAAAGTTGTTGGTGGAATTGATTCACAAAACCCATCTGGACTTACTAAGCAAGAATTAGATAAAATTATTGCTACTGGTATTATTCATTATATTGGTTTTAGTAATAATGTAGCTGAAGAAATTAGAAATAGCACAGTTTTTGTTCTCCCTTCATATAGAGAGGGTGTGCCAAGGAGTACACAAGAAGCAATGGCCATAGGACGCCCCATTATTACTACTGATGTACCTGGTTGTCGCGATACAGTGTTGGATGGAGTTAATGGTTTTCTGGTTCCCAAATGGGATGTAAAAGCACTTGTTGATAGAATGTGCTTTTTTATCGGAAATCCTGAACAAATTAACATTATGGGTAAAGAAAGTTATAAAATTGCTTGTGCGCAGTTTGATGTTGATAAAGTGAATAAAAAATTATCTAAAATTATGGGCATCAATGATTAAAAAGAAAGTTATAAAGTTGCTTGTGCACAGTTTGATGTTGATAAAGTGAATAAAAATAAATAAAAATTATAGGTGTAAATTATTGATATGAAACGTTTAATTGATATAATTATTGCGCTAACGGCATTGCTGATCTTATCGCCTGTATTTATTCTAGTTGCATTTAAAGTACGGAAAAACTTAGGTTCGCCAATTTTCTTTTACCAAGAACGTCCTGGTAAAAACGGTACACTTTTTAAAATGATTAAGTTCCGTTCTATGAGGGATGCAGTAGATAAAGATGGCAATCCTTTACCTGATAAATTTCGTATCACATCATTTGGACAAAAGTTGCGTTCTACGAGCTTAGATGAAATGCCTCAGCTTATTAATGTTTTAAAAGGGGATATGAGCGTTGTTGGACCTCGTCCTCAAATGAAAGAATTTCTAGAACATTATACAGCTGAACAAATGCGACGACACGAAGTAAAACCTGGTATGACAGGGCTTGCTCAGGTGAGTGGACGCAATAATTTATCTTGGGAAGAAAAATTTGAATTAGACGTGCAATATGTTGAACAGCATACAGTTTGGCTTGATTTTAAAATTATGTTTAAAACCGCTAAAGTAATGTTAACTCAAGAGGGAATTAATGCTCCTGATCAGGAAGTTGGCGCTGCACGGTTTTCAAGTAAAAGTATTACGGACACCAAGTTATTTAAAAAATAGGTAAATATATTTTCTTTTAATTTTCAAATATTTAAATAGAAATCTCAAAAAATCGATTCTCCCTGTTGCTGGATTAGGCACACGTTTTTTACCCGCAAGTAAGTCGATTCCTAAAGAAATGGTCACGGTGGTTGATCGTCCGGCTATTGAATATGTGGTGAAGGAAGCTGTTGCAGCTGGTATAGAACAAATCATTTTGGTGCCCCATTCTTCAAAAGCATCGATTGAAAACTATTTCGACCGTAACTTTGAGCTGGAAACGACATTAGAAAATAAAAAGAAACTTGATCTGCTTAAAGAAATTACTGAAATTTTACCACCGTATGTCAGTGTGATTAGTGTTCGTCAGCCACAACCTCTTGGTTTAGGTCATGCAGTGCTCTGTGCCAAAGCAGTGATTGGTGAAGATGACTTTGCTGTATTGCTTCCAGATGTGTTGGTGAAAGATTCTGATACTCCAAATGACTTAAGCCTGATGATTCAGCGTTTTAATGACACTCAAGCATCGCAAATTATGGTGGAAGCGGTTCCTGATCGTCTGGTGGATCAATATGGAATTGTTGACGTTAAGCATTCACCGAATGAAGGTGAAAGTATCGTGATGCAGGGTATTGTTGAAAAGCCTGCAATAGGTACAGCACCATCCAATCTTTCAGTGGTTGGTCGCTATGTTTTGCCTGCAAAAATTATGAAATTACTTGAAAATACACCAAAAGGTGCTGGTAATGAAATTCAACTGACCGATGCTATTGCCCTGCTTCAGGAAACAGAAACTGTTGAAGCCTATCGTATGAAAGGTCAAACCTTCGATTGCGGTAGCAAATTAGGTTATTTAAAAGCAGTATTGCATAATGGTGTAGATCATCCAAAATTGGGTGAAGATTTTAAAGCCTTAATTAAAGAACTCGAATTATAAAATTAGGGGCTTCTATGAAAGTTACAGTATTTGGACAAACCCTTTATGCAGGTGTAATGGCAGCTTTATTGGCAGAGTGTGGACATCAGGTTTATTGGTGTGATGTATTAAAAAAGTATCATTGAGGAAATTGCCAACCAGTTGTTACCGATTTTAAATGGTGATGTGTAAGACATTTATGGTTTAGATGTCTCTACTCAAGGATTAATTTAAATATTACTGGGGAAAACACATGGCTAAAATTTTAGTGACTGGGGGGCTATATTGGTCGCATACCTGTGTGGAACTGTTAAATTCGGGACATGAGGTTGCTGTTTTGGATAATCTTTGCAATAGTTCAGAACAATCCCTGAACCGTGTGCAGGCGCTGACAGAAAAAACTCCAGCTTTTGGTGAAGGCGATATTCGTGATGCACAAGTTTTCGATCAAGCTTTTTAGCAATATGCAATTGATGCAGTAATTCACTACCAAGCAAAATGAATTATCTTTCGTTTTATAGAACAATACTACAATAAGAAAAGGCTTCAAACTGATTTGGACTGTATGAGTCCAAATCAGTTTGAAGCCTTATAGCCTAGCTTATTCTCTTAACTATATATCCAGAAAAGTTGACTGGCTCCAAAAAGTCGCTTAATCAACCGTTCAACTTTCTTGGGGGCAGATCAAAATAACTCGCTCTTAGAATAAACAAATTCAATTGCAAATCTGTTTTAATCATTATCTTTTGAAGCTTTATAGCCATAGGCATAGTTATAACCATAACCATAACCATAACCATAACTGCCAGTACCGCGTTGAATATCATTCAGAATAAAGCCATTCACTTTAACATTGACCTGTTCAAAACGATTCAAGGTTAATTCCAGTTCTTTCATCTGTGATTTTGCATAACGCGCAATCACCAAATTCACACCCGCATATTGTGAAATGATAATCCCGTCGGTCACGGCCAGTACCGGGGGAGTATCAATAATAATATGGTCATAGTTGGGTGAAAGCTGTTCTAGCATGGCTGCAAATTTTGCCGAGCTTAAAAGTTCGGAAGGGTTCACCGGAATCTTGCCACGCGTCATCACCTCTAGATTGTGAACTTCAGTGGGCTTAATAATATTTTCAAGACTTTGCTGGGTATTATTTAAATATTCAGCCAGACCCGGTTGGTTGTCATGGTTGAAATATCGATGCAAATAACCCCGACGCATATCGCCATCAATGATCAGGACGCGTTTATTACTTTGCGCTAAAATCGTGGCCAGGTTGGTAGAAATAAAGGATTTGCCCACTTCGGGTGCAGGACCTGAAATCATAATGATATTGTTTTTCGCCTGACTCATGGCAAAGTGAATGGCGGTACGCATGCTGCGTAAGCTTTCAATCGCAATATCGTCCCCATTTTTAATCGCTAAAATAGGAATATGTTTTTTCTTTTTCAGCAGTTTAATGCGGCTTTCTTGAATTGGTGAACGAGGTACTGTTGCATATACCGGTAAATCCAGCTCATTTTCAATCTGACTGGAATCCTTAATGCCCGAACGCATCATATTGCGCACTAGAGCCAGTAAGGTTCCGAGGAAACCACCAAGGAAGATGGATAAAATCAGAATCTGTAATTTCTTCGGTGCAATTGGTTTAATTGGCTCAACCGCAGTATCGACAACACGCACATTACCAATTTCCCCTGCTTTGGCAATCCGCAGTTGCTGGTAAGAATTGAGCAATGCGGTATAGAGCTGGGTTTTAACCTCAACCTCACGGTACAGTTGTAAATAGCGACGCTGTAAATCAGGCAACTGTTTTAGCGTGTCATTCAACTCACCTATTTTTTTATTAATCGCTCCCAGCTGAGCATTCATTTGCTGCATCACGGGATGTTCATTGGTATATTTGGCAGATGCTTCAGCGACTTGTTGTTCTAGCTGTGATTTTTGCGTCTCTAGGGTAATACTTTGGGTTAAATACAGTTCAGATTCTTTGGTCACGTCAACGGTATTATATTGTTGACGGAATTTGTTAAATTCACGCTCTGCCACATCCAGTTGTTGTTTTAATTCAGGCAATTGCTCATCTAAAAATTTAAGCGTTTGAGCTGTTTCAGCAGAACGGCGTTCGACATTTTGTTGGCTATATGCAACTAAAATAGAATTTAAAACTTTCGTGATATGTTCTTTGTCCTGACCTTGATAATTCAGCCCTAAGATACCGGTCAGTTTGCCTTTTTCAGCCACTGAATAATTCTTTGTAATTGAACCCATGGCTGCAGGCAAAGACATTTTTTGAATAGTATAGCTGTCTTTGAGCGGGTCTTGCGTATAGATCGCCACTTTCCAGATGCCATGGACTGAAGTATGCTGGCTTTCCTGGTTGGTTGGTGCAGTAAAAACGACTTGCTGGGTCTTTGCATCGGTCAGGGTGAATTTATTGGCATCAAAATTCAGCAGCAGATTCTTGTCTAGATAATAGGCTGGAACTTCAAATTTTCGCACCTCAAAAGACTTGGCGTCATCCTGGAATAAAACAGCGTTTGCCTGATATTGAGTTTTATAGGCATGCGGGCTCAGTAAACGGTCAAAAAAGCTGTTTTCTGTACCTGAAATGTTTAAATCCAGGTTGAGGTTTTTAATGACCGAACCCAGCACCAAACGTGATTTCAGCAGTTCGATTTCAGCTTGAGCTGGCTGTTTTTGCTCAATCATGCTGGACAGGTCACCCAGCAACGCGGCAGACGTGCCTTTGCTTTCTTCGACTTGTACCAGTGCATCGACCGAATAAGTGTCAGGTGTGGCTCTTAAATACAATAACGCACAGACCAGACTTAAAATCACACACAGTGCGATGAGTTTCCATTGCGCAATGAGTGAAAAAAACAGCTCTTTTAAATCAATTGTATCTTCGGTATTGGGGGTTTGGCTCATAATTTTGCTATCAAAAAGTTAAATATGTTTTGTCCAGCCGCTAATACAATCTTGTATGAGCTGACAGGTTTCATCAAAGACCAATTGTTCGTGCTGGTAGGGGTCAGGTACATTTCTACCTTGCCAATGCCCTAATCGGAAGGTCTTGCCTTTAGCAAAAGGCCAGGTTTGTTCCAAATGCTTTTGCTGATTCTGGCTCATGACCAAGATTAAATCGGCTTTTTTAATCATGTCACTATTTAGCTTCTTGGCAATATGCGGTTGCATATCGATGCCTAAACGCTGCATGCATAATTGTGCTTTTGGGTCTGCGGCATGGCCGGTTAAACCGGAAATACCTGCCGACTCAATATGAAGCTGCGGATACTGCTGTTTTAACAGATATTCGGCCATTGGACTACGACAGATATTGCCCACACAAACCACAAGAATATTTTGAATATTCATGTTAATTGCCCAAATTATTTGCAGTATTCACAATGCTGGAAAAAGGAATAACCTGATTAATCACACGTTGCCAACGAGCAAGTCCAGAAGCATCAACATAGACAATATCATTGCTGCGCATTTTGAACTTGTTGGCTAAACCAAAATCGGCAATGCTGGTTAAATCCAACTGATAAACTTCTGTAGAGGTGTCGACGGCATTGCTACGAACCACATAAATTTTACTGCGACTGGCAGATAGCGGATTTAAGCCTAAACTTTCACCTAATACATCACTTAAACTCATGCCCTGATCACGCATAGGTAAGGACTGGTTTTTACCCGATTCGCCCATCACATAAATTTTCTGGTTTTCACGTGAATTGACATACAAAGTATCATTCGGTTGGATTAATAAGTTGTGTAAAGAGAGTCCGGCTTTTTCCAGCTCAATGGTATTGAGTTTATACGTACGGCCTTGTCTGACCAGAGTAATCGAAGCATTATCACCTTGCTGAGAGTTCACGCCACCTGCCATACCTAAAGCGGTATATACACTGACAGGTTGATCGCTCAGTGCGAATTGCCCGCCCTTAGTGACATTACCTTGCACAGAGAAACGCTGACCTTGATAAGACAACACCCGTGCAATCACATCAGGGGTTTTTAAATAACGGCCAAGCTGGCTACGTAATTCCTGATTGACTTGGTTTAATGACTTTCCAGCTGCTTTATAACGGCCAATCATGGGAAATTGAATATAGCCATTTTGGTCAATTTGATAACCGTTGGCTTGTACTGATTGTTCATTACTAATAGTTGTTGTTGGTGGGGTAATATCTGGATATGCCCACAAATAAACAGAAAGAACATCACCCCTACTTAATTTATAATTTTTATGGGAAGTATTAAATAAATGAGCATAATCTTGACGAAGATTAATTTCGGCAGGTTGTACCGCAAATAAAGATTCTTGAGTGAGTTGAATTACATTCACCTGAGTGCCTAAATCCGTTTGGTAAACTCCTTCAGTTGGTAAATCATAAGTTTGTAAACCAGAAGTGACTGCACAACCCGTCATGGAACAACTTAAAACCAATAAAGCAGTATATTGAATTTTTCTCACTCTAAATCCTGTTGTAAAAATTATTAAAAACTTAAACTTAAACTTAAACTATTCTACCTTTCTAATTACGAAAAAAATATAGCAAATTGTAAGTTGTTTACGAGAGATAAATAGATGAAAGGTGTTGAATAAAAAAAATAAAGCTATTATTCAATGCAATAGAAATCTATTTTTCGAGAAAATATTTAGTCAATTTTTTAATGTACCTTTATATAAATTAACAACGGAAAATACTTGATTATTCTGTTAGAATTGCCCTCGTTTTATTTAACCCTTAGATTATATAAATAAGCAAGGCTCAAAAATGCTAACTTTGTCAGAACTCAAGATTGCCGTGATTGGTTTAGGATATGTCGGTTTGCCTTTGGCGGTAGAGTTTGGCAAAAAAGTTCCAGTGGTCGGCTTTGATATTCATCAAAAACGGATTGAAGAATTACAAAGTGCGCAAGATCATACCTTGGAAGTGTCGCCCGAAGAGCTTAAAAGAGCCATTCAACTCAGTTATTCTGCAAATTTAGAAGATTTAAAAAGCTGCAATTTTTTCATTGTAACCGTCCCTACACCAATTGATGATTTTAAACAGCCTGATTTAACGCCTTTAATTAAAGCTTCAACCAGTATTGCTAAGGTATTAAATAAAGGGGATGTGGTTGTCTATGAATCAACTGTATATCCAGGTGCAACTGAAGAAACCTGTATTCCTGTGCTAGAGCAAGTGTCTGGTCTTAAATTTAATCAGGACTTTTTTGCCGGTTATAGTCCAGAGCGTATTAATCCAGGGGATAAGCTACGGCGTGTCACCAATATTTTAAAAATCACCTCGGGTTCTACCCCTGAAGTCGCGGACTTCGTTGACCAGGTTTATAACTTGGTCATTGAAGCAGGGACGTATAAGGCTTCAAGTATAAAAGTAGCTGAAGCTGCAAAGGTCATTGAAAACACGCAACGTGATGTCAATATTGCTTTAATTAATGAATTGGCTTTGATCTTTAATAAACTAGGGATTGATACCGAAGAAGTATTAAAGGCAGCAGGTACAAAGTGGAACTTTTTGCCTTTCCGTCCAGGCTTAGTGGGAGGGCATTGTATTGGTGTCGATCCATACTATCTAACCCATAAAGCACAGTCCATTGGGTTGCATCCAGAAATTATTTTAGCGGCACGACGTTTAAATGACCGTATGGGTGAATATGTTGCCACTCAGTTAATTAAAGAGATGGTAAAAAAACGTATTCAGGTCGTTGGTTCAAAAATTTTAGTCATGGGTTTAAGTTTTAAAGAAAACTGTCCTGATATACGTAATACCAAAATTGTAGATATGGTCAATGCTTTAAAAGAATATGATCTAGACCTAGATATTTATGATCCTTGGGTGGATATAGATGAGGCTAAACATGAATATGGTTTAACGCCCATTACCCAGTTACAAGAGCATCATTATGACGCAGTAATATTGGCTGTTGCACATGATGAATTTAAAAATATGTCGATAGCAGATTTTAAAAGATTGTCTAGAGAAAACTATGTGCTATATGACTTGAAATATATTTTGGATAAAGCAGAAAGTTCAATTCGTTTATAAGATAATATTTTTATTAGTTTTGATACTCATCAAAAATGGATTGAATAGTTATGTGCTAGAAAAGATGTTATTTGAAAAGCTTTACCGATAAGCTTGGGAGAATTATCTAATGTAAATATATTCTAAGTTTAAATAATTGAAAGAGTTGTTAATTAATGACAAATAACAGTCTAATTGTAAGAAATTCTATTTTTTTAGCAATGCGTACTATTGTCATTAGTATTGTTGGCTTGTTTTCAGTGCGTGAATTATTGGTAATACTTGGTGCTGAAGAATACGGGTTATTTAATCTCGTTTTTGGGGTTGCTGCTTTATTTGCATTTATAAATGGTGCGATGGTTTTATCTACTCAAAGATATTTGTCTTATTATATTGGTAAAAAAAATAATCAACTATTTGAAGATGTTTGGAGTAGTAGTTTATTTTTACACTTATTAATAGCAGTAACTGTTTCGGTTATTCTGCTAAGTTTAAAAAATTTAATGTTAAATAGAGTATTATCTATTGATTTAAGCTATATAAAATCTGCAAATTTTGTATTCTACTTTGCAGTGATTTCTATTTTTATTTCGATATTTCAAGCCCCTTTTAATGCACTAATACTAGCAAAAGAAAAGATGTCTTTTTATGCAGGATTATCTCTGTATGATGCTGTTTCTAAATTGGGAATAATTTATTGTTTGTATTTTATGCAAGAGCCATTGTTGGAAAAATATACAGTTTTGTATGTGAGTTCAAGTTTGGTGGTCTTTGTTATATATGCTTTATATTGTTATAAAAAATTTAATAAAAAAATACAGTTGAAAGTTTCAAATTTCCCTTTACTAAAGGGAATGTTTTTTTATTCTTCATGGAATATTTTTGGTAACTTTGCTGCCGTAGCCAAAATACAAGGTGTAAATATTTTATTGAATATTTTTTTTGGCGTTGTTTTAAACTCTGCATATGCAATTGCAAATACTGTGACTGGAATAGTCGGTGGATTAATCAATACGATCACGATAGCTAGTAATCCCCAAGTATATAAAAGTTATGCAGAGGGGGATAATGATCGAAATATTTTACTAATTCATACTATTTCAAAATTTAGTTTCTTTTTTTGTTTATTGGTAATTTTACCTATTTTATTTAATACTCAATATTTATTGAAATTGTGGTTACATGATTTTCCGAGTTATTTGACGATTTTTTTACAGATGGCATTGGTTGCTTTACTTATTGAAAGTCTTTCGGGGGTATTAATGACAGCAGTGCAAGCAACAGGAAATGTGAAAAAATACCAAATTGTATTAGGCTTTATAATATTTTTAAATTTACCTATAAGTTATTTTGCTTTGAAAGTATTTACAGAAGCTCTTGTTGTATATTGGGTTTCTATTTTAATTTCAATTATTTGTTTGTTATTTAGAATGGTTTTTTTAAAGAATTTATTGAACTTCAAAGTAACTTTTTATTTGAAAAATGTCATTTTGAAGATTTCTTTGGTTACAATAGCCTCAGTAATGTTAGCCTTGTTTTTCAAAAATAATATAAATCTATCAAATGATTTTTTGTCATTTATTTTTTTGTCTTTTACAATTATCATTAGTGTGCTAATTAGTATTTTATTTTTGGGATTAAATAAAATAGAAAGAAATTATATTTTATTAAATCTTAAAAAATATATGAAATAATTGTGTTTTTTTAAGTTTAATGAACTCGTGAATATTTTTTGGATTTTTTAATGACTAGGATTTTAAAGAAAATTATACCTAATGTATTTAAAAAAATAATACATTTAACCATTAACTATGGAAGTGATTTTTTAAAATATTGGAAATATTCTACTGTTAATAAAGTAGATAGTTTGGAAAATAAAGAATGTGAGCTTATTTTAAACTATCACTCTATTGAAAAAGGAATGTTGTTTAGTCCTATGAAGCCAAAATTTGCTATGCAAAGAGTGATCAACTTGCATAGTTATTTAAATGATTTTGATATCATGGAAAATGCTAGTAATTCTCAAATTTTTATTGCATATAAAGTAGTCATTGAATATTATGAATTACATGAAAATGCTGGAATTGATATTTCAGACTATTATACATTAGAACAATACGATAAATATAAGAAAATAATTAAAGATGTGGGATTGGATTTCAATTCTGGTAAGGTATGTTACTTAAAAAATGACTTTTATAAGAAAAATGCAAACTTTTTTGATTTTTCCTTTTCAAGGAAAAGTGTAAGAAATTTTACGGGAGAAAAAGTTAGTTATCAAAAGATTCTTGATGCTATCACATTGGCTAATAATGCCCCTTCAGTATGTAACCGTCAGGCTTCAAAAGTTTATTTGGTGGAAGATAAAAGTTTAATTGATTTTTGTCTACACGTTCAGGGGGGGCTCAATGGCTATACTGAAAATATTAATCAATTACTTATTTTAACTTGTAATAGAGAATATTTTTATACTATTGGAGAGCGGAATCAATTGTATATAGATGGGGGTATTTACTTAATGAATTTACTCTATGCTTTACATTTTTATGAAATAGCCTGCTGTCCCGCAAATTGGGGTAAAACTATTTATGAAGAAAATAAGCTTGCAGAAAAAATTAAAATAAAATCTTCTGAACAAATTATTTGTATGATACCGATTGGTTTGGCTATAGATGAATTTAATGTAACTTTATCTTATAGGAGATCAGCTGAGGAAGTTTTAAAGGTGATAAGCTCTAATGACTAAAAAAATTGCAATTTTGACTCAACCTCTCCACACTAACTTTGGTGGAACATTACAAGCTTATGCTTTGCAAAAAGTCTTAAAAAATATGGGACATGAGGTTGAAACTATAAATTATCGCTCAAAAGAGGCATCAGATTTAAGAAAATTACTCTCAGCATTTAAGCAAATTTTTAAATGCTCGGATATATTTCAATTTAATTCTAAACAGTTGGAAAAGATACAAGCACAGCATAAAAAATTTATATCATCTTATATTGATTTATCAGTCGAAATTAATAATGTGGATCAGCTTAGTGCTTATTTTTTAAATAAAAAATTTGATGCAGTTGTGGTGGGGAGTGATCAAGTTTGGAGAGCAGACTACTCTCCAAGAATTGAAAGTTATTTTTTAGATTTTTTAGAACTGAGCACACCTATTAGAAAAATAAGCTATGCAGCTTCATTTGGATTAGATACTTGGAATTTTTCTAAAGAAATGACATTAAAATTAGCAGAACATGCAGGAAATTTTAATTCAATATCAGTTAGAGAAAATTCTGCAGTTGGTCTGTGTAAACAAAATTTAAATGTGGCGGCACAGCAGGTTTTGGATCCTACTCTGCTTCTAGACCGCAATGATTATATTAAACTATTAAATAATAATAAACCTAAAAACAATAATAAAATATTTAGATATATTTTAGATATGACGGAACATAAGCAAAATATTGTAAATAAAATATCAGAGCAATTAGGCGGAAAACAGGTATTTATAAATCAACCATTAAAGAAGCATAAAGATAAATTTATTCTTAATGATTTATCTGACTATGTGTATCCTTCTATTGAAAGTTGGATAAAATCTTTTGATGAAGCTGATTTTATTATAACAGACTCTTTTCATGGTACGGTTTTTTCAATTATTTTTAATAAACCGTTTATATCAATCAAAAACAAAGAGCGTGGGAATTCAAGGTTTGAGACTCTATTAAAAATCTTTGGATTAGAGGATCGATTAATTGAAGATTTAGACGATATTGATATTAAGAAATTGAATAATATTGACTATGAAAAAGTGAATACTATTCGCAAAGAAAAGGCAATAGAGTCTTTAAGTTGGTTAAGAAATTCTTTGGTGTAAATGTGGATGAGTAATATTAAAGTTTCTATTTTTGTTCCAATGTATAATGTGGCAGATTTTATAGAAAAATGTGCTAAATCATTGTTTATGCAGACTTATGAAAATATAGAATATATTTTTGTTAATGATAGTACACCTGATAATACAATTGAAATATTGCAGAATTTATTGGAAAAATTTCCAAAACGGAAGCATCAAGTTAAAATTATTCATCATGAAGTTAATAAAGGTATTGCTGCTACTAGGAATACCGGAATTTTAAATGCTACTGGAGAATATCTACTGCAAGTAGATGGTGATGATCATATAGACATTAAAACAGTTGAGTTAATGCTGAATAAAGCTATAGCGGAAAAGGCAGACATTGTTTTATGTAATTACTATTTAGAGTTCAAAAAAACAAATATTGAAGTAAAACATGGTTTTTTAGATAAAGAACAATATTTGAAGGATGTATTATCTGCAAAAATTCCACCATCAATTTGGAATAAATTAATCCGTTTAGAAGTATATCAAAAGAATAATTTGCTCTTTAATGAAGGGGTGAATTATGGTGAGGACTATATGCTAGTTCCACAAATTATATATTTTTCAAAAAAAATATCTTCTCTTGATATACCTTTGTATAATTATATTCGTTGGAATACCAATTCCTATACTGCGCGAATTAAAGAATCACACTTAAATAACTTAATAAAAGTATGTGAAAATTTAAATAATTTTTTTTATAATAGAGGTGAATTTAAAGAATTTTTAAATATAGGTTTTAGTACAAAAAAAAGTGATTTGCTGAGAGATGCTCATACATTTAAAATGTTTAAAATAATTTTGTATAACTTTAATGTTGATTTATTATTTGGTGACAATAAATTTTATAATTTTATAATTTTATTATTGAAGAATAAGATTTTCTTATTGGCTTATTTGTTTTTGTCGTTTAGAAGGTTGATGGTTAAAGCTTATTCTTGTTTTTTATTTTAAAATTTATTTTTTCAACTTGGATTCCATTAATATGAAGTTATTATACTTTATTCCTAATCTTAGTACTGCTGGTGGTATGGAGAGAGTTTTAACAAAAAAAGTTAACTATCTTGCTAAAACTGGTAACTATAATATTTTTATTATTACAACAGATATGAATGAGTGGGAGGCTCCATTTTTTGAACTGGATGATAGTATAAAAGTTTTTAAATTTAAATTATTTTTTAATGAACTGTATGGCTTAAATATTTTTCTGAAAACTTTAGAAACATATAGGTTATTAAGAAAATATCGTGAAATGTTAGAGTTTTTTCTTAATAAAGAAAAAATTGATTTTTGTATTAGTATGGGGGGGAAAGAGTTAGAGTTCTTATATAAAATTTCATATCCTGTTAAAAAAATATATGAAGCTCATTTCAGTTATGGAATAAGGACTAGGAACTTATTACAAAATAAATCTAATAGTATTTTTTGGAAAATTATAGGAATAATTAGAGAGAAACAATCTTTAGTTCAAACAAAAAGCCTTGATAAAGTAGTTGTCTTAACAGAGAAATCTAGAGTAGATTGGAGTAAAACTAATAATAATGTAGTAGTGATCCCGAATCCATCGTCAATTTCGACAAGTAACTGTGATTATAAATATAATCCGAATTCTAAAAGGGTGATTGCAGTAGGGCGTTTAGAATATGAAAAAGGGTTTGATTTATTAATTAATGCTTGGGTGGAAGTTAATAAAAAACATTCTGATTGGAAATTGGATATTTATGGTGAAGGTACTTTAAGAAAAGAATTACAAGAATTGATCAATATTAATAATTTGAATGATAATGTGAATTTATGTGGTTTAACAAATAATGTTGCTTTAGAATTGTCAAAAAGTGCTTTTTATGTACTTAGTTCTAGGTATGAAGGACTTCCAATGGTCATGTTAGAGAGTTTAACATGTGGTATACCTATGGTTGCATTTGATTGTGATACTGGACCTAGGGATATTATAGAGAATAGTGATTGCGGATTTCTAGCAAGAAATGAAGATGTTGCTGACCTTAGTAAGCAAATTATTAAGATGATTAATCTAGGCTGCAAAAGATTTAACCTTTCTCAAAATTGTAAAAATAAATCTCAATTATATTCAATAGATAGAGTTATAAATATATGGGTTTCTCTTTTTAATAGTTTATGAATTAAGTCATTTATTTTAGTAACTCTATATTTAGGATATGTTTATGAGTCGGGCGAATTATAGTATTTCTATCACTGTAATAAATTTTTTGTTGGCTTTATTGCCTGGATATTTATCCGTATCATCATATATATTTCTTAGCTTATGTTTAATAACTAAATATAAATGGGCACCTGTGATTTTTTTAAATTTATGTTTTTTGGTTCTAGGGAATGAAGATCTTTTTACTGGTTTAAGTAGCTTTGGAAATCTAAAATATCTTATTATTTTTATTTTTATTATTCAATCCATTTTTTATTTTCCTCGAAGTTTTATAAATAATAATCATTTTGTTTATTTGGTTTTATTATTCTTTGTTATTTTTACTCATAGTTTATTTTTTAGTTTTTTCCCATTGTATTCAATTATTAAAATTGGTTTTTGGTTTTCTTTTGTTATGTGTTTTTTAATATTTTTTTATAAATTTAATGTTGATGATAAAATTAAAATCTTCAGCTCTTCTTATTTTGTGCTATTATTAGTGGTAATATTTTCATTAATTTTAAATTTTTTCCCTTCTATAGGTTATTCTCTTAATGGTGAAGGTCTCCAAGGTATAACTAATCAGCCTCAAGTTTTTGGGGCTATTTCAGGTTTATTCTCTTTAGCTTCTTTAATTTTATTTTTTAAAAAAAATAAATATTTACTTTTATTTTGCTTTTTAATGGGGGTTTTTGGGGTTTATTTGAGTCAATCAAGAACGGCTTTTCTAGCTCTTTGTATTTCATTATTTTTTTTGTTAATTCAAGTTTTTTGGGATAAAATTTCATTAAGTAAAATAAAAGTATTCTCTAAAAATTCATTAAAAATCTCTATTAGTTTTTTATTTATCTTCCCTTTTTTTATTTTGTTTAACTTTGAATATTTTATTGATTTTCTTAATAAGCGAGGAGAAGGGGGGGTTACAAGTGTTGGTGAATCATCAAGGTCTTTTTTTATAGGACGCATGTTAAATAATATTGATACCTATGGTTTAACTGGTATTGGTTTAGGGATTCCTTCTGATTTTAACTTTTCTGATATGAGTTATTTACCATTTATTGATTTACCTATTAGTTTGCCTGTAGAAAAAGGTGTATTTTATATTGCAAATATAGAAGAGTTGGGGTTTTTATTTGGCGGATTGGTTTTTCTAATTTTATTTATAATGTTTAAAAAGAGGTTTATTGTAAATATATATGCTTCTATCATTGTATTTATATTTTCTACTAATTTAGCAGAAAACACTTTTTTTTCTGTGGGTGGTTTGGGTATGTTGTTTTGGGTTTTTGCTTGTATGGCTATGGTTTATTTAAGAAGAGAGAGTTTAATAAAATGATACTTCTTGATTCAGTATATATTAATACAGGTGGTGGTTTAGTCTTACTAAAATACTTGGTAGATTGCTTTGAGTCTGCCTTTGATAATGTTTTCTATTTGTTTGATAAGCGTACGGAAAATATTTTTAAAAAAATCCCTTTAGAAAAAAAAATGTTTATATCTAATTCTATTTTAGAAAGGTATTTTTTTTATAAAAAAAATAAACACCAATTTAATAAAGTTATTTGTTTTGGTAATTTACCTCCTAATATTCGATTAAATGCTAAAGTTTTTGTCTATTTTCATCAAAAACTTTTTCTAGAAATACCTGGAAATTTTTCAATTAAGAATAAATTTATAATTTTTTTTAAACAAAATATATTAAATTTTATAAAAAATAATACTGATTACTGGTTGGTTCAAAGTAACACTATGAAAATAGAGCTAGCTAAAAAATATTTTAATGGGTTTAGTGGGAAAATAGTCAAATTGCCATTCTATCCTAAGTTAGAATTTTCTAAGCTTAGTGTTCCACGTATTGCAGGAAGTTTATTATATGTCAGTAATAGTTCACCACATAAAAATCACTATAAATTAATAGAGTCTTTTTGTTTAGCTTATGATGAAATAAATAAATCAAGCTTAACAATTACTGTACCAATTTCAGATGTTAATCTATGTGATCTTATTAAAGAAAAAATAAATTTAGGTTATCCTATTATAAATGTTGGTTTTATTGAAAGAGAAAAGCTGGCTGAACTTTATTTAAGTCATGAATATTTAATATTTCCTTCATTAGCTGAGAGTTTTGGTTTGGGACTCGCAGAAGCTATTGATGGGGGATGTAAAATTATTGCGGCAGATTTGAATTATACTTATGAAGTGTGTGAACCTTCCTTAGTTTTTAATCCTTACAGTGTAGAATCTATGAAAAATGCAATAGTAACTGCTGTCCAGAATGAATTACCATATGCCCAAAAATTGATTGAAAATGATATTTCTAAGATTATGCAACTTTTAGCGGATTAAATAATGACTTTTGTAAACAAAACTTTACTTATTACAGGTGGTACGGGTTCATTCGGAAATGCTGTTTTAAACCGTTTTTTGGAAACAGATATTAAAGAAATCCGTATTTTTAGCCGTGATGAGAAAAAGCAAGATGATATGCGTAAGAAATATCAGTCATCTAAGCTTAAATTCTACATTGGTGATGTACGTGATTATAACAGTGTCTTAAATGCTACTCGCGGCGTAGATTATATTTATCATGCTGCAGCTTTAAAACAAGTACCTTCATGTGAATTCCACCCAATGGAAGCGGTTAAAACCAATGTACTGGGTACAGAAAATGTTCTGGAAGCTGCTATTCAAAACCACGTAAAACGTATTGTATGTTTAAGTACAGATAAAGCTGTTTATCCAATCAATGCAATGGGTATTTCAAAAGCAATGATGGAGAAAGTCATTGTGGCGAAATCACGTAATTTAGAAGACTTAGATACGACTATTTGCTGTACGCGTTATGGTAATGTTATGGCATCACGTGGCTCAGTGATTCCTTTATTTGTTGATCAAATTCGTCAAGCTAAACCTTTGACAATTACAGATCCTGATATGACACGTTTTATGATGACTCTGGATGATGCGGTAGACTTAGTCTTATATGCATTTGAACATGGTGAAAACGGTGATATTTTTGTACAAAAAGCACCAGCCGCAACAATTCATGTGTTAGCACAAGCTTTAACTCAGCTATTAAATGTACCAGAGCATCCTATTTCAATTATGGGTACTCGTCATGGTGAAAAGGCTTTTGAAGCATTATTGAGTCGTGAAGAAATGGCTGTTGCTTTAGATCAAGGTTATTATTATCGCGTGCCAGCGGATCAGCGTGACTTAAACTATGCAAAATATGTTGAAAATGGTGATTTAAAAATTACCCAGTTTGAAGACTATAACTCCCATAATACAGAACGTTTAGATGTTGAAAGTATGAAAAAGCTTTTACTCAAGCTGGAATTTATACGTGCCCTAACTCAAGGCCAATATATTGATCCTGAGGCTTAAAATATGAAGATTTTAGTCACCGGTTCAAATGGCTTTATTGCAAAAAACTTGATTCAATTTCTCTCAGAAAAATCTGATGTTGAAGTATTAAAGTTTCATCGAAATTCCGCTGAGTCAGAACTGGAACAGTCTGTACTTGCTGCAGATTGGATTGTACATTTAGCGGGGGTCAATCGTCCCTTGAGTGAACAAGAGTTTATTGATGGTAATCTTACTCTCACACAAAAAATAGCAGACATTCTTAAACAAGCAAAAAAGCAAACCCCGATCATTCTCTCTTCCTCTATTCAGGCTGAACGTGATAACGCTTACGGTCAGAGTAAATTGGGTGGTGAACAAGCTTTAGTGGAACTGCAGCAAAAGCAGGGCAATCCTGTCTATATTTGCCGTTTAGCCAATGTATTTGGTAAATGGTCACGACCGAACTACAATTCGGCCGTTGCAACATTCTGCTATAACACCGCGCATGATTTACCGATCCAGATTCATGATGAAAATGCAGTTATTCGTCTAGTGTATGTAGATGACGTTGTAGAATCATTCTGGAATATTATTCAGGGTACACAGCAGGTAGAACAAGTTTTTGCCATACAACCTGAGTATCAGATTAGTGTTGGTGAGTTAGCGCGGACACTGAAAGGTTTTAAAGAATCTCGTAATACATTAATTACTGATCGTGTCGGAACAGGTTTAACTCGTGCATTGTATTCAACCTACTTAAGTTTCTTAAAGCCTGAACAGTTTGATTATAGTGTGCCGAAATATGGTGATCAGCGCGGTGTGTTTGTTGAAATGTTAAAAACACCTGATGCAGGACAGTTTTCTTATTTCACAGCACACCCAGGCATTACTCGTGGCGGACATTATCATCACAGTAAAACTGAAAAGTTCTTAGTCATTAAAGGCAAAGCATTATTCAAATTTAAGCATGTGGTTACTGGTGAATTCTATGAATTAGAAACAACAGGCGAAGAACCGCGTATTGTTGAAACTGTACCAGGCTGGACACATGACATTACCAATATTGGTGATGAAGAAATGGTGGTCATGTTATGGGCAAATGAAATTTTTGACCGTGAAAAACCAGATACTTATGCTATGCCATTAACCAATTAAGAGTTGAAATTGTGAAAAAATTAAAATTAATGACGGTGGTTGGTACTCGTCCTGAAATTATTCGTTTATCACGTGTCATGTCTGCCTGTGATAAATATTTTGACCATGTATTGGTACATACCGGTCAAAACTATGATTATGAATTAAATGAAATTTTCTTTACTGATTTAGGTATCCGTAAACCAGATCATTTTTTAAATGCTGCAGGTGCGACGGGTGCTGAAACGATTGGTAATGTGATTATTGCAGTTGATAAAGTTTTGGAAGAAGTTCAGCCAGAAGCATTACTTGTATTAGGTGATACCAACAGTTGTATGGCGGTTATTCCTGCTAAGCGTCGTAAGATTCCAACCTTCCATATGGAAGCGGGAAATCGTTGTTTTGATATGCGTGTGCCTGAAGAAATTAATCGTCGCATTGTCGATCACACTGCTGATATCAATTTAACCTATAGCACAATTGCACGGGATTATTTACTTGCTGAAGGCTTAGCTGCTGATCAAGTAATTAAGACAGGCAGTCCGATGTTTGAAGTGTTAAATCACTATAAAGCAAAAATTGAGTCTTCAGATGTACTTGAGCGTTTAGGTTTAAAAGAGCATCAATACTTTATTGTCAGTGCGCACCGTGAAGAAAATATCAACTCAGACCAAAATTTTTTAGATTTAGTTGAAATGCTCAATGCAGTTGCTGAAAAGTACCAATATCCTGTGATTGTTTCAACACATCCACGTACCCGTAAACGTATTGAAGAGCTGAATATTGAGTTTCATCCCTTAGTTCAATTACTAAAACCACTGGGTTTTAGTGATTACAATAAATTGCAACTTGCTGCAAAAGCAACTTTGTCGGACAGTGGCACCATTAATGAAGAATCTTCAATTCTGAATTTTCCTGCTTTGAATTTACGTCAGGCACATGAACGCCCTGAAGGTATGGAAGAAGCAGCAGTGATGATGGTAGGTTTAACGTCTGAGCGTATTTTACAAGGCTTAGAAATTTTAAATCATCAGCCTCGTGGTGAGGAACGCTTATTACGTTTAGTGGCTGACTACAGCATGCCAAACGTGAGTGAAAAGGTTGTGCGTATTATTTTAAGCTATACCGATTATGTTAACCGTGTAGTGTGGAAGAAATATTAAGCTATGAAAATTCTTCTTTTAACGCAGTGGTTTGATCCTGAACCTACTTTTAAAGGATTGGCTTTTGCGAAAGAGTTAAAGCGCCAGGGCCATGAAGTACAGGTGCTTACAGGATTTCCTAATTATCCTGGTGGAAAAATTTATGATGGTTATAAATTAAGATTGTGCCAACGTGAGGAAATAGAAGGTATTTCTATTTTGCGTGTTGCTTTATATCCAAATCATGATAGCTCTGCGTTAAAAAGAATTTTTAACTATATTAGCTTTGCTTTTATGGCCATGCTGTTTGGTATTTTTGCGACTAAAAAAGCCGATGTAATTTATGCTTATCACCCACCTTTAACGGTGGGTATTGCTGCTATTTTTATTAAATTGTTCCGCCGTACACCAATTGTATATGATATTCAGGATATGTGGCCTGATACCTTAAAAGCAACAGGCATGCTGAATAACAATAAAATTTTAAATCTTATTAATTCAGTATGTAAGCTGGTTTATCGATCTGTTGATCATATTGTCGTGTTGTGTCCGGGCTTTAAAAAGCTGTTGATAGAGCGTGATGTACCAGAAGAAAAAATTAGCATTATTTATAATTGGTGTGATGAACAAGGCTTGACTCAGGCTCAGCCGGCAAAGATTGAATATCAACAACTGATGCAGAATAAATTTAATATTGTTTTTGCTGGAAATATGGGGAAAGCTCAAGCTTTAGATAGCATTTTAGATGTTGCTAAAAAAGTTCAGCATATCCAAGAAATTCAATTTGTTTTTGTCGGTGGTGGAACTGAAACCGAGCGTTTAAAACAACGTTTAACTACTGAAAATATTTCTAACACCATCTTTATTCCACGTATGCCTATGGCCGAGGTCGGGGGAGTCTTAAAGCTTTCGAACTTATTGTTGGTACACTTAAAAAAAGATCCATTGTTTGAGATTACTGTACCATCCAAGACTCAAGCTTATATGGCGATGGGTAAACCTGTATTAATGGCAGTGGCTGGAGATGCTGCTGATCTTGTAGAAAGAGCGGAGTGTGGCTGTATTGCAATCTCTGAGGATGTAGCAAGTATTCAGCAAGCTGTTTTGAAAATTTATCATCTAAGTGATTCAGAGAAAGCAAATATGGGTAGAAATGCTTCGTATTTTTATGAAGAAAAACTCTCTGTTAAAAGTGGCGTAGGTCAATTTATAGAGGTTTTTAGAAAGGTTTATAAATGTTAAAACGTTTACTTGATATTATTATCGCTTCAATAGCCCTCATTCTGCTTTCTCCACTTTATTTTATTGTCGCACGTAAAGTTAAAAAGAATTTAGGCTCGCCTGTATTATTCCGCCAAGTACGTCCGGGTTTGCATGGCAAGCCATTTGAAATGATTAAGTTTCGTACCATGAAAGATGCTGTGGATACACAAGGTAATCCATTACCAGACAGTGAACGCCTAACGCCATTTGGTAAAATGCTGCGTTCAACCAGTCTGGATGAGATGCCAGAGCTCTGGAATGTGGTTAAAGGGGATATGAGTATTGTTGGCCCCCGTCCATTATTGACAGAATATTTGCCACTTTATAATACTGAACAAGCCAAACGTCATAATGTGCGTCCTGGTATGACAGGTCATGCACAAGTCAATGGACGTAATGCGATTAGCTGGGAAGAAAAGTTTAAACTGGATACCTGGTATGTAGAGAACCAGTCGACACTACTTGATTTTAAAATCATGCTAAAAACAGTGCACAAAGTTATTGCTAAAGATGATATCAGTGCCGAAGGTGAGGCGACAATGCCAAAATTTACAGGGAATGCGAAAAAATAAACATGAATATTTTAATCACTTCAGCAGGGCAACGAGTTTCATTAGTACGTTCTTTCCAAACAGAACTGAAAAAATATTTTGAAAATGGTCAGGTCTTTACCACTGATTTAAACCCTGTATTAGCCCCTGCATGTCATGTTTCTGATCAAAGCTTTACTGTACCACGTGTCACAAGTCCTGAATATATTGATCAGTTGTTACATATTTGCTTGAATAATCAGATTAAATTAGTCGTGCCAACGATTGATACAGAGTTGTTAGTTTTAAGTGAAAATATTGAATATTTTAAGAAACAAGGTATTCACTTATTGGTGAGCGACACTGAACTAGTGCAGCAATGCCGTGATAAACGTCAAATTAATCAGTTTTTTGAAAATCATGGAATTTGTATTCCTCAGCAATATGATTTAGACAGTTTACAGTTCCCTGTATTTGTCAAACCTTATGACGGCAGTTTAAGCAAAGGTATTTTCACTGCACATAGCACAGAAGACATTAAGCCTGAACATTATGCTGATCCTAAACTGATGTTTATGGAATACATTGTGCCAGAGGATTACGATGAGTTCACCGTCGATTGTTACTATGATCAAGCTTCTGAATTAAAATGTGTGGTACCACGTAAGCGTATTTTTGTTCGTGCGGGTGAAGTCAATAAAGGCGTGACTAAAAAGAATATTATTGTGACTGAGTTTAATCAGAAGTTAAAACATATACCAGGTGCACGTGGTTGTTTAACAATTCAAGTATTCTTGCATAAAACTGAAGATAAAATTCTAGGGATTGAAATTAACCCACGTTTTGGTGGGGGTTATCCACTCAGTTATTTGGCTGGTGCCAACTATAGCCAATGGGCTATTAGAGAATATTTATTAAATCAAAAAATTGAAGAGTTTGCAGCATGGAGTGATAAATTGCTGATGCTACGCTATGATGCTGAGGTTTTGGTAAATGACTACCAAGGTTAAGGCTTTAGTTTTAGATTTAGATGACACGCTTTACGCTGAAATAAAGTATTTGCAATCAGCATATCATTTTATTGCAGCACAAATTAGTGCTCAGCCACAACAACTGAGTGCTAAAATGCTGGCAGAATATTATGCTGGCGAAAATGTTTTTGAAAACATTTCCAGAGTATATCAACTAGATAAGGCAAAATTACTAGATTGGTATCGTTTCCATAAGCCAGATATTACATTATTTCAGGATGTTGCAGAGACGTTAAATCATTTAGCTACAGAATATAAGTATGCAGTCATTACTGATGGGCGTTCAGAAACTCAGCGTAACAAATTACAAGCATTAGGATTGACTGATCTTTTAAGTAGTATAGTAATTTCTGAGGAAATTGGTTCAGAAAAGCCATCTACAGCTAATTATGAAAAAGTAATGCGCGATTTACAGTGTGAACAGTATATCTATGTGGGCGATAACTTAAAAAAAGATTTTGTGACCGCAAAATGCTTAGGTTGGACAACTATTTGTTTGAAAGACCAAGGACAAAACATTCATAAACAGAATTTTTCAATTGCTGAGGAGTATCAAGCTGATCATTGCTTAAACTCTTGGCAAGAAATTAGAAACTTCTTATCAATAGATAGCAATAAGATCAAATAGGATTAGTTATAAATGTTAAACACTGCATTTGAACCATGGCCAAGTTTTACCCAGGAAGAAGCTGATGCGGTTTCCCATGTATTATTGTCCAATAAAGTCAACTACTGGACCGGACAGGAATGCCGTGAGTTTGAAAAAGAATTTGCCCAGTTTGCGGGAACTCAATATGCAGTAGCACTTGCCAACGGTACGGTTGCTTTAGATGTTGCACTTAAAGCATTAGGCATCGGAGCAGAGGATGATGTGATTGTCACTTCCCGTACTTTTTTAGCTTCTGCCAGTTCAATTGTCACAGCAGGTGCAAATCCAGTATTTGCCGATGTGGAACTTGACTCCCAAAATATTTCACGTCGCACCATTGAAGCAGTACTCACACCAAATACCAAAGCCATCATTTGTGTGCATTTAGCCGGTTGGATGTGTGACATGGATCCGATCATGCAATTGGCTGAAGAGAAAGGCTTATATGTGATTGAAGACTGTGCTCAAGCACATGGCGCAATGTACAAAGGTAAATCTGCCGGCTCCATTGGTCATATTGCTGCTTGGTCATTCTGCCAAGACAAGATCATGAGCACTGGCGGTGAAGGTGGCATGGTCACCACTAATGATGAGTCGCTTTGGAAAAAAATGTGGTCCTATAAAGACCATGGTAAAAATTTTGATAGCATCTATAACAAACAACATCCACCGGGGTTCCGTTGGTTGCACGATTCATTTGGTACCAACTGGCGCATGATGGAAATGCAGGCGGTGATTGGGCGTATTCAGCTGACAAAAATGGTTGAATGGACAAAAAAACGTACAGAAAATATGGAAAAAGTTTTAGCGGTATTTGAAAGCAGTCCATATTTTACTGTGTATCGTCCATCCGCAGATTATGTACATGCAGCCTATAAATGCTATGTACAGGTCAATACTGAAAAGCTGCCTGAAGGCTGGTCACGTGACCGCATAATGAATGAAATTGCAGCTTTAGGCGTGCCTTGCTTTAGTGGTTCATGTTCAGAAGTTTATTTAGAGCTTGCTTTTGATGATACACCTTGGCGACCAGCACAGCGTTTGAAAAATGCGCAAAAATTAGGTGAAACCAGTCTGATGTTTTTAGTTCACCCTACTTTAAGCCAAGAGAGCATGAATAAAACTGTAGCGGGTATCCAGCAGGTGATTAACCAGCTTTAATAGTGCATTGAATAATGTGGAGCGTAAAAATATATGCTCCACATTATAAAATAGGTGGATTAAATGCATGGGATCTAGATTAAATCAAGAGATATCTAATCTATATAAAATAATCGAATTGAAAAAGAAGCCTTTCCAGTGAAATCAATTATTGTTCCATTCGCTACAGCATCAAGACATAAGAAACAAAGCTTTTTAATCGTTTTAGATTTTTTGGTTTTTCCTGTTCTTATCTGGCTTTGTTATGCCATTCGTCAGTTTGACCTCGGCGCAGAGGTTGTTCCAAACTTGGCTTTTGGCTCTTTATGGGTCAGTGTTTTGGCAGTTTGTTCATTACTGGTTTGTGGTGTTTATCTTTTTATTGTACGTACCTTCAATGAGGTATTCATTGCTAAATTAGCACTTGCAACTGCCTTAACGGTTGTAGGTCTATATGCAATGGCATATTGGACTGATGCTTTTATTCCAACATCGATTCCTTTGATGTTTGGTTTCTTGATGTTTAGCTGGATCTGGGTAAGCCGCGGCATTATTCGAGCTGTGGTGAAGTCTTATTTACAGTCCGATATTCCGCGTAAACGTGTTGCAATTTATGGTGCCGGATATGCCGGTCAACAGGTGGCAGCCACACTCTACAGATCCGATGAGCATTTACCGGTATTTTTTATTGATGATGATGTTTCATTGTCGAGTCAAATGATTGGCGGATTAAAAGTTTATCATCCTGCACATGCTTTAAATTTATGTGCAAAACAACAGGTAGATGAAATACTGATTGCACTGCCTTCTGTGGGGCGTGTGCGCAAAAGTGAAATACTCAAGTTTTTAGAGCCAGCACATCTTAAAATTACTGAAATCCCGGGTTTGACCCGATTGGTGGATGGGGAAATTCGCGTTTCAGACATCAAAGAAGTAGATATCATTGATTTGTTAGGCCGCGATCCCATCCCGCCTATTCAAGAATTATTGGCTAAAAATATCCTGAATAAAGTCGTGATGGTGACTGGCGCGGGCGGTTCAATTGGTTCAGAACTGTGCCGACAAATTATTAAAAATAAGCCTCAAAAATTAGTGATTTATGAACTTACAGAATTTGCCTTATATGGTATCGATAAAGAGCTGAATTTAAATACCGATATTGAAATTATTCCTATTTTGGGAACCGTGCTGGATCAAGCAAAATTAGAACGGGTGATTGAACAATATCAAGTTCAAACGATTTATCATGCTGCCGCATATAAGCATGTACCTTTAGTTGAATGTAATCCACTTGCTGGGTTAAAAAATAATTCGATTGGTACTGCATTTAGCTTGAATGCTGCGGTAAAAAAAGGTGTTGAAACTTTTGTTTTAATTTCAACAGATAAAGCAGTACGTCCGACCAACGTGATGGGCGCCTCAAAACGTATGGCAGAATTGTACTGTCAAGCCATGGCTGAAGCACAAAACCAGACCCAAGTCAGTATTGTCCGTTTTGGTAATGTTTTAGGTTCATCGGGCTCAGTGGTTCCTTTGTTTAAGCAGCAAATTGCTAAAGGTGGTCCAATCACTGTGACCCATCCCGATGTAACCCGATACTTCATGACTATTCCGGAAGCATCACAGCTGGTGATTCAGGCCGGTGCTTTGGGACAAGGTGGTGATGTATTCTTATTGGATATGGGTGAACCTGTCCGTATTCAAGATCTTGCACGACAAATGATTTCCTTAAGTGGATTGACAGTTCGTGAATCAGATTCGAAGCATGGGGATATTGAAATTCAATATTCCGGTTTACGTCCAGGTGAAAAACTGTATGAAGAATTACTGATTGATCATGAAGATACCGAGATCACACAACATACTCGTATTTTAAGATCCTTCGAAAAGCATTATCCTTTGAACGAGTTGATTGAAATTTTTGAAAGAATCAATATGCTGACCGCTGTTGAAGATGATGTAAATTGGGCATTAGTGCAATTAGAACATTATGTTGATGGCTATCAACGTGGTAAAGAAATTAAAGTAAATTAATATTTAGGTATGATGATGATCAAAAAAGCGATTCTCCCTGTTGCTGGATTAGGCACACGTTTTTTACCCGCAAGTAAGTCGATTCCCAAAGAAATGGTTACGGTTGTTGACCGTCCTGCAATTGAATATGTAGTCCGCGAGGCAGTTGCGGCAGGGATTGAACAAATTATTCTGGTGACGCATTCTTCAAAAGCTTCCATTGAAAATTATTTTGATCGTAACTTTGAACTTGAAACCATATTAGAAAATAAAAAGAAATTTGATTTGCTCAAAGAAATTACTGAAATTTTACCACTGCATGTCAGTGTGATTAGTGTTCGTCAACCTCAACCGCTGGGTTTAGGGCATGCTGTTCTTTGCGCTAAAGCAGTGATTGGTGAAGATGACTTTGCTGTATTGCTTCCAGATGTGTTGGTGAAAGATTCTGATACTCCAAATGACTTAAGCCTGATGATTCAGCGTTTTAATGACACTCAAGCATCGCAAATTATGGTGGAAGCGGTTCCTGATCGTCTGGTGGATCAATATGGAATTGTTGACGTTAAGCATTCACCGAATGAAGGTGAAAGTATCGTGATGCAGGGTATTGTTGAAAAGCCTGCAATAGGTACAGCACCATCCAATCTTTCAGTGGTTGGTCGCTATGTTTTGCCTGCAAAAATTATGAAATTACTTGAAAATACACCAAAAGGTGCTGGTAATGAAATTCAACTGACCGATGCTATTGCCCTGCTTCAGGAAACAGAAACTGTTGAAGCCTATCGTATGAAAGGTCAAACCTTCGATTGTGGGAGCAAAATTGGTTATTTAAAAGCAGTGCTTCATTATGGTATTGATCATCCTCAATTAGGTGATACATTTAAAGGGTTAATCAAAGAATTAAAACTATAAAACTATAAAATTATAAAGCTAGGAGCTTCTATGAAAGTTGCGGTATTTGGACAAACCCTTTATGCAGGTGTAATGACAGCTTTATTGGCAGAGTGTGGACATCATGTTTATTGGTGTGATGTATTAAAAAAATCATCATCAGAACAAGCCTATGCACAAGATGAAGCAGTTAAGCATTTATTGGAAAAACAAGCAAAAAATGGATTTCTTCAATACTGCAACTTCAATGAAATTTCTTTAGATATCGATGTTTATTTTTTTAGTTTAAGCCCTGCTGAAGAAGCCCAAGGCATCGAACTTCTAAACGAGCTAAAACAACGGCCAATTATTCATCCCAAATTGATGATCAATGCTTCAACTTTGGGGCTACATAGTACTGAAAATTTTCAACATATTCTTGCTCAAGATGAGTGGGTGTATTTACCTGATATGATTCAGGAAGGTAATGCACTACCCAGTATGACGCAAGCCGAGCAGCTGATTGTCGGCTGTACGCAATCTGAAGTTCAAAACAAAGTCCGGGAATTGTTACGTCCCTTATTTCCCCGCCAGCAACAGTATCTGTTTATGCCTGTTTTAGATGCTGAGTTTACCAAGCTGAGTATTTCAGGCATGTTAGCAACGCGCATTAGCTATATTAATGACTTGGCTGTAGTTGCAGAAAAACTAGGTATTGATATTGAGCATGTCCGTCAGGGTATGGCTGCAGATAGTCGTATTGGCGCTTCTTATTTGTATCCGAGTGCCGGCTTTGGTGGGGAAAATTTCTCACACGATATTATGACTTTGGCCAATACGGTTTCTGGTACGGGGGTTAAAAGTCAGTTGCTGGCTCAAGTTTGGGAAATTAACCAACAGCAAAAAGAACTTTTATTTAGAAAATTATGGAACTATTTTCATGGTGACTTGAACGGGAAAACCGTCGCCATTTGGGGGGCTGCCTTTAAGGAAAACACCTCTCGTATTCAACAATCGCCTGTTCATGTCATGCTGAATGCCTTATGGGCACAAGGGGTTAAGGTTAAATTACATGATCCTCAAGCCCTCGCTGAAATTGAAAAAATATATGGTCATCGTGAAGACCTGATTTATTGTACAGATCAATATGAAGCTGTAAAAGACAGCCATGCGTTGTGTTTACTGACTGCGTGGAAGCAATACTGGAGTCCAGATTACAAGAAACTGCTTCAAACCATGCAGCATCCTTTAATTTTAGATGGTCGTAATATTTATGACCCAAGTTATGTGAAAGCTCAAGGCTTCGCTTATATGGGAGTAGGACGATAATGATCGGGCAGATTCATCCTTATCCTGTAGAGGATTTAAGTTCAGTCATTACTCAGTTAAATACATTAAAAAATGAATTTGAATCTAAACATCTAATTGAACTATTTGCACAAGATACGGACCGATTTCAGCATTTTTCTGTGGCTTTAGAGCCGATTGTTTATGATTTTAGTAAACATCGGGTCGACCAGAAAGTAATTAAGGCATTAGTTCAGTGGGCACATGCACAAGACCTGACATCGTGGATTAAACGCTTATTTTCGTCTGAAGAAATTAACTATACAGAACAGCGTGCAGCCATGCATTGGGCATTACGCTTGCCTCGGCAGGATGTCGAACATCCTGAAATTGCAGGTCAGGTCCATGAACAGTTAGAGCGGATGTTTGATCTGGTCAATAAAATTCATGAGGGTCAATGTCGCGGTGCAACGGGTGAAGTCATTCAGGATCTGGTCAATATTGGAGTCGGGGGGTCGGATCTTGGACCGATGATGGTCAGTCATGCCTTATCTGACTTTAAAAAAGCCACACAAAAACCACTAAATACGCATTTTGTATCGACCATTGATGGTAGCCAACTTTCAGACTTGTTGCATAAACTTCGCCCTGAAACCACCTTGTTCATTATTTCATCAAAGTCGTTTAGCACGATTGATACATTATCCAATGCACAAACCGCGCGTTTGTGGCTGGAAAAAGCATTGGGCGAACATAATCAGGTCCTCAAGCACCATTTTATTGGCGTTTCGACAAAACCTGAAAAAATGACCGAATGGGGAATTGCGCCTGAAAATCAATTCTTGCTTTGGGATTGGGTCGGTGGTCGCTATTCACTCTGGTCATGTATTGGTCTGCCTATTGCCTTAACCGTAGGTGTAAATGGATTTAAGCAATTGCTGGCAGGCGCTTATGCAATAGATCAACATTTCCAGACTGCACCGCTTGAAAAAAATATTCCTGTGCTCATGGGACTGTTGGGTGCCTGGAATAATAATTTTCTCGATATCCAAACCCATGCAGTATTGCCTTATGATGGCCGTTTAAAATACTTCGCATCTTATTTACAACAGCTGGAAATGGAGTCAAATGGCAAGTCGATTCAACGTAATGGCGAGAAAGTCGAATGGGATACTTGTCCAATTGTTTGGGGTGAAGTAGGACCAAATGCACAACATGCATTTTATCAACTGCTGCATCAGGGAACTCAATCTGTAAGTAGTGATTTTATTGCCCCAGTGAATCGTTATAACGGCAATCAGTTTACCTATGTCGACAATGCAGATGCGTTGATTGAACAACATTATTTGGCATTATCAAACTGCTTGGCACAATCACGTTTACTGGCATTTGGTAACCAGGCCTTAAATGAGCAGGAGTTGAAGGACCTGCCTGCCTACAAGCAATATAGCGGTAATCAGCCAAGCTCGACCATTTTGATGCAAGAGCTCAATCCATATAGTTTAGGCATGCTGATTGCGATGTATGAGCACAAAGTATTCGTGCAGTCTGTACTCTGGAATATCAACCCATTTGATCAATGGGGCGTTGAAAAGGGCAAGCAAATTGCCGATCAGCTGTTGCCGATTTTAAATGGTGAACAAACAGATTTATCGAAATTAGATGCTTCTACACAAGGCTTAATTCGTATTTTAAAGGGAAAGGATCATGTCTAAAGTTTTAGTCACCGGTGGGGCAGGCTATATTGGCTCGCATACTTGTGTTGAATTATTAAATGCCGGGCATGAAGTTGTTGTTTTAGATAATTTATCCAATAGTTCTGAAGAGTCTTTAACACGTGTAAAAACTTTAACTTCTAAAAATTTAGACTTTGTAGAAGGTGATATTTTAGATCAGCAAATTTTGGCTCAAATTTTTCAAACACATGATATTGATGCGGTGATTCATTTTGCAGGGTTAAAAGCGGTAGGTGAAAGCCAGCAGATTCCGCTGAAGTATTTTGAAAATAATATTTCAGGTTCAATCAGTCTGGTTCAGGCCATGCAGCGTGCTCAGGTTTTTAATCTGGTTTTTAGCTCATCGGCAACGGTGTATGGTGATAACCACCTTTCACCATTGAATGAAGATATGCCGACGGGTATGCCGAGTAATAATTATGGTTATACTAAACTGATTGTTGAACAGTTATTAGAGAAATTAGCGATCTCCGATAAGCGTTGGTCGATTGCTTTATTACGTTATTTCAATCCGGTTGGTGCACATAAAAGTGGGCAAATTGGTGAAGATCCGCAAGGAATTCCAAATAATTTAATGCCATTTGTGACCCAGGTGGCAGTAGGTCGTCGTGAAAAGCTGTCTATTTTTGGCCAGGATTATGACACCATCGATGGCACTGGTGTGCGGGATTATATTCACGTGGTCGATCTGGCCAATGCTCATTTATGTGCCCTGAATAACCGTCTTGGGGCACAAGGTTGTCGTGCCTGGAATATTGGAACAGGCAATGGTTCATCTGTGCTTCAGGTTAAAAATACTTTTGAAAAAGTAAATGGTGTACCCGTCAAATTTGAATTTTCGCCACGTCGAGAGGGTGATGTTGCAACATCATTTGCCGATAATGCACGTGCAGTTACAGAACTGGGTTGGCATCCACAATACGGCTTGGAAGACATGCTTGCCGACAGCTGGAACTGGCAGAAGCAAAATCCGAATGGCTATCGCTAAAATGCTTGAATTTGTATGAATAAAAATGGGAGCAAAATTGCTCCCATTTTTATTGTACGTGATACAGCAGTATTAACTCTGGATCAGCTGAGTTAACTCATCCACATAGTCTTGCATCGGTCGTGGATTTTGATCACGACGGCTTTCGATATTTAAACGTAAGAGTGGTTCGGTATTTGAAGCCCGCACATTGACACGCCAGGCACCAAAATCCAGGCTGACGCCATCCGTTTGATCAATTGCAGGTTTTTGATCGGCATAGTGATCGAAAATCTTTTGAATTGTTTCCTGAGTATCGGATACTTTGAAATTGATTTCACCCGAGCAAGGGAATTTGGCGATCATTTCTTCTACAAGGCTAGACAATGGTTTCTGGGTTTCAGACAAGACTGATAACGCCAATAACCACGGAATCATGCCGCTGTCGCAGTAGGCAAAGTCACGGAAATAGTGATGGGCACTCATTTCACCGCCATAGGCCGCATTGTGTTCACGCATCACATCTTTAATAAAGGCATGGCCTGACTTCGACTGAACGGTGATCCCTTGGTATTGTTCCACGATATCCAGCGTATTCCAGACCAGACGTGGATCATGTACAATTTTTTCACCCGATTGTTTCAGTAAGAAGGCTTGAGCCAAAAGACCAACAATATAATAGCCTTCAATAAACTGGCCTTTTTCATCAAACAGGAAACAGCGATCAAAGTCACCATCCCAGGCAATCCCCATATCCGCGCCATGTTCAATCACCGCATTACGGGTGCTGTCACGGTTTTCAATTAAAATCGGGTTGGGAATCCCGTTCGGAAAATTGCCATCGGCTTCATTATGAATTTTGATAAATTCAACCGGAATCTGCAGCTGTTGAAATTTTTGTTCAATCGCATCGACCACATGACCTGCAGCCCCATTACCGGCATTCATCACCAGTTTCATCGGACGGATTTTTGCCGGATCAATATAAGTCATCAGGTGATCAATAAACTCAGGCAGAATATTGTATTTTTCAGTACGGCCTTTGTGGGTGACTTCAATAAATTTACCTGATTCTGCTAAAGCCTGGATTTCTTTAAGACCGGTATCGGCACTGATTGGGCGCGCATTTTCGCGTACCAGTTTCATACCATTATAATCCATCGGATTATGGCTAGCCGTTACTTCAATTCCACCTTGAACATCGAGATGAAATGCGCCGAAATAAACTTCTTCAGTGCCGGTCATGCCCAGATCTAGAACATTGACCCCGGCATCATTTAAACCGCGAATGGTGGCCTGTTTTAAACCTTCACTGCTAAGGCGGATGTCACAGCCAATCACCACGGTTTTCGGTTGATAGATCTGTCCATAAGCACGCCCAACTTTATAGGCAATGTCTTCATTCAGTTCAGTGCCGAGTTTGCCGCGAATGTCATAGGCTTTAAAACAAGTGAGTTGTGTCATCTGAATTCTCTACATAATTCCTGAGAAGTGAAGGAAGTATAATTATAGGAGGAAAATAGTTCCTCTATGCTAAGTTACTGTTTAAATTTTATATCTTCTTTAAAAATAGATGTTTAAGTGTATAGAGTACTATTTCATCTAATTTTTAAAGTTTAGTACTTCAGCATGCTGTTATTTCTAGGGGGGATTACCTTAGCTCTTCATAAAATTTATATTGATTTTACCTTTGCTAAGATCCGCTCCGCCCAGTCAGCATAATAATTTACATCTTCTACTTCTTCCTTTTTTGAAGGATGATTAATTGTAGTTATTGCAGTAATACCTCTCACTTCAGATAGAAACTTTTTAGGCCAACTGAGTGATTGAGACAGTATCGAATTATTTAATATTTCCAAATCTATCTCAATTAATCGTTGAGTTTCTTCTTCATATGGGAGTAATAAGGTAGAGATATTTTTTTTACCATCTGAAGTATCAATTTCACACAAATAAAATTGATGATTATTTTCTATATTTAAAATTTTATAGACATAAAAGTAGCGTAATTGATTGTTTGCAAACTTATGCCCTCTGAAACGTTTATATTTTTTAAAAGGTGAGTTCTTGATTTCTTTGGTTTTATATCCTTTTTTCTCAATTTGTTCCAGTAGTTTAATCAAGTCTTTATGAGTGACTCGCTCTAGTTGAATTTCTGATTCTGTTGTAAATCCAGGCACTGTACCCTCTATATCTCCTTCTCCACCAGCAAATCCTTCTTCTTGATTTTGATCTTTATCCATTTGCTTTCGTCTTTTACGTACTACAGTTTCAGCGGGAAGTGTCTCTAAAGAAATTTTTAATTCTTCTATCGTATAAATTTCTCCAGGTAGGTTTCTTAGCTTGGCCAGTAGCTTATCGGTATCTGCCTCAGCATTTTTATTCAATTTCTCTTTAGGTTGACTCGCTGGTTTTGGTTTATTTGAACCTTGCCCTTGAGCATTTTTGACCTGTTGTATTATTTTTTTTGAAGTGAAATGAAATTGAATAGGGCGGTTGATAGCTGTATCCAAATGTTTGAAAGATGTGATACGCTCAATTCTGTAAATACCTGTTTCTTGATCATAAATTCCATCTACTGTTAGATCAATATTTCTGATATTAGGAGCTTCCATGTCAAAATTAAAACTTTTAGCGCCTTTTTGATCAATAATTGTTTTCTGATAAATACTAAGGAAGGCCTTATTTAAATCAGGCTGTAATAAAATTAAAGCGAGTTTCTTTAAAAAATGAGGATCAGAGATATCTGCTTTCATAATTTTTTTGTTTTGTGCGATAGTAATATGAATAGCCTTTTCATCACTCCTATCCACTAAAATATCGGTTGAATAATTTTCTGCAAAAAGTGCTGCACGTAAAAGATAAGGGTGTGAAAAAAATAGATCTCTAGCAAGAATGAGCTTAGGTAAAAGAATCGTAATACTTTTATTTAATATAGGTGAATCATAATTAAATTCAAAACATAACCGACCAGTATGAATTTTTTGATTACAGTTCTCGGATGAATCCAAAGCGTTGAGCGCTGAAAAATCTACTGCTTTAAGTGTATGGTCAAATAACTTCTTTGGATAGTGATTAGCAATTGGAGTGTTATAGTAATAAAGAAGAATACTTTCAATCGGTAATTTAAGCTGAATGGATCGGTTAATAATAGGATTAAACAAGCGAGTATCAATATCAAACCGAGTTTGACCACGTCGACTAATTTTTGTCGCAGTATAGTAAATCATATCATTCGGTAAAAAGTCGGTTGAACAATCACTCATTTTTTATTTCTTCCCAAATATTATTAAAAAATCGACGTGCTTCTGGCGTTAATCGCTGCTCACTTAATCCTGATTGACGTAAAAAAACACTCGGTGGATAACATTTATCTTCAATATTTTGGCGAATAAATGTTCGAGTCATGCGACGTATTTGATAGCAATCTATGGACTCAGCGTAACGATCTAGAAATGCTGCAGTCAATGGGAAAAAATTCCAGTTTTTTTCAATCATACTCACTGAACCAAGTTGTCTAATAAAAAACTTTTTTGTCCATTGAGGTGATTCGAGATCTTCTAATAATTCATTCCGTATTTTGATGAGTTGTTTAACAAACTGTCGATCTCTCTCTTTCCAATCTACACGTGGCTTGGAAAGAGAAGAGGGTAATATTACTGCAGATTTATTTGTCAGTAATATCCAATCTTTATTATTACGGTATAGGCGAGCGTACAAGGCTGAATCACATTGACGTGCCTGTTTAGCAGAATGTTTCTGAATTAATGTTGTCCATCGTTTTTGGTCCTCAGATAACGTTTGATCTACTTTATTATCAATACATACTGTTGCGGCGGCTTCCTCTAGATCCAGTGATGCTAGGTCAATATATTGTTTATATGTTTCAATCGGATTTTTCTCTGGAACAAGAGCTTTTAATACGATGAGATGCTCAAGATAAGAAAATGCTTTACGATGTTTTCTTAATATATTTTTCAGCCAGCAGTTTTCACTATCTAAATCTGCTAATTGATAATATGCAAGCAAACTTTCGCCCCAGTAATCTATGACTAATTGACGAGCTTTTTCGTAGTGGATGTTTTTACGACCTGATAGTAAGTCCCTATTTTTTAAAATCAGAAAATAAGCATCTGATAAAGTAGAAAAATCTTGCACACTAACGTATGTCGAATGAGCGAGTAGCTCTTCGATCAGTCCTGAAAGCTCGATATGGTGATTTAAGTCCTGAGGACTAAATGCAAGTTGTGAAGAATCTTCAAGAGCATTTAAATGAGCAACATAAAACTTTCGGTCTAGTCCATTACAAGGGATAGAACTCACAAAAAGAGGTTGCTGATGCTTTGTACAATACTCGAATCCAGTAATCTGCCAGCGGCGCTTCCAGTAAACTTCCCCATATTGCTCCATCTGTTCTTGCCAGCAATCTGGACAAAATCGAAAAAAAGTCACAGATTTGATCCGCGATGCATTTTTTCCTAATTTGGTATGCAATGATTGGTATTGCTCACTCCGCAATGCTTGCACAGCATAACGCATCACTGTATAAGGCTGAAATAATTGAAAAATTGGTAGTAGAGTGTGCTGCCTGATCAAAGTAAGCGCATTATATTGATCTGGTAAATAACTGGCTAACCTGTCTAGATGAGAGGGTAAATCATAAGTTGGAGTCAAATTCCTGTTGTTGAATAATTCTTCCGTGAGATATTTTGGACTCAGAACTCCATGGTGAACGGCATAACGTGCAATTACACTATAAATCAATTCATCCGGATATGGGGTGGGGAAATTCGAAATCATGATAACGTGCTCTCCATTTTTTGTGCTTAATGTAAAATGGGGCGAGTAGGATCAAACAAATAGTGAGATGATTTTAATAGCTCATAGACATCTACTTCCTGTTCTTGTGCTTGACTGAAAAAATTTCGTAAATCATTCGCTTCAGTACTCTTCCATTCCTCTGCTTTCATCACTTTACGTGATGCTCTTGGCTTCTTTACTGGAGTCATAGTCTGATCTTGTCCAGGTTCATCTTCAGTGGAAGAGCTATCTAATATCTCTAAAATATGCTGGAGAAGTACCTGTAATTTTTCGTTTGGATATCGTTTTAATGTAGAAGTAACATACGGTTCTATTGTAGCAGCCGGGTGACCTAAGGCTGTCAGCATACCAATGAGGGTAGAATAATGCGGTCCTAAATCTTTATGCTGTTTTTTCATTTTTAATTCAGATTTAAAGCGTTGTTTTTCAATATATTCTTTAATTTGAACTTGAGGGATGGTTAGGTCAGAATACCGTGCAATACGTGCGGGATTGCCTGAACGCAGTGCATCTAAAATGTCGTGGACTGGCTGTAATTGTTCTTCATAGACCTTTTTAAATAATTCTGAGGTGATTTTTTCCAGGCCGATGGTGATGGCGTGAATTTGTACCAGACAGAACAGCTTAACCACTAGATCTGGAATACCCTGCGTATAATAATACCAAGTGTTTCTTAATTCATCGGTCAGTTCAGCTGGTTGTTGAACCCATTGATATTGCCACAGCTTGTTGGTAAAGGCATACCATTCAGAAATGATCATTTGATCAGGGTCGCCAGGATCGGGAATAGGCGCTTCATTGCGCATAGGTTCCCAGATTAAAGAGCCTAATCCTGCACTGCGTCTAGCTGACCTTAAGTCTTCTTGCAGGATTTCATTGGCTTTAGGTGTCCCAATCATCACGATAGGGATCGATGCCACATTCACCAGCGTGACAAAGAAATTAAGAATGATCTCAGCCCCGCCAGATTTTTTTGTATTCAAATGCTGGATTTCATCAATGATTAAAAGTCCAATAGAATAATTATTTGCGATAATTTTCATCTGTTGCAGCATGGCATTCACATTTAAGCGGCTTCTGGTGAAACGATGCTCGAAGTTAGTATCTCCTAACGCTAAATCTACTGCTCTAAAAAAGTTTGAACATAAGTTTTTTAAAGAGCTGTCATGCGGGCAATCAATTTTAAGGAAAACAATTTGTTTTAATCCTAGCTCTTTATGCCCAATCACTTGTGGGTAATAACGCAAAATCTTGTTCATCGTCGTTGTTTTTCCGCTTCCTGAGCATCCTATAATTGACATGCTGGTCGCAGTTGATTCTGGAGGTGCATAGCGGTAAGAACTTTCATTCGATGGTTCAAGTTGTTGAAAAGCGGCGTGCAAATGCCTTTGTCTATCACCATTATTGATGTTTCTACTCACGTAACCTTGCCGGATCATGATAGAAATTTTTTGTTCCAGTGATAGATGTTTGGTTAGTGGTTGAAAAAAATCATGAGGCAGCTGAGCAATCAGATGGATTCTTTCTGGTTGGGGTAAAAAACGCTGCTCTGGAATAAATTTCAGTTTTCCTCGTAGGTGTTTAATGACTGATTTCGTATCAAGGATAGGCGGTAATTTAGTAATGAGAGGATTATCCCCATAGATGTCTTGTATCGATGTATTAACTACTATTTCATTATTATTCATTCTTCATCGTCCTCTTCAAATAATTGTCTCATTAAGTCTGGTTGACTGGTCAAATCCAGATTGCTGCTGTCAGATTGGGATATTTGAGAATTGTCTTGGTTGGGATGGATAGTCCGGATAGAATTGCTGGGTCTGTTCTGGAGATGTTCCGCACGTTCCACTTGGATAGCTTCTTGTTTATTCTGACGGATATCCCGAGTACGTTGTGCTTTAGAAAGTTGGTGAACTCCTACTTGAGCCTGCCGACTCTGTGCTGCATGAATGATTTTGTCAGTAAAATCCTGCAATTCACTGATGGCTACAGACTTTAGTTGCGAATGCTGTTTTTCAACAGTTTTGATTGCTTTTTGAATTTGTTCAGCTTCCCACCAGGTCAGATGCTGATATTGACGTGATGCATCACTTAAGTGGGCTTCCCAGTATTCCAATTTATTTTCATCAAAAAAAACATAAATGGTATTTACTGAGTATGGGTCAAAACCAATCCGCAACTTTTTCGGGCGGGATTTGGTCGTGTTACGAATAAACCAGCCTTGTTGATGCATTTCCAGACATTGATAGACTAATCCTTTGACTTTAAGTCCTTTGTCACTTAAGGAGGCATCGATCCTAGGTAGCAAGCCAACATATAGTGATTTGTTATCCACTTGTCTCAACATCCCAGTACGGTGCTGTAGGCCCCACTGCCAGAGTTTAAGGGGTATAGAAGGCAGATCAGTCGGCATATCGGCACTGCGATCATATTTCGTCAAAACATCAAAATTATTGCGTAATAAGATGCAGCTTAATATGATTTTTCTGAACTCTTCCAAAGTCAGACAAGCTTCTAGTCGATAATCATGTCCGCCTTTCTTTTTTTCCTTGAATCCAGAAACAACACCGATATTATCGTAGGATTTAAAGCGTGACTGAATAATTCCGAAAGCCCTCTCCACAATACCTTTGGCATCGCTTCGATACGGTGGCGCATTTTCAATTCGAACAGAAAAGTTTTTTTCAAGAAGTTCAATTTGATAGCCAATTAGTTCACCGCGGTCTGCAAGTATGGCGCTAGGTAAACCATAAATAGGCCAGTCTTCCGGTTGTATTTGCAAGCCGTAACTCTGACAGAATGTCACTTTATCTTGGATTGCGACGCTGAGGCATTGTATGGCTGTGTTAAATGAACTGTTTTCCATACCGACATAAAGCCCAGTAATCATCCGGCTGAATACATCGATAACAATATATACGGTAGGTCTGCCAATAATCTGTGATGGATCTCGTGATGATACAAGGTAGATATCAGCAATTGTTGAATCTATCTCATAACGTGCACCAGGACCATTTGCTTGCTTGGTTGCTGTTGAAGTCAGAGGTTTGTGATCTTTCAGTGTTTTCTGATTCGTCAGAATTTCCTTGGAATTGTTCTTATTTCTGTATCGCGTATTATAAAAATAATAGAATTGAGCATACGTTGGAATATCTGCGGCTTGCACTTGATGAAAGTGCTTAGAAAATGAATTTTTAAACCGAAGATAAGTTTCGTTAATGGATTGTTTTTTGACGGGTACTAAATACTCTTCGATAGCTTTCTTAAAATACAATTCAACCTGTTCAGTGACATTCTTACCTTCACTCGCTTCATAGATGCGTGGTCTGCCAATCTTTTTATTACCTATAACTCTTTTTTGGCCTTTTCCACCTGAGTTTTCATAGTCCGGTACCAAAGCATTTATAGTTTGACCACGCTGCCAGTAACGTCTCAGGAGTCGTAAAATTTTATTAATTGATACCTCTTTTTCCAGATGTATAGTTTTTATTCTTGCTGTCCTAATTTTTGCATTGATAAGCACGTGTTCATCATTAATTAGATCTTGAATAATCGAAAAGTTTTCATCTCTTTTTTTGAGTTGAATAGAATCTTCACTCAAGTTTAATCGTTTTAAGTATTCATAAGGATCTTGTGCTGGTATTAGGCTTTGATCATCTGAGAGAGTTTGAATTTCCTTGGACAAAATGAGTTCAGGGAATGCATTTTTATTATCAATAGCAATCCATACCGTATATTGAGGTAGGAATTTGAGTATTCGGTATTGTGTTGAATTCAATAGGTAAACTGAATTAATTAGTTGCATGGACTGTATTCTCATTCTGGAGCAAATTACTTGCATGAATATCAGAGAGTTTAAGCTCCAAGTATGAAATTTCTAGATTAAATTGCAGTATTCGCAGTGCAAATAGTTTTCTAAACAATGCGAGCGTCGTTCCGATACCCATTTTTTGAGTTTGGTCAATATGGTTACAGAAGAGGATCAATGTGCTTTGAGGATATTGGCTAATTTCTTCCATAAAATAAATTGCTTGATCAATCATATGATTTGTTATTTCAAGATCACTTTTTTCTACATACAGCCATTTAATGTTCTCTAGTACCGTAGCAGGAATGTCTTTTTCAGTAATCAGTTTGAAAGGCGTATTGTGCTCTTCTTCCCAGTAGCGACGTTTAATTTCTAATGACTCAATAATATGAGCTTTATTCAGATCTTTGCTGTAAAGAGTGTCAAGTGCTATAGGAAACTTGCCAAAATCAACTAAAAAATCTGAAGATAGGGTAAACGGTATATAATCAACCGATACCTTTTTCATCCGATAACGAGAACAGATAGAGTTAAGATCATAGATATCTAAAGGATAATGTTCGCGAATATCTGTAACTTTCTGATTCCAATCAAGTAGTAAAAAAGTGGATAGCTCTAGATCAGAAAATAAGTGATGAAGACGTTTACTGACACGGCCTTGTACTCTGTGAGAGCGACCAATTGAACTGAAGTTTTGAACAGTTTTACAAGGTTTATAATCGCGTCCATGGCCTTGGCCATACCCTTCCGTTACTAATTCTTCATAGTTTTTTATAATTTTTGCCATACAGAAGACCTGTGAGTTTTGGTTGATAATTCATCATATCTGAAGGGAGCTAATTTTGTATTTGGCAAAAATATACAAACTTAAATATATTTATATACAAACAAAATTTTATAATTTTAATTCTATTATTCATATAATTTAATAACTTAAGTTTTAATTGAGTATTTTAATACTCAATTATTAGACTTTGGAAACATTATTGATAGGCTAAATCATCCACAACACGTCTTAGTGAGCATAGTTCCTTCCTAATATAATTATACTTTTATGACCAAATATTATGCCTAATTATGGGAATTTAATTAAGTTTGTCTAATTTTTTATCTTAAGTTATTGATATTTTTCATTCATTATTTTTTAATTTTAAAATTAAGTTTGTATTTAAATTTTATATATTAAATTATGAGCAAAATTAAGTTTGTTTTCATATTTTCATTATTTGAAAATATAAAACACGATTTTTTGATCGGAAAGGCAAAGATCAACTGAAATAAGAATGATATTTTCAAGAGAAATTTAAAAAATTGATACTTGTTGAATGTTAAATAAGAGTTTTATGTAGATATATGCTATTGAATATATTGTATTTTTAATAAAAAATTTGTTTTTGTAGCATGGGTTTTAATTTAGATTGCATTATATTAAAAAACCCTTTAGATTTGGCAGAGAACTACCATACCTAAAGGGTTTGATTTGCTGTTTGCTTACTTTATCAATATACAAACTAAAATAATTAAATCTAAACTTAATTATTTGATATGAACTTAATTATACGAACACATCAGCCTTTTATATATTAAATCTTTATTCTACGGTGACCGATTTCGCCAAGTTACGTGGCTGATCGACGTCGGTTCCACGTAATACCGCGACATGGTAGGACAATAGTTGCACCGGGATACTGTAAACAATTGGAGCAAGGATCGGGCTGATACTTGGGACATGTACCACGTGTTGACGGTCTTTTTCTTTAATGCCACTGTTTTCATCAGCAAAAACAAATAACTCACCACCACGGGCTTGAACTTCTTCCATATTGGATTTGAGTTTATCTAGCATGTCATCTTGAGGGGCAAGAATCACCACAGGCATGTCATTATCAACTAGAGCTAATGGGCCATGTTTGAGTTCACCTGCAGCATAACCTTCAGCGTGGATGTATGAAATTTCTTTCAGTTTTAAAGCGCCTTCAAGTGCAATAGGAAACTCTGTACCACGACCGAGGAATAGGCAGTGTTGTTTTTCTACAAACAATTCAGATAAACGCAAAATATCTTTATCTTTTTGCAGGGTGTCTAAAATTACTTTTGGTGTATGCCATAAATCAGTAATGATCGCGCTGGTTTTTTCATCGCTAATACTTTGTTTCACTTGACCAATTTTTAAAACCAACAGCATAAGTGCTGCAAGTTGAGTAGTGAAGGCTTTAGTCGAGGCAACCCCAATTTCTGGCCCAGCCAAAGTGAGTAAACTATGGTTGGTTTCACGAATCATTGAAGAGGTTGCAACATTACAAATGGTCAGGGTGGCAATGTTTAGGTTTTTTGCAGCAGCACGTTTTTGTGTGTCACGAAGCGCAGCCAAAGTATCGGCAGTTTCACCTGATTGAGAAATACACACATAGAGTGTGTTATTCACAATCACCGGGGTGCGATAGCGGAATTCACTGGCAATTTCAACCTGGCAAGGTAAATCAATCAGTTGTTCGAACCAGTATTTTGCGATCATGCCGGCATGGTAGCTAGTACCACAGGCAATGATTTGTACTTGTTGAATTTTTTCAAAATCAACCACAGCATTTTTTAAAAAATCTTCACGTAAAACATTTCCGTTTAATGCTTGGGAAATGGTTTGTTGAATCGCTTCTGGTTGCTCATAAATTTCTTTGAGCATGTAGTGTTTGTATTCACCTTTCGATGAATTGCTCACAGTCGCATCTAATTCTTTAACAGGACGCTCAACCAATTGACCATTTACAAATACTTCAATGCTATTACGGGTTAAACGTGCAATATCACCTTCTTCAAGGTAAATAAAGCGGTTGGTAATTGGAAGTAAAGCTAGCTGATCTGAACTGATAAAGTTTTCACCAATCCCGACACCAATCACCAAAGGTGAACCTTCACGCACGGTAATGAGTTCATCAGGATGATCGGTATGTACAATCCCGAGTGCATAAGCACCTTTGAGTTGCGGAACAACTTGTTGTACTGCAGTTAAAAGGCTAGAAGTCGATTTCAATGCATCATTGACTAAATGTGCGACAACTTCGGTATCGGTTTGTGAAGTAAATACATAACCGAGTGCTTCTAGATCATCTTTAAGTTCTTGATAGTTTTCGATGATGCCGTTATGAACAACAGCCACCGTGCCTGAAATATGTGGATGAGCATTATCTTCAGTTGGTTTACCATGCGTTGCCCAACGAGTATGGGCAATACCGAGTGAACCTTGAATATCAGCTTCTGCTACTGCCTGTTCCAAGTTGACGACTTTACCAACACGGCGTTCACGCAGTACATGGCCGCCATTAATCAGCGCCAGACCTGCCGAATCATAGCCACGGTATTCCAGGCGTTTTAAGCCTTCAATTAAAATATTGCTAATATTACGTTCAGCAACGCCACCGACAATTCCGCACATATTTAAATCCTCTTATTTTTTCAGTTTTTGGGGGCGTTGATAGTTTTCTTTAGCCACTTGTTTTGAACGTTCAAAAGCTAAGCTATTCTCGGCAACATCACGGGTAATCACCGAGCCTGCACCAATGGTTGCACCATTGCCAATGCTTACAGGGGCAACCAGTGAGCTATTTGAACCGATAAAAGCAGCATCGCCAATAATGGTTTTATATTTATTTGCACCGTCATAGTTACAGGTAATGGTACCCGCACCAATATTTGAACCTGCACCGACTTCAGCATCACCCAAATAAGTGAAGTGATTGGCTTTAGACCCTAGACCAATGCTTGAATTTTTAACTTCAACAAAGTTACCAATATGCACTTCGTTGGCAAGTTTGGCACCTGGGCGTAAACGTGCAAATGGACCAATTTGTGCATCCGAACCCACCACAGCATTATCAAAGATGCTATACGGTTGAACTTTGGTGCCGGATGCAATCACAGTATTTTTGATCACACAGCCTGCACCAATTTCAACATCATCACCAAATTCGCAATCACCTTCAATGATCACATTGATGTCAATACGAACATCTTGACCAACTTTTAAGTTGCCACGTAAGTCAAAACGAGCAGGGTCGATTAAATGCACGCCTTGCTGCATGAGTTTTTTTGCTTGATAGCTTTGGAATTCACGTTCTAATGCTGCCAGTTGAACGCGGTCATTAACCCCTTCAACTTCAAAAGCAAGTTCTGGTTCAACAGAAGCAACTTCCAAGCCATCTACAATCGCCATAGCAATAATGTCAGTCAGGTAATACTCGCCTTGCGCATTTTCATTCGAAAGCTTGGGTAACCATTGATGCAATTTGGCATTGCTGACACAGTAAATACCGGTATTAAATTCTTTAATTTTACGTTGTTCATCATTAGCATCTTTATGTTCAACAATGGCTTGAATCTGACCATTTTTACGAACGATACGACCATAACCTGTTGCATCATCAACAGTTAAAGTCACAATACCAATGCCTGTTTGTGCTGCAGCATCAAGTAGACGTTGTAGTGTCTCTTGAGTCACACACGGTACGTCACCTGAAAGGATAAGAGATACACCTTCAGTAGGAAGTACAGGGAGTGTTACTTTTACGGCGTGACCTGTCCCGAGTTGTTCTGCTTGTTCAACCCATTGCACATTTTCTTGTGCGAAAGCTTGCTGTACTTTATCGCCACCATGACCATAAATGGTAATAATATTTGCCGCATTGAGTTTTTTTGCCGTTTCGATGACATGACCCAGCAAAGGACGTCCTGCAAGGGGTTGTAATACTTTCGGTAAATTAGAACGCATACGTGTCCCTTTACCTGCAGCAAGAATAATAACGCTAGTAGACATCTGTAATCCTACAATTTTTAGCTTAAGCCATCATGAACAATAAATAAATGTAAATGCATAGTGCAGCCCAAATGCCGGCGATAATATCGTCAAACATAATGCCAAAGCCGCCACCGATTTGACGATCGATCACGCGAATAGGCCAAGGTTTCCATACATCAAACAAACGAAATAAGGCAAATCCAACCAATACCCATAACCAGCTCATGTGCCCTAAATAAATGAGGGGTAAAAAGGTAATGGATTGCCCGGCAAACTCATCCCAGACAATGCGACCATCATCATGAACACCCATAACTTTAGCGGTTTGCCCACAAATATAGATGCCCACAAGGGACATCACAAAAATAGCCAAGATGGAATTCACAAATCCCAATGCCAGCCAAATAGGAATAAACAGCAATGCGAAAGCGGAACCGAATGTTCCTGGGGCTTTGGGAGCCAGTCCAGAACCAAATCCCACACCACAAAACACGATGCAGCGGTTTGACCATGACATGCTTTTAAAATTGATGCTGGGTTTATGCAAAGTGTTGGTATCCATGAAATTGCAGCGAATGATCTACGCCATTCTGCACAAAAGTTAAGCCTTTTTGTTGGGTGATTTGTCCAATCTTGGTAATGTTGACATCTAATTGTTGTTGCAAAAGTTTTTCATAATTTTGCGGGCTTATTGTAAAGCATAATTCATAGTCGTCGCCACCCGCGAGTGCGTATTGCCATTGCTTTTCTTGTTGTAATTTTTTTAAAGCGGCATCAATTGGTAGTTGGTCTAAATCCAAAGTTGCACCGACATGCGATGCTTTAAGGATATGCCCTAAGTCTTGGGCTAAGCCATCTGATACATCAATCATGCTTGATGCCAAGCCTTTTAATTTTTGACCGAGCTGACAACGTGGTGTTGGATAATCCAGACGTTTTTGTAATGGATGACCCAAATGAGCTAGCCCAAAAGCTGCATCGCCAACGGTTCCACTGACACAAATAAAGTCACCCACTTGAGCGCCAGAACGTGTTACGGCTTGACCTGTTTCAATCCAGCCGAGGGCAGTGACTGAAATGGTCAGATGAGGACTTTGCGTGGTGTCACCACCAATTAAACTGACTCCAAATTGATCGCAACAATCATATAAACCCTGACTAAAGCCTTGCAGCCAGTCATGATCAATTTGGGGTAAGCTCAATGCAAGAAGAATACTATGCGGTTTGGCACCCATAGCCGCAATATCAGATAAATTGACAGCAACAGATTTCCAGCCAATGGCATGTGGGTTGGTATTTAAGGGGAAATGTCGACCGGCAACCAAAGTGTCGGCACAGATAACCAATTGCTGGTTGGGTGGGGGAGTGAGCAAGGCTGAGTCGTCACCAACACCTAAATCGACAGAATTGACATCGGTAGATGTAACAGTCTGACGATTGAAATAGGTGTCAATAATCGAAAACTCAGCCATACAACAAATCTACTGAAAAATTAGTCGGCTTGTTGCTTTTCTGCTGCACGTAAGCTTGCTGCTAAACGGTCCAATACACCATTGATGTATTTATGGCTGTCTGCACCGCCAAAGTGTTTAGCAAGCTCAATCGATTCATCTAAAACGACGCGATATGGAATTTCAAGATGATCTTTCAATTCATAGGCACCCAGACGAAGGGTCGCGAGTTCAACGCCATCAAGGGCGCTAACTTCGCGGTCAAGCACCGGGATTAAGAGCGCATCCAATGCTTCATGATTGGCAACCACTTGAGTCAACAATTCATGATAATAGCCGAGATCCACTTTGTGCATGGCATTTTCCACACGCGTACGTGCTTCAATCTCATGCACTGGATTGTGGCTCATCTGCCATTCATAAATTCCTTGTACAGCAAAGCGACGTGCTTTACGTTTCGCTGCATAAGTTGCTTGAAGTGTTTGCGACATAGCGTTAAATAGCCTTTAACAAGTTAACCATTTCAATCGCAGTAAGGGCAGCTTCACCACCTTTATTACCTGCTTTTGTTCCAGAGCGTTCAATCGCTTGTTCAATACTATCCGTAGTTAATACACCGTTGATCACTGGTAAGCCAGTGTCCAGGCCAACAACGCCTAAACCTTTAGCACATTCACCCGCAACAAAGTCAAAGTGAGGCGTGCTACCACGAATCACGGCGCCAAGTGCAATGATCGCATCAAAACGATCTGAAGCGGCAAGTTTTTTTGCAACCACAGGAATTTCCCAAGCGCCAGGTGCGTGAACAACAGTGATATTATCCTCTGATACGCCATGACGTTTCAACGTATCAATTGCACCTTCTAGCAAATGTTCAACAACAAAGCTATTAAAGCGACCCACTAAAATCGCGTAACGGCCTTCGCTCGCGAGATGTAACATACCTTCAATACGGCGAACTGCCATAGCAACCTCGATTATTTCTTAAGTTGTTTGATGTGCGGTGATGTATTCCACCACTTCTAAGTTAAAGCCAGATAGCGCGTTGAAACGTAATGGAGAGCTAAGCAACTTCATTTTTTCAACACCTAAATCACGTAAAATTTGTGCCCCAACACCAATCGTTTGATATTGCTGTGAAAGGGCAGCATTGGATTTTGTTGGTTTTGGCGCAGTCAAGCTGTCCAGTGCAGGACCCAAATCCTGTAAATGGCGTTGACCAATCCAGACCAAAACACCGCGATCACTGTTTGCAATTTCTTTCAGTGCACGGTCTAAGTTCCATGCCGGTGCGCCGTCAATTTTATTGAGCTTAAGTAAGTCGCGTGCTGGATTAAAGCCATGTACACGAACAGTGGTCACGCCGTCTTTTGGTTGACCTTTCACTAAAGCTAAATGAACGTCTGGGTTACCAATTTCGCGGTAACGATATAAATCAAATGTACCGTATTCTGTATCAATGCTTTGTTGGTCAATACGTTCAACCGTTTGTTCATTGGTCATGCGGTAATGAATCAGATCGGCAATGGTACCCATTTTCAAACCATGTTTTTCTGCGAAAACTTCAAGGTCGGGACGGCGCGCCATGCTGCCATCTTCATTGATAATTTCACAAATGACAGATGCTGGCTCAAGACCTGCTAAGCGAGCAAGGTCGCAACCTGCTTCGGTATGACCGGCACGGTGCAATACGCCGCCTGGCTGCGCCATCAATGGGAAAATATGTCCGGGTTGTACGATGTCTGCCGGTTTTGCATGTGCCGCAACTGCAGTTTGAATCGTGTGTGCACGTTCAGCAGGAGAAATACCTGTTGAAATACCTTGCGCTGCTTCAATCGACAATGTGAAGTTGGTGCCGTGTTGTGCACCGTTCGCATCCACCATTAAAGGTAGATTGAGTTGCTGGCAACGGTCGCGACTAAGCGTTAAGCAAACTAAACCGCGCGCATGCGTAATCATAAAGTTGATGTCTTCTGCACGTACGTGTGTCGCCGCAATGACTAAATCACCTTCATTTTCACGATCTTCATCATCCATCAGGATGACCATTTTTCCTGCACGGATATCTGCTACGAGCTCTTCAACGGTATTGAGCGGCATCAACCTTCACCTTCTTTTTGTCTCAAATGACATTTTGCTTGCATTGGTTGCTGCATAGTCTAACGTGTTTTGACGTCATTTGCCTATGCTTATTGATTTCCCTAAACTGCCCATTGTTATACACAGTCGTGGAATGCTTGAAAAGAGGACTTTATTTTAAAAAGCCGTGATTATGCCCAATCTTTAAGCAGTTGAAATACATAAATAATGACAAGCTTATGCAAAATGGTGATGATTGATTAGATTTTAAACTGTTATTGCATAAAAAAAGCGCTCTATCTTTCGATGAAGGCTTTTTTGAAATTTTTCATTCGTGAACTGATGAGTTGTAAAATCAGGCTTGGTTGGATAGATACATTTTTGTCTATGACAAAGTTCAGCAGATGAATGGAATTTACGACAAACGAATCAGGAATTACAAGTACAAAATAAAGTTCAATTACAGATTATCTGATTAATATTTAAGCTTTTTTATGTGACTATCAATTGGGTCAGAAGAATAAACTTATCTTTAGTCGAATAGGCTTATCCATTATTAGGGTTAACTAATAATCTACTTTATAAAGATTAGGGATGCCGGTATGATGTCATCCACATATTTAACTTAATATGATTCACTAATAAAAAGCTTATATACATGGAATTTCCAGAACAACATCAACTGAAAAAACTACCAAGACTTGAGCCACGTGGTGGCTTAAATGTAATGCAGGCTGCTATTCGTGCACTCTTATTAAGGGAGTTACAAACTCGCTTTGGTCAATACCGTTTAGGATATTTATGGGTCTTTCTAGAGCCCTTATTAACCATTGGGATCATGGTGATACTGTTTGGTACAGTCATGCAAAGAACATTACCCGGTATGGATTATTTGGTCTTTTTAATTAATGGCATTATTCCCTTCTTTATGTTTAGAACAGGAGTGACGCTTGGAATTAGTGCAACCGAGTCAAACCGAGGGCTGTTTAGCTATCGTCCAGTAAAACCGATCGATGCTTTGCTCGCGCGTAATATTCTTGAGTTTTTGCTGAAATTTACGGCTTATATCGCTTTTACTGCAGCATTTGTATGGTTTGGCTATAGCATCAGTTTTGAACAGATTCCGCAGCTTTTGGGCTATTGGGCGCTATTATTTATATTTATGCTGGCATGTAGTCTTATTTTTATTGTGATTGGCGATTTTTCACAAGAAGTGGGTAAATTTCTTTCAGTGTTTTTTTTAGTTCTTTACTTCCTGTCTGGCATTTTGTATTCCATCCATATTATTCCAGTGGAATATCGTGAATACCTATTATATAACCCGCTGATTCATATCTTTGAGTTAATGCGGCATGCTGTTGCACCTACCTATAGTTTAGTACCAGGGATTAGTTTAAGTTACTTTGTATTATGGATGATTATATCTTTATTTATCGGATTACTACTGTATAAGCGCTTTGAACGCCATATGGTGAAATCAAAATGATCGAATTAAAAAATTTAACAAAATCATATACAACACCCAAAGGCCGGCATTATGTCTTTAAAAATTTAAATGCTTTTTTACCCGAAAATAAAAGTGTAGCTCTATTGGGTAAAAATGGTGCAGGCAAGAGTACCTTGCTGCGTGTCATTGGTGGGATTGACTATGCTGATTCTGGCAGGGTTATTACCAATAAAACGATTTCATGGCCAGTGGCATTGTCAGGTGGCTTTCAAGGCAGCCTAACAGCCAGACAGAATGTTCGTTTTGTCGCCAGACTTTATGTAAATAGTCACGATGAAGTCGAACATGTAGTAAATTTTGTTGAAGAGTTTGCTGAAATTGGTAAATACTTTGATATGCCGATGAAAAGTTACTCGAGTGGTATGCGTAGCCGGATTGGTTTCGGTTTGAGTATGGCTTTTAATTTTGATTATTACTTGCTGGATGAAGCGGGTGCTGTAGGGGATGCATCTTTTCGGAAAAAGAGTCAGGCTTTACTCGATGAACTCAAAGAAAATTCAAATATTATTATGGTTTCTCACGACTTAAAAGATTTAACTCGTAATTGTGATGTAGCTTTCTTGGTGAGAGATGGCAAAGCAGAATATTTTGATAATGTACAAGATGCAGTAGAGGTATATAAAGCGTATGCAAGCTAAAATAAATAAGCGACTTTGGATCGCCTATACCTGCTGTGTTCTCATTCCGGTATTGATCATTGTATTTTATCTTTTTTCCTTTGCTAAAGATCGTTATCAATCTTCTTCTATAGTACTGGTGAAGCAGGTGGCCGATACCCCAGTTGTTGATGCCTCAGGAATAGGTGCTTTGTTGGGAGTGCCAAATACCAGTCGAGAGGATTCTCAAATTCTGAAGGAATATATTAGCTCTCGCGATATGATTGAGCAGTTAGATCAAACGCTGAATCTGCGTCAGGAATTTTCATCAGTCAGAGACCCAATCTTTGCACTGCCTAAAGATGCTTCAGTGGAAGACTTGGTCGAATACTTTAATAAAATGATTAAAGTTGAGCTTGATGAGCAAACCATGATGTTGCATGTGCATGCCCAGGGTTTCTCGCCACAGTTCTCACTAAAACTCAATCAAGAAGTGCTTAAGCAAAGTGATCAATTTATTAATGAAATTTCACAGACCATCGCGCAAGAACAGCAAGTATTTGCACAGAAACAGTATACGGAAGCAACGGCACAGTTAGATGAGGCACGTCAGGCGGTACTCGAATATCAAAATGAAAATGAAATTTTTGATCCTGAATTACAAGCAAAAGCTGTCGCTACATTGATTGCAGGCTTGCAAAGTAGTCTGGCGCAAATGAAAACCGAAGAACGGACTTTACTCAGTTACTTGACCCCTGAAGCCCCTCAAGTAGTGGCTTTACGTAGTCAAATTGCAGCACTACAACAGCAAATTAATACTGAAAGCTCAAAACTGACTTCACCGAATAATTTAAAGCTCAATAAAAATGTCGCTGATTTTGAAGCACTCAAAGCGCAAGTTGAATTTGCAGCCGACCTTTATAAAATTTCCCTAGTATCTCTTGAAAAAGCACGTTTAGAAGCTTCGCGTAAGCTGAAAAAATTAGTGGTCATTGCGACACCACGTTTAGCCCAAGATGCTTTATATCCACGAAAAGTGTATATCAGCCTGACCTCATTTATTTTATTGAATATAATTTTTGGTATTGGATTGCTGATCCATTCAATTATCCGTGAGCACAGAGAATAAATTATGAAAAAAATTGCTTTATTATCAGTTTTATCATTGGCATGTGCGACGGAAACTTATGCATTTGAACCAAGTTTACTGCCAACCGAAGTATCTCAGGCCTTTAATGGCGGAAATTTCGATACTGCAAGTACTAATAATGCCCCACTGTTAACTAGCCAGTCTGTGGTTGAGCTTTCTCCAAGCAGCTCAATGAAATACCCAACTCAAAATAAGATGTTTGGTTCGCAGCTTTTTAAAGGGGCTTTTGCCTCAACGGCGGGGTCGACCTTCAATAGCAATTATCAAATTAACCCGGGCGATAATATTAATTTACGTCTATGGGGCGCCTATCAGTTTAACGGCACTCAAACAGTCGATCCACAAGGCAATATTTTTATTCCGAATGTCGGGCCGGTCAAAGTAGCGGGTGTTCGTAATGGCAATCTGCAATCGGTAGTTGAAGCGCAAGTACGCCGTATTTATGTCTCTAATGTCGGGGTATATGCTGCTCTTGAGCAAGCTCAGCCAGTAAAAGTGATGGTCACCGGCTTTGTTAATCAACCGGGTAATTATGGCGGCGTGGCTAATGATAGTGTGATTGCTTATTTGGATCGTGCAGGTGGGGTAGATCCAGAGCGTGGCAGTTATATTGATATTAAAGTAATGCGAAATGGACAAACGATTCAGCAGGTCGATTTATACAACTTCCTGTTACAAGGTCAAATTCGTCCTTTTTCCTTCCGTGATGGTGACGTGATTGTCGTAGGACAGCGTACCCATACCTTTAATGTATCGGGTGAAGTCTATAACCAGAATGATTTTGAGTTTAATTCACCCGCAGTCACGCTGGCACAGGCATTGGCATTTGCCAAACTCAAACCAGGGGCGACCAATGTCAGTATTCAACGTCGACAGGGTGCAGAATACCGCAGTGAATATTACTCGCTGAGCCAAGCTTATAACGTAATGGTGGAAGATGGAGATATTGTCACTGTTACGGCTGACCGTTATGCAGGTACCATTCAAGTACGTGTTGATGGTGCACATAATGGTGCCCACGCTATTGTATTGCCTTATGGAGCCAAGCTCAGTGATGTCCTGACGCAACTGCAACCGAATGTTTTGGCTGAAGTTGAATCTTTGCAATTGTTTCGTCCTTCTGTGGCCAAGCGGCAAAAAGAAATGTTGAATGTTGCCTTAGATAAGTTAGAGGAAACCACATTCAATGCCCGCTCAAGCACTCAGGAAGAAGCAGCTTTGCGTTTACGCGATGCAGAACTGGTCAAGCAGTTTATTATAAAAGCGCGTCAAGTAGAGCCTAAAGGGCAGGTGGTACTCAATCCAGATACTTTTCAAGATGTGATATTGGAACAAGGTGATATTTTACATATTCCAGAAAAAACATCAGTGATTATGGTACATGGGGAAGTTGCTTTCCCTAATGGTATTGAATACAGAAATGGATTGAGCGCCAAAAATTATATTGAGCAGGTAGGCGGCTTTAGCCAAAAATCGAATAAATCCAAAGTGATTGTGATTCGTCAAAATGGTAAAGCTGAACTTGTACGTAAAGGTGAGAAAATTCAGCAAGGTGATGAGATCTTAGTATTACCTAAAGCTCAGACCAAAGGGATTGAGCTTACTCGTGGTATTACACAAGTATTATATCAAATTGCGGTTGCTGCAAAAGTGGCTTTGGATTTATGAAAGTAAAATAATTTCAGTTAATTTTTTATAATACTGAGATAAACATAAATGAATTTATTATAGATTGAATTCATTTAAATTAATAGATATACCTTAGGGTAACTATGTGTTTATGAAAATTGGTTGATATTCATTTAGTTTTCTAAAAGGTGAAAGTAATCTTGAAAAAATAGATTTATTAAATTACTTGGTGGAAATTTATAATTTTTGTAAGAAACGGAAAAATAAATTATTCACCCAATATAGAATTTTATTTTATTATTTATATAAGTGTATTTTAATTTCTAAGGTGAAAATCTGTATATTATGTTGAATTATTTTATTATAATTAAGATATATAGAGAGAGTTATATATAAATTATGAAATTTTTATTAGGAATAAGAACAAATAATGTAGATTACCAAACTATTAGTTTGTTAAGTTACTATAAGTCAAATGGCATTGACTGTATTTTATGTATTGATGAATTGAAAGAAGAATATGCTAAATATGATTTAGAAAAAATATCAATTAATAGTGATTTTATTAAAGAAAATCAACTAGATATTAGTATAAGTAAGCCTTTGCTATGGAATTGTGGAGATTATTTTTTATATGGAATGTTCAGTAAGTACCCAGATTATGATGGTTACTGGTTATTGGAAGATGATGCATTAGTAAAGCACGAAAATCTAAAGGAATTTTTAAGTAAGCCAATCAGAGAAAATGTAGACTTTAGTGCTAGTGCCATGAACTTATTGTCAAAAGAAAAAGATTGGGAATGGAAAAAATCTATTCAAAAAACTCTTAATATTGAAGAAGTATATGCATGTTTATTTAGTGTCGTATTTGTCTCTAGAAGATTTGTGGAAGAAGCATTTAAAAAAAGAGTAGAAAATTGTAAGATTTTCAAATCTGATTATTCTGATTATTTATATCCTAATGATGAAGGATTTATGATGAATTATCTAGATAAAAATAAATTTAAATATAAGTCCCTAAGAGATATCTACGGATTTTTTTATACAAATAATTTGAAATTTTCTTCAAGTGGGGATGTATTCTATTTTAATCAACTTCTTTCTAATAATGATAGTGGATTTTATCATCCCATAGTTATTGATCAAGAAATTTTGAGTAGTATAAGTAGGGATATTAAAATTAATAAAAAGCAAAAAAAAGATATATCTGATGTTTTAAATAAATATAAAATAGATTTAAGTGGGTTGAATTCTGAAGTGAGTAATAATAAATTTTTTTGTTTTATATTTTATGGTTTAGGTACAAATAAAAATTTAATAAAAAATCTTTTAAAACCAACATCTGTTTTTTTTATAGAGGAAAATATCAGTGATGATAAATTTTTTGAAGAATTAAAGAATATAGTTGAAAATAATGATAAATTTTATAGCTTTATTTTGATTGATAGGGATGTGGAAATAGCGAATAAAAACTATTTGAATTTTTTTTCCTATCCTGCTTTATCCAATGATAAGATTAAAATTTATTATAATAAAAAAAATAAAATGGTAGATAAGAGATTCTCTATTTTTTCTAGAAATAAAATTGAAGATTTTAAAAAATTTTTAAATAATAACTATGATATTGATAATTTAGATTTTTTGAATAATTATATTGAAATTGAGGAATACTTTAATTTTAGAAAAAAATAAAATAATTTTATTATGTAGAATAGAAGTTATTTGATGTTTTTTATAAAAATAAATTTTGTAATTAAAAAATAGCAAGTAATTTTTTAAAATATTACTTGCTATTTTTATTTAAATAATAAAACTATTTTATTATTTTTGCTATTGGTCTTAAGAAATTATATTTACTTTCTTTAAAAAAAAGATTAGGGTTTCGTACAAGTTTTCGTAGCTTTCTTCTAGATCTTAAAAACTCAGTATCTAATATTAAATTTAATACTTTATTATTTTCATTAATTGGCTTTGCTTTTAATGGTTGCTTATTGGTTTTTAAATAATTGTAAAACTTATATTCATTAAATAAAATTGATGATTTAATATCAAATTTATTATTTTTGAATTTTTTTTCAATATAGTTGGGAATACGTATAATATAATAATTAATAGATTTTATTTTTGTTACTTTGGATTTTTCATTCTTATTTTTTGTATAGGATTCCCAATGGGCATAGCTATAAAAATTTTGAGATAAGTAGAAATAAAATTTCTTAACTTTCTCTGAATCAATTGGTCTAATATTTTTTAATAATAATATTAAATTATTATAATCATTAAATTTATAATTAACACCATCTATTTTATAAAAACATTGACCATAGTAAAATACCGGTTTAAGAAATGCTTGAGCAATTAGACCTACTCCAGAATTAAATACACTAACTGCAGTGCTAGCTTCTAAAAGATCGTTTATATGATAATTATCTCCACAGATTGTATTTTTACATTCAAATTTTTCTAATGATAAAGGGTGATTTTTATATACTAAAACCCAATCCTTTGGTAATTCTTCCGCTAGACTCATTAATTGCTGTAAATAATTACTGTAGGTAAAACTATCTTCTGAAAAATATGTAGTAACAGTATCATCGGAGAGTTGAAGTGGGCAAAATAGTATTTTTTTATTACCTGTACTAAGTTTTAATTTAGTTAATGCTCCTCCCTGTCTAGAATTTTGTTTTTCAAGAGCTGTATCTCCAAATCTAATATTTTTGATATAGTTACTAACAATATCATTCTCTTCTTCAGTAAGCTTTCTATCCCATTTTTCTTGGCTATAGCTAGTGCTTTCTACACATAAACCATTTTCATCGAAATATATTGTATTTGGAAGGGCACCTCGTTCAGCAACAATAACTTTGATTTTGACTTTTAATAAAGCTTTATATACTTCTAATCTCCATAAAGTTCCATAAGGGTTCCAAATAATAACTATTTCTGGATTTAGATTATTAATTTTGTCGATATATTCTTGTGGTGTCAAATCAATATTTTCTTCTATAAAATAAGGATTTTCTAAACACTCTATTAATTGATTATTATATAAATGTGGATTATACCCTAGAATTATTTGAACTGGTTGATTGGTTTGAAAAGTGTTAGGTAAGATATTACTTTTAAAGTACATTAAAGCTTTTTCTTTAGCTAATTGAATATTATTTTTAGATAAGTCTGAACGCCAAGATAGCTTCTCATGATACAAGTGATACCCATATAAGCCATGATTTTGGACGTATTTTCCAATAATTTTATATAAAGATCTCCAGCCTTCAAAGACACTAACATCATTTAGATTTTGATTAAATGTTTTTTCAAAGAAATCTGGTTTATCTATTAATTTATTTTTTAGTAAGAGTTTGAAAACAAAATCTCTATCTTCTCCTCCCCATCCTGAAAAGTCTTCATCAAATCCCCCTACACTTAGAATTTCCTTCTTCTTTGCAAAAATGACAGAAGTTACAGGTGCAAATGATTCTATATAATTATTACTTAAATTAGGTTTGGGGTCTTCAAAATGCAATGCAGATAGAATTTTAGGAATATAATATTCAATATTTTTAGCACTTAAGATATTTTTACTAATATTCTCTTTTAAATAGATAACAGGCACAGTTATAAAGTTTAAAGGGGTATTGTGCAGATTAGCTAAAATATCCAATAGTGTTGGGTAGTGATTGCTAGGATATACTAAGTCAGCATCTTCGAAACCTATCCATTCAGTATTGGCATGTTGTATACCTACATTCCGAGCTCTAGATAAGGAGAATTGAGAATCTTTTGTATCTAAAAAGATATATTTATAGTTGTTTGATTTGCAATATTCTTCGATTTCTATAGAAGCAATAAGTGAACTACCATCATTTACGATAATTATTTCTATCTTATCATTTTTTTGATTCAATCTGAAATCTAAACGCTTTTTATAGAAATCAAAAACATCACATCTTAAGCAAATAATTAAAGAAACTTCTTTCATTGGAATTCTCAATTGATATTAAAATTTTTTAAGAAAATAAATTTTTATATTATAATGTTTTTATTTGAAAATATCTTTTTCTGAAATGTAAAAAATTAATTTATTTGATAATTTAAAAAGGAAAGAAATTTGTATTTTTCAAAAGGAATCAAAAAAATACCTGCCTTAAATTGCTTCTTTAGCCAAAACCAAAATATTACAGCAGGCTGGGGGCGTAAAAAAAGCTTTTTTAAAGCCAAAGCTCATGCTGAAAAGACAGGGACTCAGCTTTTATGCCTAGAAGACGGCTTTATCCGTTCTCTAGGTTTAGGCAAAGATGGTTATGCACCTCTTTCCCTTGTCGTAGATGAAATAGGGATTTATTTTGATGCTTTACAAACATCTGACTTAGAGCAGCTAATCCTTCAATCCGAAAAGGAAGAATTAAATCTACGGGCTACACATGCCATTCAGACCATTCTGAATCAAAAAATCACTAAATATAATCAACAATTCAAAAAACTTGATCCTTCTCAGTTTTCAAAAACAGCAAAAAATATACTGGTTGTCGATCAAACTTTTGGCGATCAATCGATTAAATATGCGGGTGCAACTCCTGAAATATTTAAACAAATGCTAAAACAAGCATGTCTTGATCATCCAGATGCAATAATTTGGGTAAAAACTCATCCAGATGTGATTGCAGGAAAATCAAAGGGGCATTTTTCAACAGCTGATTTAAATCATCCAAATATAAAAATTTTAATTGAAAATTATAATCCTATTGATCTACTTTCACTAATTGATGAAGTTTATGTTGTAAGTTCTCAATTGGGCTTTGAAGCTTTAATGTGTGACAAAAAGGTTCATTGCTTTGGTGTTCCTTGGTATGCAGGTTGGGGGCTAACCAATGATAAGTTTGCTCCTTTAGAGATTCTTCAGGGACGCAGAGGAGTTAATCGTTCCTTAGAACATCTTTTTGCCTGCGCCTATATGAAATATGCGCGTTATGTTTCACCAGTCACACATAAATGCTGTGAGTTGGAAGAGATTATTGCCTTACTTATACCGAATATTAAAGTACAAGCCACTTTACCCTTAAAGCTGACCGCCTATGGTTTTAGTGCTTGGAAGAGGAAATTTATACGAGATTTCTTAGCTTTTCCAAAAGTTGAAATTAATTTTAAAAACTTCTTCAAACCAAATCAGAATGATCATATTTTAGCTTGGGGGAAAAAAGCAAAACTGTTAAAAGATAAAGGCTATAAAAATGTGATAACAGTCGAAGATGGTTTTATTCGTTCGATTGGTCTGGGTGCCTCCCTGATCCGTCCCTGTTCTTTGGTGTTTGATGATGTGGGTATTTATTATGATGCAACACAGCCTTCTAAAATAGAAAATTTACTAAAAACCACAGAATTAACCTCTACCCAGTATGAGCGTGCCCAGAATCTGCGTGATTTATTGGTTGAACTCAATATTTCCAAATACAATGTAGGTGTAGCTAAAAAGTTAACTAAACCCTCAGAAGATCAAAAAATTTTATTGGTCATTGGTCAGGTTGAAGATGATATGTCGGTGCAATTGGGGGGAGTCGAAATAAAGACAAACCTTGCTTTGCTTAAAGAAGTTAGACGCAATAATTCAAAGGCATATATTATTTATAAGCCTCATCCTGATGTTCATGCTGGCCTTAGAGTGGGCAAAATTGAAGAGCAGGTCGTGTTGCAATATGCCAATCAAATTGAATTGAATTCTTCAATTTTAGAATGTTTTGAAATTTGCGATGAAGTGCATACAATTACTTCATTAAGTGGTTTTGAGGCATTGTTAAGAGGGTTAAAGGTTTATTGTTATGGTATGCCTTTCTATGCGGGTTGGGGCTTAACACAAGATAAATTTCAGTGTGATAGACGAAATAAAAATTTAGACCTTGATACTTTGGTGTATGTGACACTTGTAGAGTATGCGGTATATAATATCGAAAAGACTACAAGTATGAATATCCCACTCGTTTCTCCTGAAGATGTTATTTTATACATTCAAAGCCAGATGAATTTTCCAGCTGAAACTTCAAAAGAAACATGGAAGGATATTTTTTTAAAATTTAAAAAAATTCAGAATAGGTAAAATTCATTCATGTCTATACATGTAGATAAATTGTTGCTGGCGAATAAAGTTTTACTTTTGCAGGGACCAATGGGTGATTTCTTTTATCGTTTAGCACAATGGTTAAACGGTAAAAATATTGAATGTTATAAAATCAACTTTAATGGTGGCGATCGATTTTTTTATAAATCCAAAGAAAATGTTTTTGATTATCAAGGGCGTTTAGGGGATTTTTTAGGGTGGATTGAGGCTTTTTTAATAGAGCATGAAATAGATGCTATTGTTTGCTTTGGTGATTGTAGAAAATATCACAAGTTGGCAAAAGTAATAGCAGAAAAAAATAATATTAATTTTTTTGCTTTTGAAGAGGGCTATATTCGACCCAATTACATCACTTTTGAGCAAAATGGCGTTAACTTTTTCTCTAATTTTTTGAACCACTTAAATAATATACAAGCTTTAGACAACCGTAATGATTTGAATTCTGATATCACTGATGTACAAAATAGCTACTCGAAAATGGTTGCGAGTGTTATTACCTATTATCTTTTATGGGTTTTATTTTCTTTTAAATATCCAAGTTATGAGCATCATCGCGGTATTCACCCAATAAAAGAATTGGGATTTTGGACATTATCGGGTATTCGAAGGGTTAAAAATAAACTGTTTGAAAAGCATGAATTTAATAACTTTTTAGAGGGAAATTCAAAAAAATATTTTATTTTTTCTTTACAAGTACATAATGATTCACAAATTAAAATACATAGTGATTTAAAGAATGTAGAAAAGTATATTGAATTGGTTTTAAAAGACTTTGGTCTTTATGCAGATCAGTCAATGCATTTGGTTTTGAAACATCACCCGATGGATAGGGGTTATCGAAATTATAGAAAATTAATTAATCGATATGCCAAGCAATTCCACATTCAAGGACGAGTTCATTATTTTTGTGATATCCATTTTCCTACCTTGTTGAAGCATGGCTTAGGTTTGGTTACGGTTAATAGCACAACAGGTATTCAGGCATTATTCCATCACATACCAGTTAAAGTGCTTGGTTTTGCTTTATATAATTTGCCAAAACTTACCAATCAATATGCTTTGTCCAAATTTTGGACAAATCCCGGAAAGGTCGATTCTCATTATTTTTCTTATTTCCGCAGTGAGCTTATCCTCTATTCACAATTGAACGGCTCTTTTTATGGTATTTCTCCTTGGAAAGAGGTTTATAGCAATCAAGCCGTAATTGCTCATCAAGAAGATCCAGAGAAACAAACTAAAGTTGTTTAAAGGTGGATATTGGTCTTTTTTAATGAAGAAACTTCATGCAATAAAAAAAACCCATCGAAAATGGTGATTCGAACTCATTCTGGGTAAGATCACCGCGATTTTATTATATTAAATTTTAAAAACAGAGAGTTAAATAGACTTTATTTTTCTAGATAAATTTTGCGAACTCTACCTGTGTCAGCTAATACCCATGAAGATTTTAATGGTAATTCTAATGATTTTGGTCAATTTTTGACATATCATTTCATCGTTATTTGGCGATATATCCTTAAAATTTTCCGAAAAGATAAGCAGTAATTAATTTTTTGAAAATATGGAATAACGTCAGGGTAAGGTCAAATAAAGAGCAAACTAATAAAATAGAACATTTACAGAGAAAATATAAAAATTAACAAAAAAAAAAGCCCCCATCTTTCGATGAGGGCTTTTTTTGAATCTGGAGCGGGAAAGGAGACTCGAACTCCCGACCCCAACCTTGGCAAGGTTATGCTCTACCAACTGAGCTATTCCCGCTTATTGAGTAGTTTTTTCTAAAACTTACACTAAAAAATTTGAGCGGGAAAGGAGACTCGAACTCCCGACCCCAACCTTGGCAAGGTTATGCTCTACCAACTGAGCTATTCCCGCATGCCGTGTATAATACAGTATGCAAAAATAGGGTCAATAACTTTGTGAAAAAACTTGTATCAATTGCATAAAATAAAACCATTTTTCACGGTTGTGGCGGTTTTGTAAGCAAAAATAATATAGATCACCCTAATCTCTGCTTAAAACTACTGAATGATTTAGCTGGTTCAAGATCAAGATTGAATCCGAACACGTTATACTAAACCCAGAGCTTTAGTGATTTGGGAGTATTATTTTGACTTTAGAACAACAACTGATTCAACGCCTTCAAGATTTATCACCAACACATTTAGAAGTGTTGAATGAATCATCAGGTCATGGTGGCTATTTTCCAGGTAAGGAGTCACATTTTAAAGTGATTGTGGTGAGTGACAGCTTTGAAGGATTACGTTTAGTGCAACGTCATCAAAAAATTTATGCTGCTGCAGGTGACTTACTGAGCCCGAGTCGTATTCATGCACTTGCCATCCATGCTTTTGTTCCCTCGGAATGGCAAGGACAAGCCACGCCAAGTCCTGACTGTGCACATGCACCCAAATCTGAATAAGGGATGTTGAATAATGGACATGCAGCTGACTGTTAAAATTATACATATGAGCATTGTGACCCTGCTGATTGGGGTTGTGATTGCTCGGGCTTTTACTCTGTTTGTCGGGGTTCAGGGGAATCAACCGAATCCAGTGGCACGGAAACTCTTGGTGGCGCTACAACATTTGTCGATGACCTTAATTGTACTGACAGGGATCATATCTTTAGTGATCAAAAACTTTGAAGTGCAATCCTGGTTCTATGCCAAAGTGGTTTTATTCTTGGTTTTATTTTCATCTTTAATCAAAGCGTATAAAAAAGATGACAGTATTTTGTTGGCACAACGTCGTGCAGGCTTAGCCATTGCTGTGGTGGCACTCATTGGGATTATTGGTCTAGTCATAATTAAGCCAAATTTCGGTTAATTGTTAGACATAATTGTTTTTGAAGCAAGGCGGGTAGGTTAAACTGCAAGCAATACATAAATATAAAGCATAGAGGGCTGCAATGCGGACACGTGTGGTTTTTAATCAAAAAGGTGGGGTCGGCAAGTCAAGTATTGCCGTAAATTTAGCAGCAATCAGTGCACATCAAGGTTTTAAAACTTTGTTGATTGATCTCGATCCACAAGCCAATTCGAGTCAATATTTATTGGGGGATGATGCGACTTACTCGGTTGATAAACCTGCGTTGGAGCCGAATGTTGAAAACTACTTTGAAGAAGTACTGGGTAATACCCAAAGTAAAGGGCTTTTAGGCAATGCAATTGGTTCGATTTTAAAGAGTCGTTCCAAAGGTCTGGAAAGCTATGTGCATCAATCGCCGTTTAAAAATTTGCATGTGATTCCTGCCAGTCCAACCTTGGGTGCACTGGCACACGCTTTAGAATCGAAACATAAAATCTATAAATTACGCGATGCCTTGCAACAGTTGGCTGGACAATACGACCGTGTTTATATTGATACACCCCCAGCGTTTAACTTCTTTACTTTATCTGCACTGATTGCCGCAGAACGGGTACTGATTCCTTTTGATTGTGATGTTTTCTCGAAACGTGCCTTAAAAACATTGATTGAAAATGTCATCGAAACCCAAGACGATCATAATGACCGCCTGGAAATTGAAGGTATTGTCGTCAATCAGTTTCAAGCTCAGGCAAAATTGCCACGTGAAGTGGTGCAACAACTCAAAGATGAAGGTTTGCCTGTTTTAGAAAGTATGTTGCCCCCGTCAATTTTAATGAAAGAATCTCATCTTAAAAATCAGCCTTTAATTCATTTGGCTACTGATCATAAATTGACGCAAGCCTATCAATCATTGTTCAATGAAATTGAGCAAAATAAGATTTGAGGTTTCCCATGAAAACATTGTATTTAAGCCTGTTACTGGGTAGTACTCTTTTATTGGGTGCATGTGCGACAACCGTCAAACCGACTTATGTATCACCAACGCAGTATCAAGCCTTGAGCTGCCAGCAATTACAAAGCGAATATAATCGTATCCAGCAATATATCGACAGTGGCGTACAACCGCCCAAGCGTAGTGGTGTGGGTGTTGGTGTAGGCGTTGGTGGTGGTTGGGGCAGTCATGGTGGCTGGGGAATTGGTCCAAGCGTTTCAGTCAATATGGGACAATCTTCAAATACCAAAAAAACTGAATTAGCCCGTCTATTGGGTGAGCAAGAAGCTGTGGTTCAGGCGGCTAAATTCAAAAATTGCCCGATTATTATTCGTAATAAAGCTCAATAATTCATCAATTTATCGCGCTGTTGTTGGGCTGTACTCGACAGCAGGGTGATAAAATCTTAGCAAAATGTTTCAATAAAATTTTATTAATATCAAGTACTTAATATTTTTTAGTGTGAAATTTAAACGTATGAGGTTATGATTTTTTAATCGAAATACTTGTCACTTTTTGTGACTTTCGTATAAGGTGTGCCACTCTTTAGTGGTGATATCAGGTATTTATGATTGAGAGTTGGCTTTTTGTGTTGGCAGTGATTGCGGTTCTGATGATTCCGGGTCCAACTAACGCATTACTTGCAAGCTCTGCACATCAACAAGGCATTGCCAAAACCAGTTTATTTATTCCAGCAAAGCTGCTTGGATATTTTTATGCCATTAATTTATGGGCATTGCTAATTCATGTATGTAGTCCAGTCTGGCCGAACTTTATTCATATTGTGCATTTTTTTAGCGCCCTCTATGTGGTTTGGATGGCCTTCCATTTATGGAAAACCTCAGATTTAGAAAAGCATAATCAACGTCATCCTTCTATCCGACCTCGACAACTGTTCTTTTCCACCTTCAAAAATCCTAAAGCTTTATTATTTGCAGCGGGTATTTTACCGATTGAAACCTGGAATAATCCGACTAATTTTGTTTTGGTGTTCGCAGCATTCAGTTTGGTGTTATTGCCTACAGCGGTGTTCTGGATGTCTTTTGGTCGTGCCATTTTGGCAGGCCAATCGAAGCAAATAAAAGCCGATCTTTTATATAAAGGATCGGCCATGTTGCTGCTGCTGGGTATGTTGCCTGTAGTGATTCGTTTCTTTTAAATTTCACAGCTGTTGCAACACACCAGTTTAATGTGCCTTTTTCAGCTTTTGGCGAATAAAACCAATAATGCCGGGCAGTACACTAATAATAATGATGCCAAAAATCAGATGGGTGAAATTGTCTTTTACAATTGGCATGTTGCCAAATAAATAACCCAAGGTAATAAATGAACCGATCCACAAGAATCCGCCAATCGCATTAAAGCTGAGGAAGAATTTGTAATTCATGCTGCCTGCACCGGCAACAAAGGGAGCGAAAGTACGGGCAAAAGGAACAAAGCGTGCAAAAATAATGGTTTTACCACCATGTTTTGCAAAGAATTTTTGCGTGTAATTTAAATGCTGTTTGTTAATAAAACGTGATTCCGTTTCAAAAACACGTGGTCCGATAAATTTACCAATATGATAATTCAGGGTATCGCCCAAGACTGCAGCAATAAACAAGAGGATCATCAGAACAAAAGGATCCATTGCACCTGTTGAAGCGGCTAAGGCCCCTGCAGCAAATAATAAGCTATCGCCCGGTAGAAACGGCATAACCACCAGACCCGTTTCTACAAAAATAATTAAGAAAAGAATGGCATAAATCCACACGCCATAATTGGTGATAAATTCGAGCAGATGGTCATCAACATGTAAGATAAAATCAAGCAGTTCCATGGGGCTACAGGCAGCAAAAATGTGCTGAAATCCTAGCAGTCTAAGGTATGAAAGTCAGTATGAAAAAGTAAATAAATTCCATTTTAATCGTTCCGTATTTGCAACGATGTATCTACAAAGTGCTGCTTTATTCAGCAAAAAAAACAGCCTAGTATGAATCCATCATTAAAAATATCGAAAAGGTTGTCTCATGTTAAATCCGAATGTTGTGGTAAAAAATCTGGTTCAAGGCCCACAAAGTGATGCTTTGATTAGCCTGATAGCCCGTGTTCTTATGGCTTATATTTTTATTATGGCAGGTTGGGGGAAAATCACTGCCTATAGTGCGACCGTGGGTTATATGGAGTCGATGGGTGTGCCGGGGATGATGTTGCCTTTAACCATTTTGGTTGAGTTTGGTGGTGGCTTGGCTTTGTTGTTTGGCTTTCAGGCTCGTTTCGCAGCATTGGGTTTGGCCTTATTTAGCTTAATCACTGCTTTCCTGTTTCATGGTGGTGCTGAAGATGCGATTAACTTTATGAAAAATATGGCCATGACCGGTGGTCTATTGTTTCTAATGCTGCATGGCGCAGGAAAATTCAGTGTGGATCATGTGATTGAGAAAGCATGATCGAAGCTAAAAATGAGATGACTTTAGCTTGGTCATTTCATTTTTGTAATTACATAAAAGCTATGCACAATACATAAAAGCTGCGTACAAATTGTCCGAATTTTGCTTCAATAAAGATTGATGAAGCTAGCTAGTGGAGTCAATCATGAAAAAAATGTTATTGGCACTGTTTGTTACGGGTTCAATGCTTTCCACAACATCTACATGGGCAGGTAAAAGTGATCAGGTCATCATGACTGAAGCTGCTCAAAACATGGTGACTGTTGCAGAAGCAAAACAACTCCCAGATGAAACTGCGGTCATGCTCTCCGGCACAATTGTTAGAAAAACACATAAAGATCATTATGAACTGAAAGATAGCTCGGGCAAAATTGGTATAGAAGTAGATTCTGATTTATGGAGACCGATGGGCTTGAAAGCAGGTGATAAAGTTAAGGTGATTGGTGAAGTGGATACCCATACTGGTCAACCGACGACAATAGATGTAGTTCAAATTGGAAGAATGGACAATCAATCTGATAAATGGCTCTGGTTTAACCGATAGTAATATGGAAGATGACTGGAAAAGACCAGAGCAGGAAGCAAATGATTAGGTTAAAGCAGTGCTCTCAATTAATCATTCTGAATGACAAAATAAAAAAGCACTCGAGATGGTGTTTTTTTATGCTCAAAATATAATCTAATCAATTGAATAGATGCCTTGTGCGAATAGTGTGCTTAATGCGACGAAAAATGATAGAATGCAGCGCTTATTTCGTTTGCCTTACATAGTTGTTTGTCATGACTACCAATACTCAAATCACTGAAGACCGCATCCTGATCTTGGACTTCGGTTCTCAATACAGTCAGCTTATTGCACGTCGTGTACGTGAAGCTGGTGTATATTCTGAAATGTATGCCTATGACATGTCTGAAGAAGACATTCGCGCATTTAATCCAAACGGTATCATCTTGTCTGGTGGTCCGGAAAGTGTTCATGAAGAAGGTAGTCCACGCGCACCTGAAGTTGTATTTAACTTGGGTGTACCTGTATTAGGTATTTGCTATGGCTTGCAAACCATGTCTGAACAACTTGGCGGTAAAGTAGAGCCAGGTACTGTTCATGAATTTGGTTATGCTGCGGTTGATGTTTTAGTCCGTGACCAACTTCTTGGTGATTTAAACGATGGTGAAAACAAACTGAATGTTTGGATGAGCCATGGTGATAAAGTGAGTGCGATTCCAGAAGGTTTCTCTGTTACTGCAAGCACTCCAAGCTGTCCATTTGCAGCTGTAAGCGATGAAAAACGTCGTTTCTACGGTGTACAGTTCCATCCAGAAGTAACCCATACTGCAAAAGGCGCAGAGTTATTATCTAACTTTGTACATAGCATTTGCGGATGTCGTAATCTTTGGAACTCTGAAAATATTATCGACCTACGTGTTGAACAATTGCGTAAACAAATTGGCGATCAAAAAGTATTGCTTGGTCTTTCAGGTGGTGTTGATTCATCTGTTGTTGCTGCGCTACTTCACCGTGCGATTGGCGACCAATTGACTTGCGTATTCGTAGACAACGGATTACTTCGTTTGAACGAAGGCGAGCAAGTGATGGACATGTTTGCGAAAAACATGGGTATCCGCGTGATTCGTGCTGATGCTGAAGAGCGTTTCTTGTCTGCACTTGCAGGTGAAGTTGATCCTGAGAAAAAACGTAAAATCATCGGTCGTGAATTCATTGAAGTTTTCGCTGAAGAAGCTCGTGGGCTAGATGGCGTAAACTTCCTTGCTCAAGGTACGATTTATCCAGACGTAATCGAATCTGCTGCAACTAAAAATGGTAAAGCGCACGTGATTAAATCACACCATAACGTGGGTGGTTTACCAGAAGATTTAGCATTTGAATTGGTTGAGCCAATTCGTGACTTGTTTAAAGATGAAGTACGTCGTTTAGGTACAACTTTAGGTTTACCACACGAAATGCTTTATCGTCATCCATTCCCGGGTCCAGGTTTGGGCGTGCGTATTTTGGGTGAAGTGAAAAAAGAATATGCTGACATCCTTCGTTTAGCTGATGACATTTTCATGCAAGAACTTCGTGCCAGCGGTTGGTATGATAAAACTGCTCAAGCATTCGCTGTATTCCAACCAGTTAAATCTGTTGGTGTAGTAGGTGATGGTCGTCGTTATGCATGGGTGATTGCACTTCGTGCAGTTGAAACTGTTGACTTCATGACAGCACGTTTTGCACATCTTCCATATGAATTGGTTGATAAGATTTCGACTCGTATCATGAACGAAATTAAAGATGTTTCACGTGTTGTTTATGACGTGTCATCTAAGCCACCAGCGACGATTGAATGGGAGTAAAACTGGGCTTTCAAGCAGCATTGCTGCTTGCCAGGTTTACGCCAAAGGCTACGCCTGCGGCAGTTTAGTGAAAACTAAACCTCTCAATAAAAAAGGACGCGAAAGCGTCCTTTTTTATCTTATGAAAATCAAATATTCAATCAAAAGAAAATAATTTCAATGACTTATGATCAATTTATTTTACTATACATGAAGTTGTTGATTGAAGAAAAACTAAATTGGGTTTTCGGCTATCCAAATTGAACTAAATTTTCATATTTATAAAATCGACCAAGATCGTTTTGATGAAGAAACTTTTTAATCATTCACAGGTATAAATAGCCACCTGATTGCGGCCATTTTTCTTGGCTTGATACAGCGCAATATCGGCATTTTTAATCAGTAAACTCAAATCATTTTGATTGGGTTGTAGTTGGGATACCCCAATCGAGACACTAAAATTGAAAAAGAATTTATCTTTAATACAGATTTGATGACTTTCAATGGTTCGGCACAATCGATTCGCGATGGTGATTGCCTCCTCCAGTGTGGTATTCGGCAGTAATGCAATAAATTCCTCTCCGCCAAAACGGGCTAACACATCTGTGTGTCGCATTTCCTTGCGAGCAATTTCAGCAAGCACCCGAAGGACTTCATCGCCTACATCATGTCCATAAGTGTCATTAATGTTTTTGAAAAAGTCGATATCCAGCATCAATAAACAAGCTAAATTATATTTTGGCCATTTCTGAATGGTTTGTTCAGCAACCTGTAAAAACTGTCGACGATTATTGAGTTGAGTTAACTCATCTGTATGCGCCAGTTCACTTAAGGCATAGTAGTTCCAGTCATTTAATAAAACCCGTAAAAAATTGCGTTTTGAATTTAAAGTATTATTCCAGCTGATATACATGCTGAGTAATAAAACAGGGACATAGATGAGAGAAAATAAGACAACTTCCTCTAAGCTGACCAACTGAGATACACCATGAAAAATGACCGCACTAATCAGCAAAGAGGTGAAGATTGAATTTCGAAAAGAGACTTGTACACATAAATTGCCTAATAAAATAAAAATGACAGCGGCATATATATATGTGGTCACGATTGGACTATGTGACAACATCAGAAGACTTAGCCACAATGCAGCTGCTGCCGCGACGTATATGGGAAGTAAGCTGTCTATAATTTTAATATTTTTGCAGTAACGAAAGGCGAACCCGTTGATTAATATTGCACAGACCACAAGAATAATCCGTGAAATACCTGAAAGCATGCCAATTTCAGGGATCAGCAACCAGTCTACAAAGAAATAACTTAAAAATGTAATCTGACCAATAAAATTGACGCATTTTAAAAATTGTCGTTGGTGTTTATTTTGATAGTCCAAGTAATATTGTTGAAATTGATCCGGAATACGTGTGGCTGGATCTCGTAATTCCTGTTCTATCACTTTTTGATTTTCAACAGTACACAGCTGCTTTGGTAAAATATAAGCAGTTTCATGATTTGAATTTTTATCCACATTTGTCCCAATCTGATCAGGATTTTTATCATTGTTGTTCTGAGTTTTTTTTTGATCTCCCCTAAACATGGAGATACCCCTTTCTTTGTGGGATTCGTAAAGCAAAAATAATAGGTGGATGAATAGAATTTGTACACCAGATAAACAATAAGCGGTTAAGGTAATTGTGACAAAATTTTATTTATATATAAAATTCATATGAATAGGAGATGAATAGCGGGGTGAATAAAGAATGAAGAGATTGTTTTATTACGGAAAATTTCAAAAATAATATTGTCCTATACATGGTATTCAGCGTATTAACTTAGCTATAGGCTGAATCTGTAAGAGCCTATATGATCATAAGAATAGATTCAGGACATTCAAGAGCGGTTTAGCCCGTACGATTCAGGATAAAAATATGACCAATAGCAACTATATAGAGCTTTCTGATTCAGATGATTGTGAAAAATACGTGAATCAATTTATTCAGGAATTTCCTTTACGTAGCGTGGAAATTGGGCAGGGAACCGTAATCAAGCGTGCTTTGCCAAGTCGCCATAAACGCTTAATTGGAGCATGGTGTTTCTTGGATCATGCCGGTCCCGTGACTTTTCCGCAAGGTGATGGCCTGGATGTTGGGCCGCATCCACATATAGGTTTGCAGACCTTCACCTGGATGATTGAAGGCACCATGATGCATACTGATAGTTTGGGCACAAAACAGTTGCTTCGCCCGAAACAGGTCAATTTAATGACAGCCGGTTATGGTATTTCACATACTGAAGTTGCACCGGAAACTGAAACCCATATGCATGCTGCACAGCTCTGGATTGCGTTGCCAGATGATAAAATGAATATGGCCCCCTGTTTTGAGCACTATCCAGAACTGCCTGTGGTTGAAAAAGATCAGGTCGAATTTACCGTATTGGTCGGCGAGTTTCTAAAAACTAAATCACCGGTAGCCGTACATACGGAATTACTCGGGGTTGATTTAACGGCAAAAGAATCGACCACCACCCGAATTAAACTCAATCCAAAATTTGAATACGGTTTCATGGCCTTGGATGGGGGAGCTGTCGTGAATGGTCATGAACTGACTGAAGACAATATGGTTGTTCTTGAGCCGGGTGTTACTGAAATTGAAATTCAGCTCCATGCGGGCAGCCGTATTCTACTGTTGGGTGGTGAACCTTTTGAGTCGCCAATATTGCTGTGGTGGAATTTTGTCGGTCGTACTCAGGAAGAACTTTGCAATGCTCGTGACCACTGGATTGAACAACATGAACGCTTTGGCAATATTGCTGATTATCCTGGACCACGCTTAGAAGCGCCGGCATTCCCAGATAAAATGCGTGCCTCTAAATAAAGATAAAATTTAAAATAAAGATAACATTTAGGAATCATCCTCCTCATGGCCATTATTGCAAATGCAGAAGTACATCGCTTGGCTGAACCTTGGTCGGGCGAGATCAAGACGGGTATACACCAATTTATGACTGATAAACCCGAATCTTTTGGTGGGCAAGATAAAGGTCCTGCACCTTATGATTTGATTTGTTCAGGTCTGATTTCTTGTACCATGATTACGCTGCGCATGTATGCCAGTCATAAAGGCATAGAGCTGGGGGAGTTTTCTGTTGAAGCTGATTTTAATGCCAATAAAGAAGGCAAAGAATGGATTGAACGTCGTTTGTCTTTTGCGCAGCCCTTGTCGGATGAGCTAAAGCAAAAGGTTTTAGAGATCAGCAATAAAACGCCAGTGACCAAAACATTATTACGTAGCCTAGACATTAATACTGTACTTGTCTAAGTTGATGAACAGATCGAAATGACATTTTGTGTAAAGCAGGATGTCATTTTTTTAGGGCTATGCGTATAGTCAAAGCAGAAAAAATAGAGAGCAAAATAATGATTACATTGCACCACTTAGATCAATCGCGTTCTTTTCGAATTTTATGGGCGTTAGAAGAACTGGCTTTGGATTATCAGGTTAAATTTTATAAACGCTTACCCACTTTTGCTGCCCCTCCAGAATTAAAACTGGTTCATCCTTTAGCCAAAGCACCGGTATTGACCGATGCGGATCAAACCATTGCCGAATCTGCGGTGATTTTGCAATATCTGCAAGAAACCTATGATCAGCAACAGCAATTTAATCTGCAGAATAAAAAAGATCAGCAGCAATATCGCTATTGGATGCATTATGCGGAAGGTTCATTGATGCCTTTACTGGTGATGCAGTTGGTGATGAGCAACGTACCCAAACATGTACCATGGCTGGTAAAGCCGGTCGCGAAAAAAATTACATCAGGGGTAAAGGCAGGATTTATTCAACCGCGTTTAAAAGATCATATTAACTATCTGGAAGATTATCTGGCTAAGCATGAGTACGTGGCAGGGGCATTTTCTTTTGCCGATATTCAGATGGGTTTTCCGCTAGAAGCCCTGCAGTCGAGAACATCAGGGTCATATCCTTATATTGCGGCCTATGTAAAACGTTTGGCGGAGCGTCCGGCTTATCAGCGAGCAAAGTTTAAAGAACAGAATCTAGCTTCTTAGATTGAGCTAGATGTACTGTACGTCTAGCTCATGTGGTAGAGGCGTTCTTTAGGGAAGATTACTTTAAAGGTTGAGCCTTGGTTTTCTTTTGATTCGATTTCTAAGTGTGCGCCATGTTGCATGAGCACATGTTTCACAATGGCCAACCCTAAACCTGTTCCGCCAGTTTGACGGCTACGGGCACTATCGACACGATAGAAACGCTCGGTTAAACGCGGCAGATGTTTGGGATCAATCCCGATCCCGGTATCTTCAACAGTAAAGATACCGTGCTCGCCATCATCATGCCAACCCATAGTAATGGTTCCGCCCTTAGGCGTGTATTTAATGGCATTGGTAATCAGGTTGCTGAAGGCGCTGGCAAGTTCGGTATCTGAACCAATCAGGTCACAATGACTGTCGATATCTAAATTCAGCGTGTGGTGATAGTCAACGTTGTAGGCTTGAGCATCATCAAACAGCTGGTTCATCAGACTCGGCATTTCAATAATCTGATTTTTGGCAATTTGCTTGTTGCTTTCTAAACGAGAGAGCAACAATAGGTCATTGACCAAGGCATTCATACGTCTGGTTTGTGCTTGCATCTGGTCAAAGGCACGTTTCCAACGTGGATTTAAATCTTCCTGATCGGTAAAGGTTTCAATATAACCACTGAGTACGGTCAGGGGCGTACGCAGTTCATGGGAAATATTGTCGACAAAGTCTTTACGCATTTGTTCCAGATTATGCATGCGGGTGACGTCATAGGCCACCAATAGACGGCTTTCACCACCAAAACGAGTCATTTTGACTTGCACATAATGGTCTTCAAAGGCTGAAGATTTCATTTTCAAGCCATCAGGTGCCTCGTCAATATGGTTGAAATATTGAATAAAATTCGGCTGACGCAGCAGGGTTAAAATATTACGCCCGCGATCTAAAGGCTGTATCCCGAGCAACTTTTCCGCTGCGGGATTCCACCATTCAATTTGGTGTAATTCATCAATCAAAACCACGGCTTCGGCCAGGGCAATCAGTGAAGATTGAGCACGATCAATTAAACCGACCATTTCTGCCTGAACAATACGTTCTTGGCGCTGGGCGCGATAAACATTAAACAGCAATGCGCCCCAGATGCCATCCAAGTTGGGCGGAACATCATAAGGGCGGTTGGAAATCCATTCATTTACCAAATACAGTGAACGGAGTTGCAAAGCAAAAAATATCGCGAAAGCGATGAAAATAAAAATCCAGAAATACCCAATCCCGATACCCATTAAACCTGCAATTAGCAGTAAAAAGGCGAGTAAACGTAAATCTTGCTTGGCAAAAGTCCATAAACTGCTGTAACGGAATCGTTTATGTTCTCGTGCAATTTCCGGGACGGGGTAGGGTTCATACATAAAACGCAATTTACCTAAAAAACGACTAACCTAAAGCGACATCCGCGCGGGTCGAAAAACGATAACCTGTGCCACGAACGGTTTGTATATAGCGGTCTACCCCAAAAGGTTCCAGCACTTTACGTAAACGGCGAATATGCACGTCAATGGTACGGTCTTCAATATATACGTTACCACCCCAAACCTGATCAAGCAATTGAGCACGGGTATAGGCACGTTCGGGATGAGTCATGAAGAATGCCAATAAACGGTATTCTGTGGGACCCATCTCTAAAATATTATCAGCATAACTGACGCGCTGGCTGACCGGATCAAGCATTAGACCATTGGCATCAATGGTTTTTTCACCACTTAAGGCATTGGCACGACGTAATACCGCTTTAATACGTGAAACCAGTTCTCGAGTCGAGAAAGGTTTGGTCATATAGTCGTCTGCACCCGCATCAAGACCTTGTACTTTATGGTCTTCTTCGCCACGTGCCGTCAGCATAATCACTGGAATTTCATTTAAGCTCTCGTCGCGTTTTAAGCGGCGGCACAGGTCAACCCCGCTGATACCACCCGGTAACATCCAATCTAGTAAAATAAGCGCAGGGCGTTGATCCACGATCATTTGGTGGGCTTGTTTGGCATCTTCTGCCTGTAAGCATTGAAAGCCTGCCATGTCTAAAGATGTGTGAATCATCTCTCGAATGGGAAGTTCGTCATCGACGATTAATATATAGTCATCTTTCACAACGCAATATCCTATTTGATGTTAACGGTGAACCGTTTTGTATTTATGACAGGCTTATTACAAAGATTAATTATGACAGTATCATTGCAGAAAAGGGCGATAGGCCAGTTTTCGCAAAGAAATGTGACAATTTTTATAGTGAAAAATGAACAATTTAAAATAAATCAGTCATCTAAATATAATGAATTCAACATATTGTATGAATTTCAATCTAAAGATTAAGATGAACTTTCTTTTTTCATTATTTTTTCTTTTTCTGAAAAAGTATCGAGCAAAGATAGAAAAACGATACTACAAGACGATAAAACCTCTTGCATCGATTGTTTAAAGCCACTGACCACCCAGCGAATCGCAATTTGAGTGACATAGCCATTCAAACCTGTTGCGACTAAAGAAATTTCACGTTCAGAACGGTCAATATGCGGCATCATTAACATGACAAAGGCATGAATCATACGGTCAAAACGCAACATGGTTTCATGAATAGTGGCTTGATTATGCAGCTCCTGAACCAGCATGGCATCGATATAAATAATCCGTGCCATACGTGGATTATCTTTTAATGTAGTGAGTAACGCCGTTAAGCCGGATTCAATCATTTTTCGCGGATCGGTCGATGCCTGCATGATGGCTTGCATGACATTGTGCTGCAATTGATCGATTAATTTTAAAAAGATGGTTTGAAAAAGCTCATCACTTTTCTTAAAAGATTCATAGAAATAGCGTTCAGTCAGTTTGGCTTCATTACAAATATCTTTTACCGTCACCGCAAAAAAACCATGCGTGCCATAGGCTTCAATGCCCGCTTCAATCAGCTTTTCACGACGTGCTTGTTTGCGCTCAGTTAAAGACAGGCCTTTAAATTGACGTTCTTTGGTTTTTGACGGCTTATTTTGTTTTTCTTCAAGATTTTCGTGTTGTTCAGTCATAAATATGGTGTGCCGAATTAAATCTGGGTTTTGCCCTATGTTAACAATAATTTATTCACAGACCTATGCTGAAAATGGCCAGATGGTCTTTGATCTTGCTATTGATCATATATTATATTGACAATGAGTATTGTCAAAATTATATTGGATGGATGAACTGCACATCATCACCACAGAAAAACAATCGAGATGTTTAGGTGAATGGTGCAGAAAAAATTGGATAAGGATGAGTCATGAAAAATTTTAAAAATAAAGTCGCAGCAATTACCGGTGCGGGTTCAGGTATTGGTCAGCAATTGGCTGTACTTTTGGCAAAGCAAGGTTGTCATTTGTCCTTAAGTGATGTGAATGAACAAGGTTTAGCGCAAACGGCTGAATTGGTAAAACAAAGTCATGTACGTGTAACCACCCAAAAACTGGATGTGGCTGACCGTGATGCCATGAAAGAATGGGCTGCGGATACCGTGCAAAATCACGGTTCAGTCAACATGATTTTTAACAATGCGGGGGTTGCACTGGGTTCAACCGTTGAAGGGGCAAGTTACGAAGAACTGGAATGGATTGTGAATATTAACTTCTGGGGTGTGGTCTATGGCACCAAAGAGTTTTTACCTTTAATCAAGAAGTCCGGTGAAGGGCATATCATTAATATTTCCAGTCTGTTTGGTTTAACTGCACAACCGACCCAGTCTGCATATAATGCCACCAAATTTGCGGTACGTGGTTTCACTGAATCACTGCGTCAGGAACTGGACATGGAAAATTGTGGCGTGAGTGCGCTATGTGTTCACCCAGGCGGTATTCGTACCAATATTGCCAATGCAGCCAAGATGAATGACAGTATTCGAAGCTTAGGTATGCATCCGGAAAAATCGGCAGAATCCTTTAATAAATTATTACGTTGCCCACCAGAAGAAGCAGCACGTCAAATCATTGAAGCGGTGCAAAAAGATAAACGCCGTTTATTGATAGGTAATGATGCCAAAGCCATTGATTTGATGCAGCGCATTTTGCCGACCGGTTATCAGCGTGTCATGGCATTCGCTACAAAATTAGGCAATAAAAGCAAGAAATCTGCTTAAAACCAAAAGCGCTTAAAAACCCGCAAATGGCGGGTTTTTTTATGCCTTAAAATTGCGGTTTTCGAATATCCCAAAAGTATTTTTCCTTAAGTTTTAGCTTATAAATTGGAGCTGTAGCGGGTACTCGAAAAAGTAGCCTTATATCTAAAAATAAGAAATAAAAATAAAAAAACCAGCTGAATTTAAATAAGCAAGTGTTGAAATATCAACACACATACCGCGTTAAAACCAACATGTTTAGTTGGAATAAAATTAATAAATTCCGTTAAAACAATAATTTATATAGTTGGCATGGTTGTTGCGAAATAACAAGAACGAAAACATGAAGAATAGGCCAAAACCTATGCGTAATTTAAACCATTTAAAAGCAAAACCGCAGTGCTTGAGTATAGCCAACATGACTTCAGCTCATTTAGTGATGTGCATGACCATGTGTGGCTATACATGCTGTCGCTAACAGAAACTAATTTAAAAAAAATGGCTGTTGGATGATCTTGATTATTAATCACGTGAATCATCCGAAGTTCGTTTCAGGAAATAAAGAAAAACTGAAAAACAAACAGGCCGCATAACCCGTATTTCCCACGCACTACATTTACCTCAAGTCCTTGGCTTGGGGTTGGGGCAGCTTTGCGCTTTGGGGCACAAAAAAGAAGTGAAATTAGAGTATGAAAAAAACATCGTTAAATCTTGCAGTGGCATTGATTTTATCTGCAACCAGTCAATTGAGTTTTGCCAGTGATGCTGACTTAAAACAGCAGCTGAGCAGTTTGAAACAACAAATTGAAACCCTTCAACAACGCTTAAATGCTGTTGAAGCACAACCCCAAGCCAAAGCTGCTGTCGTTGCACCAGTGAATGACAGCGTAGACAGTTATAGCAGTGAAGATGCCGAAGGATCTGAATTGGCTGCTGGTCCAACACCGGCAACCTCAGATGATATTGAAGGTGTACGTTCCGATTTAGAAAACTATAAATATGATCAGTCGCGTCAGTATGAACGCCAAACAGTGAAGTCAGCACGTGATACGACTTTATTCGGTACGGTGCAACTGCGTGCCAATGTGCAAGACAATAACACTGCACCCAATACGCCAAAATCAACCTTTGATGTCGGTACGGCACTACTTGGGGTGCGCGGTAATTTATTTAAAGATTATAACGAAGGAAAGAACCTCGATTACCAAGCCTCTTTTGGGTATTCAAAGCGTAACGACGGCACCAACAACAGCAACTTTAACTTGCTCGATGCTTACTTACGCTATCACGTGCTGTCGACCAATGGTGGCGCAGAGGTCTCTAAATTAAACCTAACCTTAGGTCAGCAATTGCTGCCATTTGGTCTAGACGTGCAGTCACCTGAAGATTTACGTCCAACCATCAGTACAGCAACCGCACCAACTTATTTGGGTTTATTTACCCGTCAAAATGGCTTGATTGTTCGTGGCGATGCAAAGCCATTTGTCGACTACGGTGCGAACTACCGTGCGCCGTTGTTTGAATATGCGATTGGTGTGACCAACGGTAATGGCAGTAACAAAACCGATGACAATAACGGCAAAGATTATATTGGTCGTGTGGCATTTACCTTACCTGTGGACTATGCAAGTTGGTTACGTGAATTCAAAGTTGGCGCGTCTTATATCAAAGGTGAAGCCAAACTTTCTAGTCTTGGTATTTTAGACAATAAAGCAAAGCGTGACCGCCTTGGTTTTGACGTCTATTACAATCACGCACCGTTTGGCGTGACGTATGAATATCTACAAGGCAAGACTGATTACATCGACACGACTGCACTTGCTGTAAAAGAAGCCAAAGCAGAAGGGCATACCTTTACCGCGTTCTATACCTTGGGTGACCAGTTCTATAACAGTATTAAATCCAATGCCAAATTTGACGATTTCTGGCCGAAATCGATTCAAGGTTACTACCGTTACGACAGCTATAACCCAAATAAAAATCAAAAAGATTACTTAGATACCGCGAGTGGCCGCATCGGTGAATACGACATTCATTCACTAGGTTTAAATCTGTTTTTTGCCCAGACCACCAAATTCCAGTTACAGCTCAATCATTACATCTATGACATTGAGGCTGCGACACAGAAAGACACCAATGAACTGCAAGCGCAATTCCAATACACATTCTAATTCAATCATTTAATTCTATAGGACCGTTAAATATGAAACTTTTTTCTAAAAAAATAGCCGCAACATTCTTGGCCTTATCGGCACTGGGACTCAGCTTGCAACTGCATGCAGCCAATCCCAAAGAAATCCGCATTTCTATGTCAGGTGCGGGTGAAGGTGGTAAGCCTAAAACAGGGGGTAGCTTTGTCGCTTCAGCGCATTTACGCGGTGTATTAGAGCAAGAATTTAAGAAAGATGGCATTGCTGTGAAGTGGTTATTCTTCCCAGGTGCAGGCCCTGCAACCAATGAAGGTTTAGCCAACGGTAAAGTCGATTTTGCTTTACATGGTGACTTACCTTCATTGGTGGGTCGTTCTACTGGACTTAAAACTAAGGTTTTGTTCTCAACCGGTCGTTTTGGTCCAACCTATGTGGTGGTTCCTGCTGGATCAAGTGCTAAGTCTTTTGCTGATCTAAAAGGTAAGAAGTTTTCAATTTTTAAAGGTACAAATCAACAAATCGTTTTTAACCGTGTCTTGGCGAAATATGGCTTTACCGAACGTGACCTACGCGTGATTTCGCAAGATGGTTATTCTGCGCGTACATCTCTAGCAACAGGTGATATTGATGCCGCGATTACTTCACCATTTAGTTTGGTTTCACGTGGAGTCGCAAAAACTTTAATTGAAATTAAAGATCCTAAAGTTGCCCCGATTGCACATTTTTGGGTAACTGAAAGTTTTGAAAAACAATACCCAGAAGTGACACAACGTGTCGTCACGACACTGATTAAACAAGCACAGTGGAGTTCGGAAGAAGCCAACCGTGTCACCCAATATAAGCTTTGGTCACAAAGCGGTATTCCATTGGTCGACTATCAAAAAACCTGGGATGGCTGGAACCTAAAAGATCGTACCAATCCATTGCTAGATGAATTTCATCGTTCACAAATCGACAGCGCATTAAAAATTGCCAAAGATGCAAAACTCATCCGCCGCGATGTGGATACCAAAACCTGGTACGAACCAAAGTATTTAAACAATGCTTTAAAAGAACTGAATTTGCAGAACTATTGGCGTGCATTTAATGCCAATGGCCAGCCAAAATAATTCAGGAATGTGGTCATGAATCCGATTGAAACAAATGTTGTCTCTACCCCTTTAACCGCGAAATTCATGAGCAGTTTTGTGCTGCTGACGATTATCGCCGGTTTAGGGGTTGGGGTTGCCCGTATCTTGATTTCATTGTACGCCGTGCAACTTGAAGCGACAGAGCTTCAGCTTGGATTGATTGCTGCAGCACAAAGTGTCGGTATCTTGTTTATGGCGCTGCCGATTGGTGTTTTGGTGCAGCGCCTGGGTTCCTTAAAAGTTTTTAGTATGGGCAGTGTGATTGGTGCAGCTTTATATGCACTGACACCGCTGCAGGAAAGTGCTTGGTATTTACTCATTGTGACGGCATTGGTGAGCTTTGTTTTACCGATGCGCTTTGTCTCAATTAATACCGTTTTTCTGAGCAATTTAAAACGTCTTGGGCCGGCCAAAGCAGGTTGGTTCCGCGGTTCTCACATGATGGGTTTTTTCCTCATCGCACCTGTTTTAACGGTATTACTGATTCAACAGTTTGGTTATGGTGGCAGCTTTTACTGCGTGGCGTTGTTATTTTTGGCAACCCTGATTTTTGCGCCATTTTGCTTTCAGCAGATTCATCAAACCGCAGCCAATGCACCGAGCTTTCAATGGCGTGATGTGGTTGCACCACTGGCATTACTGAAAACCCATACAGCTCTGCGCATGGTCTGTGCTTTAGAGTTTTTAAGCAGCGTAGCGAATAGCTATTTTGGCTTTTTCATTGTGGTTATCGCCATTCAAAGTTTCTCACTGTCTGAATCTGTAGCGGTAATGTTACTCACGACACAAGGCATTGTTTTTGTCGGTTCGTTATTCACATTGGGTGGCTTGGCTGAACTGATTGGTTATCCGAAGTTTTACTGGATCGGACTGAGCTTAATTAGTAGCTCATTACTGATTTTAGCCTTTACCTCAGTCACTTTTTGGATGTGGCCAGCATCACTGATGTTAGGACTCGGTTTGGGCATGTTGCACATTGCCAACTTTATGTCCTTTGCCAAAGTGGGTGAACAAACCGCAATGGCAAAAATCTCACCCATCTTGGCTTTAGTTGGTCCGGCAGGTGGCTTGTTTGGCGGCTTTTTAGGAGCAGCCTTCGGTGCCAGCATCGGCTTACAGAATTTATTTTTCCCAATCGGTCTGGCCTTTATCGGACTGATTTTAGTGATCTCTCGTGATCAGGCGTTTCTCTCTTTTTTAAAACCTGATGATTTAAAACATATAGCAGAAGGACAAGAATCATGAGCCTTACGAATGTAACCGCACATTCGGTACAGTGGCAAAGTTACCGTAGTGCATTTGAATTTTTTAAGAAATACCTAAAAGTAACCTTGCAATTGGCTTGTGGTCTACTGCTACCGGTGTTGTTGTTGGGTGTTTGGTATGTGGCAACAGTGCAGCACTGGTTGCCAGAACAAATTTTGCCTGCGCCGCAATTGGTGTGGAGCACAACCGTTGAACTGTGGCAATCGGGTGATTTGCAATTTCACTTTGCCACCAGTGCTAAGCGTATTTTATGGAGCGTCTTACTCGGTGTCAGTCTTGGACTGAGCCTTGGGATCTGGTTTGCTTTATCACAACGCGCGCAAAGTTTTGTTTTACCGAGCATTCATTTGCTTACGCAATTTCCGATCATTGGCTGGATTCCACTGTTAATGATTTTCTTGGGCATTGATGAAGCCTTGAAGATTGTTGCGATCTCGCTTGCGGTGGTTTCTCCAGTGTTGATTGCAACCTTTAAAGGTATTCAACAAGTACCGAACCGTTTGCTTGAAGTGGCGCAGGTTTATCAATTCTCTAAATTTCAGACTTTTTCCAAAGTGATTTTACCGGCAAGCCTACCCGCCATTATTAGTGGCTTACGTCAAGGTGTGATGCAAGCATGGTTAGCCTTGGTGTTTGTGGAATTACTGGCAAGCAGTGAAGGGATTGGCTTCCTGATGGTTTGGGGACGTCAATTGATGCAGATGGATATTATTTTCATGGGCATCATTTTAATTGGCATCACGGGCTTTGTTTTGGACAGCGTATTGGCTGCCTTTGAACGCCTTGCTCGTTTTTACGCAACACGAGTAGGGGGCTAATCATGTCAGAACTCAGTCTTGAACAATCCAATATTCCTGCAAATTCAAACTTGGACAAAAGCATTAAAGTACTGCAAGCCTTGATTTTACCGATCGCATTTATTGCACTTTGGTCGCTGGCGTCAGCTTTACAGTGGCTCGATCCTAAATTGATTCCATCGCCAGTCACGGTATTAACGGGTGCTATCCAGAGCTTTAGCCAACCCGAATTTTGGCAAGGCTTTGCCGCAAGCCTCGGTCGTAACTTCACCGGTTATGTGATTGGTGCAAGTCTAGGGGTGGCTTTTGGTGTGGCACTGGGCACAACCCGTTGGGTCAATTGGTTATTTGCACCGGGCTTTAACGTATTACGTCAGGTGTCACTGTTTGCATGGTTGCCGTTGATCTCGACCTTTTTAGGCTATGGCAACGGTGCAAAAATTTTATTTATCAGTCTATCGGTGTTTTATCCAGTGGCATTACACAGCTTGGAAGGTGTCAGCAGCATCAGCGCGAAATACAGTGAAGTCGCAAGAGTCTATCAATTTCCGAAACTGTATACCTACCGCAAACTCATTTTGCCGGCAGCGAGTCCACAGATTTTTGTCGGTCTGCAATTGGGTTTAATTTTCGCGTGGTTGGCAACGGTGGGATCAGAATTTTTACTGGCAAATTACGGCGTTGGACTCGGTAATTTGGTCATTCGTGGTCGTGAGCAATTTAATGTGTCTTTGATTATTTTAGGCATGCTGACCATTGGTTTTGTCGGGGTGATTTTAAACAGCATCCTCAGCCGTATCGAACGTAAAGTACTGCGCTGGCAGCAGCGGAGTTAGGAGAAATAACAATGAAAATACTCCCGAAATTTTGGCAAAAAGCCCTGTTGGCAGCCGTCATAACTAGCAGTTTGGTGGCAGGTTGTACGACGCAGAAGGTTGATAAAACCACGTCAAAGGACGTGACGCATTTACGTTATCAAAGTTATCCAGGTTTGGTGTCGCTGCCTGAATTGGCGCAGGACTTGGGTTACTTGGGCAAACTTAAACTGGATTACGTCGGCACAGTACAAGGTGGACCACAAGACTTACTCACTTTGGTGTCCGGTGACGTCGATTTTGCTTCAGCGTTCAATGGCGCCGTGGTGAAAGTCATTGCTGCGGGTTTAGATGTGGTGCCTGTGATCGCATCTTATGGCAGTGATGAAGACATGAACGTGGGTTTTTATGTTTTAGAGAACAGCCCGATTCGTAGTCCACGCGATTTTATTGGTAAAAAAGTCGCAGTGAATGCCTTTGGTGCACATTATGAGTTTGTCGTAAAAGATTATTTATTGCGTCACGGTTTAACAGAAAAAGAAATTCGTGAGGTTGAATTGATTGTCTTGCCACCTGTCAGCACCGAACAAGCGCTCCGTAATGGTCAAATTGATATTGCGGTGTTCTCGGGGATTTTAGAAAAACGTGCACTTAAAACTGGTGGAGTTCGTCCAATCTTTAAAGATGTTGAGCTGTATGGTCCATTTACTGCGGGCAGTTACGCGATGCGTAAGGATTTCATTGCAGAGCATCGTGATGCAGCAAAAACCTTTGTGAACGGTGTGGCTCGTGCACAAGAGTGGTTGCATCACACACCAAAAGAACAAATTGTGGCACGTATGGAAAGCATTATTGATAAACGTCAGCGTAATGAAACCAAAGTGTTGATTCCGTATTACACGGGAACTGGAGTGAAAGATGTCGGCGGCGTACAAAAAAATCAAGACTTCGAGCCATGGGTGAATGCCTTGGTGCAAGAGCAAAAATTAAAACCGAATCAATTGAATGTGAGCACGCTGTATAGCAATGAATTCAACCCTTATGCAGCACAGAAAAATTAAGATTAGAAAAGGAATACAACAATGACCAGTGCCTTAAATTTAGATCATGTGCGTAAGGTTTTTCCTGCGCAGAATCATCCCAATAGCAAAAATTATAAACCTGAATTTGTCGCGGTTGAAAATGTCACTTTAGATATCCAACACGGTGAATTTGTTTCCATTGTGGGGCCAAGTGGCTGTGGTAAATCAACCTTACTTGACCTGATTGCTGGACTGACTAAGCCATCTTCGGGGCAAATTTTACTCAGTGGTAAGCAAATTACTCAGCCAGGTCTGGATCGCGGCATTGTGTTTCAGCAATACGCACTTTATCCATGGCTGACTGCTTTAGAAAATATTGAATTTGGTCTGGAAGCCAAAGGCGTGGACAAGAAAACCCGTCGGGAAAAAGCCCAGTATTATCTGCAATTGGTGGGGCTTTCAGGTTTTGAAAAGCATTATCCGAATGAGCTTTCAGGCGGGATGAAACAGCGTGTCGCGATTGCGCGAAGCTTAGCGTATGAACCTGAAATTTTATTGATGGATGAACCGTTTGCCGCACTGGATGCGCAAACCCGTGAAACCTTGCAAGAAGAACTGATTAAGATTTGGCAAACCTCGAAGAAGACCATTGTTTTCATCACCCATAGTATTGATGAAGCGATTTTCCTCAGTCAACGCGTGGCGATTATGACCTCAAGACCGGGACGGATTAAGGAAGTCATCGACATTCCAGCCAGCCTGAAAGCCAAAGGTGAGGATATCCGTTCAACGGCTGAATACGGCAGAATTCGTCATCAAATCTGGTCGCAGCTCAGCGAAGAGGTGATTAAGGCGCAAGCACTCGAAAAAGACAAACAGCTTGCTCACGCATAAATAAATTAGAGGATTATTCATTATGTCATCGACTCAACAGGCGATTCCACATCGCCAAACTTATACTGTGGCAAAACCACGCTTACAACTGACTTGGCTCAATACGATTTTTAAACGCAGTATTGCCATCGTGTTGTTCTTATTATTATGGGAAAGTTTGCCGCGCTTAGGTGTGGTGAGTCCAGCCTTTTTACCGCCATTGTCTGTAGTGTTGGATACTGCATGGCAGCTGTACCAAAGTGGACAACTGGGTACGCATTTTAGCGCCAGTATTCAACGCTCGATTATTGGTTTTGTTTTGGCCTTAGCCATTGCCATTCCACTGGGTTTGATCATTGGTTGGTATAAATTGGTGGCAGAAACTTTAAACCCATTGTTGGAGCTGTTTCGTAATACCACAGCGCTGGCATTAATGCCGTTGTTTATTTTATTTCTAGGCATTGGTGAAGCATCTAAAATCAGTTTATTGGTTTACGCCTGCACATGGCCGATTCTGTTAAATACCATTACCGGTGTACAAACAGTCGATCCTTTGCTGATTAAATCAGCACGCACCATGGGCTTAAAACCGTATCAACTGTTCCGTAAAGTCATTTTACCAGCATCAGTACCAACCATTTTCGTTGGTATCCGTTTGGCAGGGGCGATCTCCATCCTTGCGCTGGTTGCGGTTGAGATGTTTGGTGCCAAAGCCGGTCTGGGTTACCTGATTATGTATTCACAATTTAGTTTTGAAATTCCACAAATGTTTGTGGGGATTTTAGTGATTACTTTAGTGGGCTTATCTTTTAACTATATTTTGATTGGGTTGGAAAAATACTTTACCGCTTGGAAACGTAATCCATCAGAATAATATTAATATCTAAAAATTAAAATGCAAAAAAGCAGTGTTGATTCACTGCTTTTTTATGTTTTCTAAGATAAGAAATCTACGAGCTTTAAAATAAATAAAATATTAAATTTTTTATTTTGAATTAAAATAAAGCCTTTAAGATAATTGATATAGATTTTTAATATTTATGCTAGGTTTTTATTTTAAAAAATAGATTTAATTATAATAATGCATATTTCATTAAACGCGTGCGAATCACGTTACGTGTCACGCCCAGTAACCTTGCAGTATGCACCTGATTGTATTCACAGTAAGTATAGGCACTACGAATAAATTGTTCTTCAATTAACTCATTGATATTGAGTTGCGGCAATTGCTGTGAGGCTTGGAACAAATGTTGAAAGGTCGATTGCAACAATTTTTCAGCATCGGTGTTGGCCAAAATTTCCGGCAAAGCGTTGTTGTTTAAATCATTTTGCGGTGCACTTTGATTTTGTCCTTTGCTACGACTATGTAACAGGTTTGAGAAGCGAATATCCTCCGGTTCAATCACACCATTCTGACTGACCAAAACTGCATGGTGAATGGTATTTTCCAGTTCACGAATATTGCCCGGCCAACGATGTTGTAACAGCTTTTTAACCGAAAGTGGACTGATACGTAACGGCGTTGCATGCGGGTCAGTTTGATAGCGTTCCACAAAGAATTTAGCCAAGGGTAAAATGTCATCGCGACGCTCTGAAAGCTTCGGAATACGTAGCAAAGCGACATATAGGCGATAAAATAAATCCTCACGGAATTTGCCTTCCAGCACTGCTTTTTCAAGGTCGACATTGGTTGCAGCAATGATGCGTACATTGATCCGAATCGGCTTGAGCGAGCCGACCCGAACAATCTCCCGTTCTTGTAAAATACGCAGTAATTTTACCTGCATAGACAGCGATAAATCACCTATTTCATCTAAAAATAAGGTGCCATTATGCGCCGCTTCAAACCAGCCAATCCGCTGATGAATTGCACCGGTAAACGCACCTTTTTCGTGACCGAATAATTCGCTTTCTGCTAATGATTCGGTTAAAGCACCACAATTGACTGCAATAAAAGGGCCTTTGGCACGGTGACTTAGGGCATGAATTTGTCTGGCAACCAACTCTTTACCGGTACCGGTTTCACCAATAATCAAGGCATTGGCATCGCTTGGCGCAATTTGTTCAATGCGCTCCAGCAGTGCCTTTGACAATGGATCTTCAAAGACGGTCGCTCGTGCGCGTTCGTAGCGAACCGTCTGACTGACGCTAGGATGCGTTAATATAGACATATGATTTGCTTCATTATAAAAATTGAGCTCATCATGAAATATTTAATATCGAAAAATAAATAATAAAACGATATTTAATTATCTGTTTTGCTGCATAAACGCTTTTTGATAAATATATCTGTTAAATAGATAAATGAAGCATGCATAACTAAATATTAAATCGAGATAAATAATCAGCCAAAAGTATTTTATATTAACAACATCATAAACACAGAGTAATTATAATGACAATCACAGCCGTTAACGTACGTAACCAATTCAAAGGCGTTATTCAAGAAGTATTAGAAGGGGACGTTGTTTCAGAAATAAATGTGGAAACCAAAGCCGGTTTGTTCACTTCAATTATTAGTACCCGTTCAGTCAAAGATCTTGATCTGAAAGTCGGTTCTGAAGTGGTGGTATTGATCAAATCGACAGAAGTGTCATTGGCGAAGCTTTAATTCGCCATTGCCTCAAGCTTTACAGGAGAATTGAGATATGACACAGCAACAGACCGGCCATGTATCTATTCAGCAACTCAGTAAAACCTATCCGACTCAAAATGATGAAGCATTAACCGTGCTGGACGATATTAATTTAGACATTCAACCGGGTGAATTTATTAGTATTGTCGGTAGCAGTGGTTGTGGTAAATCCACACTGTTACGCTTATTGGTTGGACTGGAAAATAGCTATCAAGGCCAGATACACGTTGATGGTAAAAAGATTTTTGGCACCAGTTTAAACCGCGGGATTGTGTTTCAAGATCACCGTCTTTTTCCGTGGTTAAGTGTGACAGAAAATATTCGCATTGCATTGCATCAAAGCAATTTAAGCCGTGCCGAAGAAGATCTAATCATCGATGAGCATTTAGAATTGGTCAAATTGACCAAGTTTAAAGATGCTTTTCCATCGCAACTTTCAGGCGGGATGAACCAGCGTGTTGCCATTGCACGAAGTCTGGTGAATCGTCCGGAAATTTTATTTTTAGATGAGCCGTTTGGTGCACTTGATGCCTTAACCCGTCAAAACCTGCAAGATGAATTACAGCGGATTTGGCAGGCAGAAAAAATCACCATGGTGATTGTGACCCATGACGTTGAAGAAGCGGTATTTTTAGGTGATCGTGTGGTGGTGATGCAGCCACATCCGGGTCGAATCAAACGCATTGTGGATGTACCGGTTGCGCATCCGCGTAAACGTGAAGATGTGCGTTTACACAATATTAAAAATAATATTCTGCTCGATTTTAGCGATCCTTTAAAAGACCAATTACACAGCAACAAACAGCCAGCGAAGTTTTCAGATTATCAATTTGCTTGGTAATTGTGCTTTATGTGTTATCCAAAAGCCTGCGTAAAGTAGGTTTTTTTATGTCGAATTAAAATGATCTGGCATAAAAAATCCCTCATGAATGAGGGATATTCAACTGATTTTAAATTAAGACGCTTTCACTTCCTGACGTGCCAAAACATATTGGTTTTCTGGACGTTTTAAACCTAGGTTTTCACGTAAAGTTTTGCCTTCATATTCAGTGCGGAACAGGCCACGACGTTGCAGTTCAGGTACCACTAAATCAACAAAATCATCTAAACTCGCTGGGGTTGTTGGTGGCAAAATATTAAAACCATCCGCGGCTTCATTTTCAAACCAAGCCTGAAGTTCATCGACCACTTTTTCAGGTGTACCAATAATGGTCCAGTGACCGCGTGCGCTTGCGATCCATTGGTACAACTCGCGAATAGTAAAATTGTTTTGACGGGCAATGTCTAAAATCAGTTGGTTGCGGCTGGCACCATTTTCAATTTGACCGATATGTTCAGGTAAAGGTTCATCGAGGTTGTATTGACTGAGGTCTTCGGTAAAACCGCCCAATTGCTGTAGCAAAGATAAACCGAGTGATGGGTGAATATAGCTGTTCAGTTCATCATATTTCGCTTTTGCTTCTTCTTCGGTTTCCGCTACAAAAATCGAAACACCCGGCATAATTTTCAGGTCATCGGTATGACGGCCATATTTGACTAAACGTTGTTTAACATCTTTATAAAAGGCTTGTGCATCTTCAATTTTTTGCTGTGCAGTGAAAATGACTTCGGCAAATTTAGCCGCCAATTCACGACCATCTTCCGATTGACCGGCTTGTACAATTACCGGATAGCCTTGCGGTGGACGCGCGATATTGAGTCCGCCATGTACGGCTAAATGTTTACCTTTAAAACGCGGTGGATGCAGTTTGTCACCGTCAAAGAATTGACCAGTTTTTTTGTTGTACTCAAAGGCATCATCTTCCCAGGTATCCCACAGTTTTTGTGCCACTTGAATAAATTCATCGGCACGTTCATAGCGTTCTTTCGGATGCGGCGCATCGTTTAAACCAAAGTTTTTCGCTACGATTGGACCCGAAGTAGTCACCACATTCCAAGCCGCACGACCTTCAGATAAATGATCGAGTGAGGCGAATTTACGGGCCAAATTGTACGGTTCTTCATAGGTGCTTGAAGCGGTGGCAATAAAGCCAATATGCTCAGTGACTGCAGCGAGTGCTGAAAACAGTGAAACAGGTTCAAGACCTGCGGAAAAACCTCCTGTTAAGCCTAAATTGGGCGTGGTGTCTGGGTCGACTGTGACTGGAACATCGGCAAGAAAATACGCATCAAACAGGCCGCGTTCAGCGGTTTTTGCCAGTTCAATAAAATATTTTAGATTATGACTGTCTTGTGGGCGAGCTTCGGGATGGCGCCAACCTGCAACGTGTTGTGATGTTCCCGGTACAAAAGCACCTAAGCGAATTTGACGTTTAGCCATGTTAATTATCCTATTTTTTATCTTGTTTCAATCTTTGTACTTCATTTGAAGTAACGTAAAAAGCCTGCTCTAAATGAACAGGCTCAAGCACAATTTATGAAGCTTTGCTTTGCTGTTTTTCTAAAACATATTGATTTTCAGGACGTGCTAAACTTAAGTTTTCACGCAGTGTCGTGCCTTCATATTCGGTACGGAATAAGCCACGACGCTGCAGTTCAGGCACAATAAAATCAACAAAGTCATTCAGACCGGCAGGGGTCGTCGGCGGCAAAATATTAAAGCCATCTGCACCTTCATTTTCAAACCAGTTTTGCAGCTGATCTACTACTTGTTTCGGTGTACCAATCAAGGTCCAGTGACCACGTGCGCTGGCGATATATTCATAAAGTTGGCGAATGGTGAAATTATGCTTGCGCGCAATATCAATCATCATTTGCTGACGACTTGAGAAGTTAATGTCGGCATCTTCAAGTTTCGGGAACGGGGCATCTAAATCATATTTCTCTAAATTAATCCCGCCCGATAAACCTGACAGTAAACTTAAACCGACTTTTGGGTGAATTAAGCTATTGAGTAATTGGTATTTTTCCTGCGCTTCTTGTTCAGTTTTCGCAACGAAAATTGACACGCCTGGCATGATTTTAAGATCATCTGGCTGGCGGCCATACTTGGCCAAACGGCTTTTCACATCACGGTAAAATTCTTGTGCATCGGCTAGATTTTGTTGTGCGGTGAAAATCACTTCAGCATATTTGCCTGCAAGTTCTCGGCCATCTTCGGATTGTCCCGCTTGCACAATCACAGGATAACCTTGCGGTGGGCGAGAGACGTTTAATGGTCCTTGTACACTGAAATATTTGCCGCTATGTTGAGGTTCATGGATTTTATCGGCATGGAAAAATTGACCACTTTCCTTGTTGTAAATAAAGGCATCATCTTCCCAAGAATCCCAAAGCTTTTGGGTTACTTCAATGAATTCATCGGCACGTTCATAACGTGTTTTAGGATCCGGATGCTGTTCTAGGCCGAAGTTACGCGCGGTATCAGCTGAAGCCGTTGTCACGACGTTCCATGCGGCACGACCTTTAGAAATATGGTCCAGCGAAGCAAATTTACGTGCTAATAGATACGGATCTTCATAGGTGGTTGATGCCGTCGCAATAAAGCCCAGATTTTTAGTCACTGCAGACAGCGCAGCAAACAAGGTCACAGGTTCAAAGCCGACGCCTTTATCCCCTAAGCCCAATTCACCTTCAATTGCCGAACCCCAACGAACGGATAGGCCATCTGCTAAAAAGTAGGCATCGAATAAACCTTTCTCTGCGGTTTTTGCCAGTTCGATAATGTAATCAATATTCAAATGATCTTGAGGGCGAGATTCAGGATGACGCCAGCCTGCAGCATGTTGAGCGGTCGCGGGAATAAAGGCACCGAGTTTAATTTGACGTTTTGACATTGTTATATCCTATGGATTCTAATAAATATTCAGAACATCTCATTCAAACTTTGTGCCAATGATAAATACTAATTAAAACAATAATATAAAATACATAATATTTTTATGTGTTTAAGATTCAACAGTAAAAACGTTGCTTTGTTTCAAATCAGACAGTAGAAAAAATGCAGTACTTATATGAAAAGCTATGTATTGGTCGAAAAGGGATAATCTCTATTCTTATGTTGTTTTTTAGATAGATCAAAATGGTGTGATCTTTAAAAAGCGGCATAAAAAATGCCCCGAAGGGCATTTTAAATCGTTCTTGGATTAAGATGTCTGAGCTTGTTGTTGTGCCAGCACATATTGATTTTCAGGACGTTTTAAACCTAAGTTTTCACGTAAGGTTGTACCTTCATATTCGGTACGGAACAGGCCGCGACGTTGCAGTTCAGGCACAATAAATTCCACAAAGTCATCCAGACCCGCGGGGGTCGAAGGGGGCAATACATTGAAGCCATCCGCAGCTTCATTTTCGAACCATTGTTGTAATTGATCGACCACTTGTTTAGGTGTACCAATCAAGGTCCAGTGACCACGTGCTGAGGCAATATATTCATACAGCTGGCGAATGCTAAAATTATGTTTTTGTGCAATTTCAATCATCATTTGCTGACGGCTGCTAAAATTGATTTCTGTTTCATCAAGTTTTGGAAATGGAGCATCTAAATCAAATTGAGATAAATCAATATTGCCTGCCAAACCGGAAAGTAAGCCTAAACCAACATCTGGATGAATCAGGCTATTCAACAACTGATATTTTTCTTGCGCTTTTTGCTCGGTTTTTGCCACGAAAATCGACACGCCTGGCATGATTTTTAAGTCATCGGCATGGCGACCATATTTGCTTAAACGTGCTTTGACATCACGGTAGAAGGTTTGTGCATCATCCAAACTTTGTTGCGCAGTGAAAATGACTTCGGCATATTTTGCTGCAAGTTCACGACCATCTTCCGACTGACCGGCTTGTACAATGACCGGATAGCCTTGCGGTGGACGAGGAACATTCAGTGAACCTTGTACATTGAAATATTTGCCTGTATGTCGCGGTTCATGCTGCTTGTTGGCATCAAAGAATTGACCGCTTTCTTTATTATATAAGAACGAATCGTCTTCCCAGGAATCCCAAAGTTTTTGGGTGACTTCAATAAATTCATCGGCACGTTCATAACGGACTTTTGCATCTGGATGCGCAGTAAAACCAAAATTACGTGCCGTATCCGCCGAAATAGTGGTCACCACATTCCATGCAGCACGACCTTTTGAAATGTGATCTAGTGAGGCAAATTTACGTGCCAAAAGGTAAGGTTCTTCATAGGTGGTTGAGGCCGTGGCAATAAAACCAATGTGCTTGGTCACTGCTGAAATGGCAGCAAATAATGTTACGGGTTCAAAACCGACAACTTTGTCGCTATAACCAATACTTTGCTTGTTTTTGGAAGCGCCATGACTCCAGTTCACCGATAAACCGTCGGCAAGAAAATAGGCATCAAATAAACCTTTCTCAGCAGTTTTTGCCAATTCAATAACGTAATCAATGCTTAGATGATCTTGTGGACGAGACTGCGGGTGACGCCAGCCTGCTGCGTGCTGTGAGGTGGTGGGAATAAAAGCACCCAGTTTAATTTGTCGTTTCGACATGGTCATACCCTGTTGTAATCATTCATTTTCACAGGGTTATAACAAGGAATTAGAAGCTTGGAAAATACGATAAAATTAAATCCTTATAAAATATATGGGATAAGGATTTAAATCACATTTATCAGCCTTTTGCAGCGGGTTTTGCAAAGAGCATTGATTTGCTTAAAGGACTTTTAAATTAACGCTTTAACGGTTTTTTTCTTCCAGATAAATTGATAATACAGACCTTGAAGAATACTTAAGCAAACAAATGCCAGTGCGTACGCATACCAAATGCCTTGTAAGCCCCACCATTGACTGAACAAATAAGCGCATGGCACTTCAATGCCAATAATGGCAACAATGTTAATGATCATTGGGACAGTTACGGTACCGCTGGCACGCATGATGGAAGCAAAAATGGCACTCGCACCAAAGAAGATAATCGACCACAATACAATAAATAAAAGTTGCTGCCCAAGTACAACCACCGTCGGGTCGGTGATAAATAGCGCCATCAGATATTTTGAGAATAGATAAGCTAAAGCTACCAATCCACCCGTAATGACGATATTCATACCCAGTGCAGTACGCGTGACTTTGTTCAGTAGTTCCGATTTACCTGCACCAATAGCTTGAGCAGCAAAAATCGACGCGGCAATAGAGATAGATAGGGCAGGGAATTGAATATAATTCAGCACCTGATTGACTGCACCATAGGCTGCAGTGGCATGGGAACCATAACGATTCACCAAACCTACAATCACCAAACCGGCAACTGAAGTTGTCACCATCTGAATGCCGGTTGGAATGCCTAAACGTAGAATGATTATACTGAGTTCGCGTTGATGGCGAATATGACTGAGCAGATGACGGTCAGGCTTAAGCGGATGATCTTTTTTATTTAAGTACACGGCCAAAAAGATCAGTACTGCAAGGTAACCGACAATGGTGGCAATAGCAGGTGCAATAATGCCCATTTTCGGAAAGCCAAAATACCCCGCAATCAGCACAGGGGTAATTAATACGCCAATCAGAATGGTCATGCCTGACGCAATCAGCGGGGTGGTGCTGTCACCGACTCCACGTAAAATTGACGTATAAATAATATAAATAAACAGCAAGGGACTGCCGGCAAGCATCCACTGTACATAAGGCAGTGACAGGTGCATGACATCCGGATCCGTGCCTAAGGCAAGTAAAATATGTTCAGCAAAAAGCACCCCAAACAGGGCAATAATACTGCCGCCAATTAAAGTCATAAACAGGGTAGAGCCGACCACACAGCGAACTTTTTCAACATTTTTCGCCCCCCAAGCTTGTCCAACCAATACGGTTGCACCCGCTGAAAGGCCAATCACAAAAGCCAGCAGACAAAACAAAATCGGGAAGAATACAGCCACTGCTGCAATGGCATTCACCCCCATCATTTGCCCTACAAAAATGGTATTAATCGTTCCTGAAAGGTTTTGCAAAATATTGGTTGCAATCAACGGCAACAGGAAAATTAAAAAGGTTTTCCATAATTTTTGTTGATCGAGCAGTGATTGATGTTGAGACATTGAACGTCCTGTAAAGGTATTTTTATCATTTTTCAGATTTAAAATCACACTACCTGAGTTCGCTTAAAAAAGCCTTAGCTGTTAAGTAACTAAGCGTTGTTAAGTAACTAAGGCTTAAATTTATTAATAAATCATGAACTTAAACAGCAGATAAAATGGCAGAGGCTTGTTCTAAGGTTTCATCTTTTTTGGCAAAACAAAAGCGAATTAAACGTAAATTTTCGGGCGCCTGCTGATAAAAAACTGAAATAGGAATCGCCACAATGCCATGATGTTCCGCGAGAAATTTACACATCTCGATATCGTTTAAATCGGGGCGAATGGCACTGTAATTTAAGTTCTGGAAATAGGTTCCTTGTGACGGAGTAAAATGAAAACGTGAGTTGCGAATGCCTGAATTAAATAGATCGCGTTTATCCTGATAGAAGTCGGCAAGTTGTTCAATATGTTCAGGATGCTGCTGCATAAAAGTCGCCAGTGCCATTTGTATCGGCGTGACACCGCAGAAACTGACAAATTGATAAACCTGTCTAAATAGTTTCATCAGTTCGGGTGAGGCAATGCAGTAACCGGTTTTCCAGCCCGTGACATGGAAGGTTTTACCAAAAGAACCCACCACAATACTGCGATCACGCAATTCAGGAAAAGACAGTGCGGAATAATGTTTTTTACCATCATAAATCAGATGTTCATAGACTTCATCGGACAGCACCACAATGTTTTTATCACGAATCAGCTCAATTAAATTTAACCAGTCCTGACGTGACCAAATTGCACCAGTAGGGTTGTGAGGGGTATTCACAATGATCATTCGGGTCTTGTCGTTGATGGCATCTTTAACCTGATTCCAGTTTACGGAAAACTCGGGTGCAACCAGAGGAATATGAATGGCTCTGCCACCCACCAGTTTCACGCTGGGGCCATAACTGTCATAGCAGGGGTCGAAAATAATAACTTCATCACCCGCATGGATCAGCGCCTGAATAGTACAAAAAATCCCGATGGTTGCGCCTGGGGTAATGGTGATTTCAGTGACGGGATCAATCACCAGTTGATCGCGTTTTAAAAATTGATGTGCCAATTGTTCGCGTAGTGAAATCAGTCCATCACTTGGTGCATATTGATTAAAGCCATCCAAAGTAGCTTGGCTTAACGCTTTTAACAGTGCAGGAGGGGCTGCAAAATCGGGAAAACCTTGAGAGAGATTTAAGGCATTCAGGCGATGTGCCATTGCGGTCATCACACTGAAAATGGTGATCCCTTGTGCAGGCAGTTTGGAATGGATGTCAATCATGACCCGAACTCTTGAATATTGTTATTCTTTTCAGTGTAGCAGTAAGACAGGAACCGAAAAATAAAAGTCTAATTTAATCTCTGTATTTTTTAACAGATTTAAATAGGTTGAATTGGATGTATGGTTTTTTTATCGAATTAACAAAAAACTCACTAGACTAAAAAAACAACATTTCTTAGAATGCAGCCACTCATTAAAATAATATTCTTAAAACAATAAATTATTATGTTAAACACTATCCATGCTGTGATTGAAGGTATGGGCTTAAGTTTGCAAAAACGTGCCCTGCATTTATATTTTTCCAACGAATTGCTTAATCCTCAGGTCTTTATTCAAAGAATTGAAGGACAACATCGCATTAATCATGGCTTTAAGGCTGAATTGATTTGCTTGTCGACCAATGCCCATATTCCCCTAAAGCAATTTATAGGTGGACGTGTAGCTGTCGATCAAGTCACTGATTTAGGTGAACTCTCACGAATCACTGGTATCATTACTGGTGCCAGCCAAGGTCAAAGTGATGGGGCACTCACCCTCTATAAAATCACCATTGAAGATGCGTCGGCACTCTGGCACAAGCGCCAGAATAGTCGTGTGTTTATGAACAAAAGCGTGCGTGATATCAGTGAAATACTGTTTAGAGAATGGCAAAGTAAAAGTGCCTTATTTGCCGCCAGCTTAAGTCTAAATATTCAGGGCTTAACCCGAGAATACGATATTCGTCCTTTCGTAATGCAAGCCAATGAAACGGATTATGAATTTCTCACACGACTGTGGCGCAGTGAAGGCATTAATTGGCTGATTGATGAGTCTGAACACCGAGTTGCAGTTTCCTCCTCCGCGATTCAGCCGCAGAAACTACGTTTGATTGATGATAATCATCAATATAGTGCTTTAAGCAGAAGATCAATCCGATTTCATCGTAGTCATGCCACAGAACGCCTAGATAGCATCACCAGTTTTATCGCCGAACGCTCTTTGCAGTCCACCGCAATTCAGGTACAGCGTTGGCAAGCCAACAGCCTGTCGCAAGATCAAGCCAATAGTCTGCTCAGTAATCATCAACATAGTGAGTTGCAAGATAATGAAACTTTAAGTTTGGAGCAAGCCTGGACCATCAGCCCAGCATGGACATCAGATTTAACCGGTACCGATCAGACCACGATTTCAGGTAGTAACCAATTAGAAAAGCTTAATCAGCAGCTGTCCCAATACCAAGACTTGCAGGCCAAATACTTCACCGCCAATAGTAGTGTACGTGATGCACAGGTGGGTTATTGGTTTGAATTAATCGATCATCCTGAAATTGATCTGCATTCAGGTTCAGATAAAGAATTCCTGATTTTAGGCAAAGCTTTTTATAACCAGAATAATTTACCGAAAGATATTCTCCGTCAGTTAGATGTCTTATTAACTTTAAGCCGTTGGCAACACCAAGGAGATGAACGACAAGCCAATGAGCTGTATCTAGTACGTCGTAATGTCCCCGTAGTGCCTGAATATAGTCCTTTAATGCATCGACCTGCGGCCTATCCACAACGAGCCAAAGTCGTTGGACCTGAAGGTGAAACTATTTTTGTGGATGCATGGGGACGCATCAAAGTTCGCTTCATGTTTACTCGTGTGGACGACCATGGTCACGATGGCGGTGCGGGGAGTAATGAAAACGATACCGACTCAGCCTGGGTAGATGTGTTGACCCCTTGGGCAGGTGAAGGTTATGGCGCGCGATTCCATCCCCGAATTGGTGAAATTGTGGTGATCGACTTCTTTGAAGGTGATGTTGATCGGCCATTTGTGGTTGGGCGAATTCATGAAGCTGAACGCCATCAAACCATGTTTGATATCAAAGGGCAGTTACCCGATACCAAAAAGCTCAGTGGCATCCGTTCGCAAGAAGTGGCTGGAGCAGGCTTTAACCAACTCCGTTTTGATGACACCACCAGACAGATCAGTACCCAATTGCACAGCAGTCATGGGGCAAGCCAATTGAATTTGGGTAACTTGAGCCATCCCAAAGATAAAGAAATCAGTGATGGGCGTGGTGAAGGATTTGAGTTAAGAACCGATCAATATGGAGCTGTTCGTGCGGGGAAAGGTCTGCTGATTTCGACATATTCTCAAGATCAAGCCAATGGTCATCATCTCGGTACAAATGAAGCAAGAACTCAACTGCAATCGAGTTTGAATAATTCTGAAGCATTGAGTCAAGTTGCGGAAAATCAGTTAACGGATCCGTTAGATGTTTTGGAAAATTTGAAGGCTTTTCTTGACCACATTGAAAGTGGGGAAAAAGAGCAAGCGGATACATTTAAACAGGCTTTAATGCTATTGGCTGCACCCAATTCGATTGCGCTTGCAACAAATGAAGATATCCATATTTCAGCAGATCAACAGATTAACCATAGTGCAGGAGAGAGTATCAACTTCAGTACACAAAAGTCTTTGATTGGGCATGCAAGTAAAAAAATTAGTCTTTTTGCAGCACAAGAAGGATTCAGAGCCTTTGCTGCAAAAGGTAAAGTTGAACTTCAAGCGCAGGATGATGCAATTGAAGCCATCGCTCGCAAGGTCATTAAGCTGATTTCTACCGAAGATAAAATTGAAATTACTAGCCCTAAAGAGATTGTACTGACTGCAGGCGGTTCACAGTTAAAGATCAATGCCGAAGGTGTTTTTACAACTACGGGTGGCAAGTTTGAGAGTAAGGCTGGGCAGCATAGTTTTGTGGGAGGGGCAAAAGTACTGACACCTCAGGTAAGTTTGCCAATGTTTGAAACTCCTTATAGCAATCAAATTGATTATATGTGGAACAAGCCATCTGAGGGTGAAAAGGAGATTTTTATTGTTGGTAAATCAGATGGAAAATTAATTAAAAATATTAAAAATGAATTAAATAGTGAAAAAATCATTAGTTCCTTAAGGTTCTATACTCCGCAACAATCAGAATTTACAGCATTGGGATTTAACTCTTTAAATACTTATTTAAGTCAGGAAATATCAAATGACAATATTGATGAACTGATAGAAGAAATAGAAGGAGAGATTTTTGAGGATGATGAAGTTTATACAGAAGAGGACTTTGATTAATGAGTAGTTTAGTCACCATTACGTCTAAATTCTATGACAAGTCGGGACGTCGAGTTATCAATTTAAATGTAAAGTCTCGTTATAAAGGGTCAATAAGAGAGAATCTTCAAAAAACAGATGATAATGGATTATTCGTGTTTCAATCTTCTTCTAACAGGATAGTCGAAATTTTAGCTAAACCACCGAATGCTAAAGATTATACAGTTTTTAAAACGATCAACTCATCCATAGTTTCATCTGACCATAATCCGATAAAAGTTCAATTGCCAAAAACTATTGAGGAATATAAAAAGGGAAATGTAAAACAGCCTGCAAGTGGAACAGTGTTTACTTTATTTAAAGTTGTAGATAGTACAGGAAAAGTTATGTTTAATTTTCCTATTCAATCTAGACCCAAAGGGAAAAAAACTTTTGAACGTTCTACTAATAAAGAAGGGGTTGCAGAAATAGAATCTTCCCCAAATAGAGAAATAGAAATTTTAGTTCTGACATCTAATGATAAATTTATTCTAAAAAAATCTGTAAATTCTGGCAATGGTTCCAAACAGCCAATTCTTATTAAATTAGATGAACCATATGATAGTTTTAAAAGTTTATCGACGATCACTCTGTTGGATAAAAATGACAATAATTATATTGTAGAAAAAACAAACGTTGAAATATTAGCTCTAGATAGTGGAGAAAAAAATATAATCACTGCTTCAAATGGAAAGATTGTAGTTCGGGGTCATATCGGAAAATGGGTGAAGATAACAGTATATAGACCTGATGGTACTCCACTAAAATCTGTAGATTATTTGCCACAAAGAATAAATGCACGTTCTGTTAAGTTGCATTTAGATGTGGATGTAACGAAGGGAAGTACTCAACAAGATAAACCAGTCATAAATAAAAGCATTAATCATAAAGATTGCTCTTCTGAATGTATTATTCAAACATATTCTTTTGAAACATCTTTAGGAATAATGATTATTTCAAAAGAATCTCTTGAATCAATTTTAAAATGGGAAAAATATGAATCTCAACCTTATGTGCCGAGTAAAGGAGGAGATGGTAAAAGTGGAGTAACATTAGGATATGGTTATGATTTAGGACAACAGAGTACAGAACAAATTAAAAAAGATTTAACTTTATATTATACTCCAAATCAAATTCAACGCTTATTAAAAGCTCAAGGGAAAAAAGGCGTATCTGCACAAGCCTTAGTTAGTAGCCTATCCGATATTACGATAAGTAAAAATAAAGCTTATGATATGGTAATGATAGTAAAGAAAAGATATGCAGAGGATACATTAAAAATTTACCCTGATATTTTAAAATATCATCCTCATTGTCAAGGTGCTATTTTATCGCTTGTATATAATCGATATATAGGTCTTAAAGGAAATAGACGAAAAGAAATGAGAGAAATTCAGGGAGATTTGAAAAAAAGTGGAAGTAATGTTCCTATATCTTTAAGAAGTATGAAACGTTTGTGGACAACAAAACAAAATAGAGGTTTACAAGCAAGACGCGAAGATGAAGCAAAAATTTTTGAAAAAGGATTAAAATGTGATTGCTATAAATAAATTTTTATTTTGTTTAATTTTATTAATTTCTTTAAATGCTCATGCAGTTATTCCTGAGGATTTTTTATATAAAGATGCTCTAAAAGTCAAATGTAAAGAAGGAAGTCCTATGCAAGAGGATTTAATGTATTGTGTCTCAAAAGATTATTTAGAGTCAGATAAATTTTTAAATATAAAATATAAAGACAAAATTAAATTAATGAATAAAGTTAAGAAAAAAGAATTATTAGTAAGCCAAAGAGTATGGTTGAAAAACCGAAAAAATAAATGTACAGCTGAATATAAAGAGGCAGAAGGGGGGAGAGAAGCACCCATTTATTTAATTGATTGTTATGCACAAGAAAATCATAAACGAATAAAATTTTTAGAAAATTATAAATAGCCGAAGGAAGTGATAAAAATTAAATTAAAAGAGTGTACTAGAAGCTTTAAGGTGTAAATTAACTTCCTAAGTGGCTTCTAGTTATCTTTATTTCACATTAAATTCTTTCTTGTAATTTTGGCTAATGTAAATAATAGCTACATTTTACTTTACCCTTCCAAAACTTCTTCCAGCAATTCCTCACTCGGTGCAAAGTAATAAGCACCATCAACTGGGGTTACAAAGTGAAGAAGGCGGTCATGAATACCGTCGCCAGTGGTACCAAACATATGTTGCAACATATGATCTATAATTTCTAATTTTTTGGTATAAGCAATAAAGAACAAACCTTGGTCACCTTTACCATCACCATAAGGAAGAGAGTGGCGTAAAATTTCCATTTCTTCACCTTCCTCATCTTCAATCACAACACGGGCAATGTGCGCATTTTCAGGCTTAACCTCGTCATCCAGTTCAATAGACTCTAACTTGGTTCGACCAATCACATTTTCTTGTGTATCAACTTTTAGTTGTTTCCATTTTGCCAAGTTATGCGCATAGCGTTGTGCAAATACGAATGAACCATCAGCAAAAACGCCAGCATCTTCACCGAGTAAAGCGACTTCGGCACGGTCATCTGGGAATTGTGGGTTTTCAGTTCCGTCAATAAAACCTGTCAGGTCACGACCGTCAAAATTACGGAAGCATACCCGTTCATCCAGCACTTCAACTTTATCTTGAATACCTTCAAAGAAAGATTGGCTTAATGCAAAACAAATGTCAGTGCGTTGAGATGCAACATGAATTAAAACATCAGCAGGGACAACAGGCATTTGAAATGAACCTTGAATCGGTTCCAATTGTTTAAAATCTTCAGGGGTTTGATTATAGAGTTTTGCCCAAAGTGCAGGACCAAACGCTACACCCGTTTTAATTTGCGCGTTAGGATGCTGTGTGATTAAACGATCACGTGTAGTAAATAAATCTGCAAGCTTTTCTTTTAACTCATCAATCGTTAAGTCTTTTAAACGTAAAACAATAAACCGAGCATGATCTGAAGGTAATGGTAAAATTACAGATTGGGCAGTCATACATGGCTCCTAACAATTTTTATAAAATATGTGGCTGGCTTTATTGTGCCTTATCACTGCCTGAGTGAATAGCCCAAAGTTTTATTTTGATAGTTGATTTTTAAAGCTTCTAAAAGATGAAAAGTCATATAATAAGTCGGTCTTTCTATCTTCTTGTATTTTATGTCTTACCAAATTTGGCTAGCGTATATGTTGGCTTGTTGGGTGATTAGTATTTCGCCGGGTGCAGGTGCAATCGCTTCCATGTCGAGTGGTTTAAATTATGGCTTTCGCCGTGGCTACTGGAATGCTTTAGGTCTGCAACTTGCATTATTAGTGCAAATCGGAATTGTCGCAGCCGGGGTAGGGGTACTCTTTGCGACTACACCATGGGCTTTTCTGGTAGTAAAATGGTTTGGGGTGTTGTATTTGTTATATCTGGCTTATCTGCAATGGAAAGCACCAACTCAGTCGATTGAGATTCAACACGAACAACCGAATAAATCGATTGCTAAACTGGTCTTGCATGGCTTCTTGGTCAATATGAGTAATCCCAAAGCTATTGTGTTTTTACTTGCAGTGTTGCCGCAGTTTTTAGATTTATCCAAACCACAGTGGATTCAATATCTGATTATGGCGTTGACCATGGTCACGATTGATTTGATTGTCATGGCCGGCTATACCGGATTGGCAGCCAAAGTTTTACGGTTACTGAAATCACCAAAACAGCAGAAATATATGAACCGAACTTTTGCAGTGTTGTTTAGCTGTGCAGCTGGATTACTTAGTTTTGTACATCAGTAATCAGTAAAGATTGTTTTTCCTCTCCTTTAAGGAGAGGTTGTTGGAAAATAAAAAGCATCGTAAAAATGATAGATATATAAAGGAAAGACTAAGCCAACTTTTTAAACTTCTGCACTGCAAAAATCACGGCAAATAAAATCGCCATGGTGAGCACAATCGTTAAGCCAGTCGATGTATCTAAACCTGCACTTGACCATAAACCTACACTAATCCCGATTTGTGCAATCACAAAAGCCCAAACCACCATCTGTTTTGGCGAGTGTGCGAGTAAGCGTGCAGTTAATGCCGGAATAACAAGTAAAGCACCCATCAACAATGAACCTACGGCACGTAAAGCCAACACGGTAAATAATGCCAATAACAACATAAACACCAGACGTTGCCATTTGGCATTCACGCCTTCACTGATTGCCATATCAGGGTCAATTGCAATTTGAATTTGTGCTTGCCAGTTTTTATACAGCACAGCCAAAGCGGCAATAATGACAAAAGCAAACATCGGTAGATCTGACCACGAAATTTGTAGTAGATCGCCAAATAGATAGCTGAGCAGTTCCGGTCTTAAGCTTGGAATATGCTGAATAAACAATAAACCTGAGCAGAGCAGGGTGGCTGAACAAAGGGCCAGTAAAGCATCATTGGGTAGGCGAGGGTCATGCAGTACCCATAAAATCCCGACCAACAAGAATGCCAAAAAGGTCACGCCTAACCAGAGTGGCAGGCTTAAAGCACCGGCAATCGCAACACCCAGTAAAGTACCGTGCGCCATGGTATCCGCAAAAAAAGACATCCGTCGCCATAACATTAAACAACCCAGTGGAGCAGTCAGAAACACCAGTAGCGTTCCCATGGTCCATGCAGGTAACAATATTTGTAACCATTCCATCATGGCTTAAGCTTCCGGTTCGGGGTGAATATGTGGGCGAGGATCATGCTGGCACGAGGTTGCACTATCACCATGTGCGCAATGATCATGATGATGCTGATAGAACGCACGGTTGGTACCAAAAATAGCTTGATACTCTGGATGCTTCTGCACATTTTCAGGTAAGCCACTGCAGCAGATGTGTTTATTCAAACACACTACGCGGTGCGTACCTTGCATCACCCATTGTAGGTCGTGCGATACCATTAACACGGCACAACCATATTTTATCGGCAAGCTTCTTACATATTCGTACAGTTCAGCTTCTGACTGAATATCTAAACCTTGCATCGGTTCATCAAGAACCAGAACATCGGGTTGACGAAGTAAAGCACGTGCCAACAAAACACGTTGTCGTTCACCGCCAGATAGTTGCTGTACTTTAGAATCTTGGAGTTTGGTAATACCGGTATCGCAAATAATTTCTGCTTTTCTATCCGCATCGCATTTTTCTAAAGCCAATAAGTCTCGTACACGCAAAGGCAAGCTATGCGACGGATTAAACTTTTGCGGCACATAAGAAAATTTTAATTTTTTATGACTATGAATTTTGCCTGAATTGGCTTTAACAATCCCTAATAGGACTTTAATCAGGGTGGATTTCCCTGCGCCATTCGGACCAATCAGCGTGACAATTTCTCGCTCATGTAAGGCGAAATCGATATTCTTTAAAATGTCACGCTCATCGATGCGCACACTGATTTTGTCTAAGGCAATCAGTGTGTGAGCTGTTACTGTTTGTTGCGACACTGCTGACATATCCCAGAAATTTCAATAATACTGTGATGTGCAGTAAATTGATCAGATGCTGAAAGCGCATCTAATTGTGTTAATAAACCCTGTGCAGAAGCTTCTGTCACATTTTTGCAATGGGTACAAATTAAAAATGCCGCCTGATGTCCTTCACGAGGATGACAACATGGAATGTAGGCATTAATAGAAGTTAAACGGTGGATTAAACCTTTTTCTAATAAGAAGTCTAAAGTACGATAAACCGTCGGGGGGGCAGCAGGGCGGTCTGAATCGCTCTTGATTTTAGCCAATAAGTCATATGCACCCATTGGACCTGTGGCATTTAAAATCAGTCCTAATACTTCTTTGCGTAACGGGGTTAAACGTGCGCCAGTCAGCGCACAGAGACTTTCAGCTTCAGCCAGTCGTGTTTCGACATTATGATGGTCATGTACGCCATGTAATGCATTGTGATGTTCGTGCGAACATAAGCTCATAGCCAACCTCAAGTGCGAAATTTATAAAAACAAATGGACATTAAATCTTAACATGAAGCGATACCCGTTTCGATTAGCCGTAGGTATTTTTGTCTATTTGTTATATTATAACACCTGTTGAAAATTTGGTGATCTTCTTTCATGTCCCGTTTCTTTGCATTTTGTGCGCTTGCTTTATTCAGTACCTTAAGCTGGTCACAAAGTTTAGTGGTCTCTACGCATCCAATTTATCTTATTGCTGAAGAAATCACGCAAGGGATTGAAAAGCCTGTACTGTTATTGGCAGATCAAACTGGACACGATGTCACACTTACGCCTGCACATCGCAAAGCTATTCTGGATGCTTCACTGGTGATCTGGTTGGGCAAAGCACATGAAGCACCGCTGGATAAGTTGTTGTCTGATAATCCCAAAGCCATTTCTGTTTTAGATTCTGGTATCGTGCAAACATTGCCACAGCGCAATACCCGTGGTGTGGCTTTAAACAATACCGTAGATACCCATGTTTGGCTTGATCCGAATAATGCGGTGCGGATTGGCTTCTTTATTGCTGCACTGCGTTCACAGCAAATGCCAGAACATAAAGATGCCTATTGGACCAATGCCAAGCGCTTTGCCCAAGAGATGTTGCTGACTGCACAACAATATAACGCAACTTCATCTGCAAAGACCTACTGGGCATATCACGATGCTTATCAATATTTGGAACGTGCCTTAAATTTGAAATTTGCCGGTGCATTGACCGATGATCCACATGTCGCACCGACTATGGCGCAAATTAAATACCTAAATGATAGCCGTCCAAGTCGCAATATGTGCCTGTTGGCAGAAGGACATGCCAGTAAAAATCAATACCAGAAATTGAATCCGATTACCTTTCAGGCAGTAGATGAAAGCATGGGTGGGGCAGGGGATTTTGTCGTGGCTTGGAAAAAACTTGCCGAGCAAACCCATAACTGTGTGCTAAATGCACGAAAGTAATACAAAAAATAAACAACTATTGATTAGTATCAAAGCAGCTTTTTCGTTGAAAAAAACCAGACTTAGGTCGGGAAAAGATTGCATGTTCAGGGGTGTAACTCTATAATGCCTGCGATTAAAAACGATCATCAGCTAAACTTGTCAAGCATGAATGCTGTGAGTGAATAAATAATGAGCCGAACTAGTCGCATGATTGATCGACGATTAGCGAAAGCTTTGGTCATCTTACAAGCATGCATGATCCCTGTTTCAGCCTTGATAGCGTGGGTCCTGAAAGACTCGACTGCAGCCTACAGTGCCGCACTTGGTGCGTTGGTGTGTTGGCTTGCAAGTTGTTATTTTTCTTGGCAATCGTTTCGAGCCGCAGGTGCGCGAGCTTCAAAACAGGTTCTTTCGAACATGTATCGAGGCTTGATGGGCAAGTTTGCAATTGTGATCGTTGGTTTCATTTTAATTTTAAGTAACGTTAAACCGTTGTCAGCGGTGGCGTTGTTTTGTGGTTTTATCCTCGTTCAAACCATGTCGTGGGTCGCTCCTTTTTTGGCGTCACGTCTACAAAAACGGGTTTAAGCACAACAAAAAATTGAAAAGTTTTTTAGGAGATGGACGAGATATCAGGCAGCACGCGATGTTCGTTCACTCTATTTAGTATTTGACATTGACCAGGTGTGATTTATGGCTGCTGAAGAACATGCGCTTACTTCGACCGAGTATATCAAGCATCACTTGACCAATTTAACCTATGGCAAAATGCCGGATGGTTCTTGGAAATTGGCTGAGACTGCTGATGAAGCTCAACAGATGGGGTTCACTGCTATTCACTTGGATTCAATGGGTTGGTCTATCACGCTTGGTGTGATTTTCTGTTTGTTGTTCTGGTGTGTAGCGAAAGCTGCAAACTCTGGTGTTCCTACCAAGTTCCAGTCTGCAATTGAAATGATTATCGAGTTTGTTGACTCAAGTGTCCGCGATACTTTTCATGGCAAATCACGTTTGATCGCGCCTTTAGCCCTCACAATTTTTGTGTGGATTTTCCTGATGAATGCGATGGATTTACTTCCAGTAGATTTCATTCCGCATCTGGCAGGAATTATTGGCTCAAACGTATTTGGTATGGATCCTCACCACGTTTACTTCAAGATTGTTCCATCTACTGACCCTAACATTACCCTTGGTATGTCATTGTCTGTATTTGTCCTTATCTTGTTCTACAGTATCCGTGAAAAGGGTATTGGCGGTTTCGTTGGCGAATTGGCACTTAACCCGTTCAATCCAAGTAACCCAGTTGCAAAAGCGTTGCTTATTCCAGTGAACTTAATTTTGGAATTGGTAACCTTCCTTGCACGTCCAGTTTCATTGGCTCTACGACTGTTCGGTAACATGTATGCGGGTGAATTAATCTTCATTCTTATCGCGTTATTACCGTTCTGGATCCAGTGGGCGTTGTCTGTGCCTTGGGCGATCTTCCACATTCTTGTTATTACGCTACAAGCATTCATTTTCATGATGCTAACTATCGTATACTTGAGTATGGCTAGCGAAAAACATTAATGGTATTACCTGACTATCACGAGATGGTTGGGTACAGTTTTCTAACTTAATTTGGTATAAAACCTAACCTCTGAGGAATTATCATGGAACTCACTTTAGGTCTAGTTGCAATTGCATCTGCTATCTTGATCGCTTTTGGTGCTTTAGGTACTGCGATTGGTTTTGGTCTTTTAGGCGGCCGTTTCCTTGAAGCTGTTGCTCGTCAACCAGAATTGGCTCCACAACTTCAAACTCGTATGTTCTTAATCGCAGGTCTTCTTGATGCTGTGCCTATGATCGGTGTTGGTATTGGCTTGTTCTTCATCTTCGCTAATCCATTTGTAGGTTAATCAGCTTAATTCCTAAATTAAACTATTGAGGAATAGCTATGAATATCAACCTCACATTGATTGGCCAAGCAATTGCATTTGCGATGTTTGTCGCATTCTGCATGAAGTTTGTATGGCCACCACTAATCAATGCGATTAGTGAACGTCAGCGTCGTATCGCTGATGGGCTAAATGCTGCTGAAAAAGCAAAAGCTGACCTTGCCGATGCGCAAGCTCAAGTGAAAGCTGAATTAGATGCGGCAAAAGCACAAGCGGCTCAATTGATCGAACAAGCGAACCGTCGTGGTGCACAATTGATCGAAGAAGCGCGTACTCAAGCATCTGCTGAAGGTGAGCGTATCCGTCAACAGGCGAAAGAAACTGTTGATACTGAAATCAATGCTGCACGCGAAGAATTACGTCAACAAGTTGCTGCCTTGGCAGTTACTGGCGCAGAAAAAATTCTGAACCAGCAAGTTGATGCGGAAGCTCACAATGCCATGCTTACTCAGCTGGCTGCTAAACTTTAAGCGAGGCGATTATGGCTGAACTCTTGACGTTGGCACGCCCGTACGCAAAAGCAGCATTTGCTTTCGCTTCTGAGCAAGGTGCAACTGACAATTGGTCGAATGTGTTACAAGTGCTCAGTGCTGCGGTGCAAGACGAAGCATTTTCCGCTTATTTGAATCGCCCTGAGCTTACTCCTGCTGAGCAGGTAAGTGTTTTTGCAAAAGTTTTAGGTGAGAATCAAACTCAAGAAGTGTCAAACTTTTTGACTCTTCTTGCAGACAACGATCGTTTAGCGTTGTTACCTGAAATTGAAGCAGAATACGAACTGCTCAAATCACAGAATAACAATACTGTGGATGTTGTGATTGAATCAGCATTCCCTGTAACTTCTGTACAAGAACAATTACTGGCTCAAGCGTTAGAGAAAAAATTTAACGCTGCTGTAAATGTTACTGTAGAAGTTAACCCAGCGTTAATTGCGGGTGTTGTTATTCGTGCAGGCGACCAAGTGATAGATGACTCTGCACTTAACAAGCTTGAAAAAATGCGGACTCGTCTTCTTGCGTAATTAGCTGAAAATAGCGACGTATAAGAAGACTGAACTTTAAAAAGATTGAGGTATAGCGCAATGCAACAACTGAATCCATCCGAGATCAGTGCGCTCATTAAACAGCGTATCGGCGATCTGGACACCAGCGCGACCGCTAAGAACGAAGGGACCATTGTTATGGTTTCCGACGGTATTGTGCGTATTCACGGCCTTGCTGATGCAATGTACGGTGAAATGATCGAATTCGACGGCGGCTTATTTGGTATGGCACTGAACCTAGAACAGGATTCAGTGGGCGTCGTTGTTTTAGGTAACTACTTAAGCCTTCAAGAAGGTCAAAAAGCGCGTTGCACAGGTCGTGTATTAGAAGTTCCGGTTGGTCCAGAACTTTTAGGCCGTGTAGTAGATGCTTTGGGTAACCCAATTGATGGTAAAGGCCCTATTGATGCAAAATTAACTGATGCTGTTGAAAAAGTAGCACCAGGCGTAATTTGGCGTCAATCAGTGGATCAACCTGTACAAACTGGTTATAAATCAGTAGATACAATGATCCCTGTAGGCCGTGGTCAACGTGAGTTGATCATTGGTGACCGTCAAACTGGTAAAACAGCAATGGCGATCGACGCGATCATCGCTCAGAAACATTCTGGCATTAAATGTGTATACGTAGCTATTGGTCAAAAACAATCGACTATCGCTAACGTTGTGCGCAAGCTAGAAGAAACTGGCGCTATGGCGTATACCACTGTTGTAGCAGCAGGTGCATCTGATCCAGCAGCAATGCTGTATTTGGCTCCGTACTCTGGCTGTACAATGGGCGAATACTACCGTGACCGCGGTGAAGACGCGTTAATCATTTATGATGACTTGTCTAAACAAGCTGTTGCGTATCGTCAAATTTCATTGCTTTTACGCCGTCCACCAGGTCGTGAAGCGTATCCAGGTGACGTGTTCTATCTACACTCGCGTCTACTTGAACGTGCTTCTCGTGTATCTGTTGACTACGTTGAGAAATTCACTAACGGTGAAGTTAAAGGCCAAACTGGTTCATTAACTGCATTACCGATTATTGAAACTCAAGCGGGTGACGTATCTGCATTCGTACCGACCAACGTAATTTCGATTACAGATGGTCAGATCTTCTTAGAAACATCATTATTCAACGCAGGTATTCGTCCTGCTGTGAACGCGGGTATCTCTGTATCTCGTGTTGGTGGTTCTGCGCAAACTAAGATCATCAAAAAATTGTCTGGTGGTATCCGTACCGCTTTGGCTCAATACCGTGAATTGGCAGCGTTTGCTCAGTTCGCTTCTGACCTTGATGAAGCAACTCGTAAACAACTTGAACATGGTCAACGTGTAACTGAGTTAATGAAGCAAAAACAATATGCTCCTTACTCAATTGCTGACCAGGCTGTTTCAATTTATGCATCTAACGAAGGCTATATGGCTGACGTTGAAGTGAAGAAAATCGTAGACTTTGATGCTGCGTTGATCTCTTACTTCCGTTCAGAACATGCTGCGTTAATGCAAAAAATCGATGAAACTGGTGATTACAACAAAGACATCGAAGCTGCTATCAAAGCAGGTGTTGAAAGCTTTAAAGCGACTCAAACTTACTAATTTTAGCAATTGCTAAAAGCTAGTCGGTTTGGTTCACGGAATCAACCTTCGGAGGCTTGAAAGAGCCTTCGAATACTAGGTTAAGCGTATGGCAAATTTAAAAGAAATTCGCGCCAAAGTAGCCAGTATCAAGAGCACGCAAAAGATTACTCGAGCGATGCAAATGGTGGCTGCTTCTAAAATGCGTCGTGCGCAAGAGCGCATGGCTCAAGGCCGTCCGTATGCCGAAAATATGCACCGTGTAATTGCTCATTTGGTCCAAGCGAACCCTGAATACAAACACCGTTATATGGTTGAACGCCCTGTTAAGCGCGTTGGCTATATCATTGTTTCTTCAGATCGTGGCCTTGCTGGTGGTTTGAACATTAACTTGTTCAAGAAAGTGGTAAAACACGTCCAACAGCAACAAGAGCAGTCAATTGAAGTTCAATTTGCTTTAATTGGTCAAAAAGCGGTTTCGTTTTTTAAAAACTACGGCGGTAAAGTTCTTGGTGCAACGACCCAAGTGGGTGATGCTCCAAGTCTTGAACAGTTATCTGGTTCTGTACAGGTGATGTTAGATGCATTTGATAAAGGCGAGTTAGATCGTATTTATCTAGTGTCTAACGGCTTTGTGAATGCCATGACTCAAAATCAAAAGATTGAGCAACTCGTTCCTTTGGCAGCTGCTGAAGAAGGCGAGAATCTGAACCGTTCATACGGTTGGGATTATATCTATGAACCAGAAGCTGAAGAGCTATTAAATGGTTTGTTGGTTCGCTATATCGAGTCTGTGGTGTATCAGGGTGTGATTGAAAACATCGCATGTGAGCAATCTGCACGTATGGTGGCAATGAAAGCTGCTACCGACAATGCGGGTGACATCATCAAGAGCCTACAACTTATTTATAACAAGCTGCGTCAAGCCGCGATTACTCAGGAAATTTCTGAGATCGTTGGTGGTGCCGCTGCCGTTTAACATTATTTTGAATTGAGGAGACAGCAATGAATAGCGGTCGTATCATTCAGATCATCGGCGCGGTTATCGACGTCGAGTTTGAACGCAACAGCGTTCCTAAGATCTATGACGCTCTCCATGTTGATGGTACTGAAACTACTTTAGAAGTTCAGCAACAACTTGGTGATGGCGTAGTTCGTACTATTGCAATGGGTTCTACTGAAGGTCTTAAACGTGGCCTGAACGTAACTAACACTGGTGCGCCGATTTCTGTTCCTGTAGGTACTGCTTGTTTAGGCCGTATCATGGACGTTCTTGGTCGCCCGATCGATGAAGCTGGTCCTGTTGCTACTGAAGCGCGTTTGCCAATTCACCGTCAAGCACCTTCTTATGCTGAACAAGCTGCTTCTACTGACCTTTTAGAAACTGGTATTAAAGTCATCGACTTGCTTTGCCCGTTTGCTAAAGGTGGTAAAGTTGGTCTGTTCGGTGGTGCGGGTGTTGGTAAAACCGTAAACATGATGGAATTGATCAACAACATCGCGAAAGCTCACTCAGGTTTATCTGTGTTTGCTGGTGTTGGTGAACGTACTCGTGAAGGTAATGACTTCTATCACGAAATGAAAGATTCTAACGTTCTAGACAAAGTAGCAATGGTCTACGGTCAGATGAATGAGCCACCAGGAAACCGTTTACGCGTAGCGTTAACTGGTTTGACTATGGCTGAATACTTCCGTGACGAGAAAGACGAAAACGGTAAAGGCCGTGACGTATTGTTGTTTGTTGACAACATTTACCGTTACACATTGGCTGGTACCGAAGTGTCTGCACTTCTAGGTCGTATGCCATCTGCAGTAGGTTACCAACCAACTCTTGCAGAAGAGATGGGTGTTCTTCAAGAACGTATTACATCGACTAAGTCTGGTTCTATTACGTCAATCCAAGCGGTATACGTACCTGCCGATGACTTAACAGATCCATCGCCTGCTACAACGTTTGCTCACTTAGACGCAACTGTTGTATTGAGCCGTGACATCGCATCTTCTGGTATTTACCCAGCGATCGATCCACTAGACTCAACTTCACGCCAATTAGATCCGTTAGTTGTTGGTCAAGAGCATTATGAAATTGCACGTTCTGTACAGAACGTATTGCAACGTTATAAAGAGCTTAAAGACATCATCGCGATCTTGGGTATGGACGAGCTTGCTGAAGAAGATAAATTGGTTGTTTACCGTGCGCGTAAAATCCAACGTTTCTTCTCTCAACCGTTCCACGTAGCTGAAGTATTTACTGGCGCGCCTGGTAAATTAGTATCTCTTAAAGAAACGATTCGTGGCTTTAAAGGTCTTCTAGCTGGTGAATACGATCACATTCCAGAACAAGCGTTCTATATGGTTGGTGGTATTGACGAAGTTATTGCTAAAGCCGAGAAACTTTAATTAGCTACTCTAATTTAGGAGATTCTCATGGCGACTATGCAATGTGATGTTGTAAGTGTAAAAGAGTCTTTGTACTCTGGCGCTGTAACTATGCTAATTGCAAAAGGTGCTGGCGGTGAGTTGGGTATTATGCCTGGCCATGCTCCGTTGGTAACTTTGCTCAAGCCAGGCGCAATTCGCGTTTTGCTTGAAAATGGTACAGAAGAGTTAATTTATGTATCAGGTGGTATTCTAGAAGTTCAACCGCACGTGGTTACGATTCTTGCAGATACTGCAGTTCGTGCACACGATTTAGATGAAGCGGCAATTATTGAAGCGCGTAAACACGCTGAAACTTTGCTAGCGAATCAAAAGAGCGATTTGGACGCTGCTGCTGCTTTGGCTGCCTTGGCAGAAACTGTTGCACAGTTGGAAACGATCCGCAAAATCAAAAACCGCGCTCAATAAGAGACGGTTCGAGATTGAAAAGCCACCCGAAAGGGTGGTTTTTTTATGTCTATGTTTTTTAAAATAATATTAGTAAATAAAATACATATTTGTTATATTTTATGCTCTTGTAATAAAAATAAGAGGATTTTCGGGTGTCTAATAAAGTTATTATCCCACTATTATTATCATTAGCATTTGTAGGTTGTGCATCTGTTCCTAAAGCAGATCAGCAAGCCGTACAACTACAAAAATCAATTCAAGCACCTCAGGCAGGTAATGCAGGTATTTTTGTTTATCGCTCAAACAATGTAATCGGCTCTGCACTTAAAAAAGATATTTGGGTTAACGGACAGTGCTTAGGTGAAACTGCACGAGGTGTGTATTTCTATAAAGAAGTTGAAGGGGGCAAACCACATACGGTATCAACCCAATCAGAATTTTCACCGAATCATTTAAGCGTGAGTGCTGAGTCAGGTAAAAACTACTATATTCAGCAGTACATTAAGCCAGGCGTATTTATCGGTGGGGCAAATGTTAAGTTAGTCGATGAGGCTGAAGGAAAGCAAGCTATTGAAAAATATAGCTTGGCAGTTGCAGGTACATGCTATAAACCTTCTATTGAATTACCAAAATCTTAAGCCTTAAAAACTGAGTTTGCGATTAAGACAAAGTTTGAGTCGTAAACTCCCCATTCCCCACAACCTTCATCTTAAAAATCTCAGCAAAACTGTTTGAGCTATTTTCCTAAATCAAAAGTCTAGTTTTTATTGTCCTCGAAGAAAGCCTGTCTGAGCTGACCTAACAACAGATGATTCACTCTGTCATTTTGCATCTTAATCATTTGCTTTAATTTTTCAGCTTTTGGTGCATCTTCAGGGATAAAAATGTCTTTTTCAGATTGATCAGCATATGAAACAGGTCGAGGGTTTGCTGCGACCAAATTGGATGAAGCGGGATGTTCAACATGCCAAAGCTGAGTTGAAAGAGCCTTAATGTATTTGTATTCATCCGTATTTGGGTGAAAATGTTTATATAGTTGTAAATCTTGCGACGCTTCTGAACGATTACGTGTTGTAGTTGAGGATGAACTTTGCCATTCAGCAACAATCGGATGAATCTCATGTTGCATTAAATGATAGTTAAGCCAGTCGCCAAGTAGGCTGTGGTCAATATCTGCAACAAAATCGCTATCTTGCTGTACTAACTGTTGTAATTGTTGCAATACGCTAATTTCTTGTTGTTGAAATGCATAACGTGCTCCAGTATCAAGTTGCTCAAACTCTTCAATGGGCAGATCTAGAAAATGTTGTTGCTGTTCAAAAGCATCAACAATATTGCTTTGATGGATATTATTCCATTGTTGTAGAGCATGAATTTCAAGTTGTTGAATTTCTTTAAATGCCTTGCTTTGATAGTGACTGAGCTCAAGACGCTGAATATTTTGCTGGTTGAATTCAATTCGTTGTTTTATGTATTCAACATAAGCACCTTTTTGCTTCGGATTGACCGGTTGAAGGACATCAACCAATAACAATTGCTGTTGTTGATTGTGTTTGAGCCAGTCTTGAATCAGTTGAACATCTTTTATTTGTTTAGAAAAAAACTGATTTAAGCGTGGCGTGGTTTTTTCAGGCATGATGAAATGCAACACGCCATATACCATGATTGCTAAACAGACCACCCCAAGAACAATTTTTTTCATTATATAAAATGTTTTTCTATATTTCTATTTGCACATTTTATAGGAAAAATGAGAAGTGGTTACTGTTTTTTTATAAAAACATCAATTATTTATAGCTGAAATAGAAAACTCTCCATTTCCCACAATCTTCACCTTAAAAATTTCATCAAAACCTTCATCTAAACTGGGTTGTTCTAATTTTTTATAAGTCGCTTTAACACCGACTTCAGGAATATTGGCTTTGCCAATACGTTGATTATTTCGTTGTAAAGTACTGTTTAAATCCGTTTCAAAGAAATAAGAAATCACTTCAAAACCGGCAGCTTTAGCACGCTCAATATAACGTGCGCGATCTGCTTTTGTTGGGTTGGTATTATCAATGACACATTTGGCTTTACCCGCTAAACACGCTTCAAAAATTAGATTTTCACGATGCCGTGTTTTTAGCATATCCAAATTAATTCGCAAATGACTGTGATGCAGATTCAGTAAATAAAAAGAGGATTTACCTGAAGCCTGAACACCGGTAAAAATAATCAGTTGCATGAAAAATCTGCGAACTAGAAAGAGAATCTTCATTAAATCATGCAATCACCAATGTGGCAAAATTCCATTAAAAGACATACATTTTGAATGTTGTGGACGGCGGCTAATCGCTTCAGTATTTTTAAAATGCCTAGAAATCGAGTTTTTATGGGGAATTGATGAATAAGCAATTTATTTTATTCATTTAAATCTTAGCTGAAAGATGCCCTATAGATGGGCTGCAACAATAATTCAAAACGAGCAAATCCTCTACAAAACCCCTACTGTTGGCTATTTATTGCCCGATATAGTGAACTATGGTCTTTAAAAAAGAACCATCTCAGTATGGGTTATATGGAGAGAATCAACATGGCAAATACCATGAAAGCAGCGGTGGTGACTGCATTTAATCAACCACTACAAATACAAGAAGTTGAAATACCAAAAATCAGTCCGGGCAAAGTATTGGTGAAAATCATTGCCACAGGTGTTTGTCATACCGATTTACACGCCATGCATGGTGATTGGCCGGTGAAACCGAGTTTACCCTTTATTCCGGGACATGAAGGCGTGGGTGAAGTTATCGAAATAGGTGAGGGCATTGACCACTTAAAAGTGGGCGATATTGTCGGTGTCCCATGGCTTTATTCGGCTTGTGGTCACTGTGATCATTGCTATGCAGGCTGGGAAACGCTGTGTAAAAAGCAACAAAATTCAGGTTATTCAGTCAACGGAAGTTTTGCCGAATATTGCCTGGCAGATGGTGATTATGTCGGTGTCATTCCCGAAGGTGTCGATCTTCTTGAAATAGCTCCGATCTTGTGTGCAGGAGTCACAGTCTATAAAGGCTTGAAAATGACGGAAGCCAAAACAGGGGACTGGGTTGCCATTTCCGGGATTGGCGGTTTGGGTCATGTGGCGGTGCAATATGCCAAAACCATGGGTTTTAATGTAGTCGCCATTGATGTCGATGACACCAAGCTTGATTTGGCAAAAAGTTTGGGTGCAGATGTTGGATTGAATGCACTTAAAGTCGATGTGAAAGAAGAAGTGTTGAAAGCCACAGGCGGTGAGGGATGTCATGGCGTATTGGTAACCGCTGTATCGCCTAAAGCATTTGAACAAGCGGTTGCCATCGTCCGTCGTGGTGGGACCATGGTTTTGAATGGTTTGCCGCCCGGCACATTCGACTTGTCCATTTTCAATATGGTACTGGAAGGGATTACGGTACGTGGTTCGATTGTCGGAACACGTTTAGACCTGAAAGAAGCACTGGATATTGCTGCGCGTGGCAAGGTCAAGGCCCATATTCATGTGGAACCACTAGAAAATATTAATGATATTTTTGACCGTATGGAGCACGGGAAAATCGACGGGCGTATTGTGATCGATATGAGACTTTAAGGATCAATTTTATTAGACCAATTCGGCTCAACTGAATTGGTCTAAATTGGTTTAAGTATTAGCTTTCCTGATTTTGTTCATTTGAGTCTTGTTCGTTCTGTTCTGGTTCATCCTGTCCTTGTGGAATCATCATCCCGGCCAATTTGATCATTTCCATTTGAATGCTGCCCATCTGTTTTTCGATTTTCTTGAAATCGACCTGACTCAAATCCACTTCTCCATTTAAAAATGGAGTAGCAAGGACTTGCTGATTGGCTTGCATGATATTTTGACGAATCGAATCAATTTCCTGACTTTTCAGGTTCAAACCAGTGAGTGCCTGATTAAAACCCGTCAGTTGTTGTTGCAGGGTTTTGGCAGTAGTTTGTAGCTGCTGTTGATCTTTGTCGTTGATTGCAGTTTCTAAATCAGTTTGAGTTTGCTTGAGCTGCTCAACATAATCGCCAGCTTTCAGCTGCATATCTGCAACGTCACGCACGATATAAAACATATTGCCACTTTTCAGTTCAGCCTTAGATGTTTCTGCTGATTCTTTAGAAACCTGTTCAGATACTTCGCTTGATTGTGAAGTTTGGTTTTCTGTTGAATCAGGAGAGTTGGCTTGCTCGCAACCCATCAACAAAATGCCCGCACTAAACATCACAAAAGGAGAAACCACATTTTGGATGAATTTTTTCATAATCAATTCATATCATTACTTTAATGCTGCTTAATATAAGGGTGAAATGTGTAGAAAAAACCGATTGTTGCAAAGCGATAACAAATTTATTTTCAGGCATTAAAAAAGAGTGCCGAAGCACTCTTTTTTCACCGAGATTGCTGGAATTAACCACCAATAATTTTGATGATGCTATGGCTCATCACATTGATTAAAACATAATCGCCATTCACTTTAATCCATTGCTGGTTTCTACCGGGTTTACTCAGTTTTTTAATTTTTTTGTGGTCTACTTTATAGCTTTGAGCATAGTATTGACTTGGTACTTTTTGCCCCACTCTCCAGTCATGTGACGGATTCACCGCTTTTTTATGTGCAGCATTATGGTGTTGCTGAACAGGTGCTTTATGGTGACTTTGAGCAGACTGTTGGCTATGTTGCTGGTTGTGTTGTTGCGAATGATGATCTTGTGGAGCAGCCATTACAGGTGCAGCAACCAAAGCAGTAGATAATGATAAAACGATTGCTTTTACTAGAGTATTCATACTTCACCTTGTGTTCATGGCGGTTTGTTTATAGGTTCAGCTTATGCCTAAGTTATTGATAGATGGTGAAGAGAGTGTTGTTGAATAATTAAAATAAAGGATAAAGTGTGAAGTATTAAAGTGTGAGTTTTTATGTGATTAAGTTTTTGTTTTTGAATAAAAAATGTAAGTATCTATAACCGGTATAGATACTTACATACTGTTACAAATTACTTGGCAAGTTCTGCATTAACCGCATCAACGATACGTGCATCATCTGCAGTAATATCCGGTGCGAAACGCGCCATAACTTCACCATTTTTATTGATCAGGAATTTTTCAAAGTTCCACAGCACTTCCGGTTTAGGATTCGGGGTTAAACCATAATCAACCAAATCTTTCCACCACGGACCTTCGCCAATACGTTCTGGAATAGCTTGAGTCAAAGTTTGATAAAGCGGGTGCTTGTCTTCCCCGGCAACCGAAATTTTAGAAAACAGTGGAAAATTGACTTGGTAATTGAGTGAACAGAATTCCTGAATTTCTTCATCAGAACCCGGTTCTTGTGCCAAGAAGTTGTTGGCAGGAAAACCTAAAATCTCAAGTCCTTGCTCTTTCTTTTCTTTATACAGTTTTTCCAAGCCTTCATATTGCGGTGTAAGACCACACTTAGATGCGGTATTTACAATGAGCAGAACTTTACCTTGATATTGGTTCAGTGTGGTGTCATTGCCTTGAATGGTTTTGACAGGAATGTCATAAACGGATTGGCTCATTCTGTTGTCCTTAAATGCTTGAGATTATCACTGTTTTGTTTTAACGGTTATTGCGCCTATCGACAAGCATTTATTAGGGCTTGTTGATAATTTAGTATTTGTGAGAAAATCTTATTATTGATAAATGAATTAAAAAACAGGCCGATAGACCTGTTTTTTAGATATTAACCCAAGATTATGGGGCTGTTTTCGCTTTGGTTTGCAAAGCTTGCATTTCAGTAACCAATTCTTTTTGCAATTTAGTGGCCCGATTTTGCAGTTCAGTGATTTTTTTGCTATCGGGTGTATTGGCAATACTCGCTTCAGAAAGTTCTATACCAATATTATTGGATTCTTTGATTTTGTCGCGGACAGCATCAAGCTCTGAACTTTTCAGCTTTAAAGCATCGAGGTCTTGATTAAAGCGTGCAATGTAGGTTTTCATGTCCGCAACAATCGCATTTAAAGAAGCTTTATCACTTTTTTGTGCAGCTTCATTGGCTTTATTTTGCAAGGCTGATGCTTCTTTGGCTCGACTGTTGGAGAGCGTTTCAATTTGCTTTAAATCATTTTTAATATCTGCGGCATTGTTTGAGCTTAAGGCAGCGGTTGCGGGTTGAGTGCTAGCAGGGGGAGTTGCCGCTGGGCTAGTCGATGACGATGCAGGTGCTTCATTTGGTTTTTTATCACACGCCGTTAATGCCATAGCCGCAAAACACAGTGAAGCCAGTAATCGTTTTTTCATAACGCATCCTCACAAGTTTAATTCAATCATCAAACCTGATTCTATTTATTCAAATTTAAAAATACGGCACATACTAAGTTGAGTATGGTTGTCGTTGAGTATGGTTATCAAAATCGCATACTTCTCTGGCTGCTGACTATGGTTTTTTTGTTGGGTTATCTACCGAAAATTGCAAAAAAGGTAATTTAAAGTCATGTAAATATTAGACATCACGCAGCTGTGCAGGGGTTTGTTCGGTATAGCGTTTAAAGAATTCAATAAAGCTGGAACTGTGCTGATAACCCAGTTCATAGGCCAGTTTTTTCACGGTCTTGCCTTGGCGAATCTGAGTGATCGCATATAAAATTTTCGCCCGATTACGCCATTCAGATAAGCTCAATTGTAATTCTTGCTGGCTTAAACGTAGTAAATGCCGTTCGCTTATGGATGAGTTGCGGAGCAGTTGCTGCAAACTTTTGTGAAATAGCTGCGGATTGGCTAATTGCTGTAAGAGCGGCTTAAGCAAGACATGACTGGTTTGCGGTAAATAATGCTCATAAGCCGGTGCAGTTTTCAGTTGATCCATCAGCACTTGTAATAAATGCCGATAATGTGTGGTTGTTATGCCTTGCTGTTTTTGTTCTAAAATTTCATGTATCAAATGCCGAAGAAAGGGGCGAATACTTAAAGTTTTGCTGCAAGATGCAAAATGTTCAGAGAGTGACGGATGGATTCGAATACAGACATAATGGGTGATTTGTTCATCCAGTGCGATAGAAGCATGTGCTGTTTGAGGCGGCAACCAGAGGCCGTAATTCGGTGGTGACAGATAAATTTGTCCTTCAATTTCATATTCCAGAATACCGTTCAAACTAAAATTGAAATCGCCCCATAAGGAACTGTGTGGCGCAACAATTTCATCCTTTTGATAAAAGAAATCATCCACTTCTATATATTGTTCAATATGTTCCAGCATGTGAATGTCCTTGTTTCTGGTTTTTATATGTCACTGCATCAATTTTATAAAGATCATGAATTTTACTTACACAGCAGTGAAGCGATCTATAGGTGTCTGTAGCTCGATATGAATGTCTGAAATCCGATATTCTAATTATTTCAGACTTCAGTAAAAATGAATACTGGATATTCAAGTACAGGAAAGGACATGGCACAGCAAAATAAAACCGTCTGGTGGGCACTCGGTTTGCCATTACTGGCGGTTTTAATCTGGTCAATGAATATCACGGTGACACGCTATGTGGCAGATTATATTTCTCCTGTCAGTATAAGTTTTTATCGTTGGCTAATCGCTTTCCTGGTTTTAACACCCTTTATGTTGGCTAAAGTCTGGCGTGAACGTCAGTTGGTTATGCAGCACTGGAAACAGCTCGCAGTATTGGGGGCTTTTGGCATGGTACTGTACCAAGGCTTGGGTTATACCGCAGCGCATTATACGACGGCGACCAATATGGGCATTATTAATGCCTTTATTCCAGTGTTTACCATCTTTGTTTCCATGCTCATGCTCAAGGAGATTCCTAACCGTTTTGCAGTGGTGGGCAGTATTTTATCTTTTGCCGGTTTGCTCTATGTGATGGCACAGGGAAATCCGCTGAATCTGGTGCAGTCAGGTGGCCATCTTGGCGATGTCATGATGGTACTGGCAGTATTTTTCTATGCTTTTTATGGCGTGTTCCTGAAAAAGTGGCAGCTACAAATTCCATTAATGATTAGTTTATATGTGCAGATTGTTTTTGCTTTGCTTTACCATTTGCCCTTTGTTTTGTGGTTAGGATTGGATGCGATTGATCAACACAATGTCGGCAGTGTTGTCTATGCCGGTATTTTCCCTTCCTTGATTGCACCCTTGGTGTGGATGATGGCAGTACAAATGATTGGACCGAATCGAACCAGTATTTTTATGAACTTGATGCCGGTCTGTACTGCGATTATTGCCAATCTGTGGTTAGCTGAAGCTTGGACGATTTATCACAGTATGGGTGGCGTGGTCATTTTGCTGGGAATTTTATTGGCGCAAAAGAAAGTGGCGACAGTAGAAACAGTAAAATTGAATGCTTAAATTAAAAAAATAGATTAAAAAAACAACAAATGAATTAATTTTTTTCACTCATTTTTAATTGAATTGGGAGATGAATAATCGTTTTAATCATAGCTTGAAACGATTATTTATAAAAAAGATGATTAAAAAATAGTGAGATAATTTAAATTGTTAAGAAAATATGATGAATGTTTCATAGTTTTTAAGTGTTTTATAAGATAAATAATATATTTGTATAGAAGCACAATTTATTAGATAATATTTATATCGTGAATGTTTAAGTATTTCTTAATAATATTTAAACTTTTGCAACCAGATTTACAGACCCTCTGGATGTGATTTATGCACATCCTTTTTATGCTCAGCCGTCCCTATATGGTTGAGCTTTTTTTTGTCCAAAAATTGGTATTTGTCAATCTAGTCATCAAAATGATCCGCTTTAAGCGCGGATCACTTCACCTGTTTCAGCATCAATAATTCGGCTTGGTTCTTGGCTGAGACCCAAATCACCATTCAAATAATTAATTTGAGTTGAGAAATATTGATTGGCTTCTTGAAGTGAGTGTGCAGGGTTGCCGCCGGCAGGATTGGCACTGGTCGATACAATAAAACCATTAAACGCATTGCATAGCGCCACGCATAAAGGGTGGGTGGTGACACGAACCGCCACTTTAGGATGGTTACCTTTAATCCATTTTGGAATATGCTCACCTGCAGGAAGTAACCAGGTGGTCGCTCGTTCAGTCGGTGAGCGATGACCCCAGGAATCGATCACTTTTTCACGCATTTCTGCAGTGAGGGGTTCTAAGAGATGTTCAACTTGCGCAATTTGTGCCGCCAATAAAATCACCCCTTTTTCAATCGGGCGTTGCTTTAAGCGTAAAATTTCCAGGAAAGCCTGTTCATTAAAAGGATCACAGCCTAAGCCCCAAACTGCCTCTGTAGGGTATGCTAAAACCTGTCCTTGTTTTAAACATTGAGCAGCTTCGGCAACAGAGGTGGTAATCATTGGATCTTATCCCTTTAAATACATTTAAGCGGGATATTGTGAACCTTATTTGCTTGGGCGACAACGTAGATATAAACCTGCCTGTTGCATACATAAGCCAAGTAACTCTAATTCCATCAGTTGACTAGTCAATGTGCCGATATCTGATTGCTGTTTAGCAATAATGTCATCTATGTTTTGCCCCACCCAATCCAGCTGGTTATAGAGTGGCGTTAAGTGAATTGGTAATGCTGTGGGTGCTTCGGTTGGTACTTGGAGGCTATTTGAATTTTTGGATTGTTCAATCTGCTGTTGATTCTGCCATTGGGTGGGCAGTGCCAAGTCTTCAATCACTTGCTCTGGATGGTCGACTAAAATGGCACCTTCACGAATCAGTTGATGACAGCCTTGATGATGTTCACTATAAATATGACCTGGAATAGCAAAAATCAATTTACCTTGTTCGGCTGCCCATTTCGCCGTAATTAAAGAACCACTTTTCAGTGCCGCTTCTGCAACAATCACACCAAGACTTAAGCCACTCACCAGACGGTTGCGCCGTGGAAAATGCTGTTGTAAAGGCGGTGTTCCGGGTAAAAATTCAGTCACCACTGCACCTGACTGGGCAATAATCTGTTGTCGCAGTTGCTGATGCTGTGTCGGATAGGTTTGGTCCAAGCCTGTGCCCATGACGGCAATGGTTCGACTGTGACGTAAAGCTCCTTGATGTGCCGCTTCATCAATCCCTTCCGCCAAACCACTAATAATGTAAAAACCTTGATCACTTAAATAATAGGCAAAATCATAAGCCACTTGTCGCCCGTGGGCACTGGGTTTTCGACTGCCGACAATCGCAATTTGAGGTTGTAACAGTGCTTGAGCATCACCTTGACCAAACAGAATAGGCGGTTTATCTGCATAGGGCAGCAGTTGAGTCGGGTAATCTGGATGTTCGAGAGTGAGAATAAAGTCGCTATGTTTTTGAATCAGGGCAACACAATGCTGAAATTGCAGCTGAGATTCAGGAAGATGAAAATCTCGCAGGCGCTGAATATGATTTTTGTGAATACCAAGCTTTTGCCACGTTTCAATTTGATCAGGCTGTGTTGCCTCAGCTAGATGGGGATAGTATTTATTAATTTTATAAAAGCTGGTTATCGAGTGTTGTAGCAGAAACCATAAACGAATGTAATCCAGCTGCAAGGAGCTTAATGAATTGAGCATAACGAGACCTTTAAATATGTCTTCTTTTTATTGTTTAAAAAATAAAATGAGGCTGAATCTCAGCCTCATTTCTAGATTTCGATTTAAGGATTATTCATCCATAAGTGGTGGCTGAATTCCAGCACCGACTTTAATCGGTAATTCACTATCAAGTACATAAGCATAGCTTAAGTTTTCAAAGCTTTTGAATACCATGATGTTACCGATACGTTGCCCAGGTAATTGAACCCGTTCTTTTGTTTTCGGATCGGTGACGACTTCACCTTTTTGGTTGACAGTCAGCACGTGTCCAACTTGAACACCTTGCAAGCTACCACGGTCAATGGTCACTACGCTGTGTTTTGCCGCTGTCCCGATGGAACCCATCACGCGAACAACTTGCCCCCCTGCAACCACATCTTCTGCATTGGTTGGATAGAACAAGGTTGGCAACATTGGATCATATTCAGGAAGAACCCGATCACCACGACGAACTTCAGCATTATAAGTATCTGTCAGTTCAAGGGTAGTAATGTCATTTTCACCGCGAACAGCAATGCCTGATGCAACTTGAATTAACTCAAGACCGGCATTGTATTTTTTACCCTTGGCATCCGTAAACATATACGGTTCGCCTTCACGGTAAACTGCATAGCGTTGACCGATTTCCAGACCATTTCCGCGTGCATAAACCGTTTGACCTTTAGCAGCAAGAACACGTTGATCCGCAGTACCTAAAATGTATGGCGTACCTGTAATAGATTCAGGAGCCACAATGGTGCTACGTTCTAACCAGTGTTTGATATATTCCAGTGGAATCACGGGAATGGCATTATTTAAAGATTCAACCCGAACTTGAGGTTGGAGCTTGGTGCTGCCACCAGTATAACGACGGATAATCCCTTCACAGCCATCACCCTCATCTTTACCAATAAGCGGTTTGCCATTATAGGTACACATGAGCAGGCGATCGCCCGGGAAAATCCAATGTGGATTTTTCACGTGTTTATTGCTTGCCCAAATTTCAGGCCACCGCACTGGATTTTTTAGAAATCTTTTGGAAATATCCCATAAAGTATCACCTTTTTTCACCACATAGACTTGCGGCGCACCGGCTTTTAATGCAGGTGGATTGATATTTCGAGCAGGTGCCGCTTCAGCTACACTGACAACGCCGACCCCAACACTTACGCAAACGGCAAGTGCCAATAATTGTTTTTTAAACCCCAAGGCACTAAAAGTTGGCATGCCCTTCAAAACCTTTTTCATTATCATAATTCCTAAAATTATGTATGTAGTTGCGTTATAATAACGATATTACACACATTTTTTTGATGAAGCATTCCTTCATTTTGTTTTTTGATCAATGGCATAAGTGAGGACACCGTATGGCCTTATTACCTATTTTAAGTTTCCCGGATCCCCGTCTTCGTACCATTGCTAAACCAGTCGAAGAAGTCACTGATGAAATTCGTCAGCTTGCAGCAGATATGTTTGAAACTATGTATGAAGCACCCGGCATTGGTTTGGCTGCAACACAAGTGGACTACCATATTCAGCTGATTGTTATGGATTTATCTGAAAATAAAGATCAACCCATGGTATTTATTAACCCCAAAGTTACCCCATTAACTGAAGAAACTCAGCCCTATGAAGAAGGGTGTCTGTCAGTACCTCAAATATACGATAAAGTTGAGCGCCCGTCACGTGTAAAAATCGAGGCAATTAACCTTGAAGGTCAATCATTTGAGATGGAAGCAGACGAACTTCTCGCTGTTTGTATTCAACATGAAATGGATCACTTAAATGGCAAGTTATTTGTTGATTATTTATCGCCGTTAAAGCGTCAACGTGCACGTGAAAAAGTCGAAAAAGTTGTTCGTCAACGCCAAAAAGAGAAAGTTGAGGTAAAACGATAAGCACCAATATTCAGATAAAATGAAAATTAACAAAGCCCAATTTTGATTGGGCTTTGTTATACTTGGACGCGACAAATTTTAGGGTTTACCTGTGCTTTTACGTAGTGGGTTACTGCTATCTTGTATAGCCGTATTTTTACAGATTGCTGTTTTTTTACAGCCCTTGCTGCCGAAGCAATATCAGATTGCTCCGGTCTGTGAAACCATTACGCGTGCATTATTACTCAGTTCTACTTCCATTCATCAAACTTCTTCTGAACATTCCCATCATTCAGTAAAGCAAGACACACAACTGCATGAGCAGCATGCAGGGCATGACCATGATGCCAGTCATAAGTGTCAGTACTGTACCGTTTACGGCAATTTGGTTTTGCCACCTGAATTAGAAGTCAAAGAAGTTTTAGATCGTATTCAAATTCGTTTATTGGCATTCCAAAAGACTTTTAGTCATGTCTGGTTTGTTTTACAACGACTCTTTCTTCTGCCCCAAGGGCGAGCGCCACCACTATTTGCATAAATCAAAAGGTATTTTCGGGTCTTGACTGACTCTAGCCCTTGCGCTGCTTCAACCGCAGCTCGTATTTATGTATTAGTGAGATTGAAAAATGGCTCAGCCAAAATTCTTTTTACAGCCACTTGCGGCTGCGATTTGTGTTGCTTGTTATTCAGCTTCAGTATTTGCTCAAGAGCAAACAGCAATCATCCAGACTTTAGCCCCAATTGTGGCAACCGCACATCAAGGCAATGATGCTAATGGTTTGATTGTGCATGCAGATCCTAAACAGCCGATTCAACCGATTCCAGCCAGTGATGGCGCTGATTATTTGCAAAGTATTATGGGATTCAGCTCGATTAAAAATGGCGGCACCAATGGTGATGTAACATTCCGCGGTATGTTTGGTTCGCGTATTAAAATTTTAGCGGATGGCACAGAAAATCTGGGCGCCTGCCCAAACCGGATGGATGCGCCAACTTCTTATATTTCACCGGAAAGCTATGACCGTATTTCTGTGATTAAAGGTCCGCAAACGGTTCAATATGCCAATACCGGTTCGGCTGCGACGGTCATTTTTGAACGTAACCCTGAACAATTTGATGCTGATAAAAACTACCGAGGTCAAGCCAGTGTCTTGATGGGTTCATATGGTCGCCTTGATCATAATGTTGAAGCCGCAGTAGGAGATGAACAGAAATATATTCGTTTGAATGCCAATCGCTCAGTTTCAGATAGTTATAAAGATGGTGATGGCAATGCTGTTCCTTCGGATTGGGAGCGCTGGAATGCTGATGTAGCGTTAGGTTGGACACCGGATGAAAACACGTGGGTCGAACTTACCGGTGGGAAAGCAGATGGTGAAGCAGTCTATGCGGGACGTGAAATGGATGGCTCGCAATTTGCTCGTGAAAGTTTGGGACTTCGTGTAGAAAAGAAAAATGTCACCGACGTCATCAAGAAAATTGAAGCGCAGGTGAACTACAGCTTTAATGATCATGTTATGGATAACTTTAGCTTACGTGAATTTAACCCTAGCGGGATGATGACAATGCCCATGGCATCAAATGTCGCACGAGAAACCTTGAATGCACGTCTGGCTGTGACACATGAATGGAACAAGCTACAATTTATTAGCGGTTTAGATAGTCAAAACAATGAACATTCTAAGCGCAGCGGCAGTTTAATGGCACCGTATCAAGATCAAGCGCGTAATAAAGATATGAAATTCCGCTCTTATGGTGCTTTTAGCGAACTCAGTTATCAGTTGAGTGATCAAAATAAATGGGTGGGTGGTGTCCGTGTCGATCAGGTCAATGTAAAGGATTTGCGTTCGGAATCTTTAGAGAAAAGATATAATCGCAAACTAGACAAAACATTGCCGAGCGCATTTCTCCGTCTTGAAAATCAGCATCCAGAACATGATGCCAAAACTTATATCGGCGTAGGTTATGTCGAACGTATGCCTGATTATTGGGAACTGTTTAGTACCGCGCATGGTAATGCAGGTTCGGTCAATGCTTTTAATGGGATAGATACGGAGAAAACCCTACAGCTTGATTTGGGTTATCAACATGAACATGGCGCACTCAGTTCTTGGGTATCGGCTTATACAGGCTTAATTAATGATTATGTTTTAATGAGCTATCACGTTCATGCCATGCCTGGAATGATGAGTCATGGCAAAACGGCAGGTGCTAAAAATGTGGATGCGACCATTGCCGGTGCAGAAGCAGGTGTAGGCTATCAATTTACAGATCATCTGCAAGCCGATGTCAGCGCGATGTATGCTTGGGGTAAAAACACCACAGACGATAAGCCTTTACCGCAAATCTCACCTTTGGAGGCACGTATCAATCTGCGTTATGTGCAAGATCAATATACCTTGGGTGCATTGTGGCGTGTGGTAGATAGTCAAAATCGTATCAGTAAAGATCAAGGCAATATTGTGGGTTATGACTTGGGTGAAAGCAGTGGTTTTGGAACATTATCACTGAATGGCACCTATCATGTTTACGATGGGGTAGACCTTTCTGTGGGTATTGATAACGTGTTGGATAAAACCTATAGCGAACACTTAAATAAAGCGGGGAGTGCTGGCTTTGGTTTTGCAGCTGATGAGCAATTTAATAATATTGGTCGTAACTACTGGGCACGTATCAGTATGAAATTCTAATTCAAACTGAATTTCTTTAACAAAAGCCATTACTGTCTCAGTGATGGCTTTTTTTTCTAGATAAATAGGCAATCGGTTAGATCTTTTTTAATGGGTTTATTTTGCTTGATCACACCATTTTGCTTATTAAATAACAGAAATGTCGAAGAAAGCAGCAAGAATCGTTCTCTAAATAAGCATCAATTTGAGATTTTATTTTATAATCTTAATAAAATCAGTGCGTTGTTTTGTTTTGACTGCAGGTTTTAAATGAGAAATCAAAAATATAAAAATAATTTAAAATTAATTAATTATATAAAACAATAACTTATATTTTTGTTGGAATATAAAACCAACAGCTAAATAAAAACTTTTAAAAACATGCTTGCAAGCCATCTAAAATGCTGTAGAATGCACATCCATCGGCGGTGATGTTGATTAAAACTTGTTGAGAAACAAGGATTTAGCCTAAAAGGTTTGAATCTGAAAGTCTTGAGGAAGTTGAAAATTAATCAATAAAACCTGTTGACTTTCTTTCAATAGAGAGTAATATAGCCGACCTAGCTTGCTGCTGACGAAGTAGCAAGAAGATCATTAAGAGATTATGAAGAACAACTTG
>NZ_JABERI010000025.1 GCF_013004375.1 Acinetobacter terrae | reverse complement strand
CATGAAAGAATCAAGGTTAAATTGAAAGGACTGACCCCTGTAGAATACAGAAATCAGTCCTTAGAAATTGCCTAACTTACTGTCTAACTTTTGGGGGTCAGATCATAATGGCGGGTTTTTTATTTGGGTAAGTTTTAAGTGTGTGAATAATATACAGTCATTTGAAAGTTGAACTTTCACTTAAATTACTTCTCGATACAATATAAATATTGAGGGGATGTTTATGAAAAAAATATTAATTTTTATGGGGTTGTGTTTGGCTTTTAGTGTTGAGGCTAAACAAAGTAATGAAAGTACAGAGGCTATTAAGCAAAAAATTATTAAGCAGTCGATTGAAAGCTATCCAGGAAATTGTCCCTGTCCTTATAACTCTGCAAGAAATGGTAGTCGTTGTGGTAAACGTAGTGCATATAATCGAGCAGGTGGATATACGCCAATTTGTTATCCTGAAGATGTAACTGCCCAAATGATTAAGAATTATAAAAATAGAGGTTAATACTGAATATTAATTTTTGAATAGTTGCTTTAAGATGAACGTAACATAGTTGATTAAAAAATAAAAAATGATTACAGATATTCCTGATTCTGAGTTTTTTTTAGATAGGTGTGTGAACTATCATTTTCTTGCATTGAATAACTTATTAAATATTTTATGTAAATTTGAGTATATGGAGTTTGAAGATCTGGAGTGTGAGTTATCAGATCCAGAATCTGAGCACTGGGAATCTTTAGATATTGAGTTAGGGAATATTATTTTATTGTTATTTAACTCAATTGAAAATTATTTGAAATATAAGATTTCGGTTATAACTCCGTATTTATTAATTGAAACACCTCCTAAAGATTGGAAATGGTCGAATAAGGCTTTCCATGAATTTTATATTCATCCATTTGATTCATTGTTAAAAATCTTTGCAGTTACAAATGTTGAGCCAAGTGCTCATGTTAAACAGATATTTGAAGAATTAAGGGTTTCAAGAAATCTTTATATACATGGTACAAAAGCTGCTAAAACGACACCTTATAAAATAATAGAAGTTAGTTATTTGTTTTTAACTGAGTTGTGGAGTGAGATAGTTGATAACCAAAAAATATCAATTTTTCAAAAATTTTTAGAACATGGCCATTTAGAAATTGAGGAGGAGAGTGAAGCAAAAGCCGGTGAAATAATGGATGATCATAGTAAAATTATTTTCTTTTATAGTTTTTACCAAAAAGCTATAGGTAAGAAAAAGGCTTTTAAAATTTTGGCAATACAAGAAAGCGTAAAAATGCATAAGTGTCTTTTATGTGAATCTCAAATTGGTAGAGTTTTAAAAGATTCGTATTTTGCTATTGAGTCGAAAATAGATGAAGTGATTATATGTAAATTATGTCAAAGTGATTATTACATGGGTGAAAGTCAATTAATTTAATAAATACTTTACCTATATAAAGAAGTTAATCCTCTTCATTCCTTTCCTTATCTATATTAAAATAGAACCATAAACTTGAAAAGTAACGATGGGGAATGAAGCCGTGTCGCAAATTATGTAACGGATTAGAACCTGTTGTCTTCTTTAGCTGTAAGCGCAAAAAATTAAGAACTCTGCTTTATATAATAATAAACCCAAATTCCTAATCTAAACACCATTAACAACACACCTAAATAAATCTGAAAAACAGCCGCAGACATCATAATCCAACCGCTATTTCCCGGAGTCTTCCTTGCATCAAGCTCAATGGCAAAAACAACAATGATCTCCAGAGCAATGCTCAAATATAAAAACCAAGTCCATGGGAAGCGTAAAATCCAGGTCAGGAAAATAACGCTTAAACAGGGAAGCACAAAAAACAGAAAGATGACTTTTAAATCGATGAGTATTTATGATTTTTATTGTTGATCTGACCCATACCATAAAGCACATAAAAACAGAAAGAAAGGCCCAAACGATCAAATGATATCGAAGTTCATTTAAAAGGGTATTTTCATATGTGATGGTAATGCCTAAGACATAAGTCAGACGTGGCTTCAAACCCATCCCTAACTATGTTCAAATACATGAAACTTGAAAAGTATTGAATAGATCAGGAAGAAATCATGTCACAAGCCAACATGCAGCAAGTCATCATCACAGAACCGGGTGGTGTGGAAAAACTTGCCTATGAAACTGTTGCAGTACCCACAGCAAAAGCAGATGAAGTATTAGTAAAAGTCCATGCTTTTGGTATTAACCGTCCAGACATCTTGCAACGTCAAGGCTTATATCCAATGCCTAAAGGTGTAACACCTGTACCGGGCTTGGAAGTTGCAGGTATTGTTGAATCTGTAGGTAGCGATGTTACTAAATTTAAAGTTGGTGACAAAGTTTGTGGCTTAACCAATGGGGGCGGTTATGCGGAATATTGCGTTGTGCCTGAAAGCCAAGCTTTAACGATTCCTGAAGGCGTAAGCTTTACTCAAGCCGCAGCCATTCCTGAAACATTCTTTACCGTGTGGGCAAATGTGTTCCAAATGGGTAAAGCCAAAGCAGGGGAAACTGTATTGGTTCATGGTGGTGCAAGCGGTATTGGTACGACTGCGTTGATGCTGTGCAAATCATTGGGTATTAAAACTTTTGCAACTGTGGGTTCGGACGACAAAGTTGCGGCTATTGCAGATTTAACCACTGCAATCAACTATAAGACTCAAGACTTTGAACAAGTCATCAATGAGCAAACTGAGAATGGTGGTGTAGATGTTATTTTGGATATGGTCGGTGCGCCATATTTGGAACGTAATTTGAATTTGTTACGTCGTGATGGGCGTCTGGTCTATATCGCTTTCTTAGGTGGTGCAAAAGCCAAAGAGGTGAAACTCGGTCAAATCATGATGAAACGCTTGATCATTACCGGTTCAACCATGCGTGCACGTACCACGGCTGAAAAAGCAGAGATCGCTCAAGGCTTGCAAGAAACCGTCGCACCATTATGGGCAAAAGGTGAATGCTTACCGATGATCTATAAAACATTTAAGTTCGATCAGATTCAGGAAGCACATGCTGCTATGGATACCGGTGAGCATATCGGGAAGATCGTGGTGGAAATCATCTAACTATTCCATCTTTAAATAATAAAAAGCCAACAAATGTTGGCTTTTATTTTGCATAAATAATGATAAGTAGTTCAAATTAATTGATTGAAAAACAGTGAAGAAATTTTAAAAAATGGTAAAAAATGTCGAATCTTCGACACAACCTGTCAAAACGAAGGAGTAAATTAGCACTTAGATTTAATCTGACCAAATTGTTTGGTTTTAGTTGAAAATTCATGCAATAGAGGGAATGTATTATGAAAATAGTGTCAGCTCCATATACTCATGCCCACAGCTTCCGTGCATTAAAGCGTCTGCATAAAGCGATTATTCGTAATCAGGTATTACCTTGTAATCTGCATAAGCTTTATCAAGCCATGCTTCATTTGGAGCGTTATGTCGAACGGCTCAATCGTAAACGTTCTAAAAACCGTGCTGCAAGTCGCATTAAAGCGTGATTTGAGCATTGCCTATTAGCCTTAAGTTGAAGTGAATATTTGAAATCTAGTTTTTATTTGGCTGTATAATTTTTCCTATAATTTAAAAATTTTAAGCATTTTATGCACTGTGCTGTAAAAGCACAAAGAGGGTATCTATGAAGGGCAATGCGTCAACGCATGAGCGCCTTGCGGAACGTTTGGCAGGTATTTTAACCAAACTAAATATAGGGCATCAGTTGAGTGTGCAGGAGCTGGCGCGTGAGTTTCAGGTCAGTACCCGAACCATTGAACGTGATTTTGATCGACTCAATTCTTATCTCCCTTTAATACAGGATGCACAAACCAAAAAATTCTATTTGGAATCTTCTTATCTCGGGCGTTTTAAATTACAGGATATTAAAAATTTCGCACAATTGTCGGGAATTAATGACCTTTATCCGTCTTTGGATATCTCGTTTTTAAGAGAGTTATTTGATAACCGTGCCAATCTGGTCTTTTCTGCCAAAGGCTATAACTTTGAAGATGCGACGCAGTATGCCGAACACTTTAAGGCGCTGACGGGCAGTATTCAAAAAAGACAGCAAATCGCGTTGTTTTACAGAGGTCAAATTCGGGTTGTAAAGCCTTATCGCTTGATTCATCACATGGGTAACTGGTATTTGGCTGCTGTACGTAAGCAGGAACTGCGTGTTTACCGTCTTGGCCGTATTGAGAGAATTATCTGTAGCAATAGGCTTTCACCGTTTGAACATGATCAGGCTGTTCTGCAGCAATTAATAGATGAAGATGGTATCTGGTTTCAGCACGAAAAACAGGAAGTGATTTTATCTGTACATCCTGATGTCGCAATTTATTTTAAGCAACGCAGAATTTTTCCGGAACAGACGATTTTAGATGAATCGGAAACAGGGGGATTATTGATTAGCTGTCATATTCGGCATCAGAAGGAGTTGAATCCATTGGTACGTTACTGGATTCCTTATCTGAAAATCATCAAGCCGGCACATTTACAGCAAGAGCTGGATGATAGCTTGCAGGGTTATTTGAAAGAAGCTCAGTAATAACTGCAAAAATGAAATAGCGAGAAGTCTGGAAGAAATTCCAGACATAAAAAAACCAGCATTAAGCTGGATTTTTTATTGCACCATTTTAAGAAGTATTAAAATGGTGCCCGAGGCCAGACTCGAACTGGCACGCTTTGTGGGCGGGGGATTTTAAATCCCCTGTGTCTACCGATTTCACCACTCGGGCATTTTACAAGATTGGAGGCGGAGGTCGGAATCGAACCGGCGTACACGGAGTTGCAGTCCGCTGCATGACCACTCTGCCACCCCGCCATCTCTTGGTGATGCACATATTAGCAATCTTTGAAAAAAAAACAATACTATAAATAGTGTATATGCACATAAAATCAGCATATAGAATAAAATTGGCGAAATAATCATGTATTATTTGCAAAATTGATTCATATCAACACTTGGAGATGTGCCGTGGCATTAGTTTTAGATGGTCGTGCATTGGCGAAGCAAATTGAAGCAGACTTGTTAACTCGCGTTGAAGCATTAAAAGCGAAAACAAATCGTACCCCTATTCTTGCGACTATTTTGGTCGGTGACGATGGTGCATCTGCAACTTATGTGCGTATGAAAGGCAATGCTTGCCGCCGTGTCGGTATGGATTCGTTAAAAGTCGAATTAGGCAAAGAAACCACAACTGAGCAATTGCTTGCTGAAATTGAAAAATTAAACGCAAATCCAGATGTTCACGGTATTTTGTTGCAACATCCAGTTCCTGAACAAATTGATGAACGCGCATGTTTCGATGCCATTTCATTGGCGAAGGATGTCGACGGCGTAACTTGCCTTGGCTTTGGTCGTATGGCGATGGGTGAAGCAGCTTATGGTTCTGCAACACCAGCAGGCATCATGACCATTCTGAAAGAAAACAACATTGAAATTGCGGGTAAACATGCAGTAGTTGTCGGTCGTTCTGCGATTTTGGGTAAACCCATGGCTGCGATGCTTCTTGAAGCAAATGCGACCGTAACGATTTGCCATTCACGTACGCAAAACTTAGCTGACTTTGTTAAACAAGCGGACATTATCGTTGGTGCGGTAGGTAAAGCTGAATTGATCCAGAAAGACTGGATTAAACCAGGCGCAGTGGTTGTAGACGCTGGCTTCCATCCACGTGATGGTGGTGGTGTAGGTGACATCCAACTTGCAGGGATTGAAGAAGTTGCTTCTGCGTATACACCGGTTCCAGGTGGTGTGGGTCCAATGACCATTACCACGTTGATTCGTCAAACTGTTGAAGCTGCTGAAAAAGCTTTAGGTTGATTTTTATAATCCTCTCCACTTGCGCTTCGATTTAAAAGCAGTGCTTTAAATCTTGCTCAGGAGAGGGAACATCGTGACTCATAATGAAATGTTCCTTCTCCCTCAGGGAGAAGGTTAGGATGAGGGGATTTAAAGTAAATTAAAACCTCTCCCTAACCCTCTCCTAAAAGGAGAGGGAACTTCTTGTCTAGACAAGTATTCATTTCTTAAATCTAAAACGAATAACAAATCTAATGAGCTGTACATTTCAATTTCCTAAAGCCCCAGAACATTTAATTCAAGCCTTACATGAGGTAATTCCCGGTTGTGAGCTGATGGCACAGCAATTGCCTGAAACACCGATTTCACTGTGGCTGATTCCACCGGTATTTCCAACTGATCGCTTGGATGATGAAGTGATTCGCCGGATCTGGAACGATACACCGTATTGGATCTTCTGCTGGGCATCCGGACTTGCGATGGCGCAGTGGTTGCTTGCAGAGCCACATCATGTTAAAGACAAGGTCATACTCGACTTTGGTGCGGGATCGGGCGTAGTGGCGATTGCAGCGAAAATGGCAGGGGCTAAACGTGTCATTTGTTGTGATATTGATCCAATCAGTTTGGATTCATGTCGTGCCAATGCAGAATTGAATGATGTAGAGCTTGAATATCTGGATGATTTGTATAAAGCAGAACAAGTCGATGTGCTTTTGGCAGCGGATGTTTTATATGATCAATGTAATCGTTTTTTTCTGGATGAATTTTTAAAATTTGCATCTGAGGTGCGGGTTGCAGACAGTCGGGTGAAAAACTTTAGTCATCCAAAGTATCAAAAACTAGATGAACGAAGTGCCACGACTTGGCCAGATCTGGATGAATCTAAAGAATTCCGAAATGTCAGTTTTTATAAGACGCTGTAAACAGCGTCTTTTTAAATTAATAAGTCATTTAAAGCGATTAAGAACAAGTATAACGAACGACACTCAATGTGCTTGGACGCGTAGCATCTAAAGATTCGCGAGTCGCCATGTCTTCACTATTGTGTAGGTCAGGGGTGTTGCTTAAGCTCACACTGGTGCGGCTTTGACCAAGTTGACGACCATATTGTGGGGTTTGTATTGCGGGATTGGCAATTTCACTAATGCTTAAAATATCTATTTTGTATTGTTTATTTGAACCCAATACTTTTTGACAAGCACGTTGTAATTTTCTCTCATCCACTTGCTGGCTTTTGCGACCTGCCAAAGTATAAGCCAAGGTTGCACGGCCATTGGACTGACTTTCAATCTGATATCCGACATTCCCATTATATGGACGTGGTGTGCTTTGACACGCAGCAAGTCCAAGCGCCATAAAACCTAAGCCAAGCAATTTATATGTATTGTTCATCTTCAAAAGTTCCAAGCGTTGTTATTATATTTAGTATGCCATAAGCCTAGTTTTTTAACGATGTGATCAAGACGGATATCCAATAAAAAAGCTTTCCAATTGTGACAACTTGGAAAGCTTTTTTTAGATGATTAATCAACTAAATACGCTGGGTTTAGTCGTCAGTAATCATGCTGTGCTTTTTGGTGTCTTTCATAAAGATGTAAGTAATGAGAGACAAGCCAATCATGAAGGTAATGTAGTAGAAGAAGTAGTTTTCATGACCTGCATTTTTAAAGCTAAGAGCAACCAGTTCTGCTGTACCACCAAACAAAGTATTGGCAATGGCATAGGGTAAAGCAACACCCAATGCACGAATATGTGCAGGGAATAGTTCGGCTTTAACCACTGCATTAATGGCAGTATAGCCAGTGACAATCACCATGCCACTCATACAAAGCATGAATGCAGTAGTTGGATTAGTAGTTGAGCCCAAGCCATTAAAAATTGGAATTGTAAACAATACACCTAATACACCAAAGGTAATCATAATCGGTTTACGACCAATTTTATCGGATAGCGCACCAACAGCAGGTTGAAGCAACATGAAGATAAAGATGGCAGCAGTGGTGATTTCGGTTGCAGTGGTTTTTTCAAAGCCTGAAGTATTGACCAGATATTTTTGCAAATATGTTGTAAATGTATTGAAAGCAAGGGTACCGCCGGCAGTCAACATGATCACAGTAAAGGCTTGTTTAGGATATTTGGTGAATAAAGCCAGTGCACCTGATTTAGGACCACCATTTTTTGCTTGTTCCTGAGCTTCTTTAGATGATTGTGTTTCCACCAAACCACGACGAATCCAGAATACGACAATGGCAAGTAAGGCACCAATCGCGAAGGGAATACGCCATCCCCATTCAGAAAGCTGACCTTCAGTAAGTGTGCGTTGTAAAATGATCAGCACACAAAGCGCAAGTAACTGACCTGAAATTAAGGTGACATACTGGAAACTTGAGAAGAAACCACGATGTTTTTTACCCGCCATTTCAGTCAAATAGGTTGCACTAGAACCATATTCACCACCGACACTGAGGCCTTGCAGTAAACGGGCAAACAATAATAAGGCAGGTGCAAGCATACCCACAGATGAATAAGTTGGCGCACAGGCAATAATCAGTGAACCGACACACATCAGTGAAACCGATAGGGTTAAACCAGCTTTACGGCCTTTACGGTCAGCATAAACCCCCATAATCCATGCGCCGATCGGACGCATCAGGAAACCCAGGGCAAATACCGCTGCTGCTTGAAGCAGTTTGACCGTGTCATCGCCTTCCGGGAAAAATTGCGAAGCAAAGTACAAGGTAAATGCGGCATACACATACCAGTCATACCATTCAACTAAATTACCCGCAGAGCCGCCAAGGATAGATTTGAAACGAGTTTTTCTATCAAGTTGCGGAGCCGCAACCTGGGGAGATGAATCTGTCACAACAATTCTCCAAAAGAATGTTGGCAAAACACATCCTTTTAAATTCTTCGAGACGAAAAAATTTAAAAACATATATTTTGTTGTGGGAGTTTGAAATAATTTTTTACAGGTACGTTATACGCTCATGTTTTTGCTTCTTCATTCGACTTTAGTCTAGGCATTGTCTTGATTTTGAACGTTTAGTACATTTAACTCATTATTTTTATTAAATAGAATGGAAAAATTAAAAGCCTCTCATATAGAAAGGCTTTTAAAAATGACTTTGGATTAATGTTCTTTAATTTCTGAGTGGTGCTTGGTATCTTTCATAAAGATATAAACAATCAATGAGATAGAAATTAAGATGGTGACATAAATAAAGAACCAAGACTCATGTCCGGCTTCTTTAAAGCTTAGCGCGAAAAACTCTGCTGTGCCACCAAATAGTGTATTGGCAAGCGCGTAGGGAAATGCGACACCTAATGCACGGATATGCGCAGGGAACAGCTCGGCTTTCACCACGGCATTAATTGAGGTATAGCCTGTGACAATTACTAAACCGGCTAAACAGATCCAGAATGCGGACCAGTAATCTTGGGTCTGGCCTAATTTATCAAATAGGAAATAGGTAAATAAAACACCGAGTACCCCAAAGGAAATCATCAGCGGTTTGCGTCCAATTTTATCCGACAAAGCACCAGCAAACGGCTGTAAACACATGAAAATAAACAGCGCCAAGGTAGTGATTTGCGTGGCTTCAGGTTTGCTAAATCCAGAGGTATTGACTAAGTATTTTTGCAGATAGGTGGTATAGGTATAGAAGGCTACCGTACCACCAGCAGTTAAAAACAACACTGTAAATGCCTGTTTAGGATAATGCTTAAACAGCGCAAACATACTCGATTGAGGCTGGGTTTTATCTTGTTGGGCATTTTTAAAAGATTGGGTCTCGAGCAGACCACGACGAATATAGAATACGACTATGGCCAAGCATGCGCCAATAAAGAACGGAATGCGCCAACCCCACTCATGTAGTTGTTCTTCAGTCAGTACAAACTGCAAAATGAGTAGAACGCAGAGTGCGGTAAGCTGACCTGCAATTAAAGTGACGTACTGAAAACTGGAAAAGAACCCGCGTCGGTTTCTTTCTGCCATTTCACTTAAATAGGTGGCACTGGCACCATATTCTCCACCGACACTTAAGCCCTGAATGAGTCGGGCAACCACTAAAATAATGGGTGAAAATATCCCGATTTGATCATGCGTTGGGGCTACTGCAATCATCAGAGAACCAATACACATCAAGGTCACAGAAAGAGTGAGACCCGATTTGCGTCCTTTTTTGTCCGAGTAAATACCCATGATCCAGGCACCAATCGGACGCATTAAAAAGCCAACTGCAAAAATGGCGGCAGCTTGAAGCAATTGTGCAGTTTGACTGCCTTTGGGGAAGAATGAATGGGCAAAATATAATGTAAATGCGGCATAGACATACCAGTCATACCACTCCACCAGGTTACCTGCTGAGCCACCCAGAATGGATTTGACCCGTGTTTTGGTATCCAAATTTACTTGAGGAACGTTTTGTTCAATCATGTGTTCAAGTCCATTTTGGTATTGTTTTTTAGATGTTAAACCTATTGTTTTAATGGTATACGTGTAGCAGTTTCTAGTTTTGTATGAAAAATGTTCATGGTCTAAGTGCCTGAAAGTGAAGTGGTTGAAAGACATATTAGATTGACAATTTATATGCATTGTTTATTTTTGATGCGACAGCCCCATTATTATTTTATATTCATCTTATTGACTCATGATTTCCAAGTGTCATTTCAGTTTAAATGGTGTTAAGTTTCCTAGAACAATAAGAAATTTAAGTCAGCTGTTTTAATAAAATTATAGGAGGTGAACATGCAAGTGAGTCATCCGGTCTATGATGTGGTGGTGGTTGGTGGAGGCATTAATGGTGTTGGTATTGCAGTGGATGCTGCAGGGCGAGGGTTGTCTGTATTTTTATGTGAAAAGGATGATTTAGCCAGCCACACTTCTTCTGCAAGCAGCAAGCTTATACATGGTGGTTTGCGTTATCTTGAACATAAAGAGTTTCGTTTGGTTCATGAAGCGCTAGTTGAACGCGAAATTTTACTGGCCAAAGCACCGCATATTATTCGTCCCTTGCGTTTTATCATGCCTCATCAGCCGCATTTAAGGCCTGCATGGTTAATTCGGACCGGTTTATTTGTTTATGATCATCTGGGTAAGCGAGAAAAATTAGCAGGCTCAAAGCATATTCATTTTGATGCAGCAACAAGCCCTTTAAAAGAAGAAATAACGCAGGGTTTTGAATATTCAGACTGTGCTGTGGATGATGCGCGTTTGGTGGTTTTAAATGCGATGCAAGCACATGAACTAGGTGCGCATATCGTCACTCAAACGCGATGTACATCTGCATACCATGAAAATGGTTTGTGGGTGGTGCATTTGGAAAATGCACAAGGTTCTTATCAAGTTCAAGCTAAAGCATTGGTGAATGCTGCAGGGCCGTGGGTCGCGCAATTTATTCAACAGAATTTAAAACAAAAATCACCACATGGGCTTCGACTGGTTCAAGGCAGTCATATTATTGTGCCAAAAATATATGAAGGCGATAAAGCTTTTATTCTTCAAAATGATGATCAGCGGATTGTTTTTGCGATCCCTTATTTAGATCAATACACCTTAATTGGTACCACTGATCATGAATACCAAGGTGATTTAGATCGGGTCAATATTACCCAACCTGAAATTGATTATTTGCTGGATGTTTATAATGATCATTTTAAGCATCAGTTAACTCCTGAAGATATTTTATATACCTATTCGGGTGTCCGGTCTTTATGTGATGATGAGTCTGATAATCCATCTGCGATCACCCGCGACTATACTTTGGCTGTATCTCATGAGCAGAAAAACGATGCGCCGTTGCTTTCGGTGTTTGGTGGAAAGCTGACGACTTATAGAAAGCTGGCTGAATCTGCAATGGTACATTTGCAACCTTTTTTTCCGACAATGAAAAAGCCCTGGACTGAAAAAGCGTTATTACCTGGCGCAGAAAACCTGGTTTCAGTTGAATGGTTAATTCAGGAAATTATGCAAAATATCGAAAATGTACCATTTCAATTGGCTTCGCGCTGGGCGCATGTCTATGGTTCTCGGGTATGGAAATTTATAAATAGTATTTCAACCACTGATGAACTTGGTGAAGACTTTGGACATGGCTTATTTGCCAAAGAGGTTGATTATCTTGTAGATCAAGAGTGGGCCAGAACCAGTCAGGATATTTTATGGCGCAGAACCAAGCTAGGCTATCAATTTAGGGATGACGAGATTCAGGTATTGGATCAATATCTTTCGAAGTTGCTGGTGAAGAGATCGCAAGATACTGCAGCTTAAGTTTTTAAACATGAAATAAAAGACCGTTAAGACGGTCTTTTATTTGAGTCAAATTGCAGTATTGATCTTTAATTAAATTTTTAGCTCAGACTGCGTTTAACTTTCTGTTTTAAATTGTTTTAAATTACAACGCCGCCCAACCTTGTACAATCTACAGGCGTATTCCATTTAACTGCAGTGCCCGAAACTACTGGACGTACCATGCGCCAAGGCCAGAAACCGAATCTTTGGCTAGCATTATAATTGATTACCACATTGCCACCGACTTGATGTGCACGCTCGGCAAAGCGTGAATATAGTTCTTCTACACTGCCGTAAGTACCTTTGGCAACTTTAATGCGCTTTTGGACCTGAAATTGGCTAGAGTCTGGAGTGCCTTTAATTGCACAGACGTGAAGAGCTGGATGTTCTGCAGTCGCTGCTTGAGCCATAGCTAGACTGGACAAGCCGAGCAGGCAAGCTGTCAGTGTGAATGTTTTTAACATGAAATTTTCTCTTTTTATTCATTATGAAATTATTTGCGTGGCTATATTAATATAAAAAAAGGCCACCGAAGTGACCTTTTATCAATTAATTCAAGAAATTAAGCAGATTTTTTAACAGCTTCTAAAAGCTCGTTTTGACGTGCTTTAAGCGCAGCTGGTAAACGTTCACCCAATTTAGCGAACAATTCAGTGTGGCTTTCCAATTCTTTGATCCATTGATCTTTGTCTTGCGCTGTAACAGTTTCGAATTGCTCTTTAGAGAAGTCGATACCCGTCCAGTTCAATTGTTCATAAGTAGGAACCAGGCCGATTGGAGTTTCAGTCGCTTCCGCGCGGCCTTCACAACGATCAATCATCCACTCAAGAACACGCATGTTTTGACCGAAACCAGGCCATACGAAGTTGCCTTCAGCATCACGGCGGAACCAGTTTACGTTAAAGATCTTAGGAAGTTTGTTGCCAGCAGCTTCAGCTTTAACCGCTACTTGTTCACCCATTTCTAACCAGTGAGAGAAGTAGTCAGCCATGTTGTAGCCAGCAAATGGAAGCATCGCAAACGGGTCGCGACGAACAACACCTTGTTGACCAACAGCAGCAGCAGTAGTTTCAGAACCCATAGTTGCAGCTTTATAAACGCCATCAACCCAGTCGAAAGCTTCAGAAACTAAAGGCACTGTATCTGCACGACGACCACCGAAGATGAACGCAGAAATTGGCACACCAGCTGGATTTTCCCAGTCAGCATCAATAGAAGGGCATTGACCAGCAGCAACTGTGAAACGCGCATTTGGATGTGCAGCTTTTTCACCAGCAACGTGTGGTTGGCCTTTCCAGTTAGTCAGGTTAGCAGGAGCTTCTTTAGTCAGACCTTCCCACCAAACTTCACCGTTGTCAGTCACAGCAACGTTGGTATAAATTACGTCTTTACTCAGCGTAGCCATACAGTTCGGGTTGGTCTTGGTATTTGTACCAGGCGCTACACCGAAGAAACCAGCTTCAGGGTTGATTGCATATAAGCGACCGTCTTCACCTGGTTTGATCCAGGCAATATCGTCACCTACAGTTTCAATTTTCCAGCCTTCATAACCTGCTGGTGGAATCAACATTGCAAAGTTGGTTTTACCACAAGCAGAAGGGAATGCAGCTGCGATGTAATGTTTTTCACCTTGTGGATTAGTCACACCAAGGATCAGCATGTGTTCAGCTAACCAGCCTTGTTGACGACCCATTGAAGATGCAATACGTAAAGCGAGGCATTTTTTACCAAGCAATGCATTACCGCCGTAACCAGAACCGTAAGACCAGATTTCACGAGTTTCTGGGTAATGCACGATGTATTTTTCAGGGTTGCAAGGCCATGCAACGTCTTTTTGACCTTCTTCTAGCGGAGCACCCACAGTGTGTACGCAAGGAACGTATTCACCGTCAGTACCAAGAACGTCATAAACAGCTTTACCCATGCGAGCCATTTTAGACATGCTTACTGCAACGTAAGGAGAGTCAGTTAATTCGATACCGATGTGTGCAATATGGCTACCTAAAGGACCCATAGAGAAAGGTACAACGTATAAAGTACGTCCTTTCATTGAGCCATCAAATAAACCGTTAAGGCGAGCACGCATTTCAGCTGGAGCTTCCCAGTTGTTTGTCGCACCTGCATCTTCTTGTTTTTCTGAGCAGATATATGTGCGACCTTCAACACGAGCAACGTCAGAAGGATCAGAATTAGCTAAGTAAGAACCAGGGTGCTTTTCTTGGTTAAGCTCTTGCATAGTGCCGTTAGCGATCATCAAGTCGATATAACGTTGATATTCTTCTGCGCTACCGTCACACCATTCAATTTTCGCTGGCTTCGTTAATTTTGCAATTTCTTCAACCCATGCAATAAGCTTAGGGTGACGAACGAATTCTGGTGCGTTCACTTGGGTCATGGTGAGGCCTATCTCAAATGTGTACAATTGTGTGTACAAATAATAATTAGAATGAAGGGATACAACATTCCAATTTAAGTATAAAAAAAAGTGGCTGTATTAAAGCATAAAATCATAAAAAAAATAAGACTAAAGAAGTATGGGAAATAGGTTGATAGATTATGTTTGTTCTTATTTAATTTTCATTAAAACAATAGCTTACGAATTTTTTATTTCCTTGCTTTAGGTATTTTTAATTGTTATGAGCATTATTTATTTTAACTATGTATTTTAAAAACAATAACTTAGTATTATTTTTTTTATGAGAGTTATTATTGATTAAATAAATGGCGGTAATTCGAATTTTACATAAACAGCCTTTTAATTGCCGATAAATTGGACACAATTAGAGCAATTGCTTCAAAAAAGTATAGAAAATGTCAGAACCTTTAAAGCCACTGTCTCTTATTTATAATAAAAAGTCAGGATTTCATGCTGTGGATAAAGATGAGGTCTATGAACAACTTATAATGTGTTTAACGGCTTATGGTTATGAAATTCAGGCTTTTGAAATTGGTGCAGAAGCAAATTTTGTTAATTTAATGAAAAAAATTATTTTACGTCATCAACAGGCGAGTGAAGTAGGTGTTGTGGTTGCTGCGGGTGGTGATGGAACCTTAAATGCTGTCGCGGCACAGCTCATGGGAACGGATATACCCATGGGAATTTTTCCACTGGGAACCTTTAATTATGTGGCGCGATTACTCAATATCCCTCTGGATCTATTAAAGGCGGCTGAAACCATTGCTAAAGGCAAGATCCGCGAAGTTCATGTTGCACAAATCAATGATCATATTTATTTAAATAATGCCAGTTTGGGTTTATATCCTTTATTTATTCAAAGACGTGAATTATACAACCGGCGTTTTGGTCGTTTTGCTTTAAATGCCTATACCTCGGGTTTGGATGTGCTGATTCGTGATCGTAAAGAACTGAAACTTGAAATAGAAGTCGATGGAAAAAAATATCCGGTGAAAACGCCACTGATTTTTTTCGGCAATAATCAGTTGCAACTGGCAGAGATGAATCTGCGTATTGCGGAATCTGCTGCAAACGGCAAGGTAGCAGGAATCGTCGTCGCCAAAAGTGATAAACGTACCTTGTTTAAAATGTTATGGCAATTGATGAGGGGGAACTTGGATCAAGCACCAGATGTGTATAGCTTTTCTGCGGATGAAGTCAAAATTTATTCAAAACGAAAAAAATTAACTGTGGCTTTAGATGGTGAAATTGTTGAAATGCAGCCGCCGCTTAAAATTTCAGTGCGTAAAAATGCATTAAAAATAATGGTTCCTCATGATTCTGCATCTGTCTGATTTACATTTTGGGACGGAAAAACCAGCCTGTATGGCTGCAATCCGTCTCTTTTGCCAAGAGCAACCTCTTGAAGCTGTCGTGGTGAGTGGCGATTTAACCCAGAGAGCGCGCTATACGCAGTTTTATGATTGCAAACAGTTTTTGGAAAGTTTGGATCTTCCCTATTTGGTGGTGCCCGGCAATCACGATATTCCGCTGTATCATCTATGGAACCGCATCTTTAGTCCATTTACCCGCTATAAGTTATTCTTTGGCCACATGGAAAATACTTTAGAAACTGCACATTTTTATATGATTGGGGTGAACAGTATTCGAAGACGTTATCACACCCGCGGACATATCTCTTTGCAACAAATCCAGCAGATTGACCAGTCATTAATGATCGCACCTACAGATAAAATCAAACTGATCGTGGCGCATCAGCCTTTTTATACGCCACCGAATGATCCGCATGGGGTAAAAGACTGTCCCATGTTGGGACGTATGGCTTTAGAGTCCTGGAGCCAAAGCGGTTTAAATGGCTTATTGCATGGACATCTGCATCAATCGGCGGTGTATGACTTAAATAATATTTATCGTTTAGGTGCAGCACATCCTGTACTGGATATTCATGCAGGTACGGCGACTTCTTACCGCTTACATCGTGGCTTACCAAATAGTTTCAATGTCATTCAGGCAAATGCCGACGTGCAGCATTATTATTTTGATGAACAACAAAAAGAATTTGTATTAGATGAACAAAATGCTGAATAAATAAAGAAACGGTGAGGGTTGATTAAAAAAAATACAAAAACAGCACTTTTTTTTCGTTTGCCCCTTGAAGCGTTTTTTTCCATCCCCACAAAAGTGACATCGAAATTATTTTTGATGATGACCGATGGAATAACAAAGTCATCATTACTTCACTAATAAAAGACTTAGTCTGATGGAGTTTCCAATGAGCAATATTCGTCCATTACATGATCGCGTAGTTATTCGTCGTGTTGAAGAAGAAACTAAAACTGCTGGCGGTATTTTACTTCCAGGTTCTGCTGCTGAAAAACCGGCTCAAGGTGAAGTCATTGCAGTAGGTAATGGTCAGGTTACTGACAATGGCGTACGTGCTTTAGACGTTAAAGTAGGCGATAAAGTTTTGTTCGGTACTTACGCAGGTACAACTGTAAAAGTACAAGGCGAAGAACTTCTTATCATGAAAGAGTCTGACATTTTAGCCGTTTTAGAAGACTAATTCAGACCTTTTCAGTTAATCAAATTTTTTGAAAATTAAAATATTTGGAGTAAAGCATGTCAGCTAAAGAAGTAAAATTTGGTGATTCAGCTCGCAGCAAAATGATTGCAGGCGTAAACGTACTTGCAGATGCGGTAAAAGTAACTTTAGGCCCTAAAGGTCGTAACGTGGTGATTGACCGTTCTTTCGGTTCACCACACATCACTAAAGATGGTGTAACGGTTGCTAAAGAAATTTATCTAAAAGATAAATTCGAAAACATGGGCGCGCAACTGGTTCGTGAAGTATCTTCAAAAACCAATGACATCGCAGGTGACGGTACAACAACTGCAACTGTACTTGCTCAAGCAATTTTGAACGAAGGGATCAAATCAGTTACTGCGGGTATGAACCCAATGGATTTGAAACGCGGTATCGACCTTGCAGTTCGCGCTGTAGTTGAAAATATTAAAGCAACGGCTAAACCTGCTTCTGATACTAAAGCGATTGAACAAGTTGGTTCGATCTCTGCTAACTCTGACACCACTGTGGGTAAACTTATTGCGCAAGCAATGGAACGCGTGGGTAAAGAAGGCGTAATCACTGTTGAAGAAGGTTCAGGCTTCGAAGATTCGCTTGACGTTGTTGAAGGTATGCAGTTTGATCGTGGTTATATCAGCCCGTACTTTGCAAACAAACAAGACACTTTAACTGCTGAACTTGAAAACCCGTTCATTCTTCTTGTTGATAAGAAAATTGGCAACATTCGTGAATTGATCAGTGTATTAGAAGCGGTTGCTAAAACAGGTAAACCACTGCTTATCATCGCTGAAGATGTTGAAGGCGAAGCGTTGGCTACTCTTGTAGTAAACAACATGCGCGGTATTATCAAAGTATGTGCGGTTAAAGCACCTGGTTTTGGTGACCGTCGTAAAGCTATGCTACAAGATATCGCAATCTTGACTGGCGGTACTGTAATTTCTGAAGAAATTGGCATGTCACTTGAGCAAACAACTTTAGAACATTTAGGTACAGCGCATAAAGTAACTGTTTCTAAAGAAAATACTGTTCTTGTTGATGGTGCAGGTGATGCGGCTCAAATCGCAGATCGCGTTCAACAAATTCGTGCTCAAATTGAAGAATCTACGTCTGAATACGATAAAGAAAAACTTCAAGAACGTGTTGCTAAATTAGCAGGCGGTGTTGCAGTGATTAAAATCGGTGCTGCAACTGAAATTGAAATGAAAGAGAAAAAAGACCGTGTTGACGATGCACTTCACGCGACTCGCGCTGCAGTTGAAGAAGGTGTTGTTGCAGGTGGTGGTGTTGCGCTAGTACGTGCAGCTAAAGCACTTGATGGTATTGTTGGTGCAAACGATGATCAAAATGTAGGTATCAATATTTTACGTCGTGCGATTGAAGCACCACTTCGTCAAATCGTTGCAAACGCAGGTGATGAACCATCTGTAGTGATCAACGCTGTTAAAAATGGCGAAGGTAACTTCGGTTATAACGCTGCGACTGGCGAATATGGCGACATGCTTGAAATGGGTATCCTTGACCCTGCAAAAGTAACGCGTTCTGCACTTGAGCATGCTGCTTCTGTTGCTGCATTGATGCTTACAACAGAATGCATGATCACTGATCTCCCAGAAGATAAACCTGCTATGCCTGATATGGGCGGCATGGGCGGTATGGGCGGTATGATGTAATTCATACTGATCATCCCGATCTAAAAAAATCCCCGCTTTATGCGGGGATTTTTTTATCAATATTCAAATTACTTGATGTTGATATAAGCAGGTTGATGTGATTCAGCATAGATAAACGATACAAGCTCATGTTGGGTTTTATGAGGCTTAATAGGTGAGATTGGATTATTTTCAATCGTAGAAATATGTTCGTTATTCTTCGCATCCACTAAAACAATATCGCTGTCGCGTAATTTAAGCGGTCGATCTGAATTATTATTAATTTCAAAAAAATACGTCAATTTTGTACTTTCAATGCCATTCGATTCTATTTTTTCTGATTTAAATAAATCTGCCTGAATATCTACGTATTTGAGTGCATTATTCACTTCAATATTTTGCACTTGTGGAATTTGGTATTTTTCAAAATCTTTGAATTGGTTTTTATTTTGATCAAGGGGTTCTATTGAATGATCATGCAAAGAAAAATAACGATTTTGCTTGGTTTTATTGTCCATTAATTGCAATAAATTTGAATTTTGCTCATCGAAAGTGAATGTACCCGAAGACTCTTTTTGTTTAATCTTTTGCTTAAAGAAACTAATTTCCTTTAGGGTATAAGTCTTGTTTTGATGAAGTCGGAGTGAAATGAGTTTCTTTTCACAAGCATCACAGGGAATAAATGCTTTGTAATGGCCAACCCAATCGGGAATTTGAGCCTGTATCGGTTTTGAAGGCTGCTCAGGGAGATTAACTTTTTCATTCAGGGATGATGTACTTGTATTATCGCAGCCACTTGAAAGTAACATGGCAAAAAAACTAAGTGTAATCATCGTTTGTTTCATAATGATCATTTAATTAGAAAGATATTTTTCTAACCATAAGCATAACTGGATGATCTCGCTAGTATTAAGCCATTAAATAAATGATTTATTTGTAGCAAATCGTGACGAGTATACAAAAAGGAGGGGTTAAAAAAGCCATATTTCAGGCTTTTTATGCAGGGGAGTAAAGGAGCTAAACTAATTAAGATCTTTTTGTAATTTATAATTAAGCTTTGAATCAATAGCTTTTCCTGTGTTCATATCGCGCGCTTCTACAAAATTTTCACCTACAAAAAATTTACGATTTTCACCTGCTTTATCTAAGCGAATGATGGAAGGATTATCGGGATCGAAGCTAAAAGTACCTTTCACTTTAAACTCATTGCCTTTTCCTTTACCCAAATATTCTTCCGTTAATTCATAAGTTTTATCTGCTTTTAAATCAAGTTCTGTTTCAATGCCTTGACAATCAGCGCAGGGGAAAACACCTTTATATTCACCCGCCCAATCCAGTGAAGTTTCTGCAGTATCACCCATCGGGGTTGCAGGTTGAGTATTGTTAGGCTGTATAGATTGAGTTTGAGTCACCGTGTTTTCAGGTGCTTGATTACTTTCATGCGTATCGGTATTCGGTTTGCTGCAGGCAGCTAAAGCGATTGTGCTAAGGGATAGGATTAATATTGTTTTTTTCACGAATTAGTTCCTTTTATATGACAACGCAACTTTTAAAACTACATAGAAAAGGATGTTTATTAAAGAGTTATATTGTTCGTGCTTTGTTATTGCTTGCCTTGGTTTTGAAGAAAGATATTGATGTTTTTGTTTAACTTTTGCTGTGTAAATTTGATTCTTCTTTAAAAATAGAATGATTTCTACGAGGTATAAAGGTTGAAAAATAAATACCTATTTCATTTAAATTCTAAGTTATACATTTATATATTAATTGATTATTAATTGTTCGAATCAAGCTATCTTATTTCAGTGACCTTGTTAAAATCTGCGCACTTTATTAGGTTGCGGTGTTTTTGTGTTCGAAAAGTTAGCTGAACAAAGTTTAAAAATGATGGGCTGGGAAATTGATAATCATTGGCCACTTGATTTGGATCAGTGCGTGATGATTGCTGCACCACATACCAGTAATTGGGATGCTTTATATGCCCGTTTAGCGCTGAAAGCTTTAGGGGTGAATGTTCGTTTAACCATTAAAGACAGTTATATGAAGTTTCCATTTGGGCCATTTGTACGTGCTTTGGGTGGCATTGGTATTGACCGTACACCAAAAGCAGAAGGGGAGCCGCGCCCAAGTATGGTTCAGGTCATGACCGATTTATTCAAAGACCATCCAAAGTTAGTGATGTTGGTGACACCTGAAGCCACACGTGCAAAACAAGAACAATGGAAAACCGGGTTTTATCATGTGGCAACGGGTGCAGGTGTTCCTATTGCTTTGGCTTATATGGATTATGCCAAGAAAAAAACCGGTGTAGGAAAAATTGTATATCCTACAGGGGATTATGAAAAAGATATGGCTGAAATTATGGATTTCTATTCACAAATCAACGCTAAATTCCCAGAAAACTTTAGCGTTGATCAGCGTTATTACACTGAAGCATAGTTTTTAAGAAGCGTAGTTTTTAAAAGGCAGGGAGATTTATCCCTGTCTTGCTTTAAAATATGAGCTAGATTTAGAAATGACAAAAACCTTGCCTCGAGGTTTCGGCATTCGCCAGTCAGCATGTGATTGAGCACTTTTTAGTGACGATCAAATCCGTAGGGCATTAACTTAACCAAATCAAATAAGTTTATTTATTTGTTTGGTGCTGGACTGATTCCACCTAAATGCTGACAGGCTTCCTGATAAATCAGATATTGATCCTTAATTACATCAGTTAAGGGAACATCAAATAACTCTTCACCCTCTTTATAACTTTGCACATAAGATTCTGCTTTTTGCCGGCTAGAAGCCAGTGATTGTTCGTGAAATGAGGTAATGGAACTATGCGTCATTTGTGCACTTTCAATTTTATTGCATTGAAAGTATGCAAGCATTTTTTCGGCATGTTTGACATCGCGAGATGAGCCTAAAGTACAGCCTGTTAGCAGAATAATCCCTGCTAACAAAATCAAGGTTTTCATTTTTAGAAAAACTAGTGAAGGGGATAAGTTATTGTATAAAGTTTTCTCTAACATTCATGGAATGTAGAATATCAATTGCATGTTTTTTGATTAAATGAGGTTTATCTCACTTTTTGGACTATCTTTCAGGGGGAGATTATTCCAACTCTCGGCATCTGATTTTTTAAATGAGTTTTAAATATTTTCATCATCGACAAATTTACAGCAGGGTGCTGAAAATTAAAAAGCCACCAGATGCAAATAACAGACTTAATACGGTATGTTTAAATTGTCGCTCTGAAATTTTATAAAATAATTTTGCTCCCAATATTGCAGGAAAACTGACACTGACCAGCAAGATGGCCATATAAGGCAGCAGTTGTATTTTGAGTGTACCTTGGAGCAAATAGGCAACTAAGGTGAACACCTGAATACCAAAATTAAAATGCCGCAAAATATAGCGTTGTTCTTGTTTGGATAAGTTTTTCAGCATGACCCAAGCAGAAGGCAGTGAACCACAAAATCCGCCTAAACCACCTAGTATTCCTCCCATAAATCCCACCAAACTATCCGCAAATTTGCCTGATTGTTGCAGTCGAGGAAATTGCGGATTGAAGAACATGATCGGACACCACAACACTAAAAATAAGCCTAGAATCAATTTAAAGGTTTCTGGCTGAATAATATGCAGTAAATACGTGCCTAAAGGTACACCAATCAATCCTGCAATTAAATAGGGGAAAACCAGTGATTTATTGAGATGAGGATGCTTTTGCTCATTGGATAAGGAAATGATGTGGCTCCATACCGAGGCAAACACGACCAAAGGTGCAGCAATTTGCGGAGATAGTACCCACACCCAGAAAGACATGGCAATTAAGGCGAAAGCAAAACCTGTGAGTCCCTGTACAAAACCTGCGACCATTGCACCAAGAATAAATAATAGCCAAGTCATAGGGGTAAGGTCATAAGGAAAGGCAGCAGTATTCTAAAGATCAGTGAAAAAACCAAGCTTATATTTATCTGTATTTCTGCAAATCTAAGTAGAACTTTGAATAAAAGGATTTAATAAGATACGTATTGGATATTTTGACTATGAATAAAAAATAAATAAATCACTACAAGAGAGTAACAATGACTCCGTTCACTCTCCATTAAATCCTTTAATACTGGCATGGTGCAGTAAAGAGGTGATGGACATGATGAAAAAAGTGATATTACTTTCTGTATTGGCAGTGTCATTAACTGGCTGTGTTGTTGATCCTTGGGATGACGATTATCGTGGTCATCGAGATCGCAACGGACATTATGATCGACAACATGGTGACCGAGATTGGAACAACAAAGACTGGCATCATGACAGAAGTGATCGTGGTCGACACTACAATCGCTAACAGGTTTATAACCTGACCTTAAATTGGCAGACGACATTTGAAAAAAAGGATTCCATTTGGGAATCCTTTTTTATTTTTAATTAAGTTGCATTTTTTTGATACAGCCCTGCGCGAACGGTTCCTGCTTTGGTCTGTTTAATCTGTTGCCATGAAGATGGAAGTTTGAGCTGATTTAAGTCACGATCGGCTTCAACATAGATAAAAGCCTTGTCCTTAATTAAAGGATCGGCAAGTTGAGCCAGTTCTTCCCATAAATCCAAGCTGTAAGGTGGATCTAAAAACACTAGATCAAATTGTTCTTTGAGCGTCGGCAAGACTTGTTGAGCTGTGGCGACTTTTAATTTTGCATGTTGACTGGTCACTTTAAGCAACTGCAAATTATCAGTTAAAAATGCAGCTTGAGTTCGATTCGGTTCAATCATCACCACTTGTGACGCGCCACGTGACAAAGCCTCAAAACTTAAGGCACCCGAACCAGTACACAGATCTAAGACATTCGAATTTTGAATGTCCCACATCAACCAGTTGAACAAAGTTTCACGCACACGATCCGGTGTAGGGCGTAAACCATCAATACTGGCAAAAGCAAGTTGGCGGCGTTTCCATTCACCACCAATAATGCGGAGTTGATTTTTCATAGATCAGTCATTCTCTACTGGTTGTGAGCTTGTTGATGGTGCTGTACCTGGTACAGTTTGAGTTGCAGGCTGTGCTGATTGAGGTGGATTGGTCGCGTTAGCATCAGCTGTCACTGGAGTGATACCACTTGGCAATTCACCCGGTTTAATGCCTGCAGTCATTAAGCCGCCACTAATTTGATGATCGGCTGGACGGATTGGGTCTTTTTTACGTTTGAGCAGCCAATAATCAAACATAGGACGAGCCAATTGTGCTGCTGAACCACCGTGTTTACCATTTTCCCAAACTACTGCAACGGCAATTTCAGGATTTTCAGCAGGAGCAAAACCGACAAATAAACCGTGGTCAAGTTGACGCTCGGTTAATAATGCTTCGTTATACTTTTTACCTTGAGCAATACTTTTAACCTGCGCTGTACCTGTTTTTCCTGCAATTTGATACATTGGGGTACGAATACCGCGACCAGTACCCGTTTGAATCACATCCACCATGGCATCGCGCATTTTGATCCAGTCTTCAGGCTGACCGTTAAACTGAATTTTTCCATCGGGTGCATTATGCACTTTATAAGGCTTGGCACCGTGACTTTCACGCAATACGTGGGGAGTAATATGCGAGCCTTGATTTGCCGTAATCGCGGTGGCCATCGCCAGTTGTAAGGGCGTTGCAGTAAAGGCACCTTGGCCAATACTCACCGAAATGGTTTCACCTTTCATCCATTTGCTTTTACGGGTGCGCATTTTCCAGTCCGGATTTGGATATAAACCGGTACTTTCACTCGGTAAATCCACGCCAGTTTTTTCACTGAAACCAAATTGGCGCATCCAGGCATTCATTTTCTCAATGCCCATACGGTAAGACAGGACATAAAAGTAAGTATCACAAGATACCACTTGGGCTTTATGCATATTTACAGCACCATGGCCGGATTTTTTATGGTCACGGAAACGGTGGCTGTCACCCGGCAAGGTGAAATAGCCAGGGTCAGAGATAGCAGTCGCCCAGTCGACATAACCATAATGAATGCCACCTAAACCAAACATCGGTTTAATGGTTGAGCCCGGAGGATAAGCCCCCTGAACTGCACGGTTGTAAAGCGGTTGGTCAAGATTGTCCCGTAGCGCACTATAGTCGGTATTGCTAATCCCGGTCACAAACAGATTCGGATTGAAACTTGGACTTGAAACCAGCGCTAAAATTTCCCCGGTTTTGGGATTCAGTGCAACAATTGCACCACGGCGTCCAGCAAGCTGTTCTGTCGCAATAACTTGTAAGCCATAGTCAATCGACAGGTATAAGTCATTGCCTCGAACAGGATCTTTACGGCCTAAATTACGCAGCACATTACCGTGTGCATCGGCTTCAACAGATTCATTGCCGGGTACACCGTGTAAAAGGTCTTCATAGGATTTTTCAACCCCAATTTTCCCAATGAGGTTGGTGCCTGCATATAAATCTTTATCAATCGATTTTAATTCTTTGTCATTAATTCGACCGACATAACCAATGACATGCGCAAACAATTCACCATGTGGGTAATAGCGGGTCATTTGAGTTTCTATATTGACCCCAGGGAACTGAAACTTCACTTCACTAAATTTGGCGATATCGGTTTCAGTTAAATTTAATTTAAGTGCAACGCGTTCGGTTTTTTTTGAGGTTTTAATTCGGCTGCTAAAGCGGTCTATATCTTCTTCAGTTAACGCTAAAATTGGGATTAAACGTTTAACCGTATCATCAATATCTTTAACATCAGCACGTGAAATGGTCGCTGAAAACACCGGATAATTGTCTGCAAGTAAAACGCCATTACGGTCATAGATATAACCACGTGCAGGCGCTAAGGGTTGCAGTCGAATTCGGTTCTGATCTGAGGCAGTTGAAAACTCATCGTAATTTGCAATTTGCAAATATGCATAACGGGTAACCAGTAATAAAAGAAAGAATACAACAATCCCGACCGATATAAACACTCGATTGCGATAAATGCGCTTTTCTTGTTGGACATTTTTTAAAGGAAAGTGCTGCTTCATACGCGATCGACTTACATACAGGAGAGTGGGAAAAACCGGTGTGGTATTCTAACGCATGTCATCATTTTTTGATATTTGTTCAGGCGAAACGTTGGGTTTGTTTCGCTTAAACTTTGACTTTACAGACATTAAAATTGTAGAGTGCAGTATATAAGAGTTCTGATAATTCTGCTAAAGTCAAAATTGAAAAAAAGGACTGTATTAAAAAATAAAATTAGGGACAACGATGAAAATAATCACAAAGGCGTATTCTTTGCTGGCATTTTTTGCGCTAGCAAATGTAGCTCATGCACAAGACAATCCATATTTACCTGAAGCGAAATTAACACCCGAAAGTGCAAAAACATGGAATGTAGGAGCCGGTTTTACCCACAAATTAGTGCATGTGAATGCCGAATGGGTTAATCCTTATGGAATCGCCTATGCAAAAGCTGGGGTGTTTCTTAATGATGATAATAATCCAGGGGCGCAGTTGGGCTTTCGTTATCCTTACCATCTCACTGGTAAGGATAAAAATGGTTATTATGTCGGGGTTTATGCTGGGCATATTGAAAGTAAACGCGTAGACAATGAATATGAAGAAAGATTGGGTGCAGGTGTAGATCTGGCCTATGTTTTGCTAAGCAATGAACGGATTAGTAGTTTTAGTATCGGTATTGGTGCTGGTGAAGAGTTAAAAGATAGAAATGGCAATGTTGTGGTTGAAATAGAGCCGAGAATACAATTCTCCTATACTCTAAGTATCGGTTTATAGTGAAAATGTTCAGTTTTATACGATTTAGTATTTGGTGATTAAAAATTAAAATGGATATTATGCATGCTTGAGTACGTCAACGAATTGTGGCAAACCTTCTTGAAACGCCCAGATTTCTGGGCAGTACTTAGCATTATTCCTGTAACTGCTTTTGTCACTTGGGCACATGTGTGGATGGCGCTTAAAATGGTCTTTTATCCCATTACATTTTGGGGATTCCATTTAGGTTCATTACCGGTTGGTTGGCAGGGCATTGTGCCACGTAAAGCCGGCCGTATTTCAGGGATTATTACCGATAACACGCTATCAAAATTGGGGTCATTGCACGAATTCCTGGATGCGATGGATCCTGAGGATATGGCGCGCATTATTGGTGAACAGGTTGGTTTTGAACTTGAACATATCATTGATGAGATGATGATTGAACGGAATGCGGTGCTTTGGGAAAACTTGCCTTATTCGATCAAGCGCCGTATTTATGCTCAGGCACAGAAACAGTTGCCAGGAATCTTAAGAGAACTTGTGACCGAACTGACCATGAACGTCGAGTCACTTGTGGATATGCGTGAAATGGTGGTTCGCCAAATGGAAGGTGATCGCCGTTTAATGGTCAATATGTTTCTCAAGGTTGGTCAGAAAGAAATCAATTTTATTTGGCATATTAGTGCATTAATCGGGATGTTCTTTGGTGTATTCCAAATGATTGTCTGGTTTGTTGTACCCTGGCACTGGACTGTACCATTTTGGGCTGCGATTTGGGGCTTTCTGACCAACTGGATTGCGATCTGGATGGTGTTTAATCCGCTTGAACCGCATTATGTTCGTTATCCGCAATTCTTTGAATTAACTAAAAATCGTAAGTTTCCTTGGGTAAAACCTGTGATTCCACGTATTGGCACCTACAATATTCAGGGCGCGTTTATGAAACGCCAGGAAGAAGTGTCAGAAGTTTTTGCTCGAGTAGTCACAGAAGACTTAATTACGTTAAAATCGATCATGACCGAGATGATGTATGGCGGGAAGAAAAACAAAACTCGCCGTATCGTTAAACGCCATATTAATGAAATTATGGAAACACCCCTGGTTAGAACGTCTTTACAGCTCTCATTAGGGCCAAAAGAGTACGCAAAACTCAAGACGGACTTGATCGATCGCTCGATTGAAATTACGATGGTGCCTGTATGCGACCCTGCTTTTAATGCGAGCCGTGCACAGAAAATCTATCAAATGTTTAGAGACCGTATTCTAGAGCTGACCCCAAGAGAGTTTCAGAATTTATTACGTCCTGCTTTTCAGGAAGATGAATGGATTTTGATTCTCCTCGGTGGTGTAACTGGATTTATAGCGGGTACAATCCATTTGTTTGTGGCTTTCTTATAATTAGATGCTGGACTGCATGTTGAATCAACAGATTCGATATGAACAAGGCGTCATATACATTGTTAAATGAGGATGTTTTTTTATGCGCATTATATTACTCGGACCACCTGGAGCAGGTAAAGGTACACAGGCTCAGTTGATCTGTAAGCGCTACAATGTCCCACAAATTTCAACCGGTGATATGCTCCGTGCTGCAATTCGTGAAGGAACAGAATTAGGTCTTAAAGCTAAAAGCGTGATGGAAAGCGGTGGTCTCGTATCTGACGAGCTCATCATCGGTCTTGTTAAAGAACGTATTGCTCAACCTGATTGTGTAAACGGTTGCATTTTTGATGGTTTCCCACGCACAATTCCTCAAGCAGAAGCTTTAGAGAGTGAAGGCATTAATATCGATCACGTAATCGAAATTGATGTGCCTGATGAAGAAATTGTTCAACGTCTTTCAGGTCGTCGTCAGCACGCAGCTTCTGGCCGTGTTTATCATGTTGTTTACAATCCACCTAAAGTGGAAGGTAAAGATGACGAAACTGGCGAAGATTTAGTTCAGCGTCCAGATGACCAGGAAGAAACGATTCGTAAACGTTTGGGTTCATATCATACTGAAACTGAACAATTGGTCGGTTTCTATCAAGGTCGTGCAGCTTCTGGCGAAAATGCACCGACTTATAACAAATTGAATGGTCTTCGTCCGATTGAAGAAGTTCAAACCGATTTGTTCGCGATTTTAGATCAATCAAAATAATTCACCTGCCCTAGTGCGGTGAATGTTTTGACATTAAAAGAGTCCTAAGTCATATTAGGGCTCTTTTAATTTGTACGCTATTTTGAGGATGATCCCTTGCTAAAAATTGGCTTAATTGTATTGATGATTTTTTTGGGTATTGGGGTATTGGCTTTAATGGTTCAAAGTTTCAAATTCTTGCGTCGCGTGGAAAAACAAGAAGCGGCAGAAAAGAAAAATAGCCAACCTGAGCGTCAGCTACATCCTAAATTGCAACAGAAAAATAAAGATAAACACTGAATTTAGATTTTATCTTCAATCATTTTCACCGGAATACTTTTTGCTGCGCCAAATTCAAAACGGTCTGGCCACTGACAGACATCCGAGACCACGCATTCATGACATTTCGGCTTACGGGCAATACAACAATAACGACCATGTAAAATCAGCCAGTGGTGCGAGTCAATGATAAATTCTTTAGGAATGACTTTAACCAGTCGATGTTCAACCTCTAACACATTTTTTCCAACCGCCAGACCAGTTCGGTTACCTACGCGGAAAATATGGGTATCAACCGCCATAGTCGGATGACCAAAGGCGGTATTCAGCACCACATTCGCTGTTTTACGCCCAACACCGGGTAGTGCTTCCAGATCGGCACGGTTGTTTGGTACGACGCTGTTATGCTTCTCTATTAGTATTTTACAAGCCTTGATGACATTTTCGGCTTTAGCATTATATAGGCCAATGGTTTTAATATATTCCTTCAGGCCATCCACGCCGAGTGCATAAATGGCTTCAGGTGTATTGGCAACAGGAAACAATTTGTCCGTGGCTTTATTGACGCTGACATCGGTTGCTTGCGCAGAAAGGGTAACGGCAACTAAAAGTTCAAAAGGACTAGAGTAATTAAGTTCGGTTTTTGGGTGGGGCCTTTGCTTACGCAATCGCTCAAAAAATACCTGAATTTGTTTTTTAGTCATATTCTTTACAGGCATTCTTTATGCTCCTTGCAAAGCATTGAGTTGTTGATTGAGTTCATCTAGTTGCAGACGTTTTTTTGCATCATCACGAACACTGAGTTGTTTTTCTAATTTCTTGATTTGTGTACGAATTTTTGCAAGTTCGATGGTAGATTTGGCATCTAAATGGACTGCTGGTTTAGCTTCAGTTTGGGTAATCACAATATCTGGGACACTGTCATTTTGTGCTGAAAATTGAGCAAATAATGCAGTATCAATATTGTCACGTACCACCGGGCCTTTACGGTTTACGCGTCGTTTTTCCTCACGTTGAATATGTGAGTAATAGCGATTTCGCAAATCATTTTGTTCCGCAATCCGCATGGTTTCATCGGGTACTGGGTGATGATCTGCAATCAAATCAATACAGTCGACAGGGCAAGGTGGAATACAAAGTTCGCAGCCTGTACAGAGGTCAGTCAAAATGGTGTGCATGAGTTTACCCGAGCCGATAATGGCATCCACAGGGCAGGCACTAATACATTTGGTACAACCAATACATTCATCTTCACGAATAATGGCTTTCATGCGTTGCGGACGACCATCACTTTGAATCGGCCAAACACTTTCCTCGGCTTTCAGTTGCGCACGACCGAGTAAATTAGCTAGGGCATCAGCAACAGGTTGACCGCCTGGGACACATTTATTGGCTTCTTCACCCTCAATGATTGCTTTTGCATACGGTAAACATCCATCCCGATGACCACATAAGCCACATTGGGTTTGAGGAAGGAGGGCATCAATATTTTGGATGAGAGCAAGTTGCGAATTCATGTATAAACCACGACTGCTGAAGAAATAGCAGCATACCGAAAGAAGATTAAAACGAGTTGGATGATTTTAGCATGATTTCAGCCTTTAATCTTATGCGCGAAAATGGCGCCATAAGCGCATTATTATCGAGCGAAAAGATAACAAAAACAGTAAGACAGCACCGCTTTAGTGGTAAGATAAAAAATGGTTATAATTAAAATAAATATATGTTATTAAATATTATTTAAGTTTTTTTAAAAAAAAGTATTGTGCTATTGTTACAAAAGCTATTTAATATTTTGCGCCAAAAATTATCATTTTTTGAAAATTTGACCAATTTTGATCCATCTTTCTGCTGAGGATTAAGTGTTGAAATATAACAGCCTTAACGACTTCCTAGATTACGTTAAATCACGTGATGCACATCAACCTGAATTTCTACAAGCTGTAGAAGAAGTAATGACTAGCCTTTGGCCGTTCATTGAAAAGAACCCAGAGTATGCTGATCATGGTCTACTTGAACGCTTGGTTGAGCCAGAACGTGCGATTCAATTCCGTGTTTCTTGGGTTGATGACAAAGGTCAAACACATGTTAACCGTGCATTCCGTGTACAATATAATTCAGCAATCGGTCCATTCAAGGGGGGGATGCGTTTCCACCCATCTGTGAACCTATCAATTCTTAAATTCTTAGGTTTTGAACAAACCTTTAAAAATGCTTTGACTACACTCCCGATGGGTGGTGGTAAAGGTGGTTCAGATTTCGACCCTAAAGGTAAGTCTGAAGGTGAAATCATGCGTTTCTGCCAGGCATTGATGATCGAGCTTTATCGTTACTTAGGTTCAAATACTGACATTCCTGCCGGTGATATCGGTGTGGGCGGTCGTGAAGTTGGCTACATGGCCGGCATGATGAAGAAATTGAGTAATGACACTGCTTGCGTATTCACAGGTAAAGGTCTGACTTTCGGTGGTTCATTGGCTCGTCCAGAAGCAACAGGTTACGGTACAGTTTATTTCGCTGAGGAAATGCTGAAAACTCGTGGCGACTGCTTCAAAGATAAAGTGGTAACGATTTCAGGTTCTGGTAACGTTGCACAATATGCTGCTGAAAAAGCAATGTATTTGGGTGCGAAAGTGGTTTCACTTTCTGACTCTGCGGGCACTGTATACGTTAAAGATGGTTTCACTGACGAATTACTTGCAGAAGTGATGGAACTTAAAAACGTTAAACGTGGTCGTATTTCAGAATTCGCGTCTAAACACGGTTTTGAGTATCTTGAAGGCAAGCGTCCTTGGTCAATCAAATGTGATATCGCGCTTCCATGTGCAACTCAAAACGAGTTGGATGCTGATGATGCAGCTCAATTGATTGCAAACGGCGTGATCTCTGTTGCTGAAGGTGCAAACATGCCATCTACTTTAGAGGCTGTTGAAAAATTCATCGAAGCAAAAATTCTTTATGCGCCAGGTAAAGCATCGAATGCTGGTGGTGTTGCAACTTCTGGCCTTGAAATGTCTCAAAACGCGATTCGTTTGGGTTGGACTTTCGAAGAAGTTGACGAACGTCTACATGCAATCATGAAAGAAATTCACCGTAACTGCGTTAAATACGGTACTAAAGAAGATGGTTCTGTAAACTATGTTGATGGTGCAAACATTGCTGGCTTCGTAAAAGTTGCCGATGCGATGTTGGCTCAAGGCGTATTCTAAGAATATATTGTCTTGAATATGAAAAAAACCGATGCTTAGGCATCGGTTTTTTTATATCTGAAATAAGCAGAATTATTTTACAGTTGCACGTTCTACGGTCATATCATGCACATACGCATATTTAGACTGATCGGCTGCAGGATTTTTAATTTCATAACGCTTCACGCGAATCACTTGGCGCTCCGCAGGATTATGCTCAAAACCTTCAATCTGGTCGTAAAATAAAGTCCAGTCTTTATCGACCTGGGTTTTTACGCCACTGTCATTGTATTTGAGTTCACGGACTTGTAGACAGGTTTGCGGGGCTACGCCGGTACAGGGTTTAGTTTCAGGTGAAATTTCCAGAAAAATGATTTCAGCCTGAGCGTTATATTTTGTTTCAGGTGTCATTTTTCCAGTAAAAACGTATTTTTGACCTGTCGCGGAAATGACCGTTAAAGTTGGATTTTGCGGATCTTTTAAATCTAAAACGAAAGGTGCTTTGCGGTTACTAAACAAATCTGATGCTACGCTTTCCTGTTGCATGGATGCTGCTGGACAAGCCATTTGGGTGGCCATTAAATGCCCCGTTACAATCTGATTATTTTCCACTTTCCAGCTGCTTCCCATGCCATTACAGCTGGTGGAAATACCAAGACGACCTTTGTCATCAAAATTTAGTATGAGAGGCTTAGGTGCACTCCCTGTAGTGGTGCTCCATTGATAAGAAGCCAAGGTCTTATCTGCATTTTGTTGTTGCAGTACTGACACGGCAACATCTCCAACTTTTTGAATATCACCAGATTGACAAGCTGCGAGCGTGAGAGGGAAAAGGGCAATCGCTAAAAATTTAAGTTTCATGTTAAAAGTACTTGGTTTTGAAGAATTTTTATGAGGATATCGTATTGTTATTCAAAAAATATGGATACATTCTGATGAGTTAAGTATCAAAATGTATCCATAACTAAATTTTTGTTGTTTATTAATAAAAATTTATGAATTAATCAAAACGATAGATATCCATACCGAGTGAACCCATACTGAAACTACTATGCACAATGCTAAATCGATGACCTGTTCCCATTGCAAAAAAGAGTGGTGCAAAGTGTTCTAAGGTCGGATGATTGCGTTGCACATAGGGAATAGTTTGCCAATCCAGTACTGCCTCATAATCGTCATGGTTCAGTTTGTTGACCACATAATTACGGAAAGTCGATGCCCATTCGGGTACATCGGCCGGTTCACCCCGCCAAGCCAACTCAGCCAAGTTATGGGTAATGCTACCCGAACCAATAATCAACACCTGTTTTTCACGAAGTGGAGCCAGTGTTTGACCAATTTTATAAATATCTTCAGCAGACATGTTCATTGGCAATGAAATTTCAACCACTGGGATATCTGCCTCAGGATACATATGCAGCAATGGCATCCATACCCCATGATCACGAGGGCGGGTGCTATTGGCATGCGCAGCCAAGCCTGCATCTGCTAATAGATGTAAAATTTCTTCAGCGAGTTCTGGCTGACCTGGCGCAGGGTAGCGCATTTCATAAAGTTCAGCGGGAAAGCCACGAAAGTCATGCCAGGTTTCAGGACGTACACTGCTACTGACTTCTAGCGCATTACTTTCCCAGTGTGCCGACATCACAATAATCGCTTCTGGTTTAGGTAAGTTTAAACTCAAGCGCTCTAAAGCCGGCCCAACTTGCTCTGGATTAAGCGCAAGCATGGGTGATCCATGTGAAATAAATAAACCGGGTAAAGTTTGTAAATTCATGACGATGCGCCTAATTCAAATAATATCGACTGGGGTTGTGATGGTTATAATGCCAAAAACAAGATATGGAATAAATAGAGTTTATTTCAACATGTTGTTGCATAAATGCAACGATGAGAAAATGAGCTATATGATTTTCTCATCAAGACAAAAAGTTAACAATTACGCTATTTCAGCTTTCTAAAAAACTAAAATGAATCATTCCATCTGTTGATTTAACCTGCACGATGGTAAGGATGATTATTGTTAATACTCATTGCACGGTATAGCTGCTCGATCAGCATCACTCGAACCATCGGGTGTGGCAAGGTCAGCTTGGACAGTGACCAGTGCCATGCAGCGGCTTTACGCACCGCTTCAGAGTGACCGTCTGGACCACCAATCGCTAAAACCACATCATTGCCTTCAAGCATCCATCCTTTCATAGTTTCAGCCAGCTTTTCAGTACTGAACTCTTTGCCACCGACTTCAAGTGCAATCAGGGTTTCATTGTGCTTCAGTGCATTCAGAATGCTGTCACCTTCAATCTGGCGATATTTTAAAATATCTGCTTCCGAATCATTTTTCCCGCGTTTTGCCATGGGTAATTCAATAATCTGAGTTTGCACAAAAGGTTGAATACGTTTGAAGTAATCTTCAAAACCAGTGAGTACCCAGGCTGGCATTTTTTGACCGATGGTAATAATACGGATTTTCATAAGATTCGATGATTTGAAAGTCATCTTTATTATAAACACTAAAACTGGTTTTACTTATTTTGAGCAACAAATTGAAATTGAAAAGTCGTGCGAGATGCTGCTTTAATCTTCAACAAGGGATTAAACACAAATAATAAAAGAGGAATAGATAATTAAATGAGATTGAAAAATGATCTAAATTTAAGCTTATGGTTGAGCACTTTTCTTGGCACTCTTTTTTTTACGACTTCGACATGGGCATTGCCTAGCGTAACACCAGCCAGTACCGATAATTTAAAGGTCTATATGGAGCAAATTATAGGCGAGCAGGGACATCGTCATTATAAAAATACAGCAGAATTACAACGCGTTTCTGCATGGATTAAAGAACAAATGCGTTTGTTTGGTGTTCCATGCCAGTATCAAAATTATTCGGTGAATGGTTTGGGTTATCGAAATGTCGTGTGCACGTTAACGGCCGGTCATGCTGACAAAGTGATTGTCGGTGCGCATTATGATGTGTTTGGGGAGCAACAGGGCGCAGATGACAATGCTTCCGGTGTTGCAGGGGTGATTGAAACGGCACGTATTTTGGCGCAGCAAAAATCGCAGCTCGCAAATAATGTCGAATTTGTATTTTATACCTTGCAAGAACCGCCATTTTTTAAAACCGAGCAGATGGGAAGTTATGTTCATGCCAAATCAGTACAGGCACAAAAGGATCAAATTCAAGGTGTCTATATTTTAGAGATGATTGGCTACTATGATGAAAATCTTGTACAGCAATATCCGGTGGGTTTGAAGTGGGTTTATCCAAGGCATGGTAATTTTATTGCGGCAGTGAGTAATCTACAGTCTTATGAGTTGGGGACGAATTACTGTGAATCGATGCAGACACTTAATCGTTTAGAGTGTCAGAGAGTGGCTGCACCGTCTTTTGTATCAGCAATGGAATTTTCTGATCATGTGAATTATTGGAAATTCGGGATTCCCGCAATGATGATTACCGATACCGCTTCTTTTCGAAACAAGCATTACCACACTCATGGTGATAGTTTGAAAACACTGAATATTGGAAAAATGGCCAATGTGGTAGACGGGCTGGCTTATAGTTTAATGGTTCAATCTGAACAATAAAAAACGCAGCCCCTGAATGGATACTGGGACTGCGATCAAAAGGTCATCCACCTGGAGATGTAGATGACCATTCACATAACTTGTGGAGATGTAGATGACCATTCACATAACTTGTTAATCAGAAACTTACAGCGCATCTGTGTCTCTATAATAATAAATGAGGGTCGGATGTACATTTTTCAAGCGTATGCTTTATTAATATAGTAAAACTTTTCATCATAAAAAAAGAGAGCCGAAGCTCTCTTTTTTGTATCTAAATACGATTAATGACGTGCAGCTTTGCTTTCTTCAACCGGTTTTACAATCGGATTTTTTGGCAAAGGTTTCGGTGTTTCGATTAAGGCAAATGGCAAGATCTCATCGATACTTTTCACTGCTTTAATTTCAAGACCTGCTTTCACGTTATCTGGAATTTCCACCAAGTCACGGACGTTTTCTTGAGGGATAAACACCATTTTAATGCCACCGCGATGTGCAGCTAAAAGTTTCTCTTTTAAGCCACCAATACGCATTGCACGACCACTCAGGTTGGTTTCACCCGTCATGGCGATATCAGCGCGAACTGGAATGCCAGTGAAGGCAGAAATCAATGCAGTGGTTAATGCCAAACCTGCAGATGGACCATCTTTCGGGGTTGCACCTTCAGGTAAATGCACATGGACATCGGTTTCTTCAAATCTTGAAGCCTCAATACCGAGTGCATCTGCACGGGTACGAACCACAGTCATTGCAGCGGTAATGGATTCTTTCATGACATCACCGAGTGAACCGGTGGTAATGAATTTACCTTTACCTTTTACGGCTGCAACTTCAATGGAAAGCAATTCACCACCGACTGATGTCCACGCCAAGCCATTTACACGACCCACTTGAGCTTCTTCCTCTGCCATACCGAAGTCGAACTTGTGTACGCCCAGGTAATCAGACAGGTTTTCAGCAGTCACATCGATATGCAAGTTCTTGGCTTTTTTGCTTACAGCTTCTTTCACGACTTTACGCGCAATTTTTGACACTTCACGTTCAAGGCTACGTACACCCGCTTCACGAGTATAGCGACGCACGATGTCACGAATCGCTTCTTCATGAATGGTCAATTCTTTAGCACGTAAACCGTTGTCCTTAATGGCTTTCGGAACCAGGTAACGTTCAGCAATATTGACTTTTTCCTCTTCGGTATAACCCGGTAGACGAATCACTTCCATACGGTCAAGCAAAGCTTCAGGAATATTCATGCTATTTGCAGTACAGATGAACATCACTTCAGAAAGGTCAAGATCAAGATCTAAATAGTGATCGTTAAACTTGCTGTTTTGTGATGGATCAAGCACTTCAAGCAAGGCAGAAGCAGGGTCGCCACGGTAGTCTTGTGCCATCTTGTCAATTTCGTCGAGCAAGAACAGAGGGTTCTTTACGCCTACTTTTGTCAAAGACTGTACAATTTTACCTGGCATCGCACCGATATAGGTACGACGGTGACCCCGGATTTCCGCTTCGTCACGCACGCCACCTAAAGCCATACGCACAAATTCACGACCTGTGGCTTTGGCAATCGATTCACCCAGTGAAGTTTTACCTACCCCTGGAGGACCAACCAGGCAAAGAATTGGACCTTTAAGTTTTTTAACGCGTGATTGAACAGCCAGGTATTCAACAATACGTTGTTTAACTTCATCTAGACCATAGTGGTCAGCATCCAAGATCTCTTGTGCTTTGTTCAGGTTAATGCTGACTTTGCTGGCTTTATTCCAAGGCGTATCTAAAATCGCTTCGATATAATTGCGCACCACAGCAGCTTCACTTGAAGCAGGTTGCATTGCTTTTAACTTACGGAATTCAGATTCCGCTTTTTTACGCACGTGTTCAGGTAAATCAGCTTCTTCAAGACGACGTTCAATTTCAGCAACATCATCTTCAGCACCGCCGTTCATGTCGGAAAGTTCACGCTGAATTACCTTCATTTTTTCATTCAGGAAATATTCGCGCTGGTTTTTCTCCATTTGGCGTTTTACCGAGTCATGCAAGGTTTGTTCAATCTGTTGTTCTTCAGACTGTTGTAACAAATAAGTCATGAGCTCAGTCAAATGTGCTTCAAAGTCATCGTGTTCCAGGAACTTTTGTTTTACATCGATGTTCAACGGGACACGAGTGGCCACGAAGAACAACAGTTGCAATAAATCATCGATTTTATTTGCAGCAGTAATCAATTCACGTGCATTACGTAATTTTGCTTCTGCATATTGTGCAAATAAAGCGCGCAGTTCTTGCACACGTGTTTCTTGAGATGCAGCTTCAACATTAACTGTCATCGGGCTAATCGCATGTTCGGCTGATAAATATTCATCGTTGTCGATGATTTTTACCAGTTTAGAACGCTGCAAACCCTCAATGAGTACTTTTATACAGTTTTCATCATTTTCATGATTCACAACTTGTACGATCTTCGCGACAGTACCGTATTGATATAAGTTGTCGTGATCAATTTCTTCTGTAAGAGAATCTTGTTGTGCAACTACAAATACGAGATTGTCACTGTTACGAGCCACGTCAACTGCTTTGATCGATTTTTCACGACCTACAAATAACGCAATTTGCATGTGAGGATAAACCACCACATCTCGTAGCGCTAAAAGCGGTAATACGCTTGGAACCTGTGTAGCTAAGGTTTCTTGATTCATAATAATTTCAGACATGGGCACTCCTAATGAGTAACAACGGTGTTGCCATATTTTTATAGTGAAGTGTATTTCAAAAATTACAAGGGTAGGGGCAATGAAAATGTATAAAAAATGAGTAAATGTGTGATTTTAAAGTGTTCCTAGTGGTCAAAAATACCAGTTTAGCGTTTGAAATGTAAATATTTTGAGGGTGTAATTAAAGCATCCAGCGGTTGATCCCAGGTTTCCCGGGTTAAGCGTTGTTGAATGAGCTGAAAGTCATGGGCAATCCCTAAACGAAAAGGGGTTTTTCCTGCACTGGCCAAGGTTCTGTCGTAGAAGCCGCCACCCATGCCTATACGTGTGCCATAAATGTCACATGCGAGTAAAGGGATGATTAACAGGTCGAGTTTAGATACATGTAAGCCACGACCAGCCACCGGTTCTTTCATGCCAAGGGGATGATATGAAAATCGATTGTTTCGGTATTGTTGTTGTGTGATTTTGACCCAGTGCAATTGCTTATTCATAGTGCAAATCATCGGCAGATAAACATCTTTATGCTGTTTAAAACAATATTCAATGATTTGTCTGGTCTGAATTTCACCAAAGGCATGCAGATAAACGCCAATTTTTTTTGCATGCTGAAAAGATTTTAGACGGATGAGTTGCTGGAGTATTTTTTGTTGAGATTGTTTTTGTTTAAAGCTGGAAACGGCTCTACGTTGATGGCGAAGTTGTTTACGTAAAATTTTTAAATCCGCTGACATTACTTATTTGTTCCCAAAAAATACAAAAATATTCATCGAAAATAGAGTTTACCTGTTTTTGAGTTCTTTCAAAATCGGACAACCGCTTTCATTTGTGGTTTTGCATTCATCCACCCAACTGCTTAAACGGGTCTTTAGCGCTTGTAATTCCTGAATTCTTTGATCGATTTTTTCTAATCGTTGTTCAATGACATGCCGAACTTGTTCCCGATCATTCAGTTGAAGTTGCAGTAATTCCTGTATTTCACTGAGTTGTAGTCCTGCATCTTTACCTTTTTGAATAAAGCTTAAAGTTTCAATGTCTTTGTCATTGTAATAACGATAACTCTGCATGGTTTCAGGCACCCGCATTAAACCGATGCGTTGATAATAGCGAATGGTTTCGACATTTACATGACACTGTTTGGCAAGTTTTCCTATGGTGAGCATAAAACATCCTCAATATGACTTGACTCTGTACCTAGGTACAGACTTTATGCTAGCACAATTGAAGAATAAAACAGGTGAGTCTGATGAATGAGCAACAAAAATCTCCTTGCTGTAAAAAACAGGATTCAGCACTTGAATGGGTTAAAGTTGATCCAGTATGTGGGATGAATGTATCTGAAAATACAGCGCATTATTTTGAATATCAGGGGAAGAAATATTTATTCTGTTGCGATAGCTGCAAACTGAGTTTTGTTAGTAATCCTGAAAAATATCTGGCTAAAGAAAATAAATCAACTTCAGGTTGTGGCTGTGCAAGTAAAGCCAAAGTGGCAGCGCCATCATCTTCATGTTGTGGTAGTCAAAAAGCACAACAGCAGCAATATATCGATCCCGTCTGCGGCATGACAGTGACAGATTTATCAAAGCCGCATACTGACTATTTGGGGCAAACTTATTACTTTTGCGGTCAGGGCTGTTTAAATAAATTTCAGGCAAATCCTGAGCAGTATTTAGAAAAAGAAGCTGCGAAAACTTCGGGCTGCGGTTGTGCATCTAAATCCAAAGCAGATGAAAAAAAATCGTGTTGTGATGGAGCAGATCAAAAAAATGTGTATGAAAATACACAAACGCTCACAGATCCAGTCTGTGGCATGCAGGTTAAAACAGACTCTAAATTTCATGCGCAGTTTAAATCACAGGACTATTATTTCTGTTCTGAGAGTTGCCTGAATAAATTTAATCAGCAGCCTGAACAATATCTACAAATAAGTCAGAAAGCATCATCCTGTTGTGCTTCAACAGCAAAAGCGGCAGTTGAAGAAAAGAAATCCAGCTGTTGTGGCGGAACTCACCCTTCATCATCACATAGTTCGGAAATTGACCCTGTGTGTGGCATGTCGGTAGATACTTCAACCGATTTAAAAACAGATTATCAGGGCGAAACTTACTATTTCTGTAATCCATCCTGCCTGGAAAAATTTAAAGCCGATCCTGAATTTTATTTGATTCCTGTTGATCAGCGACCTATACCTGAGGGTGCAGCGGATATGGATTATACCTGTCCCATGGATCCTGAAATTGTGCAGAAGGGACCAGGTACCTGTCCGATCTGTGGTATGGCTTTAGAGCCGATGCAACCGACTTTAAATGATGCACCGAACCCTGAACTGGTCGATTTTAGTCATCGTTTCTGGATGACGTTGCCGCTTACTTTAATTGTATTTGTAATGGCCATGGGTTCGCATATTCATGCCTTTATTCCACAGCATATTCAGCCGTGGATTGAACTGGTGCTTTCTATTCCCGTCATCCTTTGGGCAGGGAAACCTTTTATCGAGCGTTGCTGGATCTCTTATAAAACCCGCAACCTGAACATGTGGAGTTTAATTGGTGTCGGGGTGCTGGCAGCCTTTATTTACAGTGTAATCGCAACCGTTTTTCCATCCCTGATTCCTATGCAGGCAAAAACAGGTCATGGTGTTGCCGTGTATTATGAAGCGGCTTGTATGATTGTGTCCTTGAGTTTGCTTGGGCAAATCATGGAGTTAAAAGCGCGTGCCAAAACCGCAGATGCGTTAAAATCACTGCTGAAACTGCAACCGCATACTGCAAAACTGGTACAGCATGATCGGGTGGTTGAAGTGGATATTGGTATGGTAAAACAGGGCGATATCCTGCAGATTTCTTCAGGTGATCAAATTCCACTGGATGGTGTTGTGGTGGAAGGTAAAACCTATGTCGATGAAGCGATGATGACGGGTGAACCTGTACCCGTTAAAAAAGAAGTCGATGATCGGGTGATTGGTGGCACAGTGAATCAGCAGGGTAGTATTCGCATTCAAACCACAGCAGTGGGTGCAAATACCACTTTAGCGAAAATGATTCAAACCGTAGCAGAAGCACAGCGTTCAAAAGCGCCGTTGCAACGTTTGGCTGATGTATTTGCCAAGTATTTTGTCATGATCGTCCTTGCAATTAGTGTGTTGACCTTTATTGCCTGGATGGTGTTTGGCGAAGCACAGTTTGATTTGGCACTCATGTGCGCCGTGGCTGTACTGATTATTGCTTGTCCATGTGCTTTAGGTCTGGCAACGCCAATGTCGGTCATGGCAACGACAGGTCGTGCGGCACAAAAAGGGGTGTTGTTTAAGGATGCTGAAGCGATTGAAGCCTTAAGCAAAGTCACTACCTTAATTATCGATAAAACCGGAACTTTGACCGAAGGTAAACCGAGCTTGAAAGAGATTAAATTGCTTTCAGAGCATGTTCAGCAAGCTCAGGTGGAACAATGGATTGCATCGATTGAACAATATTCAACCCATCCAATTGCACAAACTTTGACAAAGCTTGTTCCGAATAATCAACTGATTAAGGTCAATGATTTTGAAGATGTCACCGGCTTTGGGGTGAAAGGGCAGATTGAAAATCAAATATTGTATGTGGGTAGCCAAAAACTGATCGATCAACTGGGCTTAAAGTTAAATGAAACTATTCAAGCACAACTTGATCAGCAACGCTCTAAAGGCAACGTAATTAGTTTCTTGGCCAATGAGCAAGAAGTTTTGGCCTATATCTCGATTCATGACGCGATTAAACACAATGCGCATCAAGTGATTGATCAACTGATTTCCGATGGCATAGAAGTAGTCATGGCGACAGGTGATCATGAACAAAATGCAAAACTAATCGCTGCAGAACTGGGGATTCAGCATGTTTATGGCAACTGTACACCAACCGAAAAATTAGACATTGTGAAAAAATATCAGGCTCAAGGGAAAGTTGTGGCAATGGCAGGCGACGGTATTAACGACGCACCTGCGCTTGCACAAGCCAATGTCGGGATTGCAATGGGGAATGGTACCGATATTGCCAAGCAAACAGCCCAAGTCACCTTGGTTAAAGGGGATATTCGCGGTGTGGCTGATGCCATTCATATGGCGAAACTGGGCGTGAAAAACATGAAGCAGAACTTGGCATTTTCTTTTGTCTATAATGGGTTAGGCGTGCCAGTGGCTGCGGGAATTTTTTATCCGTTAACTGGTCTGTTATTGACACCGATGCTTGCAGCTGTAGCGATGTCACTCAGTTCTTTGTCAGTCGTGCTTAATGCCTTACGTTTGCAAAAGTCTGAATAGGACTGAAAAGCTAGGCATTTATTTATATAGCGTACCCAAGATGAAAATCTTGGGTATTTTTCATCTATTGTGTTGAAAGTTCAAGCTTTTGATTAGATATGTGCCATACTGCAGGCTCAAAAAATACTCAAAGGTTAAAATGCCCAATACAAATTCACTGGTAGCGATAGAACAAATTTATAATTTTTTAAAAGTAACTCCTGATTATAAGATGAATAACCAATTTGATAAGTTGAAAGATTTTTTCTTCGAACTTAATGATCATAACATTGGTGATTTTGAATCTTATAAACCATTTAAATTTACACTTAATTTTAATAAATCATGGATATTAATGGATGCTGTGGCAGCTCCAGATTTCAACAATAAAAAATTATTTCTAAATTGGGTCGTTGCAAGATTAAATATTATTGCTTAAAAAATATCTTTTAATGTTAATGATTTGACTTAATTTAACTCAATTATATTGTTTCAAATGCATGATAAAAACCCACATCAAGTGGGTTTTTTTGATTCAGAAATTAAATTATTTCGCAGTTGGCTATTTTTTCTCTGATTGTTCTTTTTGATCTGGCTGGTCTTTAGGCTTTGTTTGCTCTTCTTGAGCAGGCTTAGGAGACTGTTCATTGGTATTAGAATGCTGAGCAGTTTCATTAACTTTATTTGAAAATTGATTAAAAGAAGCTTTTTTAGTAGGTGCTGTATTGTTAACAAACATAGTTATTCTCTGTTTAATTGCCGAAGATTCGACTTGGTAAGAGTGACACATTAATCTAGTTACAATGAGATAGATTGGAGCGAGCTATGTAGGAATATGTACGATTAAAAATTTTATATCTTATTTATATTTCAAGATTTTTTATTATTAGTCTGCAGGTAAGTGATCTACCTCATTATGTGAAAATTCAGCATAATTATTTTATATTTTCTCGATACCCAATCTGTACAGTAATCTTTTGAGCTTAAATCATGAAATGGTTTTTAAAGGCAAAAAATCATAAAAAATTTAAAAATATCCCAATAAAGTGAGTGAAATAAAGAGCATTTAGAAAATTAGGGAATGATTTATTTTGAATGTGCTAATTAAGAATAAAGATAGATGGCTTTGAATTTAGCTGTATTTTTTTAAGTTATTATTTTTAAATTAAATAAACACTCCGAAGATGCCGCTGCATGTCATTACCCTTGAACCCTGAAGTTCAAGGTGGACGCGGCGTATACTTGCTGGGTTTCCTACTCGAAGGCAGGCATACACTCTAAATATACAGAACGCATCCGGGGGTGTAGATATCGGCTCAGGGGAATCTGACTCGCTGGCGAACATCTCAGAGATGCAGTAAGTATAACCAATAATCACGTATTGGCAAATCATCCGTGTGCAGGAACTGTAAACTTAGATTTCAACTGCCGATACTTTACCCAATTTTAACAAAAATTAAGCCAAATCATCCACATCTTCTAAAATGGTCGCGAGTAAGCGTTCGCAGTGAGCATACTCTTGTAATGATTTATTCATTGCCAGTACTTCTTGCATCAGCTCCAAAGCGACCATAATAATCAGTTTAGTCGGCTCTAGACGTGGGGCTTTACGACGGAAATCATCATATTTTTCATTTAATAATTCAGCTGCACGTTCCAAATCAGCTTTTTCAGTTTCGGTGGTGGCTAAACGAAAATTATGTCCCAATACACGCAATTCAACAGCAATTTGTTCACTCATGCTTAAATGTCCTCATTGGCTTCTGTTGGGTGAGCAAGTTGTTGAATTTCTTGCGCGTGCTGATCTTGAGCAGTCCCTAAAATAGACAAGCGCTGAATAATCGCTTCAACCTTGGCCTTGGCATGCTCATTTTTTTGTAACAATCTTTCTCGTTCCTGCTGCAAAGCTTGAATTTCCTGTTGAGCAAGACGCTGTTCATTTTGCATTTTTTCTTTAATGACACGTAATTCATTACGTTCAGCCAGAATTTCCTGAAAACGATTTTTAAGATCGGTACAACTTTTTTCCAAACGACTATAACGATCAGCCAAAGAAGTCGCATCCGTGTTCAATTGCTTGAACTGGGAGCGTGCATCGCTTAATTGCTCGCTAAGATCATCTATTTCTTCTTGTTTCTTGGTGATGATGCCGTTCTTTTGCACAATTTGGGCATGATGATGCTCGGCAGAATTTTCTTTTGCCGCGGTGAGTGCACTATTTTCACTTTCATAATGCGTAAGTCGCGTTTTTAAAACGCCAATATGCGCCTGTAGACGCTGTAATTCTTCTAACATATGGTAGTCGCACAGTATTGCAAACAAAGGTAATATATACGAAGTATAGAGATTGGATAAACGAATGCAAGACGATATTTCAGGTTGGTCGGAATGGCACCACAATTTTTCAAAAATTGAAGAGATTTCAAGCCCAAGTGAGTTACATGGATTACTTACGGGTATTGTTTGTGTTACTCAGGCACCCACCAGCGATGAATGGCAACAAATTTTAGCAACCCTTGAAATTCCGGCATTGGATGAACAAGTGCTGAATTTGCTCGCAGATGAAGCAGAAGATATTTCTCATGCTTTATCAGACGATGAACTGGACTATTTACCACTGCTTCCCGATGACGAACACGTTCTTGCGGATCGTGTACAAGCATTGGCAGATTGGTGTGCCGGGGTTGTACTTGGTTTCGGTTTGGCTTCAGGTCATATCCGTCCAGATGAAGTCGAATGGATTGAACATCTTCAAGATGTTGCAGCAGTCGAGTTTGAAGAATCTGACGATGATGAAGAGGGCGAAGCAAGCTATCAGGAACTGTATGAATTTGTGCGCTTGATTCCTGTTAGCCTGTCATTGGGACGCAAGAAAGTAGAAATTGCAGAAACCCCATTGCTGAAAAAACTTCAACCTCAATTGAAAAATACATCTTCACCAGATGCAAGCAGTGTTGTAGAAATGTTTACACCACATCGTCCGAGCTAATTCGGGCGATTCTGGTTCAACAACAGGCTATTTAAAAAGTTATAACCTCCACTCATAAAAGACAAAAGTAAACTTAATGATGAAACTGACTCAAGCAGATTTTCAGGAACGTCGCGACCGCCTGGCAGAAGAAATGGGTCCGCACAGTATTGCGATTATTGCCACCAGTCCGGTGGCTATGCGTAACCGTGATGCAGATTATAAATTTCGTGCGGACAGCAGCTTTTTCTACCTGACGGGATTTGCTGAACCTGAAGCAGTGGCTGTCATTGAGACGTTTGAGTCGATTGATGAAGGTTATACCTATAGCTTGTTTTGCCGCGAGCGTAACCGTGAAATGGAAATATGGAACGGTTACCGTGCCGGTGTAGATGGTGCAGTAGATGATTATGAGGCAGATGAAGCTTACGCGATCGATCTGTTAGATGAAGAAATTATCGAGAAATTGCTCGATAAACAGAAATTGTTCTATCGTATTGGTCAGCACGCTGATTTTGATGCGCGTGTGGCAAAGTGGATTGCTGAAGCAAATGGTGAATCACGTCGAGGTACCTCTGCACCTGCAAATGTGATTCAGCTGGATCGTATTTTAGATGAAATGCGTTTGCACAAATCCGAAAAAGAAATTAAGTTGATGCAACTTGCATCGAACATCAGTAGCGAAGCCCATACCCGTGCCATGCAAACTGTGCGTCCGGGCATGATGGAATATGCACTTGAAGCAGAAATCAATTATATCTTCGGTAAAAATGGTTGTGTGCCTGCCTATAACAGCATTGTTGGTGGCGGAGCAAATGCCTGCATTCTGCATTATGTGGAAAATGACAAAGCGCTAAACGATGGGGATTTAGTCCTGATTGATGCAGCATGTGAATATCAATTGTATGCATCGGATATCACCCGTACTTTTCCAGTCAATGGCAAATTTAGTCCTGAACAAAAAGCGTTATATGAACTTATTTTAAAAGCTCAACTTGCAGCGATTGATGCTGTACGTATCGGCAATTCATACAAGGAACCGCATCATGTTGCTGTTCGTATTATGGTTGAAGGTCTGGTTGAGCTTGGCTTAATGAAAGGCGACATTGAAGAAATTATCCGTACTGAATCTTTCCGTCAGTTCTATATGCATGGCACTGGTCACTGGTTGGGTATGGACGTGCATGATGTTGGTTCATATAAAATTGATGGTGAATGGCGCGCCTATGAAGAAGGTATGGTTGTCACCGTTGAGCCAGGTCTGTACATTGCACCAGATGATGAAACTGTAGATGCGAAATGGCGTGGTATTGGTATCCGTATTGAAGATGATGTGGTAGCCACTGAAAACGGCCCACTGGTACTCACCAAAGATGTTGTCAAAACAGTAGAAGATATTGAAGCGTTGATGGCGAAAGCGAAAGTAGCCTAAGCGATTTTTTAGTATTAAAAGCCGGTCAGATGACCGGCTTTTTTATTAAAGATGTAATATCCTTGGGGCAAGGCTTTTAGATGTTTCATTAGAAATCAACCTAATTCATGCAGTGAATGGATAGGATGCACGTGTTACTCGTCATAACGATTTTCCTAATAGATATGGTCATTTGAGACGTTTTAATTCTTCTGCGACGAGATTAAGGAAGAATTGCAAATATTTAATGCAACTCGAATTGATACTCATTGAAGACGAGAGGTGATTTAATTTACGTTGATCGCGAATAACTCAAATAAAACTAACCAAGTTAAAATTTAAATTCTATAACATCACACTAATTCAACATAGAAAATCGGTTTTTAGCATCAAAGCAACATATTAAACCTGCTTTTCTTCTCATACTTTCTCTGATCCTCAAATAAACTTAAAGAAGAGCGGGAGAAAAATTATGAGATTAAATACTCTAGACTGGATTGCTTATGCTTTAACCATTATTGGTGGCATCAACTGGGGCTTAATTGGTGCGTTTGACTTCAATTTGGTCGCTGCAATCTTTGGTGAAATGAGCACTCTATCTCGAATTGTTTATGTCTTGGTTGGTTTGTCTGCACTTTATTTGATCTATACAGGAACTAAATTAAGTAAATCAGTACATCATGAGCCTCAGACAAGAATTGTGCGTTAACAGACAACGATCGGAATACATCAACTTCAATCCTCATTAAGCCGATTTTTCCGTAATTTATATTATCGGCTTATTTTGCTGACCTCATTGATCTTATAAAAAACGGAGCTTAAGCTCCGTTTTTTTATGATGAGACATTGCAGTTCATATGTATTCTTGTTGAAAGTTTTTCATCAATAGAAAGTTGTAGAATCGAAATTTACCCGAACTTTCATATCATTTATAAGCCAAGCTCTAATTCATTATAAAAATGAAAATTTTTGAGCTAATATAAAATCAATCAAGATTATAAATATCTAGACGTTTTAGATATCGCATAGAAAGGATCAAAACATGCAGCAAGAAGTCATCATTGTTGGTGGTGGTATGGTGGGGCTAAGCCTCGCTTTGATGTTAGCCAAAGCAAATATTGCAGTCAAACTGCTCGAAGCCATCAAATACCCAAATTATGATGATGCCAATCTTGCCCCATATCACTCCAGTTTTGATGCGCGAAATAGTGCGTTATCACGTCGCAGTGTTCAAATCTATCAAGAACTCGGTTTGTGGAATGCGTTGCAAGAACACGCAACGCCAATTCTTGAAGTCCATATTACAGAGCAAGGCAGCTTTGGTAAGGCTCGACTAAAAGCTGAACAAGAAAAAGTCGAAAGCTTTGGTCAAGTCATTGAAAATGCCTGGCTCGGTCGTGTACTTCTAACGGAAGTTAGAAAACAGCCGCTGATTGAATTGATTGATGGTGTACAAGTCACTTCACTCACGCAAGATGCTGATCAAGCCCATATTGAAGCTGTACGCGGTGAAGAAATCTTATCTTTAAAATCCAAACTGGTGATCGCTGCCGATGGTCGTGATTCATTCTGCCGTAAAGCTTTAGGCATTGGGGCAGATGAACATGATTATGATCAAGTCGCGATTGTGACCACAGTACAAACATCGAAGCCACATCATCACGTCGGTTTTGAACGTTTTAGTCCGCTTGGGCCTTTGGCACTTTTACCTTTACCGGGTGAATATCGTCGTTCAGTAGTTTGGCCTGTGAAAAAAGGGACAGAGTATGAATGGCTCGGTGAAGAAAACGATCAACATTTCCTGGATGCCTTACAAGAAACTTACGGTGACCGAGCAGGCAAGTTCCAAAAAACCGGTCGCCGTTTTAGTTTCCCATTGTCCCAAGTCCTTGCCGAAAAACAGGCAGTCGGGCGTGTGGTATTGATGGGTAATGCTGCACATACCATTCACCCCGTTGCCGGGCAGGGCTTTAACCTGTGTATGCGTGATGCTTATGTGCTGGTTCGTACTCTGACAGAGCAATTATCTAAATCTGAAGATATTGGTGAACCAAGCATGTTGCTTGCTTACGAGCAGGCACGATTAACCGATCAACAACGTGTGATCAAGTTCTGTGACACTGTGGTACGTGGCTTTAGTAACCAAAACCCTGTGCTCAAACTGATCCGTAATACTGGATTACTTGCTTTTGACATGATTCCGGGCGGGAAGCCATTGGTGGCAAATTACGCAATGGGGCTAAAAGCATGAGTGATGTTCTAGATGTTGTTGTTATTGGCGGTGGCTTGGTGGGTGGTTTAACCGCATTGCTGCTTGCGCAAGGTGGTGTTCAGGCGACTGTACTCGATGCTGCACCTATTTTAGATGAACAAAAAGTTCTTTCTGTTGCAAATCCGCGTGTTTTGGCACTGAGCCAAGCCACCATTCATTTGCTTAAAACGGTGAATGTCTGGGAAAATCTTGCCCGTCAGATGCCCTATAGCGGCATGCAGGTGTGGAATAAAAATGGTTACGGTGAAATTAATTTTGGACAATCTAGCCAAAACACACCCAGTGCTGAACATACGTTAGGTTCGATGGTTGAGCCGAGTGTTTTGAATTTAGCCATTCAGCAAAAAATGCTGCAACAGCTGCAAGATTACCGCACTCAAGTCAAAGTCATACGCGTAGAACAAGGTGTCGGCGTTTGGCACATTCACTTGGCGGATGGTACAGCGCTTAAAACCAAACTGGTGATTGGTGCCGATGGCGCAAACTCATTTGTTCGGGAACAAGCCTTTATTGATCTGGATATCCTTGATTACAAGCAGGCAGGTTTGACTTGCGCCATTCGAACTGCACAGCCGCATCAGCATGTGGCACGTCAGATTTTCCTTGAAACCGGACCATTGGCATTTTTACCCATGGCCAGTTTAAAGCCGGAACAAGACGGCTATTGGCAATCGATTGTCTGGACATTGCCTGACGATTATGCAGAACAATATGCAGCTCTTGATGATACCGCTTTTACTGCACTTTTAACGCGTGAGAGTCATCACATGCTAGGTGAGGTATTAGAAGCTACACCACGGGCACAATTCCCGCTTAAAGCACGTGCTGCACAGCAATATGTGAAAGCGGGCTTAGCCCTGATTGGCGATGCTGCACATGTAATTCATCCGCTTGCTGGGCAAGGGGTAAATATTGGCTGTTTAGATGCTGCCATTTTATGTGATGCATTATTGCATGACAAAAAGCGTGGCGTATGGGCACATGAACAAACTTTACTGCGCTATGAACACCATCGCAAAGGACAGAATGATGCCATGATGCATAGCATGTCTGCGATTGGCTGGATGGAAACCACACAACTTTTCCCTGTAGTCTGGGCGCGAAATTTCGGCTTAAAACAAGTGGAGCAACACGCAGCCTTAAAAGATGCCTTTATGTCTCAAGCCAACGGATTACAGGTCTTAAAAGACACTTGTTATGCAGTTTGAGACTGAAAAGCTGATTTTTGTACAAATATTCATATAAGTTTACTTTTTTGATTAAAAAAGATACGTTTTTTTTGCATTTAACTCTATGCGAAACGATCAGAGATTGCTAAATTTCTTCCTAATTCAAAACCAATTCACATTGGAACTATAGAAGTCATTTGTGGGGAGAAATAGAGATGACAGATATGAATGACTACGATGAAGTAGAAGAAACTGCGGTAGATGAGGATGAAGCGAAGGCTGCTGAAAAAGGGGCATCTGCCAGTGAACCTGCGCTAACTGATAGCGATTTGGCTGAAGCAGAAACTTTAACCGTGACTGCTAAACTGAAACAGCGTCAAGCCTTGGAAGATGAAGTTGCTGCGTTCCTTGCACGTGGTGGTCGCATTGTTGAAGTCCCTGCGGATGAATCTGCAAAAGACTAATCCTGCCTTTGCTTGTTTTTTGTAAGGGATATAAAAAAGCATCACAGAAGTGATGCTTTTTTAGTTTTTACTGGCTCATTTTTAATCTTGATTGCTGAGTTCCAAAGCACGTTGATAGGCCACTTTCTTTTTGATGCCAGTCAAATCGGCTGCCAATTGCGAAGCTGCTTTTACCGAGAGATCTTGCAATAAACGAGTCAATAACTGATCCAGTTTTTCTTGATCTAAATCCTTTTCTACCGTTGCACCACCAATGACTAAAACAATTTCACCTTTTTGCTGGTTATGGTCAGATTCAATCAATTGAATCAACTCTGCCAAAGTCATTTTTTTGATGGTTTCAAAAGTTTTAGTGATTTCACGGGCAAAACCAACCGGACGGTCTGCACCAAAAATATCAGCCATATCTTTAACTGACTCTAAAATACGATGCGGTGCTTCATAAAAAATTAAAGTTTGAGTTTCATCTTTTAATTTTTCTAACTGAATTCGACGCTGAGATTGACGCGAAGGCAAAAAGCCTTGAAAGCTAAAACGGTCGCTCGGCAAACCGACAGAACTGAGTGCGGCAATCGCAGCACAAGCACCTGGTACAGGAACCACGCGAATATTATGCTCTTGTGCAGCACGAACCAGTTTAAAACCCGGGTCACTAATCAGCGGCGTACCTGCATCACTAATCAAGGCCATATTTTCGCCATTCAGCAATCTTTGGATCAATATATCAATTTTGTTACTTTCATTATGCTCATGACACGCAGTCAGGGGAGTTGATATATTATGGTGCTTTAATAATTGAGCGGAAGTACGCGTATCTTCTGCCGCGATAATACTTACAGACTTCAAAACATTAATTGCACGATAAGTGATGTCATCTAAGTGCCCAATTGGGGTCGCTACAACAAATAACTGAGCACTCATAAGGTTTCTCCAATGTTGAATAATAAAAATAATTTGATGGGCTTCATCCTGTATTGCATTTTTAACCAAGCACAAGCCGAAGTATTGGTCATTTTACCTGAATCGGGTCCTATGGCGCGAGCCGGATTGAGTGTCAAACAGGGTTTTATGAGTGCTTATCAAGCATCAGGTCAGAAAACTCCGATTAAATTTGTAAACTCGGATAAAAAACAAATTTCCCAGCTACTAAAAATAAATGTAAATAAAAAAACCCAAATGGTGATTGGGCCTTTAGCACGCAATGAGGTAGAAGGGTTAATTAAAAGCAAACCCAAAGTTCGTGTTTTGGCTTTAAATGAAGTGACTGATCAATCGGATAATGTCTGGCAATTCAGTCTATCCAAGAAAGATGATGCTTATGCGCTGAATCAAATTTTGCAGAAAGACAAAATTAAACAACTTTATGTTTTTCGCCAACCGGGAACAGAAGTCGACAGTGAACTTTTTCTCATGTCTTTAGTTTCACAAATTGATTATCCCTTAATTCTTGTCGAGGAAATACCTGAAAAGTTGAATAAACAAAGCAGTTTATTACTGCTTGGAAATAACGAATGGCTCAATAGTCTGGCTAAGCTGCCGAGTAAAAATGTTTATGTATTAGCGAATGCCATTGAACAGCATCAACCGATTCCCAAAGGTGCGAGGTTTTGTGATGCACCCGCTTTATATGATCCGGGATGGTCAGATGTGATTAAAGCCTATCAACACAATCCTGTTTCCATGCCGTATCAACGACTATTGGCCTTTGGCGGTGATACCTGGCATATTGCTCAACAATATTTAGATGAACCGAATTTAAAAAGTATTGAATTTGAGGGGCGTACAGGGTTGATTAAAATCAGCAATAATCATATTCAGCGTATTCCACATTGCTATGAAAATACTAGAAAAGGCATTAAGAGCTTGTAATGGAAAAGAATATGCAAGCAAATTTAAATTTAGGACAATGGGCAGAACAACAGGCCTTAGCACTTTTACAAGCTCAAGATTTTGCGCTTATTGTCACGAATTATCATTGTCGATATGGGGAAATTGATCTGATTGTCCAAAAGGATCAAGAATTGATATTTGTGGAGGTGAAAGCACGCTCTGCGACTCAATATGCACAATCATGTGAAACGATTTCATTATCTAAACAAAAGAAGATTATGAAATCTGCTTTATGCTTTTTAAATACTCATCCACAATTCCAACAGTTTTATTGTCGTTTTGATGTGATTTGTTTTGATTTTTTTCAACAATTTGCAAAAACAATACAGCAAGATTTTTCTAAATTCACTTATGATCAACAATGGATTGAAAATGCTTTTACTTTTGAGCAAGAGTTTATTAATCTTTGAACAAAATCAGAGCATAAATGCTGAAATAAAATAGAATTGAAATTAACGATTAGGAGTCTTGCTGAGTGTTTAACCGTATTGCAATGACGTTACTGTGTGTAGCAAGTTTATCTGGTTGTGCAAGTTTCATCTCTGGTGGCACAGGATCAGCCCCAGTAGGAACAGAGAGTGGTGCTCGTTCACTTGGACAGGTGTTTATTGACTCTTCTATAGAACGTACCGCTAAAATTAATTTATATAAATTAGATACACGATTTAAACAATCTCGTGTCAATATTGAAAGTTTTCATGGCAATGTCTTATTGACCGGCCAAGTGCCAGATGCACATTTAAAGCAATTGGCTGAAGATAATGTGCGTGCCATGAGCGATGTCAAAACTGTACATAATTATATTAAAGTGGGTAACCAAATCGGTTATGCCACCATTATGCAAGATACCACGGTCACAGCGAACACGCGTGGGCTGGTGATGAAAGCCGTCGTAGTATCAGATAGTAAAGTCCGCATTCATACTGAAGATGGCATTTTATATGTGATGGGGCGTTTAAATAGTGCCGAGATTAAAGATCTGAATCAGGTGCTTGAGCAAGTCGGTAATGTCACTAAAATCATTACCCTGATTGATAATGTTGAACAATCACGTGCAGTGACTTCAAGTTTTAGCAGTCCTGTGGTGTATGCACAACCGATTGAACAAACGCCTGTAGCCATTGATCCTGACCAAGCTGAACCTACGAATGCTCAATAATGTAACTCAAGTGGTCAAAAAGAAACTGCAACAAAATGTCGCATTGGTGAAAATGTTTTACAAGGATTTTCGCCTTTACGATTTTGGTAGTTATGCCCTGAATCGTTTAACCCCTAAAAAAGGTTATTCAGTCGTTGAAAACATTGCTTATGGCTTAAGAGCACGGCAACGCCTGGATATTTTTACTGCCGAAACTCCACGTGAACAGCGTCCCTTAATTGTATTTGTACATGGCGGGGCGTGGTTACATGGAGATAAAAAAGATTATCGCTTTGTCGGTGAAGCCTTTGCTAAAGAGGGTTATGACGTTGCGGTGATCAATTATCATCTTGCACCCGAACATGTATTTCCCAGTTATATTGATGACCTGAGCCTGGCCTTAAACTATCTGACCCAGCATCAATCTAGACTGAATATACGCACTGAAAAAATCGTGTTGATGGGGCATTCGGCCGGTGCATTTAATGTCATGTCGGCTTTGTATCATCCGAAGCCGTATACCTTAAACTGCCGTGCCCAAATTCAAGCGATTATTGGATTATCTGGACCTTATCATTTTGATTATAAAGATGATCCATTATGTGCCGATGCATTTGATCAGAGCGTCCCTTATCAACATGTGATGCCATATTATTTTATTGAATCGAATACGGTGAAGCATTACCTGTTCTTGGCATCGAATGATCAAGTGGTGGGTCATAATAATTCAGAAGATTTGCATCGTATTTTGCAGGAAAAGGGCAATCATAGCCAGATAATTACCATTCCGGGTACAGGACATGTTTCCATTATGGGTTCGGTTTCGAGTTTGTTTAGTCGCTATTTCCAGACCAAGAAACAAATTTTAACGGTTTTAGATGAAGCCTTAAAACCTTAGCTTATAACCATTCACGGGTGTCATCTGCAACAGGATGACCTTCGGTAATGTGTTTAATCATGGCGTATGCAATGCTGCCTTTAAAAGGAATTTCGGGCAGTTGATCCAATTTAAAAAATTGTGCATCGCTAATTTCTTCTTCTTGAAGTTTGATTTCTCCAGAAGCATATTCAGCACGGAAAGCGAGCATTAAATTACTCGGAAAAGGCCAGGGCTGACTGGCAAGATATTGCACATTTTTGACTTTTAATCCGACTTCCTCGAACGTCTCGCGGCGTACTGCTTCTTCTAAGGTTTCTCCAACTTCGACAAAACCGGCAATCAGTCCATACATATTGGTTTTGTTTTTCGCATTTTTAGCCAGCAGGATTTCATCATCACCGCGTGTGATTACGGTGATCACGCAAGGTTGTACTCGCGGATATTGGTGATAACGACAAGCAGGGCAAATCATGGCATATTCAGTTGGATGTGCTTCCGTCTGATGCCCACAGTGACTACAGAATTTATGGTTTTTACGCCATTCCAAAAGTTGAATTGCGCGACTGGCATGCTCGAATTGCCTTGTATCCCAAAGCGTCAATAACTGACGGATAGGAACCAATTGTAAGCCTTGAGGAATAGGTTCGTCTTCGAGAAGATCACGGGCAACCACTTGATCACCCGTGTTGAAGTGAAGATCACTTGCCAAACGTTCTACTTGAGGCAGTTGAAAATTTTCATCCACTAACAGTTGATGTTGATGAAAGATATAAGCAAGTGATAATTCAGACATTAGGCAACAGTTTTCAGTTTTTCGCTACTTTGCAATGCTACATTAAACATCGACTGCAATACAGGTTGTTTGTATTTTAAATTGTCGATCATCATATCGGCACTGGCTAAAGTATCGAGGGTGTGGTTGATTTGTTCAGCATTAATCACTGTTGAACTTTCAACTTGCTGCTGAATAAAGTCTGCTGCGGTTTTTAACGCGGTTTGACCTGCTTCAGCATTTAAGAACAACAGTGCACCACCAATTTCACGTAATTGGGTCGGCAAATTCTCTACAGTTGCCAGATTGCTGTCTTGCAAATATTGCATTAAAGTTTGGTTAGAAAGGTCAATTACCGCTTTAGTTTCATTGAGCAAAGCAGCATGGGCTTCGTCAAGACGGTCTAAAGAGATATTCATGTTATGCACACGAAGCTGTAAACGGCTTGAGGTGTGATGACGTTCCAGTACGCCAATTGAATTCATTGCAGATAGAATACAATTCATCAATTGCTGTGCAAAACCTTCATCTTTCAGCACTTCAGCACTGCTGAGCAAACTTGCCTGACGCGACAAGTCATTAAAGGCTTCATTCAGATTTAACACTTTGAAAATATTAGCAAGACTGCTTAATTTGTCTTGTAACTCTCGTGTTTTTTCCGGGGTCATATTTTGATAATTGTATTCGATGTCGTTACGAATTTGTGTCATTTCAGTGGTCACAAGTTCACTAATCGTATGCATGGTATCAAAATCGGGGCCATAAAGATGACGGCTGAATACTTGTAATTGCGTATCGGTCAGATGGTCTTCACCCAGATTTAGCTGGTTGCGGATATGTTGTGCAGTCTCATCTTCCTGGCTAATACACAAACTTAAAATATTGGCTAAATCGGCCAAGCTTGGTTTGAAACGATCCGGGGTGTTGAAATATTGCGCCATATTGCGTTCAATGCTGACTAATGTGCGTAAACGCGGATCATTCAGAAGCAAGTGGTCAATCTGGTCAAATGCAACATGCACCAGATTCCAATATTGCTTGCTTGGCGTATTTTCAGCAAGACCGGCTAAATATGCACCGACCAATTTAATCGCTTGAAGATCAAATTCGGTTTCTTCCTGCTTAATCAGCTTGTTTAAAGACAGTTTATACAGGCGATGCACATATTTAGATTTCTCTAAACTCGGTGCTTTAGGAAGCTTAAAATCAGGGGTAATACTGTCAATTAACGACTCAATATGCTGACCTTCATGAGTAATCGGCTTGCCTAATACAATCTCAAGACGATTCAGCGTATCGAGCAAGAATTGCGGAATCTTCACTTCACGCAAGCAAATAAATTCGATATAACGCTTCATCATGGTGGTGCCTTCACTTAAGGCAATCACTTCTTGGGTGTTGATTTGCGCAGGATTCCCCATGATTTTGCGCATTAACTCAGCAGAATACTGAGCGATTTTAGCCAAGCTTTGCATATCAATAAGTGCCAGTACTTGGGCACATTGCTCAAATTGATTCAGTGCATCATCAATACCAAAAGGTAACGTTTGATCTTCTGCTAAGCTGCTAACCGCTGATTCGACTAGTTTAATTGAGTTATCAACCTCATTTTTTATTATCAGCAATGCAGTTGGGTCAAAATGAATAGAGGTTTGGTAAGACATGTATCTGCACCTATCCTAGTGTTTATCTGTTTATGAGCAGCCCGTTAAAGGCGAAACTTCTTTACATTCAACTATAACTTAACTGTTAAATGTTTAAATACAAAAAACCACTAGAAATGTAGATTTTATTTCGCAAAAAGACAAGCTGTTCCATGTTTTTCTTCAAATTGTTTGACCCAGGTCTCATGTGCTTGAAGTTCCTGTTCTGAAGGTAAAATGACAGGCAGCTCGATTTGTACACTTAAACGCGCAGTCTGCGCCTCTTGTTGCTCACTCTCGCTCAAGGTATCCATGTCGAAGGAAACTTGACCACCGGTCATGGCTAAATAGACATCTGCCAGAATTTCAGCATCGAGTAAGGCACCATGGAAAGTACGGTCTCGTTGCGGAATTTCATAACGGCGCACCAAAGCATCAAGGGAGTTTTTCTGCCCTGGATGTTTGCTTTTCGCCATGGCCAAGGTATCGGTAACCTCACACACCTCGGATAAAGCCACAAAGCCCGCACGTTTGAACTCCATGTTTAAGAAGTTCATGTCGAAAGTGGCATTATGCGCAATAATTTCTGCGCCTTTTAAATATTCAAACAGCACATCGGCAATTTCTGCATAAACCGGTTTGTCTTGCAAGAAGGCATCTGAAATACCATGAATATTTTCAGAATCACCGACCGGTTTTTTCGGATTGATATAAATGTGAATGGAGCTACCGGTCAGTTTACGGTTCACCATTTCAAGCGCACCGACCTCAATAATCCGGTCAGTGTCCTGGAAATAGAACCCGGTGGTTTCGGTATCCAGAATCAGTTGGCGCGGACCATGAACTTGCTTGGTTCGCGGTGTAATTACAATATGTGGATGCTCTACATTTAATAGAGCGGGAGCAACATCCTCTACAATTTCATCTTGAACTTCAGCTTCGTCATTCATATCTTCAGACTGAATCATTTCTTGTGCTAAGTTTTCTAAAGCTTCGGTGTCATCCTGCACATCAGATTCCATTAAGTCGAAACCAAAAGGATCATCTAGCAACCAGTCCTTTTCCACTTTTTTTTTATCTAAAACCACAACTTCTGCTAATGGTTTTTCTGCTTTTGATGATGAATTTTTCATGTTGGTTAAGGTTTGATCTGCACCCAGGTTGGCGAGTTGATCGGCCATTTCATTGCCAGGATGTCCAGAATGACCTCTAATCCAGTTCCATTCAATTTCGCGGCCTTGGCAGGTTGCATCCAGAAGTTTCCACAGGTCTGGGTTTTTAACATCTTTCCAGTTTTTCTTTTTCCAGCCATGAATCCACTCGGTAATACCTTGTTTCACGTAATTGGAATCTGTCCAGATAATCAGTTTGGCATCGGTGGGGCAGAATTTAATGCCTTCAATTGCCGCGGTGAGTTCCATGCGGTTATTGGTGGTTTCAGGGACACCACCATACAGCTTATGCTCTTCGGACTCAGTAATGACATATGCACCCCAACCGCCTAAACCTGGATTGCCGCGACAAGCGCCATCGACATAGAGTGTGATTGTTTGAGCCATATAAACCAAATCCGAACGAGTGAGAGTTAAATTGAAGCATGTGAATGGTGTATTGTATAACGCAATTGCACTTTTGCAGTGTATAACATGCTTATTTTTTAATTTCTTGTAACATTTACAGTGAAATCGCGCTAAATTAATATCTTGTGTCGACGACATGCTTCACTACAATGGCATATCTAAAAAATAAATTTTATACGAGTTGTTTGGATTCCTTTATGTATAAACCAACCGCGATTTTGTGGCAGCCTTTATTACCCAATTTTTTTAAAATAACAGTATTGGGTTCAGCTTTAGCTGCGCTAGGTCTGACGGGTTGTTCCTCAAGCCAAAGTGCAACGCATGGATCAAAATCGAAACTGGTGGGTTCTGCATATCTGGATGCCAACAGCCTGGACTCTTTAGAAGATCTACTCTCTGCAACAGATATGCGTGCGGTAGAAGGTGATCGTCTGCTCATTTTAAAACACGGCGACGTTTGGAAACGCATGACCGTTGGTTTTAAAATGGATCAAACCCATTGGGACTCTCGTATTGAAGCACAGCGTGGCTGGTTTATTTCACGTCAACCGTATTTAGACCGTTTGAGTGCACGAGCTTCACGTTATCTTTATCACACGGTAAAAGAAGCAGAGCGTCGTGGCTTGCCGACTGAACTGGCTTTATTGCCCATTATTGAAAGTTCCTATGACCCTGCAGCGACCAGTAGTGCGGCAGCAGCAGGCATGTGGCAATTCATTCCAAGTACCGGACGTATTTATGGTTTGAAACAAACCAGTTTATACGATGGTCGCCGTGATGTGGTTGAATCGACACGTGCAGCGTATGAGTTTTTAGGTGGATTGTACAATCAGTTTGGTTCATGGGAACTGGCTTTGGCAGCATACAATGCAGGCCCGGGACGTATCCAGCAAGCGATTAACCGCAATAAAGCAGCAGGTTTGCCGACGGATTACTGGTCACTAAAACTGCCACAAGAAACCATGAACTATGTTCCACGTTTCTTAGCGGTTGCACAAATTATTAAAAATCCGGGGGCATACGGGGTGTCTTTACCTCCAATTGCCAATCGCCCACACTTTAGAGAAGTGTCTGTAGGCACAGTGAATTTAAATGAAGTTGCCTCTATTGCAGGCTTAAGCCGTGCCGAACTATATCAGTTAAATCCAGGACATCGCGGGGATTGGGTGGATAGTCAAAGCCCAATGAAGATTATTATTCCTGCGGATTTAAGTCCTTCTATTGATGCCCGACTTAAAAAGCTATCACCGAGTTCAGGTGGTTTATGGGCCAGCACTGCACAACCCTTCACACCAGAAAGATCTAATCCGCCTGAATTAAATACTCAAGTGATTAATCCGGTAAAAAAAGCACCACCCGTATTAACCACAACAACGACTAAAACGACTCAGCTTGCTGCAACGGCAACAGTTAAACCTGCCAATCCTGTGACCACAACACAAGCCTCAAATACGCGGCGTATATCTACGCCTCAAGGTTCGGCAGCGTTGGCATCATTTGCATCGAATAGCGATATCCCAAGTGCACCACGTATTCCAGTTGCGGTTACTCCAGTTGCCAATGTTAAACCTGTGACTGTTGAGCCACCATTATCTTCGGCTGAACGTGAACAAATTTTGGCTGCAGTAAAAGCTGAAGGCGCAAATAAAACAGTTGAGCAAGTGCTACAACCTGTAGCCAGCAAAGCTGAACAAGAGATAGTGGTTGCAGAACTTAAAGCCCTTGCACCGCAAGGCACAGAAATTACCGATCCATTTGACGGTAAAATTAAACTCACTGCGATTCAAACCAGTCAGTCTGTGGCAGAACAACAAGGCAAGGAGTTGACCAAAGGTTTCTCTTATCCAAAAGGGGTAGCAGAAAATACCAAAGCTGATTCTGACGAAGCAAAACGTAACCAAGGCAAAAACTACGTTAAGACGGATTCAGAAGTTGTGGTTACACCACCGAAAGGAAAACGCAGTACCTATACCGTACTTCCTGGAGATACCTTAGCCGTTATTGCGATGAAAAATGGCTTGAACTGGCGTGATGTGGCGAAGTGGAATCAGATCGATCCAAGCTCACCGCTGTACGTGGGAACCAGTATTTATCTATACGATGCGAAACCGCAAAGCACAGAAATATCTGCAACTGCTAAGGCAAAAACACAACCTGAAACTTATGTGGTTCAAGCCAATGACAGTTTGACTGGGGTGGCTAGCCAGTTTGGTTTATCAGTTAAACAACTTGCAGATTACAATAATTTATCAGTCAGCAGCGGTTTGCGTGTGGGGCAAAAATTATCGTTAAAGGAAACCGCTCAAAGCAATTCCCATACTGCTGATATCAAGACGAATAACGCAACATCCGCTGTTAAAGTGAAAACCAAGCCCTATGTGGTCAAACGTGGTGAATATTTAAAACTGATTGCAGACCGTTATGCCTTGTCTAATCAAGAGTTGGCTGATTTAACCGCAGGTTTAACTTCGGGAAGTAGCTTAATGGTGGGGCAAAAAATTAATGTTCCATTACATGAAGTTGAAAGCAAGTTAGAGACTAAGCAGGAAGAAAAAGCTACTTCTGTTAAAGCAGAAACAGCTGTTGCAGAATTCGCGTATAAAACTGAAAGTTATCGTATTCAACGTGGTGACACCTTATCCAGTATTGCTGCGCAGTCGAAAATTTCTTTAACTGAATTGGCCCAGCTCAATAGATTATCCAACGCCAGTAGTTTACAGATTGGCCAAACTATTAAAATTCCTGCAGGTTCAACTGTTCCTGAAAGTTATACGGTGCAATCAGGTGATAGCTTGTCAGCTATTTCGGCTAAATATGATTTAAGTATGGATTATATTGCCAATATCAACGGCATTAACCGTAATACAGGCTTGCGTGCAGGACAGCGTTTAAAACTCAGCGGTGAAGCTGCACCTGCGGTTCAGGCTGTACGTGAAACAGGAATGGATAAAACTGAAAAAGCAGTCAAAGGTGTGAAGCCAAGTGTGCATGTGGTGAAATCGGGTGAAACTTTAACTTCGATTGCACGTCAGCATTACTTACAGCTTCAGTATCTGGCCGATCTCAATCAAATCAGTACTAACAGCACTGTACGTATCGGACAGCAGCTAAAAATTGGCTTACCGACTGAAATTGAAGCAAGGGCCAACAGTATTCGACCTGTCGTTGCAAGTCCGCTAAAAACTAAATCTTCATCTAAAAGCACTGATAGCTATACAGTGAAACCGGGTGAGTCTTTAAATGCGATTGCCAATCGGGTAGGGGTATCGGTTGCTGAATTGGCCTCATTGAATGATCTAAATGCACGTGCAGGCTTGCGTGTTGGTCAGCAGATCATGGTGCCTAAAACAGTCATCGAGTACAAGATCAAACGCGGTGATACCTTGATTGGCTTGGCCAATCGCTATGGTTTGGATCGTGAAAAACTCGCTGAAATGAATGCGATTCAACCCAATACTCAATTGCGTATTGGTGATGTCATTAAAGTGCCAAACTTATAATCATACCCAAAGACAGGGAGTCATTTTAGATGTCATTTGCTCTAGCAAAACGCTTGAGTTTTGCCTGCGGGCTTAGTCTTCTGACGCAAGGGCTGTGGGCTGCTGTGCAGACCATGCCTTATATTGCGGTACATAGCCAGCCTAAATATGCGGGCTTGCCGGTCATGCCGTATGCAAATGTCAATGCCCCGAAAGGCGGTTATTTAAGTACCGCCAGTAATGGCACATTCGACAACCTGAACAGTATGAATGGCAAAGGCAGTTCAACAGATGGAGTTGAACATTTGTTTGACTCGCTGATGTCGAGTTCACTGGATGAGCCGGGAGTGATGTATCCCTTGCTGGCGGAAAAAGTGAGCTTTGATCCGGATAAAACCAAATATGTCATTTTTCATTTAAATCCCAAAGCACGCTTTAGTGATGGCAGTGCAGTGACTGCCGAAGATGTGAAATTCAGTTTTGATGCTTATCAGACCAAGTCTAATCCGGGTTTGCAAATGTATCTGGCGGATCTGGATAAAACCGAAGTGTTGTCCAGATCTGCAGTAAAAATGAGTTTCAAGTCTGACAATAACGCTGAAATGCCGCTGATCTTGTCGCAAATGCCGATTTATTCAAAACACGATTGGCAGAACAGAGATTTCACCCGTGTCACCATGCAGCCGATTTTGGGTTCAGGGCCGTATCTGATTGATCGAATTGATGCCGGTCGCAGTATTAGCTATAAACGTAACCCGAATTATTGGGGCAAAGATTTACCGGTCAATAAAGGACGTTATAACTTTGATCGTTTGAAGTATGTTTATTACCGCAGTTTGGACATTGCTTTTGAGGGATTTAAGTCGGGTCAATATACCCTGCATGAAGAGTTTACTGCGCGTAAATGGGTCACGGAATATCATTTTCCTGCAGTAAAAACAGGGGTGGTGGTGAAATACAGATTCAAGCATCAGAATCCCATTCCGACACAAAGTTTTGTGTTTAATACCCGCCGTACACCTTTTCAAGACATCAAATTTCGCCAAGCCATCACTTATGCCTACGATTTTGAATGGCAAAACAAGGCGCTATTTTATGGACAATATCGACGCTTACAGAGTTATTTTGCCAATAGTGAACTGGAAGCGAAAGGTGTTCCAAGCAGTGCAGAACTTGCGATTTTAAAACCGTATTTATCTAAACTCAATCCGATTCAACGTCAGGGTGTTTTAAAGGACTGGAAATATCCGGTCTCCGATGCCAGTGGTTTTAACCGTAGTAATCTGATGACAGCACGTCAGTTACTCATCAAAGCAGGTTATACCTTTAAGAATGGCCGTTTGCTCGATACCAAAGGCAAGCCGATTCGGATTGAATTCCTGATTCATCAAGATGGTTTACAACGTACGCTGATGCCGTTCATACGCAATATGAAACGTCTGGGGGTGGATGTTGCCATTCGTCATGTCGATGTGCCGCAGTACATTGAACGTATGCGTAGCAAGGACTTTGACATGACCACCAATGTGATGCCGCAGTCTTTAAATCCTGGCAATGAACAGGCGCAGTTCTGGGGCAGTGCATCGGCAGATCAGCCGGGGAATTATAATTATGCCGGCATCAAAAATCCTGTCATTGATAATGTGATTCAGCAGCTCATCCGTGCACCTGATCGTAAACAATTGGTAATCAGAACCAAGGTGCTCGATCGTTTATTGCGTGCCGGATATTATCAAATTCCGACCTATGGTAAAGGTGAAAACTGGTTTGCCTATTGGAACATGTATCATCAGCCCAAGGTTAAACCGAAACTTTCTTCGGGGATTGACTATTGGTGGAGTGATGCGGAGCAAGCCAAAAAAGTCACCCATTATTTAGGTCAACAATAAGCAATAGCAAGGCACAAGGAACGTCGTTTCGATGGGCATATATATACTAAAAAGACTGCTGCTGATTATTCCGACACTGTTTTTCATTTTATTGATTAACTTTGTGGTGATTCAAATTGCACCCGGAGGTCCAGTCGAGCAAGCCATTCAACAGGCGGAAGCTTTTCAAGGCATGGGGGCGACCGGCGGTGAAACCGCGACGGCCAAAAACAATTATCAGGGTGCAAAAGGCTTGAGCGAAGAAATGGTCGAGAAGATCAAAGCGCAATATGGTTTTGACCAACCCGCACCTGAACGCTTCTGGATGATGCTGAAAAGTTATGTGACTTTTGATTTTGGCACCAGTTTTTTTAAAGATAAACCTGTCACGCAACTGCTCTGGGAAAAAATGCCGGTGTCCTTGTCATTAGGATTATGGAGCACTTTGCTGATTTATCTGGTTTCTATTCCTTTAGGCATTAAAAAAGCGCGTCAACATGGCATGCTGTTTGATAAATCCACCTCGATGTTACTGGCGATTGGCTATGCCGTACCCTCTTTTGTCTTTGCTGTGTTGCTGATTGTCTTTTTTGCTGGCGGTTCGTATTTTCAATGGTTCCCGCTACAGGGACTGGTTTCAGAAAATTTCAGTGAACTGAGCGTATTGGGGAAAATTAAAGATTATTTTTGGCATATGACTTTGCCTTTGCTGGCGATGGTGATTGGTGGTTTTGCTAGCCTCACCTATTTAACCAAATATTCCTTTATGGAAGAATTAAACAAGCAGTATGTGCTGGCGGCGCGCTCTAAAGGTTTAACCGAATCACGGGTGTTATACGGTCATGTGTTCCGTAATGCGATGCTGATTGTAATTGCGGGTTTACCTGAAGCCCTGATCGGAATTTTCTTTGTCGGCAACCTGTTTATTGAAATCATCTTCAATCTGGATGGTCTGGGATTACTTGGTTTTGAAGCGATTCAACAGCGTGATTATCCTGTGATTTTCGGGACATTGTTTCTGTTTACCTTGCTGGGTTTGATTCTGCGTTTAATCAGTGATGTGTTGTATCAGGTGATTGACCCGCGTATTAATTTTGATTCGCGAGGTGCTGAATAATGTCACCATTAATGTATGCACGCTTGAAACGTTTTAAGGAAAATAAGCTCGGTTTTGGCTGCTTAATCGTCTTTGCCGTGATCTTTGTTTTATCACTGGCTGCTGAATTGATCGCCAACGATAAACCGCTTTTGGTGAGCTACGATCATTCACTTTATGTACCGGTTTTAAAGTCTTATCCAGAAACGGCTTTTGGTGGGGTATTTGAAACCGAAGCCGACTATAAAGATCCGGTGGTACAGCAACTCATCAATGATAAAGGCTGGGCGATCTGGCCGCTGATTAAATATTCCTACCAAACACCTAATCTGGAACTGGCAGTTCCGGTACCCTCTGCACCGACTTCCCAAAACTGGTTAGGCACCGATGACCAAGGGCGTGATGTACTGGCTCGTATACTCTATGGTTTGCGCGTATCGCTACTGTTTGGTTTTGCTTTGACCATTGCTTCAGCACTGCTTGGAATCGCAGTAGGGGCGATTCAGGGCTATTATGGTGGATGGATTGATTTACTGGGGCAGCGCATCCTGGAAGTGTGGGGTGGTCTGCCTATGTTATTCATGGTGATGATTCTGGTCAGCATGTTTACCCCGAATGTCTACTGGCTGTTTCTCATCATGCTGTTATTTGGCTGGACCACCTTGGTGGGATTGGTTCGCGCCGAATTTTTAAAGGCACGTAATCTGGATTATGTTCGTGCTGCACGTAGTCTGGGTGTGGAAGATCGAACCATTATGTACCGTCATATTTTGCCGAATGCCATGAGTTCCAGTTTGTCGCAGTTACCTTTTATGTTAACGGCAAATATTACCGCACTGACTGCATTGGATTTCTTGGGTTATGGTTTGCCGCCAGATGCTGCGTCTTTGGGTGAATTATTATTACAAGGAAAATCCAACCTGAATTCACCATGGTTGGCACTCTCTGGCTTCTTTACTCTAGCCATCGTCTTATCTTTATTGATTTATATTGGGGAGGCGACACGCGATGCATTCGATCCAAGACGCCAATAATCCAGAAACGGTATTAACTGTAGAACATCTTAATATTCAGCATCAACAACAAGTTTTGGTGGATGACCTGAACTTTAAGCTGCATGCAGCTGAAACCATTGCCATTGTCGGTGAAAGTGGTTCAGGTAAATCGATTAGTAGTCTGGCTTTACTGGGCTTATTACCGAGCACCTTAAAAATAAAAGGTCAGGCTTGGCTCGGGCAGCAAGATCTATTGTCACTTAAAACTGAACAGCTGCAAAAAATTCGTGGTCATAAAATTGCCATGATTTTTCAGGAACCGATGACGGCTTTAAATCCCTTGCATCGAGTGGAGAAAATTATTGGCGAAACTTTGTTGTTGCAAGGTTGGTCAAAGAAAAAGACTCAGGCACGCATTATCGAATTGCTGAATGATGTCGGGATTAGCGAGCCTGAAGATAAATTACGCCGTTACCCGCATGAGCTTTCCGGCGGACAGCGTCAACGCGTGATGATCGCTATGGCATTGGCCTTGGATCCGGATATTTTGATTGCTGATGAGCCAACTACAGCCTTGGATGTGACTTTACAGGCGCAAATCTTGCATCTGCTTAAATCATTACAACAAAGCCGAAATATGGCGATGATTCTGATCAGTCATGACTTAAATCTGGTACGTCGTTATGCCGATCAGGTGATTGTGATGAATAAAGGCGTGGTGGAAGAACAGGGTAGTGTTGCGGAGATTTTTAAACACCCGAAACAAGCCTATACCCGAGATTTACTGAATCATGATTTTGGTGAAGCCATTCATATTGCAGAGAGTCCCAATATATTGGCTTTACACCATGTCGCGGTGAAGTTTCCAATCAAGCAAGGATTGTTAAATCGAGTCAAAGACTACTTTGTTGCGGTTGAACCTCTAGATTTACAACTGGCACAAGGGGAATCGATTGGCATTGTCGGTGAAAGTGGTTCAGGTAAAAGTTCACTGGCTTTGGCGATTACCCGCTTAATTAAAAGTGACGGTGAAATTGTGCTGCTTTGCACAGATTTAAACCAGTGTAATGAAAAACAGTTACGACCATTGCGTGCCGAATTTCAGATTGTGTTTCAAGACCCGTTTAGCAGTTTAAATCCACGATTAAATGTTGAGCAAACCATTGGCGAAGGATTAGGCTTAAAAAAATTGTCTGCTGCGGAAATATCACAGCGGATTGATGAAGCCTTGGAAAAAGTCGAATTACCGGTTTCTTTTCGAACCCGTTATCCGCATGAACTGTCCGGTGGGCAGCGTCAGCGTGTAGCTTTGGCTCGCGCACTGGTATTACGACCTAAGTTGCTTATTCTAGATGAACCGACCTCGGCATTAGACCGTACTACTCAGCGCGCGATTGTGAAGTTGTTAAGACGATTGCAGCAGGAACATCAGATCAGCTATTTATTTATCAGCCATGATCTACAAGTGGTAAAAGCACTGTGTCAGAAAGTTTTGGTGCTACGTCATGCACAGGTAATGGAATTTCAAAGCACTGAACAATTATTTTTAAATCCACAAACTGAATATACCCGACAATTGATCGAGGCAAGTCAGTATGTTTAAATTTACTGACACGTCATATTGTCAGAATAGTCATTGACGGATTGCAGAATAAGTTTAGGGTATTAAAGCTAAATAAATACAAATAAATCAGGATTGAAATATGAGCCATCTTGCTGAAGCAACCATCATTCGAAATACCCCCTTTAAAAATAGAATTATCAAAGCCGCGATGAGTGAAGCCTTGGCAAATGATGCGGGGCAGCCAAGCCAGTTACATTTTAATCTCTATGAAGCCTGGGCTAAAGGTGGTTTGGGTTGTGCCATTAGCGGGAATGTAATGGTGGACTTCCGCGCCAAAAATGAACCGGGTGTGGTGGTTATTGAATCGGAACGTGATTTGGCTCAACTGAAGCAATGGGCAGAGCTGGGTAAACAACATGGCATGGTGCAATTGATTCAATTGTCACATCCGGGTCGTCAGTGTCCTAAAGGTTTAAATAAAGAAACCGTTGCACCTTCTGCTGTCCCTTTTAGTCCGATGCTTGCGACAACGTTTGGTACGCCACGTGAATTACGTGAAGATGAGATATTCGACATTATTCAGCGTTTTGCCACTTCTGCCCAAATCTGTGAAAAAGCCGGTTTTGAAGGCGTACAGCTGCATGGTGCGCATGGTTATCTCATCAGTCAGTTTTTATCGCCCTTGACCAATAAACGTCAGGATCAATGGGGTGGCTCGATTGAAAATCGCATGCGCTTCCTGTTAGAAATTTATAAAGCTGTACGTGCGGTCACTTCGGCTCAATTTATCATTTCAGTGAAACTGAATTCAGCTGATTTCCAGCGTGGTGGAATTACCGAAGATGAAGTGGTTGCAGTATTTAAAGCGATAGATGAAGCTGGAATTGATTTAATCGAGATTTCAGGTGGAACTTACGAAGCTCCTGCAATGGCAGGCGCTAAAGCAGATAAACGTAAAGTCAGCACCATTGCCCGTGAAGCGTATTTCCTTGATTTTGCGGAGAAGATTCGTAAACAAGTCAAATGTCATTTAATGGTGACAGGTGGCTTCCGTACGGTAGAGGGCATGAATGCGGCACTCGACAGTGGCGCATGTGAATTTATCGGGATTGCCCGTCCATTGGCGGTTGAAACGGATTTAACTGATCGACTGATTGCAGGGCAGGACGTGCGTTATGCGGTTAGTAAAATTAAAACTGGTATTCCGATGGTCGATAAAATGGCGATTATGGAAATTATCTGGTATGCCGCGCAGTTTAAAGATATCGCGCAAGGCAAACGTCCCAATCCAAAACTGTCACCACTGAAAGTTTTCTTTAAATATGCCAAAGGCAATATAACTGCAATTATTAAAGGGCAGATTAATTCACGTCGTAGTGCTTAATTGAAAATTACCACGCTTTAGACCAATAAGACCGAAACTGCACAGCAGACCATTGTCCTTTTTCTAATGCACGTTGAAAGGCGGGTCTGTTTTGTAGGTGTTGTAGATAACGCTGAATCTTCGGTAGAGATTCAAACTCTGTATTGGATTGCATACAAGCCAGTAATGGAAACCACAATAAAAGATCGGCAATGCTAAATTGATTGCCTGCTAAATATTGGCGGGTTTTAAGATGCTCATCAATCATGAATAGATGTTGATTGAGCGCCTGATTTAAATAACCACGATCAAATCCAAATTTTAGAAACTTGCTGATAAAGCGTACCGGAAAAGGTGTTCGTTCTACAATTTGAGCAAAAATCTGTTTGAGTGCTAAATCAGGCATAAGAGTCGCTTCAGCAAAATTTTTCCAAAAATAATAGTGGAGAATTTCTGAGGAAGAGAGTTGGGATATGCCTAAATCGTTGGACTGATGGCTGAGGTAATCGGCAATTGCAGCTGTTTCAGCAAGTGTCATCACATCTGTGGAATGATCATTAAAAATGTGTACGGTCGGAAATTTAGTCGGTGGATGATTGTTTTGGTATGGTTCGAATTCTTGAGTCGAGATATCGGTATCACCAAAGACCAATTCATAATCGAGATTTAATTCTTCTAATAACCAGAGGATACGTTGAGAACGTGAATTGATTTTGTGGAACAGGTGGATATGCATAAAGATAAGTTTATTATTTTACTGTTGTGAAAGTATAAAACAGAAAGCGATTTTAAATTTAAGAATCTTAAAAACAAAAAAGCCTGATTCATCATGATCAGGCTTTTTTGTTGAGATTTTTTAATCTCGAATGTGGCGACCCTACGGGGATTCGAACCCCGGTTACCGCCGTGAAAGGGCGATGTCCTAGGCCTCTAGACGATAGGGTCATCTATATGAATTGGCGTCCCCACGGGGATTCGAACCCCGGTTACCGCCGTGAAAGGGCGATGTCCTAGGCCTCTAGACGATGGGGACGTTTCAGAGGTGGGCGTATAATAGGGTGGATATTAAAAGCTGTCAAACCTTTTTCAGCGATAATCTTTAAAAACCCAATCAAGTGAATAAAAATAAAACAAATATGTGAAATATACTTTGAAATGCCCTATTTTTTATACTCTAAGGCATCCACGATGCTTTTGATGACAGCGGGGTGTTGTAAATAGCCGGTAATGCTGTGGGGATTATGAATGAGCGTCGTAATCATTTGGTTAATAATGGGGGGATCGAAATCAAAAGGGGGTTCTGATAAGGGGAAAGCTGTTAAAAAGTCTTCAGGTGAATAGAAGTTGAACCAATCTCCTTGGAGCTGGGGTGGTCTGGAAATAGGGGTGATGAGTTTTTCCTGGATGACTTTAAAAGCCAGAGGGGAACCTAATGTAATAAAGCGCTGGATTCTAAAATTTGTGAATTGATGCAGCAGGTTGTAGGTAATCACAGACCCTAATGAATGCGCCACGATAATATGATCTAATTCCGGACGAAGGTAAGACATGATTCTGTGGTGAACTTCATGCATGAAATCTGGATTGGAGAGGTATAAGTAAGTTTCGATGAGGAATTTATGAATCAGGGTTTCATGCAATTTGGGATAATGATTTAGGAACAGGGACAATTCCCTGAATGCATGGTCTTTGGTCAGTGCCGAAATAACAGATAAGCGCTGAGTAAACGATTCAGAATGTTCTGGATTAAATGTAGGCAATGCGTGGATGCATGGTTGATGTTCTTGGACAATACAGCTGCTATGTCCCAAGTGAAAGGGAAGATGCAGATGTGCGATTGATTTTGGTAAAAATGTTTGTAAATCCAAGCTGTTATATAAGTGATGTTTGCTCAGTAAATCACCATAAAAGGGAAATCGGATCTCCAGAGATTTTAGCTCAATATCGAGATGTGAATTATTTAAACCTGACTGAAATGCAGTTAACCAATGTTGTTTTAATGAATTTGCATCATAGTTTTGTTGATTCATACCGTGAATAAAAATGATTTTCATGCCGGATCAGATTTTTATAGATGTCATTGACTTGATTTAGCTTAAAAAAAAGAGTGGTACTTGACCACTCCTTTTCTGTGTTAGTTTTGCTTTCGATAGAAAACATAGTAACTGAGATAACATGCGGCAATAAAGATTAAACAGCCAATAAAGCCCGGTAGCATTTCAGGGTCAGTTGCCATACTAATACAGGTAATAAAACAGAATACAAAGCCTAAGATCGGCACGATTGGAAACAAAGGTGCGGCAAAGCCCAATTCTTTTGCAGTATGACCTGCTTTATACCATTGACGACGGAAATTGAACTGGCTCAAGCAAATGCTCATCCAAACCACAACCATGGTAAATGCAGCTACACCTAGCAAGTTTTTGAAGATGGTTTCAGGTGCAAATTGTTCTGACAGTAAACCGGGTAAGGCACCCAGCATGGTGACCATAATCGCAATAAATGGAATACCACGATGGTTTACTTTAGAGAATACAGCAGGTAATTGTTTTTTATCAGATAAAGACCACATCATACGTGAAGCGGCATATAAACCTGAGTTGGCTGCAGATAACAGCGCGGTGATAATCACAAAGCGAATAATATCTTCCGCATGTGGAATACCAATATAGGTAAATACAGTAACGAATGGACTGCTACTGACACCTTCAGCACCTAAACCTGCCATCTGATGTGGCAACAGTGCACTAATCACCACAATTGTTCCGACAAAGAAGATTAACAATCGCCAGATCGCTGCATTGATCGCTTTAGGAACATTCTTGGCTGGATCTTTGGTTTCACCAGCAGCAACACCAATCAGTTCTGTACCCGAGAAGGCGAAGTTCACAATCAGCATGGTTGCAAAAATAGGGAACAAGCCTTGAGGGAACCAACCTTGAGCGGTCAGGTTGCTGAATAAAGGCGCAGAAGAGTGACCTTGGAAAGAAAGAATCCCAAAGATTGCCAATAGACCTAAAATGATAAAGCTGATTACTGTAATCACTTTGATGAGTGATAGCCAAAATTCAGACTCTGCAAATAATTTGGTTGAACTCATATTGAGTCCAAAAACAATCGCTGCAAAAACAATAGTCCAGATCCAGACTGAAATTTGAGGAAACCATTCCTGCATCAACAAGGCTGCAGCAGTAAATTCGGTTCCAAGGGTGGCAGTCCAGGTGAGCCAATACAACCAGGTAATCATATAGCCGGTACCCGGACCAATGTATCTGCGTGCATACGTACCAAAAGAACCCGATTCGGGCATATGCACCGCAAGCTCGCCTAGACAAAGCATTACAGCATAGGCAATTAAACCACCTAGTACATAGGAGATGATGGCACCTACAGGCCCCGTTTGTGCAATGACTTCACCCGAACCTAAAAATAAACCCGTTCCGATTGCGCCACCAAGCGAAATCATGACCAAGTGTCGAGTACTCATAGCGCGTTTTAAAGGCGCAGAATTGCCCTGATGCGAAGCATCATTCGGAGTATGAGATGACTGCATAAGAGAAAAACAAAAAGAGAAATGAAGCGAGCTATTGTAGTGAAAAACTACAAATCTGCAATGTAATAATGAGAACTATTGAAGCTTGAATGATCGTATGACACGATATATATGGCGACCCTACGGGGATTCGAACCCCGGTTACCGCCGTGAAAGGGCGATGTCCTAGGCCTCTAGACGATAGGGTCGTTAGGAGGTGATGCGTATATTATGGATTTTTAATGGGGCTGTCAAACCTGTAATTGCATTATTTTTAAAATATTGAATTGATTGCATAAAAAATGACAAATCTACATAAAAAAAGCGCAGTTTTAAACTGCGCTTCATTCATATTGCAATCAAGGACTAATTTTTATGGTGATACAACCAGTAATAGCTGGCATAGCAGCCTGCCATAAACAGGAGGCAGCCAATAAAACCAGAGATCATTTCAGGATCCGCAGCCATACTTAAACCGGTTGCCGTACAGCACACACAACCGAGAATCGGTACAAGCGGGAACCACGGAGTACGGAATTTAAGTTCTGCAACGCTATGACCCTGTTTGAGCCATTGACGACGGAAATTAAACTGACTCCAGCAGATACTCATCCAGACAATGACCATGGTGAATGCAGCAACACCGAGTAAGTTTTTAAAGATGACATCTGCACCAAATTGTTCTGAAAGCAGGCCCGGTAAACCACCAATCATGGTCACCAACACTGCCAGTACAGGAATACCGGATTTACTTACTTTGGCAAATACGCGGGGAAGCTGATTTTGTGCAGCCAAAGCCCACATCATGCGGGAAGCGGCATACAGTCCAGAGTTTGCAGTGGAGAGTAATGCGGTAATAATGACAAAACGGATAATATCAACCGCGTAAGGAATGCCCATCAAGTTAAACACGGATACAAATGGACTGCTACTTAAGCCATGACCCGCATTTAAACCTGCATCTTGATAAGGAAGCAGTGAGCTAATGACAATAATCGTTCCCACAAAGAAAATGATCAAGCGCCAAACAGCTGCATGAATGGCTTTAGGGACATTTTTCTCAGGATTTTGGGTTTCGCCAGCCGCGATCCCAATCATTTCTGTACCATTAAATGCAAAATTGACAATCAGCATGGTGGCAAAAATAGGGAATATGCCGTTGGGGAACCAGCCATGTTCAGTTAAATTTGCAAAGAGTGGGGCAGATTCATAACCTTGAAAAGGAATAAAACCAAAAATAGCGCCAAAACCTAAAACAATGAAAACCAGAACGGTGGCCACTTTAATCATTGAAAGCCAAAATTCAGATTCGGCAAACGTTCGGGTGGAACTCAAATTGGACAGAAGAACCCCGCTGGCGAAAATCAGCGTCCAGATCCAGATTGAGGTAGTGGGAAACCATTCCTGCATCAGTAAGGCAGCGGCAGTGAATTCAGTCCCTAACGTGGCTGACCAGCCGAGCCAGTACATCCAGGACACCATATAGCCTGTACCGGGGCCAATATAATTGGATGCAAATGCACCGAATGAGCCGGATACAGGTAAATGAACGGCAAGCTCACCTAAGCAAAGCATAACCATGTAGGCAATTAAACCGCCAATCATATAGGCAATGACTGCACCTAGTGGACCTGCTTGTGAAATGACTTCACCCGAACCTAGAAATAAACCGGTACCGATTGCACCACCCAGGGAGAGCATAATGAGATGACGCTTGGTCATGGCTCTTTTTAACGAGCTGGTTTGCCCCTCAGCAGCTGAATGCTGCGAAGGTTGTATAGGAGATTGCATAATTTAGAAAAAGAGTTGAAAGAATTATTTTAATTGCTGATTTAGTGATTATTCACATAAATCGTTTTTTTCTGACTCATTACTAAATTTAATAAGAAAACTAGATGAATGAAAAGAATAACTTAAAGCATCCTCTAATGGTCTGGTGTCTGGTATTTTTGTGATTGTTCTTGTCCCGGTACTTGTTTAGGTGTGGTAGAGGGAGACTCTTTGGCAGGCTCTGCATCTTTGCTGGCAAGATAAATATATGCAGCTGAAGGCAGAAGAATCATTAAAACAATAAAAACTTTTTTCAACATCATGGAGGCAGTATTGATGGGGAGGCTTAACGTTAACATGCAAACTGACATAAAAAAAGAGCACCAAGATGCTCAGGAGTTAAACTTCTAAAATTAGAATTTAAAGGTGTGATACCGGCAATAGATGAACGACCAATTTCAGTATTCGTGGTTCCATCATTATTTACATCGCTAATCTGTCGATTTGTCACATTATTGACTATCCGCTTAAATATGCGAGCCAAGTCTTTAAAAATTGAGATATGTATTCGGAAGTTAAAATAAAGTGAAAGCTATTTTAATAAAAATAATCAATAGAATAGTGGGTTGATTAATATAGCGAAATCTAAAGAATAGAATGCTTTTAAGAAATTAAAAAGAGGAGAAATAATAGATGGCGTCCCTACGGGGATTCGAACCCCGGTTACCGCCGTGAAAGGGCGATGTCCTAGGCCTCTAGACGATAGGGACGTTTAGAAGATGGCGGTATCTTATTGATCCGCCACCAGAGTGTCAAGTAGGTGAGGTGCGAGTTTGTTCAAAATATAGCAAAACAGTTCCGCAGTCTTTTGAGTATCGTATAAAGCAGAGTGTGCTTCTTTACCATCGAACTCAATTCCAGCGTGAATACACGATTTTGCCAGTACGGTTTGACCAAACATGACTGCACTTAAAGTCACGGTATCGAACACCGAAAAGCTGTGGAATGGATTTTGATTTTTAGTTCCAGTACGCGCAATGGCTGCTTGTACAAAACCGAGATCGAAATGCGCATTATGACCGACTAAAACTGCATGGGTACAATTCTGCTGGCGACGAACTTCATTTACAGATTTAAAAATACGTTTTAAGGCACTTTTTTCATCTTCAGCCATAGCCATACGCATCGGATTAAAGGGATCAACTCCAATAAAATCGAGTGAGCGGCGGTCTAAATTAGCCCCTTCAAAAGGGTTAATATGTGCGTGATGGGCTTCGCCTGGCACAAATTGACCTTCTTCGTTATAAATGATGGGGATTGCTGCAATTTCCAATAAGGCATCGGTCTGTGAGTTAAAACCTGCTGTCTCGACATCGACAACAACAGGTAAAAATCCACGGAAACGCTGACCAATTATTGGTTGGGTTTCATCTGTCACACTTTTCTCCATTGGATGGTATTACCCGCATATAGGGGGATAATTTTTTCACCATCCAAGTAGTCTAAACTTGTCGGAATAACTTGCTCTTCTTTAACCAAAGTAATGGTGCTGGTATTACGCGGCAAACCATAGAAGTCAGCACCAAAGTGGCTGGCAAAACCTTCCAGGCGGTCAATTTTACCGACTTGGTCAAAAGCTTGAGCATATAATTCAATTGCGGTAGGCGCACTATAACAACCCGCACAGCCACATGCATTTTCTTTGGCATTTTTTGAATGCGGTGCGCTGTCTGTACCCAAGAAAAACTTAGGATTAGAGCTGGTCGCCACTTCAAGTAAAGTTTGCTGATGGGTTTGACGTTTCAAAATCGGCAAACAATAAAAATGCGGCTTCACGCCACCGACTAGCATATCATTACGATTAAACAATAAATGCTGCGGGGTAATGGTAGCAGCAACATTGCGGTCTTGTTCGAGTACAAAATGTGCAGCTTCACTGGTGGTGATATGTTCTAGCACCAGTTTAAGCTTAGGGAACTGTTTTAATAACGGAGAAAGCACTTCATCCAGGAAGCGTTTTTCACGATCAAAAATATCGACATGGTTATGGGTGACTTCACCATGAAGCAGTAAAGGCACTTGATGCTCTTCAAGTTGTTCGATCACGGCATAAACTTTACGAATATCGCTGACACCATTATCTGAATTTGTCGTTGCACCAGCAGGGTATAGCTTGATGGCATTTACATGTTCAGATTCTTTGATTTTTTTCACTTCACTCGGTTGGGTGAAGTCGGTAAAGTAAAGCACCATACGTGGATCAAATGAGACGCCTTCAGGGACATGCGCCAAAATACGCTCACGATAAGCAATCGCTTCTTCAACTGTTTTCACAGGAGGAACTGTGTTTGGCATACAGATTGCGCGTGCAAACTGGTTAGCTAAATCGGGAACCGTACGTTTTAAAGCAAGACCATCACGAAGGTGAGCATGCCAATCATCTGGCTGGAGGAGAGTGATTGTATTCAAGGCCATTTCAATCGAAGAAATAAAACAAATGATAATCTATAAAGTGTGAAAATGGTAACGAGAATTAAAGACAAATGGTGATATATATTTAAATATTAATAATAAAATTGTGTTACTTTTAAGTAACTAAAAAATAACTACATAATGCTTGCGAATGGAATACAAGTATAATCTGGCTAAATTACAGTACGATAAAGAAAAAGTAGAAGAACTGATTACGCAGCAAAGTCGCCGTGTAGGACAAGTTTTTCCAAAAAAATTAGAACAGGAATTTTGGTCTAAAAATTTAGAACGCGCGCGTAAACATATTGAAAAATACCTCTGGGGTGGTGTTTTAAGCTATTTTGTTTTTATGGTGGTCATGATTCCAAGTGACTACTGGATTATCGACCAGCAATATTTCGTCCATGATTTCATGCAAACCATGTTCGCACTGGTGAATGGCGGTTTATGTTTGCTGGCTTTATTCTTCTTTGCTTATTTCCCTAAACTGCGTCCATATTTTGCCCATGCTGCGATGGTACTCAAGTTTTGGGCCATTGTTTCCATGTCATGGTTGACCATGACGGTTGAAACGGTTGAGCTACAGCATCAAGCCATGGCTATATTATGTATTATTTATATTCTTAGCTATATTCTTACTGGGGTAAAACCATTTCACATGTTGGTGACAGGCGTCTTGGCAGCAATGTTCACAATTGTGCTATTTTTAGGGCTGCATGTTGATTTTGATGCGATGGTACTGGGTCGTATTCTCACTGGAAGCTGTGTACTGGGTTATGTCATTAGTCATATGATTTTTGCACGTGAGCGGATGATTTATTTGTATTCGATGCGGGCCAGAATTAGTGAAAAAATTCACCGTATTCACAATTCAGAATTACTGCATTTGAGTCAGCACGATGAACTGACTAAAATTTCAAATCGCCGTACTTTCGATGAAATGATGGACGTTTTTTATCAGCAAACTCGTCTAGACCACACCTCTTTATCCATTTTGTTTATAGATGTAGATTTCTTTAAAAACTATAACGATTTTTATGGTCATCAAAAAGGTGATGATGTCATTTTTTCCATTGCTAAATCTATTAAAGGCGCCATTCGGCATATGGATTTTGTTGCGCGTTATGGTGGCGAAGAATTTGTGGTGTTATTGCCTGAAACAGATGCACATGGTGCATATGCGGTTGCATCAAATATTTTTAAGGCGATAGAGCGTCTGGAAATTCCACATGCTAAATCGTCTGTGTCGAGCTATGTCACGATTAGTTTGGGGATTACGGTCTATCGTGGAGAAAATGAACTCAGCAAAGAAGAGTTGCTCAAGATTGCCGATCAAGCTTTATATCGCGCTAAACAACTTGGGCGAAACCAGATTTATTATCAATCTATTCGTGCGTCAAATATTGCTTAAAGACTCAAAATTCAGCCATAAAAAAACCGCCATTTAGGCGGTTTTTTGACATCAAACAAACTTATTTGTTTTTGTCTTTTAATTGCGGCACTGCAGAACCTGTACCTACAGCAAGTAGACCTGCGTTGGTATAGATGCCAAGTTTCGCACGTGTATCTGTAATATCTAGGTTACGCATGGTTAACTGACCAATACGGTCCATAGGCGTAAACATAGAATCACCTTTCTCCATCGTCAAACGCTCAGCTTCATAAGTGAGGTTTTCAGATTCAGTGTTCATGATGGTGAAGTCATTACCACGACGAAGTTCTAAAGTTACTGTACCAGTAATTGCTTTAGCAACCCAACGTTGAGCAGTTTCACGAAGCATTAACGCTTGAGAATCGAACCAGCGACCTTGGTACAATAAACGACCTAAACGCAAACCGTTGATACGGTATTGTTCAATGGTGTCTTCGTTATGAATACCGGTTACAAGGCGTTCGTAAGTGATATGAAGAAGAGCCATACCCGGTGCTTCATAGATACCACGAGATTTCGCTTCGATGATACGGTTTTCGATTTGATCCGACATACCTAGACCATGACGACCACCGATACGGTTTGCTTCAAGAATCAATTCAACCGGATTGTCAAAACGTTGGCCGTTCAATGCAACTGGCGTACCTTCTTCGAAAGTCACAGATACAAGTTCAGGTTTAACCTCAACTTCTTCTTTCCAGAATGCAACGCCCATGATTGGGTCTACGATTTTGATACCCGCATCAAGATACTCAAGATCTTTCGCTTCGTGAGTCGCACCCAACATGTTTGAGTCAGTTGAGTATGCTTTCTCTTTTGACATTTTATAGTCAAAACCGTTGTCGATTAAGAATTGCGACATTTCGGCACGACCACCTAATTCATCAATAAACGTTTGGTCTAACCAAGGTTTATAGATTTTAAGGTTCGGATTGGTCAGCAAACCATAACGGTAGAAACGTTCAATGTCGTTACCTTTATAAGTTGAACCGTCACCCCAGATGTTTACGTCGTCTTCTTTCATTGCGGTAACAAGCATGGTACCTGTTACTGCACGACCCAATGGAGTCGTATTGAAATAAGGAACACCACCAGTGCTGATATGGAATGCGCCACATTGAATTGCAGCAATACCTTCAAGTGCAAGCTGTAAGCGGCAGTCAACCAAACGCGCTTTTACTGCGCCATACGCTTCAGCTTTCTTAGGAATTGCATCGTAGTCGTCTTCATCAGGTTGACCTAAATTTGCTGTATAAGCATAAGGTTCTGCGCCTTTTTGTTTCATCCACAAAAGGGCAGCTGAAGTATCTAGACCACCAGAGAAGGCAATACCTACTTTTTTGCCTACGGGTACATTCTGCAAGATTGTTGCATTATCAGTCATTGCTAGTCCTAACTATTTTGAAATAGGCACCACGTATATTGGTGGCCAAGGAGAATTTTGAATGAAGATATTGTAACACCTTTCAAAGCGCAAGTTTTTGCAAAAAAAAAGCAAAATTCAAAAAATCGCTAAAATTTTATTCAATTCATTTAAAAAATAAATAAAGATAAATCAGCTTGAAAAGCTGAATATCGCTGAATATCGCTGAATTTATCGCGAGCATAAGACCAAAGTTATAGGTAAATAAATCAATTTTATTAAACCTATGAATTTAAATTAAATTTGTAAATTGAAAAAAATCAAAATACCTTAAAAATGAGAATAAATTAATCAAAAATTCACTAAATTGGTCATACCAATATTGTTTATTAAATTAACTATTGATCTTTATTTCGACATTAATTAGCATAATTGGTTATGAGAGATCTTTATTGGTTTGGATTTAACTAAATTGGTCATACCAAAATAGTTTATAGGCATGATCAAAATTCATTATTAAGTCGCTTAAGCATTTCAAGGAGATGAAAATGCTTCAACAATGGCAACAAATTTATGATCCTATGGGCAATATCTGGATCTCAAGCGCGATTGCACTGATTCCCATTGTATTTTTCTTCCTCGCACTGGCGGTGTTTCGGATGAAGGGCAGTGTGGCGGGAACCATTACCGTCGCTCTCGCATTCTTAGTTTCATTATTTTTATATGATATGCCATTGTCGATGGCGCTTTCATCGATGGTTTACGGTTTCTTTTATGGGCTTTGGCCGATTGCTTGGATCATTATTGGCGCAGTTTTCCTCTACAAAGTTTCAGTAAAAACGGGTCAGTTTGACATCATCCGTTCTTCAATTTTATCGATTACTGAAGACCAGCGCTTACAAATGCTGTTGGTCGGTTTTGCATTCGGTACCTTTTTGGAAGGTGCAGCAGGTTTTGGTGCACCCGTCGCAATTACCGCGGCATTATTGGTGGGGCTTGGCTTTAAACCTTTATATGCAGCGGGGTTATGTTTGATTGTAAATACTGCACCTGTGGCATTTGGTGCAATGGGGATTCCAATCATTGTTGCAGGTCAGGTTTCAGGTGTAGATACCTTAGAAATTAGCCAAATGGTCGGTCGGCAATTGCCCATTATGGTACCAATCGTGTTGATCTGGATCATGGCGATTATGGATGGCTGGCGCGGTGTCAAAGAAACCTGGCCTGCGATTTTAGTCGGTGGTGGTTCTTTTGCGCTGGCTCAATATTTAACATCGAATTTTGTCGGTCCTGAATTACCTGATATTACTGCTGCGATTGCATCATTAGTGAGTTTGACTGTATTGCTGAAATTTTGGCAGCCAAAACACATTTTCCGTTTTGAAAATGAAGATCAGGCTAATTTAAACACTAATTTAAATATAGACCTCAGCAATCAACCGAAATATTCCTTGGGTCAAATTGCCAAAGCATGGTCTCCATTTGCAGTCTTAACTGCGATGGTCACGGTCTGGAGTATTAAACCGTTTAAAGATTTATTTGCTAAAGACGGTGCGCTCAGTGATTTGGTGATTTCGATTAAAGTGCCTTATTTGCACCAATTGATTCAAAAATTACCGCCTGTGGTGCCTGAAGCGAAAGATTACGATGCGATCTATAAATTTGATTGGCTCTCTGCGACAGGGACGGCAATCATGATTGCTGCAGTCATTACCATCATTTATTTAAAAATGAAGCCGAAAGAAGCAGTGGTGACTTTCGCTGAAACTGTCAATGAGTTGAAAACCCCGATTTATTCGATTGGTATGGTGTTGGCTTTTGCATTTATTGCCAACTATTCAGGTTTATCTGCGACTTTGGCATTGGCACTGGCACATACCGGTCAGGCCTTTACTTTCTTCTCACCATTTTTGGGTTGGGTCGGGGTATTCCTCACAGGTTCAGATACTTCTGCAAATGCATTGTTCTCAGCTTTGCAAGCAACCACGGCTCAGCAAATTGGGGTGCCGGAAGTTTTACTGGTGGCAGCCAATACCAGTGGTGGGGTCACAGGTAAAATGATTTCTCCACAATCCATCGCCATTGCATGTGCGGCTGTGGGTCTTGTGGGCAAAGAATCAGATTTATTCCGTTTTACGGTAAAACATAGTATTAGCTTTACAGTCATGATTGGTATTATCGTGACATTACAAGCTTATGTATTCCCGTGGATGATTCCGTAACTACGGACAAGGAAAATAAATGAAAGTCTCCGACCAAGTTGTGCAACGCTTACGCTTATTGATCGAACAAAGCAATATGCAAGTCGGAGAACGTTTGCCTGCAGAACGTAAACTCTGTGAGCAATTGGGTGTGTCACGCAGTTCACTGCGTGAAGCAATTCAGCAATTGAGCAGTATCGGCATTTTGTTGAGTAAAGCCGGTGCGGGAACCTATTTACAGCAGCTTCCCGCCACGTGGTCACAGCACCAAATTGTAGAACCCTTATCGAGTTTGATGACCCAAGACCCTGAGTATCGTTTTGATGTGCAAGAAGCGCGCATGGTTCTTGAGGGTGGAACGGCCTGGTATGCGGCACAGCGTGCCACGCCAGCAGATTTAGAAAATATTCGTCAATGCTATGAACAGATTAATCATTTTCAGTCGCTCGGTGATGATGCTCAAGCGGCTATTGCGGATGCTAAATTTCATCTGGCAATCGCAGAAGCTTCACACAATTTGGTGTTGATTCAAATGATGCGTGGTCTGTTCGATTTATTGCAATACAACGTGATGCTCGGTCGACGCAAAGTCTATACCGCACCACGCCATTTTGAACAGTTGCATGATCAGCACTTACAAGTGATGAATGCAATTGTACGTCAAGACCCGGAAGCTGCACGAAAGGCAGTCTGTGGGCATATTGAATTTGTAGTTCAACAAGTACGTTTGATTGATGAAGAAGAAGCTCGTCGTCAGCGTGCGAGTCGATTAAATAGGATCTAAGTTATGATTATTTCTTCTGCAAATGACTATCGCGAAGCTGCGAAACGTCGTTTACCGCCATTCTTATTTCACTACATCGATGGTGGGGCATATGCGGAATATACCTTAAAACGTAATATAGAAGATTTATCAAAAATTGCTTTACGTCAGCGTGTTTTAAACGACATGTCAGAACTAAGCCTAGAAACCAAATTATTCAATGAAACCTTGTCGATGCCTGTGGCTTTATCGCCAGTAGGATTGACCGGGATGTATGCACGTCGTGGCGAAGTTCAAGCCGCAGTAGCAGCAGATCAAAAAGGCATTCCTTTTACCTTGTCGACTGTTTCGGTCTGTCCGATTGAAGAAGTAGCACCTGCCATCCAGCGTCCAATGTGGTTTCAGCTTTATGTGTTACGTGACCGTGGCTTTATGAAAAATGCCTTGGAACGTGCCAAAGCTGCAGGTTGTTCAACCCTTGTATTTACCGTAGATATGCCAGTACCCGGTGCGCGTTACCGTGATGCCCATTCAGGCATGAGTGGTCCAAATGCTGCAATGCGCCGTTATATGCAATCGTGCTTACATCCGCAATGGGCTTGGGATGTCGGTTTGCATGGTCGTCCACATGACTTGGGTAATATTTCAAAATACTTGGGCAAACCGACTGGGCTTGAAGATTATATTGGCTGGTTGGGCGATAATTTCGATCCGTCTATTTCATGGAAAGATTTGGAGTGGATTCGTGAATTCTGGGATGGTCCGATGGTCATCAAGGGTATTCTAGATCCTGAAGATGCCAAAGATGCAGTACGTTTTGGTGCCGATGGTATTGTGGTGTCGAATCATGGGGGGCGTCAGTTGGATGGTGTTTTATCTTCTGCACGTGCGCTTCCGCCAATTGCGGACGCAGTTAAAGGCGACATTAAAATTCTGGCTGATTCAGGCATCCGTAACGGTTTAGATGTGGTTCGTATGCTGGCGATGGGTGCGGATACCTGCATGTTGGGTCGTGCCTTTGTTTATGCTCTAGGTGCAGCAGGCGGTGCGGGTGTTTCGAATCTGCTTGATCTGATTGATAAAGAAATGCGTGTTGCCATGACGCTAACAGGTGCAAAAACAATTACAGATATTACTTCAGATTGTTTGGTGAAGCTGGATAGAGAATTGGCTTGAGTAAAGTCAGTGAATTGGTAATCTGCATTACCTAAGATATTTCTCCAAGTTGAATATTGTCGAGTAGGGAATGTCTTACTTTTGAAGGATCAAAAGTAACAAAAATCCTTTATTGGACTGATGGTATGTCCATATACCACAGTCCAACGGGCGGCATCCATGCCGCTACCATGATAGTAAATATCTGCTTTGATTATTTTATTTCGACACGATATTTTTTATTCCAATTAATAATTAAGTTGCTCTAAAACTTAAACTAAAGGATAGAGTTTTATATGCAAACTCAATTTAATTCAGAAAAAACCATTCAAAATCTCATTGCCATTGTAAGCAAGCAGCACGTACTGACCGATGACAATGATACCCGTTTATACCGTCAGGGTCGTCGCTATGGTTCAGGTCAAGTGCTTGCCGTTGTTGTCCCGGGTTCTTTAGTTGAACAATGGCAGGTATTACAAATTGCGGTTCAGGCAGATTGTATTGTGATTATGCAGGCTGCCAATACCGGACTCACTGGTGGATCGACCCCTTTTGGCGATAATTATGATCGACCAGTCATTCTAATGAGTACGCGTCGTTTAGCGGGTATTCAAGTTATTAATAAAGGTAAACAAGTCATTTGTTTACCTGGTGCAAGCTTGGACAAACTTGAAAAGGAACTTGCTCCTTTTAATCGTGAACCGCATTCAGTCATTGGTTCTTCCTGTATTGGAGCCTCAGTTTTAGGCGGGGTTTGCAATAATTCGGGTGGAGCTTTGGTTCGTCGTGGACCTGCTTATACCGAACTGGCACTGTATGCGTGGGTAAATGAAGCGGGGCAACTCGAACTGGTCAATCATTTAGGCGTAAATTTAGGCTCAACACCCGAAGAAATTTTATCAAAGCTGGAACATCAGCAATACCAAATTGATGATATTCAGCATGATTCTAGTTGTTGTGCTTCAGATCAGCATTATGCCCATGATGTGACTCAGGTCGATGAAAACACCCCAGCACGATTTAATGCCGATCCATCGCGTTTGTTTGAAGCGTCCGGTTCGGCAGGTAAAATCTGTGTCTTTGCGGTACGTCTGGATACTTTTGAAAAAATACCCAGTCAGGTGTTTTATGTCGGCACTAATAGCCAAGATGATTTGACCGCGATTCGCCGTTTTCTACTTACTGATTTAGCGCGCTTGCCGATCGCCGGCGAGTATATTGACCGTGTCGCTTATGACATTGGGGCTGAATACGGCAAAGATACTTTCATGTTCATTGAAAAGTTCGGGACTGCCAGAGTGCCGGCTGCTTTTGCCATGAAAGATAAAGTGGATGGCTACTTGGAAAAAGTAGGCATGAAAGGGCTGTCAGATAAAGTTCTGCAACTGGTGAGCAAATTTTTACCTTCGCATTTGCCGAAACGTATGAATGAATTTCGTGATTTGTATGAACATCATCTGGTGCTGCGTATCGAAAATCAGGATGTGGAACAAGTTCAGCAATTTTTAAAACAATATTTTTCATCTCTCAGCACTGGAAATTATTTCCTCTGTGATGAAGATGAAGGACGTAAAGCCTTTTTACACCGTTTTGCGGTGGCTGGTGCCGCGATCCGTTATCGTGATACGCATCGCAGTGAAGTGGAAGATATTGTGGCGCTGGATATTGCCTTACGTCGTAATGACCGTGAATGGGTCGAAACTTTGCCCAAGGAAATAAATGAGCTGATTATTCATAAACTTTATTACGGTCATTTTTTATGTCATGTGTTCCATCAGGATTATATTGTGAAAAAAGGGGTGGACCCAATCGCAATGGAACATCAAATGTGGCATTTATTAGATCAACGCGGGGCAGAATACCCAGCAGAACATAATGTCGGACATTTATATGTGGCCAAACCTGCTTTAAAACTTCATTATCAAAAACTCGATCCGACCAACAGTTTTAATGTCGGCATTGGTCATACCTCTAAATTAAAACATTGGAATTGATGCTTAAGATCAAAATATTTTTTAAAAAGGTGTAGTTTTAAACTGCACCTTTTTTTGCTGAATTGACTGTTTCGTCAGACAATGTTGAAAAGATGTCATAAACAAAATGCTAAAAATAGGTAAAGTAGGATGCAACAAGTTGCAAAGCCAATAAATTAAGGATTCATCATGACAACAAGCTATGCAAATATTTTAAAACCACTACATTTAGGATTTACGACTATTAAAAACCGTGTCGTGATGGGTTCTATGCATACAGGTCTGGAAGACCGTTTTTATAACTATCCAAAACTTGCGGCATATTTTGGGGAACGTGCAAAAGGTGGTGTGGGGCTGATTATCACCGGGGGGATTTCGCCGAACCGTCAAGGCTGGTTACTGCCAGCTGGCGGTACCATGAACAACCTGGGTGATGTGGCACCGCATCGCTTAGTGACCCATGCTGTGCATAAACATGGCGCAAAAATTTTGATGCAAATTTTGCATTCGGGTCGTTATGGTTACCAACCTTTTGTGGTTTCTGCAAGTCCAATTAAATCGCCTATTTCACCTTTTAAACCGCGTCAAATGAGTGAAAAGCAGATTCTGGATACCATTGAGGATTTTGCCCATACCGCCAGTATTGCTAAAAAAGCCGGCTATGACGGTGTGGAAGTGATGGGTTCAGAAGGCTATTTGCTGAATCAGTTTTTAAGCCGTCATGTCAATCAGCGCGATGACCGTTGGGGTGGCGATATTGAAAATCGCATGCGTTTTGCTGTGGAAATTGTTAAAGCGATTCGTGAAAAAGTCGGTGAAAAATTTATTATCTGTTTCCGCTTGTCGATGCTCGATCTTGTTCATGATGGTAATACCATGGCTGAAGTGATTAGCGTTGCAAAAGCATTGGAACAAGCTGGGGTAACATTGCTGAATACCGGTATAGGCTGGCATGAAGCACGTATTCCGACCATTGTGACTTCTGTACCGCGTGCTGCATTTGCAGACTACACCGCAGAAGTGAAAAAGCATGTCGCTATTCCTGTGATTGCATCCAACCGTATTAACATGCCTGAAACAGCTGAGGCCATTTTAGCGGCTGGAAAGGCAGATATGGTGCAAATGGCACGACCACTGTTGGCAGATGCTTTCTGGGTCAATAAAACAGCAACCAATCGGGTTGATGAAATTAATACCTGTATTGCCTGCAACCAAGCCTGTTTGGATCATACTTTTAAAAATCAACGGGCAACCTGTCTGGTCAATCCACGTGCTGCATATGAAACTGAACTAGTTTACTTAAAAACCAAAGCACCTAAAAAAATCGCTGTTATCGGTGGTGGCGTGGCAGGCATGTCGGCTGCAACAGTGGCTGCCAGTCGTGGTCATAAGGTCACTTTATTTGAAGCTGCAACTGAGGTCGGTGGGCAATTCAATTTAGCCAAAGTCGTTCCGGGGAAAGAAGAATTTCACGAAACCATCCGTTATTTTAAAGTTCAGATTGAAAAAACCGGGCTAGAGCTTCGATTAAATACCAAAGTGAACCGTGAACAGCTTGAGCGTGAAGGTTTTGATGAAGTTATCGTTGCGACAGGGGTTGTGCCTCGCAGTTTAAAAATTGAAGGTAGTAACGCACCCCAAGTTTTGTCTTATGCAGAAGTATTACGTGGGGCATCTGTAGGTCATAAAGTTGCTGTTATTGGTGCAGGTGGTATTGGTTTTGATGTCTCTGAATTTTTATTGAGACCTGAACATCAGCCACAACCGCAACCGTTGGCAGACTGGCAACGCGAGTGGGGCATTGACCCAAATCCGAATTATATCTCTGAAGGTGGTTTGCAAGCTGCTGAGGTGGATCAACCTGTGCGTGAGATCTATTTGTTGCAACGTAAAACCACACCGTTGGGTGTTGGCTTGGGCAAGACCACTGGTTGGGTACATCGTGCCCAATTGAAAAAGCATGCTGTGAAGATGCTACGTGGTGTGCAATATAAATCCATTACCAATGAAGGCTTATGGATTGAAACCAATGGTTATGACCAACTTTTACGTGTAGATACCGTTGTCGTTTGTGCAGGACAAGAATCAGTAAAAGACATTATGCCAACCGAAGATGAATTTACCTTGGCAAATTACCATATTATTGGTGGTGCAAAACTGGCAGCAGAGCTTGATGCGAAGCGCGCGATTCGTGAAGGTGCTGAATTAGCAGCCAGATTATGATTTTTTGAGTTGATTTGGTGAAACAATATTCATTTGAATAGTTTAGTTGTAATTTTTACTTGTCAGTTTTTAAAAAGATCCGTATTATGGCGCACATGGAAGCGTGGCAGAGCGGTTTAATGCACCGGTCTTGAAAACCGACGAGGGTGTGAGTCCTCCGTGAGTTCGAATCTCACCGCTTCCGCCAAATTTAAGACAAAGCCCTGATCATTGATCAGGGCTTTGTTGTTTCTGGCTTATGCAACGTAATTTAATAGTAAGCAAAAGGGAGAATATTTTATTTCCCACTTTTTTTCTATCTTAAAGATAAGGTAGTTGAATATTTGATGCTACTTTAAATTTTTCTTCAAGCTCTTCATTTTAATGGTTTCGACTTTAGCTAAATGCTTTTCAAAGTCTTTTAATACCTTAGCCATTTTAACGTATCATTTCCAATTTCACCAAAACTAAAGCAATTCTTTCTATATGTTGATAAGCCGGTTGCTCTAATTCTTCGCCAAAAACATCGGGGTCAATTTCTTCATAAGACCAGTTTATATTTGAATAAGGTGTAAGCAACTTTTTTAAGTGTTCTAAAAATGGATTGTTACTTGGTCTTATTGCAACACCAGTATATAAAAATAAACACCCTCCGGGATTAAGACGTTGCATACCTTCTTTTACAATATTGAATGATAATTCGTTTCCATCCAGTTTATTGCCTCCATGACGATATTGACGTTGATCTGCATCTATTAAATAAGGTGGATTGGCAAAAATAAGGTCAAACTGTCCTTCAAGATTCGTAAATAAATTGCTGTAGACCGGAAAGATATTATTTAAACCTGCAAAACTCGCATTGATTTGACTATACAACAACGCTTTCGGATTAAGATCCGCCACCATCATTTCATTAAAGTCTGGATAATGTTTTGCCATACTAATCGCGGCAGCAGAAGTGCCGCAGCATAATTCCAGACCTCGTTTGAATGACTGAGGTTTAGCTGCCAAATATTGGTTTAAATGATAAACAAAGCGATAGGTATCCGGTCCGAAAAAAACCGCATCATGTTGAACGGTGGGAAAACTGGAATGAATAAATAATTCATCATCTAGGGAGGCTACTCGTACATGACTGAACCACTGACCATCTTGGAAACGGATAAGTTGATTTTCTTTTAAAATTGCAAAAAGGATGGCTTCCAGATCAGTTTCTGCGAATGCTAAATTCCAACCGAATATATCCCGGAGTGTAATATCTTTACTTTTTGTGTTCTTGTTTCGGTCCAGAATCCGTTGATGGGAAAGTGGGGTTATGACCGTAAACTGATAGTCTTGTTGTTTTAAAAAATCTAATAAAAAAAGCAAAGCCTGCTGTTGAGTAGTCTGAACATCTAAAATCTGGTTCATAGGGATTTTCTCTTCTGATTATTAAAAAATTAAGGTTTATAGATGTTATTTAACCCATTGTAATGGAATAACCAGACTCGCCATTACCGATTAGAGCGACTTTGTATCTGATGATTTAATAAAAATAGATAAGAGGATATTCCTCTAAAAAGCGGTTTTTTTGAGTAAAGATGTGATGCTTATTGGTTTAATTTGTATTTTTTGTATACATGAATGCAAGGAGATATAACGCTGATTTCAGTATGAATAAACTATTCATTTTATTTTTTGATATTCACTTTCTGAATCTATGTTGAGATGACTATTTTGCAATAATCATCTCAAGTCGAGATTTATCAATATACAGCGTTAATTCTTTGCCTGCGGTAAATCAAACCAGATAAATTGACTGTCTTCTAAGGCTTTAATTTCATTATTTTCTGTAAAAAGTAATGCATCGCCAGCTTTTACAATTTGATCTTCAATCTGGATTGCCCCTGAAATGACATGCACATAATTGACGTGCTGAGTCGCTTCAACAGGAAGCAGATGATCTTTTTCCAGGACTGCAGTTTTTACTTCGGCTTGTTGGCGAATATGCATAGGCGCATTGTCATTTGGTCCAGCAATTAAGTGCCACTGATTCGGCTGGTCATGAGGATTACACTGAATTTGTTGATAATTGGGTTCTGCATTTTGCACATCAGGGTGAATCCAGATTTGCAACATATGAACAGGGATATCGCCATTGTTCATTTCACTATGTTGAACCCCTGTACCTGCGCTCATGAGTTGCCATTCGCCTGCACTAATATGACGTTCATTACCCATGCTATCTTTATGTGAAATCGTGCCATCAAGTACACAGGTTAAGATTTCCATATTTTCATGTGGATGTGTACCAAAACCATTATGCGCAGCGATGGTGTCATCATTAATGACCCGAAGCACACTGACTCCCATATATTTGGGGTTATACCAGCTACCAAAAGAAAAACTATGTTTGGTGTCTAACCAGCCGGCTTTAACATGACCTCGATTTTCAGCATGATGTAAAAAAGCATTCATCTTTGATGCTCCTTATTATTTAAAATTAGAATTATAATACCGTGCTATAAAAGTGATAAAAATAGGATAAAAGCAACATATCATTCTATTTATGCAACAGTGACTTTCTTATTGTTAATATTCTTAAATGAAGAATAGGTCACATTATGGGTAATTTGAAAATAAATGGCATTTTATTTTTTGTAAAAAAAAAGCCCACATAAATGCAGGCTCTTTAATCATCAATATTTTGATTATTCTAGGAATTTAACGGTTACGCCAGATTTCACTTTTTTACCCAAGTCGTTCGCATCCCAGTTGGTCAAACGGATACAACCATGCGATGCAGTTTTAGAAATGGCAGATGGGTTTGGCGTACCGTGAATACCAAATGATTTTTTACTTAAACCAATCCAGATGTTTCCGACCGGAGCATTTGGACCGGGTGGTAAAGAAAGCGGTTTCGTATTATTACCTTGAACAAAGTTACTTGGTGAATAGCTATACCAAGGGTTTCGGGCTACGCCAGTCACTTTATAAGTTCCTGTTGGAGATGGAGTGTCCGAGCTACCAATGGTGGCAGGGAACGATCCAATCATCTGGTTGCGACTGTTAAACAAGTACAGTTGTTTTGCACCTTTATGCGCAACGATCAGATGAATATCTTCAGGAACTTCATTGCGGATATTTGCCACAATGATTTTTTCACCAGCTTTTTTGAAGGTTATCTTAGGATTTAACTTTTTCAAAAAGTCTTCATCCATATGGAACTTTTCACCTAGCATTTCGGTCACACGGGTGTAATACAAGCCTTTCATTTTCGCTTGCAAGGCATAATCGTGTGGAATAGATGCGGCATAAGGACCTTTTAAGTCAGCATCGGTAATGGTGTATTCAACAAATGCAGGCTTAGAACCTTGTTTAGCGACTAAAGCATCCCAGGTTTCTTGGGTTAAAATACCAGTCGGTTTAATGCCGTTAATTTGCTGGAAGGATGCAATCGCTTTCAGGGTATTTTTACCACTTGAACCGTCAATCGCACCCGGTGAAGCATGGGCATTATTTAACATGACATGGGCACGAGCATAAACCGGGAACTGGCCTTTACCAATATTTTCATACCATTCAGCTTGGTTCAGACCATCCAATGTCCATGATGCTTTGACTGCAGCAGCACTGGTAGTGGTCGTCGTAGTTGGTGTTGTTGTGGTTGGTGCAACACCGATTGCAGCAGTATCATCTTCAGTTTGTTTAAGATCTTCTAAGGTTTTCGAAGCCTTATTCAAGTCTCGCTGTTCTTGTTGTGTAATATGAGTTTCAGTGCTTTGAGCGCTTGATGCTGGCTCGGTTGCAAGTGGATCAATCGGATCCTGAACCGCAGTATCAGCAATCTTTTTGGGATTTAAGGGTTGTTCAGCAGTAGATGCGGCAAACGCTGTACCCGCAAAAATGCAACTTAAACTCATAGCGAGTAATGTGCGAACGAACATGTAAGTCAACCTTAAGAATTATTCATTAACAATTTGATAAAACTACACAAGTATTGCAGAAAAAATGAGGAGATGCAGTATTTGTTTTGTGTATAAATTATTTTACATTTCCCGTGATTGCTTTTTAGATGCGAGAGAAGTTACTAAATTTTCGGGCTTTTTGTTATGATGGTTCGAAGATTAAAAATGAGATGGGAAAGTAAATGACGACTCTAAAAAACGATCGTTTTCTACGTGCCTTATTGCGTGAGCCAGTAGATACCACACCAGTTTGGATGATGCGTCAAGCAGGACGTTATTTGCCTGAATATCGCGAAACACGTGCCAAAGCGGGTGATTTCCTTTCCTTGTGCAAAAATAATGATTTTGCATGTGAAGTCACTTTGCAACCTTTGCGTCGTTATGATTTGGATGCAGCCATTCTATTTTCAGATATTTTAACTGTGCCGGATGCTTTGGGGCTAGGTCTGTATTTTGAAGCGGGTGAAGGTCCGAAGTTCCATAAAACCATTCGTACCGAACAAGATGTGGCGAATTTACCCAACTTCAATGCCAAATCTGATCTAGATTATGTGATGAATGCTGTAACCACTATTCGTTCAGCATTAGGTGGACAAGTTCCCTTGATTGGTTTTTCGGGCAGTCCTTGGACGCTTGCAACATATATGGTTGAAGGGGGATCAAGTAAGGATTTCCGTTACACCAAAAATATGATGTATGCCCAACCTGAAGTGTTACACGCCTTGCTTGATCGATTGGCTCTTGCCGTGATTGATTATTTAAATGCGCAAATTGATGCCGGTGCACAAGCCATTCAGATTTTTGACAGTTGGGGTGGAGCACTTGCACACCGTGAATATATTGAATTTTCATTGAACTACATGCAGAAAATTGTTGCAGGTTTAAAACGTGAAAATGAAGGTCGTCAAGTACCGGTGATTTTATTTACCAAAGGTGGCGGTCAGTGGATCGAGCCTATGCTGGCAACGGGTGCAGACGCCTTAGGTCTGGATTGGACCACGCCATTAAATGTTGCACGTCAAACTGTCAATGGGCGTGCTGCTTTGCAAGGTAACTTGGATCCAGCCACTTTATATGGCACACCAGCATCCATTGAAAAAGCCACGAAAGCCATGCTTGATGATGCTTATATGGGTGGTGAAAAAACCGGTTATATCGCCAACTTAGGTCATGGTATTACCCAATGGGTCGATCCTGCGAATCCTAAAGTATTTATTGATACCGTGCATGAATATAGCGCCAAATATCTTTAAGTATGTGTGAGTAAACTCATTTTTAGGATTCAACCTTGATCAGTCTTTTTAAATCATGTTTTGAGTTCTCATTTAAGGCAGCTTCGGCTGCCTTATTTGGGATTTTACTCCTGATTGCTTTTGTACTTACAGCATCTATGGGCAGTCAGGAGTTTTACGGTTTTTTTCGTTATGACTACTTGTTGTTTTATGCCTTAATCATTCAAGTTTGCTTGCTGTATTTAAAGCTAGAATCATGGCCAGAAGCTAAAGTCATTGCCTTGTTCCATATTATGGCGATGGTCATGGAAATTTTCCTGACTCACCCGCAAATCGCTTCATGGCAGTATCCACAGCCTGCAGTATTTAGAATATTTACTGTACCTTTGTTTGCAGGATTTATGTATTCAGCAGTAGGCAGTTTTTTTGCTCGCTCATTAAGACTGTATCAGGTGACGTTTGAGAAGCTGCCCAATTTTCCCAATATGATCGCTTTAGCCGTACTTTCTTATATTAATTTTATGAGCAAATTTTTTGTTCCGGATATTCGCTATTTGCTATTTGCATGGAGCGTGATTATTTTTTGGAAAACCAGAATTCGCTTTCAGCTGCAACAGCATCAGATCCAACTCCCCATGTTACCCGTGCTGATGATTTTAGCGTTCATCATTTGGATTGCGGAAAATATCAGTACATTTTACAAAATCTGGTTATACCCAAGTCAGGTTAATGCCTGGCATATGGTGGGGTGGGGCAAGTTGGGTTCTTGGTATTTATTGCTACTTTTGAGCCTGGTTTTAGTGTTAAAAATACTGGGAAATCGTAGTGAGCAAGGGGTTTGGCAGCTAAAAAATAAATAATTTCAGCTGCTTAATTGGTAATCGATATTTTTAGTGTAAATTGTTTTGCGTTATCAGAAAGATGCCGTTATCTTACAGAGGTGTAATAAAACTTACACAATTGGGAATAATTACAAACACTCGGATAATAAATTCTGGAGAATAAGCATGTTGAAAAAATTAGCTTTAGCTGCAGTTGTAGCACTCGGTTCTACAGCAGCATTTGCGGATAGAGATGCAGGTTGTGGTATCGGTTCTCAAGTATGGGCAGGTCAGTCTGGCAAGGTCCCTAAAATTCTTGCTGCAACTACAAATGGTCTTTTTGCTAACCAATTATTTGGTATCACTTTTGGTACTTTAGGTTGTAGCGGCACAGGTACGGTGACTGCACAGGCGGTGACTTTTACCAATGAAAATGCTGAATCTTTAGCACGTGACATGGCGGTAGGTCAGGGTGAAAGCTTAAATGTCCTTGCTGAACTTCTAAACATTCAATCTCAAGATAAAGCACGTTTCTTTGCGGTATCTAAACAAAACTTCTCTGAAATTTATTCAGCAGAAAATCAGGACTCTTTACAAGTTCTGGCATCTTTACAGGCTGTAATGGCGAAAGATGACGTGCTTAAAGCATACGTATAATTGTTAAGCACAAAACCCTGTCTTTGACAGGGTTTTTTCTTGTTGAATAAATGATAAATAAAAGATTTGAATGAAACCAATTGCGTTAGTTTTTGCTTTAATGTCCTCACCTGTTGCCTATTCAGCAACAAGCTCCCAAACTGCTCAACCCTATATAGAACGTGCAGAACAGCAAAAACTAGACCAAGATATCACTTGGCAAAGGCTTATGTATGCCAATGAAAAAGGTCAAAGTGAAGTTCATTATTCAGGCTATTTCCTGGCATCTGAAGGAAAGGCTGATTTAAAGCAAGAGTTACACGCCAATATTCAGGCGCTATTCCAATTCGCAGAACCGAATCAGTCGGTACGTTGCCGCTTTCCTGCACGTAGTCATTGGTTAATGCAGCAACTGAATATCCAAGAACAGCAATTGCCTACAGTAACGTGTCCAGAACTGGAGGATTGGATTGGACAAATTAAACCCTATAAAGCCACGCTCATTTACGCGACCGACTTTATGGGGAATCCAAGTTCGATGTTTGGGCATACCTTGTTGCGCCTAGATCCAAAAGATCAAAAGCAACTCAATTTAGTTTCGTATGCGGTAAATTATGCTGCCACGGTCACCAGTGGCGAAGGTTGGGCTTTTGCTTGGAACGGATTAACCGGGCAGTACCCCGGTGAATATTCCTTAATGCCTTATTACCGTAAGGTGAAAGAATATGGTGACTTGGAAAGCCGTGATTTGTGGGAATATGAACTCAGCTTAAGTCCCGATGAAACCCGATTTTTAGTCGAACATATTTGGGAAATGAAACACGTGAATTTTCCTTATTATTTCGTTAGCGATAACTGTGCTTATCGTTTACTCGGTTTGATTGATCTGGTTCGTCCAACGCTGAATTTAAAACAACAATTTAAAGTTGCGTCAATTCCTGTTGAAACCATTAAAGTCATTGAGCGGCAAGGCTTAGTCAAAGAAACCATCTATCGTCCAGCTTTAGAAACCCAGTTACTATCTCAAGTGAGGCAGCATGGTAAAACTTTAGCCAAGGTGGCACATCAGGTCACTTTTGCTGAAATAAAAGCCATGCCGACGATTTTAGAACAGTATCAGGGACGAGATCACGCCAAAATTTTAGAGATGGCCTATGATGACTTATATCTTCAGTTTATTGGACATAAAGTTGAACCGAGTTTTGCACAGCCACGCTTACGCCAGTTATTGAGTTTGCGTAGTCAAATTGATTTGGAAAAACAGCGCCAAGAACCTGTACGTCCGAAAGTAGACCCAACGCAAGCGCATGATGCACGTCATTTTTCGGTCAATATAGGCGAAGTGCAGGGTGAAAAAATTGTCGAGCTGGGACACCGTCAGGCTTACCATGATCTGATTGATCCGCAAGGGGGCTTCCGAACGGGTACGCAGTTATTGTTTTGGGACGGTTCAATTCAATATCGTGAAGATGAGTTAAAGCTGAATCATTTCGACTTTCTTTCGGTGAATTCCTATAACCCGATTACGCCGTTTAAAACACCACTAAGTTGGGGTTTTAATTTGGGTTGGCAGCAAGAAGCATTAGAGCAGGCTGGGCAATTTAGTGAACACGAACAACATGGCTTAGCCAATTTAAAAGTGCAAATGGGTTACAGCTATGCCGATCAGGTGCGTGAACATTTATGTTATGCGCAACTTCAAAATCATATTCAAGCCGGCAAGGCATTGGAGGATGGTTGGCGTGTCGGAATGGGACCTACCATAGGCTGTCAGAATATTTGGTCAGATAAAATCAATAGCTTAATTCAAGTAGAATTACCGTATTGGCAAGACTCACAGCAATGGCAATTGCGGCTCAATACTCAACTGCAATATGTATTGAATCATCAGAATGCAATTCGTTTCAATTGGCAATATCAACAACAAGACAGCAAAGACTGGATGAAAACCAGTGTGGGATATGTACGATTCTTTTAGAGCAAAATATCTAATAAATGCACGTTTTTTCTCACTATTTATATAAAACAACGATGAGTTCACAAAGTAATTTTTATCATTATTTGTTATATTAATAAACTAATTATCTCCCTCTCTTTAAAGTTCTTGGAATCAATTGTATGAATAATGAATGTATGGCCATGCTGGCTGAGCAATGGGAACATATATGTCAAAATTATTCATCCGATGATTTACTGCATGCCTTTCAATTTATACAAGATCACTCGCTGATTTTGGTTGAAGAATTTTATAAAAAAATGCTGGTTGAGAAAGAATCTGCGGAATTTTTCTCAGATGATTTGATTCAACAACGCTTGCTCGACACACTGAATGCATGGCTACTTGAGAGTTTTAGTGTCGGCATTAATAAACGCTATATCGAAGCTGTGCAAAAACAGCATATGGTTGGACATGTGCATGCACGTGTGGGCATTCCATCGTGGTTAATCATGCGCGGTGTATGTGAGATTGAACGCAAAGTATTTGAACTGATGGCTCAAAAGCCACAACAGGATATGATCACCACTTGCAGTTACATTGTCCAAATCATGGGCTTTTCAACTGAAATCATGTGCCGTTCATACGAAGCCAAAACCGCAGTCAATCAAGAGATTAAACACAGTTATCGACTGTTCTCCGCGATGCAGGATGTAGCGGTACAAAAAGACAAACAACGCAGCTCATTACTTGATTGGGAAAATGAACTGATGTTTAAAGTGTTTTCAGGCAATGCCGGTTTTCATCACCCAATATTGTCTAAATCTGAATTTGGCTTGTGGTTTATTCATAAAGCATCGTACGCATTTACCGGTTCTGATCAGGTGCAATTGATCATTGATCGTATTTATCAGGTCGATCAGCTCAATACTGCCGTGATTCAATGCACGCAAAAAGATGAAATCTTGGGACTGATTCAGCAGGTTCGTGATTTAAACCGTGAAATTCAATTGTTGGTCGATCAATTGTTTCAAGTGTCTGAGTATATTGAATCGGGCAATGATTCATTGACTCAACTGTTAAATCGTCGCTATTTAAATACCATTATTTCACGTGAAATTACATTCTCACGTCAAAATCGAACGCCGCTGTCTTTGCTCGCGATTGATGCGGATTTCTTTAAATCCATTAATGATAAGTTTGGACATGCAGCAGGGGATTTGGCACTGAAGTTTATTGCTGAAGCCTTGCAAAAATACAGCCAAGGCAGTGATTATGCTTTCCGTGTAGGCGGTGAAGAATTCCTATTGTTATTGGTCGACACTGATGTGAAACGTGCCTTGAATATTGCAGAAAGTATTCGTAAATATGTAGAAAATGGCATGATTACGAGCAGTCAGGGACAACAGTTTAGATTTACCGTGAGTATCGGCTGTGTGCTTTATAATGGTCATCCAGATTATCAAAAATTCCTGGATACAGCAGATACAGCACTGTATGCAGCCAAAAATAGCGGTCGAAATCGTGTCTATTTGGCTCAAAATGAGTTGCAGGTTGCTGTTGCTAACACAGCAGAGTCTGTACAACTCTAACAAAAAATTCAATATTGAACTGAGTAGTGTAGTCTGGGATTTTTTTTGCGCTACATATTCGGGATGGGCTTTGACTTCATCCCATTTTTGTTTAATTTTTTTTTGCTGCCACTTTGACAAAATCTATTGTTTGATACAGTAATTCTTTACGACCATGTGTACTATTTAAGTTTTTTTTATCACTAGACACAGAGCCTTCATATTTCCATCACCATTATGATTGGTATAGCGACGTGCAGGGATATAACCCATCTGAAAACTTGCGTGCTATATCTGCACCAACAAAATCGTTCTGTTGTAAATAGCCTAAGAAATCTGATAAATTTTTTTGCTAATAATCTAAGATAGATGGTGAGCGAAGAGAGGATGGTTCGAGTAATGAAATATACTCAGCCTGTGAGCTTGCTACTACTTTAAATTTTTTATTAAAAGCACGAAAGAAAAAAGAAAACCTGTATACACAGGTTTAGGCTTCAACCACGACAAAATATTTTTTAACGGCTTCAATGACTTCAAATTTTCCAGTAAAGCCGGGCGGGATAATGCCAGCTTCACCCGCTTTAATTTCGACAAAATTCTGCGTGTTGGCATCATGCAAGCGGACCAGACCTTCAATCACCTGAAAGAATTCCTGTTTGTTGGCAGCAAATTGAATATTCCATGCACCTACTTCACAGGTCCAGATTCCACAGTTCATATTGGGATGTTCATATAAACTTTGGGTTATGCGTTTAGGGTTGCCTGCAACCAGACGATCGGGACGCGGATAATCAATCGTTGCTTCACTCTGCGTTAAACCGTGACCTGCTAACCAAATAGATGACATGACTGATCCTTAAAGTTAAAAGTTGCATAAATGCAAGAAGTTAAAGCATACATAAAAAAGCCCCGATTGTTCGGGGCTTTTTTAAAGCTGAAAAATCTTAAAGACTTTCAGGTAAAGCAGTCAAGAATTCACGACGTTCATCTTTATTGGTTTTGAAATCACCAACAAAAGAAACCGTACGGGTGGTTGATTCCTGTTTGCCTACACCGCGCATCATCATGCACATATGTGCAGAATCAATCATAACGGCAACACCACGTGCTTTAGTCACTTCAGCCACAGCTTCAGCAATTTGCTGAGTCAGGTTTTCCTGAATTTGCAAACGACGCGCAAACATTTCGGTAATGCGGGCAAATTTAGATAAACCTAAAACATTACCTTCCGGTAAATAAGCAATATGCACACGACCGTAGAAAGGCAATAAATGATGTTCGCATAAAGAATAAAATTCAATATTCTTCACTAAAACCATTTCACGGTTGTCAGAAGGGAAGACCGCACTATTGGTCACTTCTTCTAAAGTTTTGCTATATCCAGACGTTAAATACGAAAAAGCTTTAGCAGCACGCATTGGCGTATCTTTTAGACCAGGACGATTAAGATCTTCACCAACGGCAGTCAGAATGTTGGCGTAGGATTGCTGCATAGACATAAGACGTGTTCACTTACACTGATATCGAACAAGGACGGCATTGTAGCAGAAAACCGCTACAATGCCCTGTTTTGGGGAAAAATTCCGATTACTGTTTAAATTTAGGGTTCTTTTCCGCACGTTTTAGCAAGACTAAAACCGCACCGGTGCCACCCTGTTTTTCAGGCGCACTGACAAACGCTAAAACATCACGGTGCTGACGAAGCCAGCCATTCACATAGGTTTTTAAAATGGCTTCCGGCCCTTTGCCGTGTACAATTTTAATGACATTCTGATTTTCATCTTTTGCCATTTGAATGATCTGTAACACCGCAGTTCGCGCATCCTCAACCGTACAACCATGCAGGTCAACCGCTTCAAACCAGCGCAGGTTGCCGGCTTTTAAATCTTCAAACACTTTATGCTGTAAAGTGCCAATGCGATAGCTTAATGTAGCTTGACTGGCAACTGGATTCAGCATGGCTTGAGTATCGGAAAGCTCTGCATTATCTGTTTGCATTGGACCGGTTGCTGCTGCACGTTTTGCTAAAGTTTGCGCATCAATTTTTTTCTTCTTGTCCTTTTCAATCTTTGCAATATTGCTGGTGTCCATTTTTTTGACACCTTGCATTGATTTTTGGAACAGATCGAAATCATCTTCCGGTTCTTGCTCAACCTGAGCTTTAGGCTCAGGCTGTTTGGCAATGGCAGTCGAATGCGGATTGGTGATTTGCTTTTTAAAGGCTTTCAGTAAGTCGAACTGACCTTTAGAAAGTGAAGAATCATGTTTACTCATAATCTCAATTATTCATTAAACAGTTTCAGGCTGACCAAATAATGCAGTGAATGCATGATCTGGGCGAGGCTGTTTCATAAAACTTTCACCCACAAGGAAGGCATGAATGTCATGCTCTTGCATCATGTGGACATCATTCGGTGTGGCAATCCCACTTTCAGTCACCAGTAAACGTGAAGGCTCAAGTAATTTTTTCAAACGAATGGATGTATTTAAATCGACATCAAAGCTTTTTAAATTACGGTTATTCACGCCCAACAGGCAACGCTCTGAAAGTCGAAGTGCACGTTCAAGCTCATCTTCATCATGAACTTCAACCAGTACATCTAAATTGTGTTCAAATGCGGTTTTAGACATTTCTTCCAGTTGCTGGTCAGACAGACACGCCACAATTAAAAGAATACAGTCTGCATGTAAGGCACGTGCTTCAATCACGCCATAAGGATCAATCAGGAAATCCTTGCGTAGAGCAGGAAGGGCACAGTGGGAACGTGCAATAGCGATATTTTCATCTGCACCTTGAAAAAAGTCTACATCTGTCAGTACCGATAAACAGGCTGCGCCCGCTTGCTCATATTGCTGTGCAATTTCAGCAGGATTGAAATTTTCACGAATCACGCCTTTTGAAGGGGATGCTTTTTTAATTTCAGCAATCACTCCCGGGCGTTTGCTTAACAGGCTTTGTGCAAAACCACGTACAGGTGTTGCTGCCTGCGCCAGTTCTTCAACATCCTTTAAGCTATGTTGCTTTAAACGTGCAGCAAATTCTACCTGCTTACGGTCAACAATTTTACCTAAAATCGTATTTGCAATATCTAGCATGACAATATTTCCTGTATAGCCTTAAGCTTCGTATTCTTTGAGGGTTTTGGTGAATTCAGACAAAACGCTCATTTTTTCTAAAGCTTGTCCACCGTAAATAATATCATGTGCCAGTGCCACGCCTTGTTTATAGCTTGTGGTTAAGCCGGATACATAAATGCCTGCACCTGCATTGAGTGCAATCATGTTGGCTGCTTTTTCACCTTTGGCCGATTTTTTCTTGCCTAAAGCATCTTTAATTAAAGCCAGACTTTCAGCGGAATTTTCAACAATCAAACCGGTTAAAGTCTGTGATTCAATATCGACATCTTCAGGGTTAATCATCCATTCCGTGATTTCACCATCTTTCAGTTCAGCGACATAGGTGGATGATGCCAGACTGATTTCATCCAAACCATCTTTGGAATGAACTACCATGACATGTTCAGCACCGAGTTGTTTCATTACTTCGGCAATCGGGCGGCAAAGTTCATTGGAGAATACACCGAGCACAAAACGCTTTACTCCAGCCGGATTGGTCAGCGGACCAAGCAAGTTGAAAATACTACGAATACCCAGTTCTTGACGTGGACCGATCGCATATTTCATGGCTTTGTGATGATTAGGTGCAAACAGGAAACCCACACCCATTTCACGGATACAGCGTTCGGTTTGTTGCATATTCAGGTTTAGGTTAATGCCTGCTTTTTCAAGCAAGTCAGATGAGCCTGATTTAGAAGACACACCACGGTTACCGTGCTTGGCAATCGTTGCACCGGCAGCAGCAATCACAAAACTGGATGCGGTAGAGACATTAAACAGGTTTTGACCGTCACCACCTGTGCCGACAATATCAACCAAATGTGGAATATCGCTGACATCAATTTTAATCGCAAATTCACGCATGACACGTGCGGCCGCAGTAATTTCGTCAATGCTTTCGCCTTTTAAGCGTAGGCCCATCATCAGCGCCCCGATTTGAGCATCAGTGGCTTCACCAGACATGATGCTGCGCATCACATCTTCCATTTGCGGCTGAGTCAGATGAATTTGTTTGGTAATATTATTTAAAGCTTGTTGAATATTCATTGTGTTCACTATGCATAAATTTCTAAGAAGTTTTGAAAGATTTGATGACCATGCTGGCTCAAAATCGATTCAGGATGGAACTGCACGCCTTCGACGGCTAATGTCTTATGTTTTACACCCATGATTTCTTCCATGCTGCCATCGGCTTCATTGGTCCAACAGGTCACTTCTAAACAATCTGGAACAGTCGCCTGATCAATCACCAGTGAATGATAGCGCGTTGCCGAAAATGGAGAAGGCAGGTTGCTGAAAATACCTTTGTTGCTGTGGTACATATCGGACAAACGACCATGCATGACGTTCTTTGCACGAATAATATCGCCACCAAAAGCTTGTCCAATAGCCTGATGTCCTAAACACACACCTAGCAACGGAATTTTTCCGGCAAAGTGCTGAATTGCGGGAATCGAAATTCCTGCTTCGCTTGGTGAACAAGGGCCAGGGCCAATCACCAAATACTTGGGTTGCCATCGCTCGATATCTTCCAATGTCACGGCATCATTACGGACAACTTTTACCTCTTGATTTAACTCGCCAAAATATTGGACGATGTTATAGGTAAAAGAGTCATAGTTGTCGATCATGAGAAGCATTTTGAGCGTAACCTCTTGAAATGTATTGCAGTAATTAACATTGGATTTTATTGTTACTCACAATGTTACTCACTTTGCATAAAGTTATTAATAATTCAGGCATTAAAAAGCCGCTTATTAAGCGGCTACTTTATCAGTTTTTGAATGCCTTGTGACAACTTCGTTTACATAACTATTTAGATAGTAACTTCGCGGGCCATCCTTATGTGGAGCAACTATTTCTCCTTTTTTGATCCTGTCGTAAAAAGTTGGCTCAGACATATTCATTCGTGATGCAAACTCTTTAATACTTACTCGACGCTCATCTTGATGAGCAAGAGCATATTTCAGCTCCTGCATCTCATTAAATATCGCTTGGAGCAAGTCGCTTTCAGCTTCGGTACGCATCAAGACACCTCCTTGCATGCTTCAACATCGTTAAACTCGTCTCTGGTCATTGTTCCAAGAAGCGATACTGATAAAACAAAACAGTCCAGCAGATCATCATTCGTTAGGCCGCACTTTTCTCTTGCTGCCTTTTTCATGAAATCCAAATCGCCTTGTGTGATATTTGTTGATTGACCTGTATCCAGAATTCCGTGAGTAAAAGAGCCAGTTCCACTTATTTCTCTACGCTTGAATGAGTAGGCGATTAATAACCAGTGATATTTAGTGGTTTCAATAGGAGATGTATTGAAAGTCATGAAACCTCTCCCAAACTCAAAACCACACTTCTCGGCAATCCGCTTAAATAAGTGCTAAACAAGTGATACAACTTGTCCGCATTCATCTCATTAATTTCAATCAATGCACCTGTGCCAGACTGAACACGTTGCCTTGACCATCCGCGCATATCGAAAGTGAACTCATTATCGAAATCAACGGCATTTAAAATTGCATTGAATGAGCCGACATCACCGGCATTCCATGAATCGATGTAAGGCTTATCGCGTGCCGTCATGTTGTCGATCTGCAACTGAGCAAACTGGATGTTTGTTTTTTGGATTTCAGTCATTGGCTGGCTCCTGTGCTTCGATCGCTTCTTCTTCGGTATCAAAAAACTTCACTTCTGTGCCATGACGTTTTCCAGAAGCTAATAATGCAAAACAAGGCTTGTTACTTATTTCAATAACTTCAAGGCAATCAACCTCAACAATTGCATTAATGTCATGGTCACTGGTAATGGCATCTTCTATCCGGGTAAGACATAAGCTTACCAATGCTTGAAGCTCTAAACTGAATCATGTTCAATCACCTCAGTTTGAGCTTTGATGTAATTCAATAACTCATCAGGCACGATGTAGTGACCAGTGATTTGCTCCAAACTAATGAGTCAGCACAAGCTTATCAATTCGCTAGACAGGCCCACAAAGCCAATGCTGAGCTTACTAGTAGAATGCCACTGCTTCAGGATGCCTTAAAAGGCGTAGAGCCTGACAAGTTATTTAATAAGCATATTCTGGGTGGTAATGCAGCTCAGTTAGATGAAACTATTAATGTGCTTAAAAATACAAATCCACAGGCGGTAGCTGATATTAAGCAGCAAACTCTGCTATGGATTAGTAATAAGTCAGTAAATCAGAACGGTGGTTTTAGTCCAGCTGGAATGAAGAAAGCTTTAGATAGTTTAGGGGATCGTAGACTCGCATCAATGTTTAGCGCCAAGGAAGTGAGTCACATAAAAGATATTGCGAAAGCAGGGCATTACCTTGTTACGCAACCAAATCACTCCTATGTGAACAATTCAAACACCTCTGCAGCACTCATGAATTTCTTTGGTGGTCTCATCAATAAACCGGGTGTACGTGTTCTCTTATCACCACTTAAAGATGTGGCTGATTCGGTAAAAGTAAGCAGATCATTAAAAGGATCGGTTGCCAGTGAAGCAATCCCAACAACAACCAATCCTCTTATTTCTAACGCTCAACTTGAAATTATCAATAAACTTTCCAAGGCTGGACTAATTAGTGGGGCTAATTTGCAAGATTAATTAATCTTATATTTTGATCTTAGTGAGTTATTTATAAATTTTGAGTCATATATGCCACGATCAATATCTGGGGTTTCATTAGAACATCGAGCCTCAATTGTTGATCGAGGAAACTCTAAAGACCCAATAAACCCTATATTTGATGGTGTGGTATTAGTTTGAGCAAAAGTGGTATTTCCATAACTTGTAATGGTTGAATTGGCCGTTTGGGTAGCAGGCAATACAAGTGCGCTTTTCTTTATATCGTTTGATGATTTAACCACAGCAAAAGAACTGCAATTCCGCTCAAGCATTAAATCGGAAACTCTCAAGAGAGCAAAATCATTAGCTCTTTCTCTTGATGTTTTCTCATTTCCTTTAAACACCACTCGAAAGTAATTTGGCTCAAGCTCAAGGCTGTCAAAACCACCATTAAAAGCAAATCCATTAGGCTTGTATGGTGTTGCACACCCACTTAACAAGCAAACCCCAATCAAAACACAAGCAGCTTTTTTCATTATTAATCCTTAAATCCCTATTTTTATTAAATTAAACCACATCAACCGCCTTAATTGGCGGTTTTTTTATGGGTAATCGTATGTCAAATATCGCCACACCAATGCCGCAAATTCGGGCTAGATTTACAAGTAAGCTAGGCATTCCGTTGTCTGGCTGCAAGGTTTACACCTACGAACCAAATTCAAACATCCCAAAAACCACGTGGATTGATATCGACAAAACAGTTGAAAATACAAATCCTATTTTGCTTGATGCGGCAGGTGAAGCGGATATTTTTCTTGATGGTTTATATCAAATAGTTGTTAAAGATCGGTTTGGATTTACAGTCTATGATGTAGAAAAAACAGGTTATGAACAGCCTGTATTTAATGACGGCTTATTGCTCACATGGTCAGGTCGGACGCAAGAGCAGAAAAATAAAGACAACTTGTCACTTTATGATTTTGGTTACATTGCAGATGGGACGCTACATCCATTATCCGAGAAATACGCAACACTCGCAGCAGCGCAAGCCGTGTACCCAAGCGCAACTGCATTAACAGACTCGATTGATACCGTGGTTGTGCAAAAAGCAATTGATTACTGTAAGGCGCAGGGCAAAACAACCAAAATTAAAACACCTGCGGGCAAGTCCATTCACAACAAAGAGATTGTGTGGAAAACATACGCATATTTTGAAGGTGTGAGCTATCACGACACTAAATTCCAAAAAGCTGTAGGTTTTAATGGTCGTCTGATTGTTTCTGAAAACTTCGACTCGATCAAAGGAACTGATGCCTCGCTAAATGGATTGCCAATTACCGATTTCGGTATCGTCAATATCCAGTTGGATGGTAACTATATTCAGAATGACGCATATATAAATAATTTCGGCAAAGGGAATTTATTTATTTACGGCACCAAGTACAAACTACACGTAAAGTCGGTCAATTCTGATGGTGTTGGTGTGTGGCTTGAGTATGGCGGAAGTGAAGATTTTGAAAACGGTATTATTCGTGATGCAGACATTAACCTTGTTATTTTCGACACAGCACATGAAGGTTTAATCTTTAAAGGTGCGCCAGATATTATTTTATCTAAAGTAATCCAGAAGGGTGCGGGTAAAATTACAAGCGCCGATGCGCGAAACTACACATTATGGTCAAGTCCAAACTACCCAACACTGGGCAGGCTTGATGGTATTGTGTTTGAGAAAGGTGCTGAAATTGGTGTCATCCACTCATTCGGTAATTATGTCGGTTATGGTATTCGCCTGGTTGATGGGCGTATCAATGCAGACCTGATGATCTCTGAGTCTGTATTAGGTGGTATTGATGTTTACGCACCTGTATATGGAATCATTGATAAATTACAGGTTCACAATGTGAAGGGTGGTGTTGCATACGCTGATCCTCCACACGCTTCAGTAGGCACATTCCCCAACATTGATATAAAATCAACTGCAGGGCTTATAATTAACACGATTCGTTCGGATCATAGCGGCTCAGGAATGACAGGGCAAAACCACTTGCACCTAAAAGGCTTTAATTGTTGTATCGGCACATATCGCGTTGATGGCTTCGGTAAAGCTGGACACGCTATCTATTGTGATGCTGTAGCAAGTAGCAATTCAATCGGGCAATACATTGTAAATAACATTGTGGGCAATAGTGGATTTGATGGTGCTGCGTCTGCTGTAGTTGTTCGAAACAGTAATAATGCTGCGCGTCAAAACTTCTTTGTTGGTGGGGCTGTAACAAACTGCCCTGTCGGGCTAAGAACTATTGGCACAAACCCTCGAATAGAAAAAATTGAGATGCACGGCTCTGGTGTTACAACCGTCTTTGAAGGTGTTGAAAAATCCAACCCTGGTCAAAAATGGGATATTGATATTGTTGATACAGCCATTAAAGTTAAATCTGTAGAGTTTACTGGCGTAGCTTCATTCGACCCAACCATAACAACAGCACAAGAACTAACAATCCCGCACAACTTGATTTACTCGCCTGCAATTAAAGATATTCAAGTTTCGATTGTTGATACCCCTACAGGCTTGTCATCTACTGCTGAAATTCAGTATGTGTATGTATCGGCAATTTCAGCAACGGATATTAAGGTTGCTGTAAAAATGAAAGTTGCTAACGGATTAAACACAACGCCTTATGTCACAGTAAGCGCGTCAATCTAGCGATTAATAAAGCAATCTACAACCAACCCGGCTTTAATTTGACCGGGTTTTTTATTGCCAAATTTTTAGGGGGCGCAATGGCTGATAGGGCGCATTTAACAGCAGAAACAGCAGCAGTCATTAGCGATGTTGCAAGTAAGACAACATACATCGGAGGTCTAGGCGGCTTTTTCGCTTGGCTCTTATCAATAGACATATTGCCATGGGCAGGGCTTTTTGTAGCCATGGCAGGTTTGATAGTGAATTGGTACTACCGACGACAGGAAAATAAACGCGCTCAAGAAATCCACGAATTAACACTAAAGAGACTGAGAGAAGATTAATGAAGTTTATAAACGAAGGTGCCTGGAAATATCTTTCCGTAAAGCTCCCAATCTTGGGGGCTTTTTTAATGCTCGTATTAATTCCTGCATTGCAATGGGCCTTAGATTTCCAAGTTATTCCACAACAACATCACGCCTTAATTATCGGGATTATCATTCCAGCACTGGCATGGATTGGTAAAAAGATTGCACAGCCTGAATTGCATCAATCCACAAGTTCAGCACAAATCCAAGCCTTTGCAAGTGTGCTACCCACTACACAAAAAATATTCATGCTCGGTGTGCGCTCAATCAATAATTTAAAAGGCGTGCATCCTGATTTAGTGAAAGTGGTTAAACGAGCTATTCAAATCTCTGAATGCGATTTCACTGTAATTGAAGGTGTGCGTACCGCAGCAAGACAAGCCGAACTTGTAAAGCAAGGTGCAAGTCAGACCAAAAATTCACGCCACCTTACAGGCCATGCAGTTGATCTTGGTGCATGGGTAAATGGCACGGTGTCATGGGATTGGAAATACTACTACCAGATCGAAAAAGCCATGAAGCAAGCAGCCAAAGAACTCGATATTCCGATCGAATGGGGCGGTGACTGGAAAACCTTTAAAGATGGACCACACTTTCAATTACCATGGGGATATAAATAATGACCACACTAACTATTACTGGTGCACTCTCTAATTTTGTTGATGCTGTGGACGTCGGGCGTGAAATTTATCAAACCGCCACAAATGCCATGGATGCAGCCGAGAAAGAGCGTGAATCTGGTGCTGATAAAAAAGCATGGGTACTGGCGTTCGTAAAATCATTTATCACCGATCTTGGTCAAAATTGGGAACGCTGGGCGAAAGTCATCATTACTTTTATTGACTTTGCGAAGTCGGTATTTAATAGTAAGCGGTATTAAAAGATAAAGCCCTCATGTGAGGGCTATTCTTTCCAACTATCAATAATATTTGCCCAATCCTGAAGCATTTTTCTGCGTTCAGTTAGATGCTTTGAATGGTCGTAAGTTGCTTTGGTTTTATTGGCTTCTTGGTGGGCTAATTGCTTTTCAATCCATTTCTCATCATAACCAAGCTCATTTAATAAAGTTGATGCGGTAGCTCTAAAATCATGTGCTGTGACATTTTGCATGATGTACTGCAATGCTCGATTGATTGTAGTTGCTGGCATCATGCCGCCATTATAAACAGCCTCAAATACATGCTTTTTACGACCTGTAAGTTTTTTCTGACGCAGCAATAATTGATAAACCTGTTCAGACATTGGAACAATATGCGTCTTATTTTTCTTGGTAAGTCGCATGCCTTTCTTGATTTGTTCACGTGTCTGTTTTTCAAAAGTAATAGTTCTATTTTCAAAATCGACAAAAGACCACTGCATACGCCTAATCTCAATCGTTCTAAGCATTGTGTAAAACAAGCATAGGATTGAATTCACTGTAGACTCAGCACCACCATAGCTGTTGATTCTTGATCTAAAATACTTTCTTTCAGTCAGTGTTAAAGGTCGTGCATGCTCAACCTCTGGGCGCTCAATCACCTCACGTACCGCATAAGTCGGGTCGTTCTCAGCTCTTAATGTCGCAATGGCATATCTCATCACAGAGCCAATCTTCTTCCTATTCTCAATTGCTGTGACTTCACCAGTACCCCGGTTGTTCTGATCCTGTATACGCTTGACCGTATTCTGCATAATCTTAAGCACGTCGGCAGATGTGATATCTTTAATATTTTTATGACCAATCACACCGAATACATCTTTTTCCATGGACCTGTGAAAAGCATCGATATAGGTTTGAGACTTTTCTCTTAATCGCTCAGCCGCATATTCATTTGCGATAATTGCAAAGCTATTTTTATCAATATTATTCAAGTCTAATTTTTGCTGCTGACGATGTGCAGCTGGATCAATATTGTTTGCGAGCAATGTTTTTATCTCTTCTTGTTTTTGTCTGGCATCCGCTAAACCAATAATCGGATATTCACCCAAGCTAATCATAGATGCTTTACCCGCAAAACGATAACGTACTCGCCAGAGCTTTGCACCAGTTGAACGAACCTCAATACAAAGACCACCCTGATCAGCAATTCGATACGGTTTATCCATGGGTTTAAGTTTTTTAATTTTAGTATCGTTAAGCATTGTGTGAGTAACTTGGAAAAACCGAGGCGTTACTCACTATATTACTCACAAAAGTGATTAATTCAATTTAATTCTATTTAATAGCATTTAAGGCGAATAGTTTAAAAATAAAGGCTTGCTGATTTTGTTTTAATAGCATTTTATTGTATTTAATTGCAGTGGTTATTTTCGATCATTAAAAGCATGAGCTAACCTATTGAAATTTACGCACTTATATGTGCTCGAATAGTCCAGGAATACTCGCAGGATTGCTGTTTTTAATGGCCAGCCTGATATAAATGAGGCGAATAAAAACAAGTCAAAAATGGAGTGCGAATAATCATAGCAAAAAATAAGCATTTTCTGCTGAACTATTTCTATGATAATGATTTTAGAGGAATCACAGGATCAAAATAAGCTGATTTATTTACATTTTATATTGAATGAAATTCATTGCTTTTTATTTCAACCCTTGAAACCATTTTAAATAAAATGGAGGCTTTATTTAGATTTAAAAGCAATCAATGAGGCGATAAAATTGAATTTAAGTAATAGGCTAACTATAAGTAAGTTTTATTTGTATTAAATTTGATCAGTTGAAGCTGAACTTAATAAAGAAGCATAAATAGAAGGAAATGAGATCTAAGCTTAATCACCAAAATGGCGCACAGCCTTTCTTTATTCAAGTGCTGAAAAAATCTGCTAGTCAAACTTTCTTGAATATAAAATCGTGAAAAAATAATAAGATAATCATCTTCTAAATTTAAATTTATAGAAGGAATTAAAATTAAATAGTTGAAATATTAAGTAATTAAATCATCGACATGGATGAAAATTGATTTTTAAGTATTTATTTTAATCTGATGCAAAGAAAATTGAACCAAATAGATGGAAACAAGGCTCATTTACAACTTTTAAAAACAAATTCGCACCATTTTGATACACTGAAAGCGGCTTTTTAAGCAAAAGTAATTAAGAGTGTTTGAATATGGTGCATTTACATTTGCACACAGTATAATAGCGTCAAACTAAAGTATCTAAATCTTCTATTCTGATAAAGAATTCAATATTTTATCTTTGTTTTTTAAAGTTGGTACGGGATTTGCTTTATAACTGCCAACTACTAACACGCACTTAACAGGTGCAACAAAAAATCATCGGAGCACAATGAGCATGGCGAACAAGGTCCTTCAACTCATCCAAGAAAGTGGCGCAAAATGGGTCGATTTTCGCTTTACTGATACTAAGGGTAAAGAGCAACACGTAACTTACCCAGCAGATACGATTGACGAAGATACATTTGAAGACGGTAAAATGTTTGATGGTTCTTCAATTGCCGGTTGGAAAGGCATCGAAGCATCTGACATGATTTTACGTCCAGATCCTGCAACATGCTTCCTTGACCCGTTCTTTGCTGAAGCAACGGTTGTCGTAACTTGTGACGTGATCGAGCCTTCAACTGGTCAAGGTTACGACCGTGACCCACGTTCAATTGCTCGCCGTGCAGAAGAATATTTAAAATCTACTGGTATTGGTGATACTGCATTCTTTGGCCCAGAACCAGAATTCTTCGTTTTTGACGAAGTAAAATGGGAAATCGATATGTCTGGCGCGCGCCATACATTAATCGCTGAAGAAGCTGCATGGTCAACCAACAAAGACTACGAAGGTGGTAACTCTGGTCACCGTCCACGTGTTAAAGGTGGTTACTTCCCAGTTCCTCCTGTAGATTCTTCACATGATATGCGTGCAGAAATGTGTGCAAAAATCGAAGACATCATGGGCCCTGGTCGTGTAGAAGTACATCACCACGAAGTTGCATCTTGCCAGTTAGAAATTGGGGTGAGCTTCAACACCATGGTTCGTAAAGCCGACGAAGTTCAACAGTTTAAATATGCTGTTTGGAATGTTGCGCATCAATACGCTAAAACTGCAACCTTCATGCCTAAACCAATGGTTGGCGATAACGGTTCTGGTATGCATGTTCACATGTCTATCTCTAAAGATGGCAAGAACTTGTTTGCTGGTGATGAATATGCAGGCTTGTCAGAAATGGCGTTGTACTTCATTGGCGGTGTGATCAAACATGCTCGTTCATTGAATGCAATCACAAACCCTTCTACAAACTCGTACAAGCGTTTGGTTCCGCATTATGAAGCGCCGATTATGCTTGCTTACTCAGCACGTAACCGTTCAGCTTCGATTCGTATTCCTTACGTTTCTAGCCCTAAAGGCAAGCGTATTGAAGCACGTTTCCCAGATCCAATGATGAACCCGTACTTAGGTTTTGCGGCATTGTTGATGGCTGGTCTTGACGGTATTCAAAACAAGATTCACCCAGGTGAAGCTGCTGATAAAAACTTGTATGATCTTCCTCCTGAAGAAGAAGCGAAAATCCCAACAGTTGCTCATAACCTAGAAATGGCGCTTGAAGCACTTGAAGCGGATCATGACTACTTGTTAAAAGGTGGCGTGTTCACGAAAGAAATGCTTAATGCATATATCGAACTTAAAACTGAAGAAGTACGTCGTCTTAACACGACTACTCACCCAGTTGAGTTTGATATGTACTACAGCCTATAATTCTTTCGCGAATTTAAGCTTTAAAAACCCGCTCATGTAGCGGGTTTTTTTGTATCATTGTTTTTGAAACTCATTATTGTAAATATTATGGCGCAACGTAAAAAACACACCAGCTTTTATCCATGGATTGATCCTAAAGATCATGAGCAAGGTTTTAAAATGAACTTTTCTGCCGTGACCTATGTAGAAGTGGGACGCACTGTGGAAGACTATAAACAAGCAGAATTTGTGGCATTAAAAAATCCAGAAATGGCACTCGATTTCGACTATCCACAAAGTTTTTATTTGAGTGCCGAAGGGATGATTTTAATCAAGACAGTGCAGGGCAAATTTGAAGTGATTGCCAAAACAGATAATTGCTAATCGCATTTGATTGGATATGATAGGGAAACGGTGATGGCTGAGTTAACATCGGTTATTGCTAAAATGATGTATACATGAGATTAAAATCAATCAACCTAAACGAGCAGTGGATTTATGCAAAACAAGCGAGCATGTAAACGACAGGATAAACAGATTCCTGCTGAATTACGTGAATGGTTGTATGCATCGGGTTCACTTACGCAGCAACTGACAGATTTGGCGGGTGGACTATTTAAAGTACAGCCCATCCAAGAGCGTTTTTTGCGTCTAAACTTTGCCGACAGCCAGTGGATGAATATGCCACATCAGCATACCTCATGGGTGCGTGAAAGCTATTTATATGGCTGCGAAGCGGAGCCTTGGGTCAAAGCGAAAAGTATCTTTCCAATTTTAAGTCTGCAATCTCATGCACGTATCTTTCAGCATATTGGCAAAAAGCCGATTGGCTGGTTCTTGTTTCAACGCACCAATCCACATTGCGAGCGCCGTGTGATTCTGCTCGAAGATGGCTGGACACGGCAAAGTTGCTATACTTGGCATGGTTGTAAATTTATTGTTCAAGAGACTTTTTTGCCTGCTTTTGAACAGTTTATTCAGCAAAATACTTCACAATAAAATATTTAACAGAAACCTGGTTAAGGACAGTCATGGACATTGCGCAACAAACTACATGGCGTGAGCGTTTAGCAGCGTATTACTATTTATGTCGTTTTGATAAGCCGATTGGCACAGAGTTGGTGTTTTGGCCAACCATGTGGGCATTGTGGATTGCAGCCAAAGGCGTACCCAACTTAAAAATACTGTTGTTGATGATCTTGGGTGTGGTTTTTATGCGTGCCGCGGGCTGTGCCATAAATGACTTTGCGGATCGTAAAGTAGATGGCGCTGTTGCCAGAACCAAAGATCGGCCTTTAGCGACGGGTGTAATTAAGCCGATAGAAGCCATCTGGGTATTTTTAATTCTTGTTGCTGCAAGTGCCTGTCTGTTGTTTTTCTTGCCGATAGAAACCTTCTACTGGTCATTTGGGGCGTTGTTTTTAGCCTTTATATATCCATTTATGAAGCGCTATACCCACTTGCCGCAAGTATTTTTAGGTGCTGCATTTTCATGGTCCATTCCAATGGCATATACCGCAGTTGGGCAAACACCTGATCTGACCTGTTGGCTTTTATACTTTGGTAATTTAGCGTGGACAGTGGCCTACGATACGCAATATGCGATTACCGACCGCGAATACGATTTAAAAATCGGGGTGAAATCAACTGCAATTTTATTTGGAAAATACGACATTGAAATCATCTCGCTATTACAGGCAGCAAGTGTGTTGCTGATAGGTGCAGCTTTGTTCCGAGAGGCTTTACTTGTACCTTTTGGTTTAATGGCTTTGCTCGTGGTGGCGGCTGACTTTATTTATCAGTGGACAAAAACCAGAGACAGAAATCCGCAACTCTGCTTTTGGGCATTTCGTCATAACCGTTGGGTGGGGCTGATTATTTTTGCTGGAATCTTTATTGCATTGCTTTAATGCTGAGTCGGTCTGAAAGCTAATTTTATAAAAAGCATCTACTAAATTATATTTAGCCAGATGCTTTTTTTATGCTTAATTAGAATGTCGTGGTGATGGCACGACGCAAAATAAAAAGTACGCATAAAATTCGAATAACAAGGAGTTGTGCAAATTATCACGTTCATCACAAGCATCGTGAGCTGTATTTGGAGGGTGCGAGTTTTTCTCAGATTAAACTGGATTTCATTGCACTAATTGTTTTAGCGTTGATTACGCTACCTTTAGCTGCTTGGCTATTTAGAAATAGACTTTCGTAAATGATTTTTTAAAGAATGTCTTTATGCAGTTGTCTGACATTTGGAATTTCAGTGTAGCGTAATACGCGATATCCCGCTTCATGCAGCATGTGATCGCGAAATTTATCTTCTTCAACTTTGTATAAATGGGTTGGGTCATCTAGCTCAATAATCACTAAAACTTGTAGCGATTCATTAAGTAAAACGAAGTCGGTGACTTTGCGATTGAACTGATTGCGAATTTTAAGATTATGACTGGTAATTAACGCACTAAAAGCAACTTGTGCCAAGACATGATATTGAGGAAAGGCTTCTTTTAAACGAACGTACATTCTGCATTCATAAGGCGTAATGACACGTTTGGGATAAAACTTTTTTTTGGTTTTGAAATATTGCTGAGCACACAGGATGATCAATGCAAGACTGGCAATGATACCAATCACAAGAAAGGTAGATGAACTGGAATTAAACACGATACGAATCTACAGATAAGAAAAAACCCACTCAAGTAGAGTGGGTTTTTAGAATTTGGCTCTCCAACCTGGGCTCGAACCAGGGACCTGCGGATTAACAGTCCGTCGCTCTACCGACTGAGCTATTGGAGAATCTGATACGCATTCTATGTATCTAAGCTGAAGGGGTCAAGGGCTTATGCTTAAAAAAACCATGAAAATGAATTGAATGTTTTAAAAATAAACTTATTGCTTATTATTTAAGTGATTTTATGAGGTCTATATAATTTTCTTTACTTTGTAAGGGGTGTGCTTTACGGCATTCGTTGATCAATTGCATCAGCTCGGCTTGGGTAAGCTCAGGCTTGAGCTGTTGTTGAATGTGTTTTAAAACCTCTGGGTTCTTTTGGGGTAAATTACGGGTGCAATGAAATAAGCGTTCATACATGAGCGCGGAAGCCTGCTTTTTATTTTCAGAATTTTGACTACATTGAAACACTGCGAACATGACAACAATCAAAATAATCCAGAAAATGAGAGATTTTAACCAGGTTGCATTCATAGTGGCTTATTAAAATATTTTTATTAGAATTACCATAACTAAATTTTAATAAGCGAACAATAGATAGGGGAATGATCTAGGATTTAAATCAAGCGTGCTGATGAAAGATAACAGATTAAAAGTATCTGTCGCATGAGAAGTAAATGGAAATTTGGCAGATAAAAAAAAGCCCACTTCATGGTGAGTGGGCTTTTTAGAATCTTGGCTCTTCCACCTGGGCTCGAACCAGGGACCTGCGGATTAACAGTCCGTCGCTCTACCAACTGAGCTATGGAAGAATAGATGGCTCTCCAACCTGGGCTCGAACCAGGGACCTGCGGATTAACAGTCCGTCGCTCTACCGACTGAGCTATTGGAGAATCTGATGCGCATTTTAGGGATGAAAACCCAAGTCGTCAACACGTAAATATAAAGAAATGAATCATTTGCCTTATAATTATGCAGATATGCCCTAAAAATAAAAAAACCACCCATAAAGGGTGGTTTTTTATGCAAAAAATAAAATTTATTTTAAATCTTATTTTTCAACGCCAGCTTCTTGGCCAGCATATTTAGCATTTGCATAATCCCAGTTTACCAAGCTTTCTAGGAAAGTTTTGATGTAAGCAGGGCGTGCATTACGGTAGTCGATGTAATAAGCATGTTCCCAAACGTCAATCGTCAACACTGCAACTTTACCGTGAGCAAGTGGAGTGTCAGCATTTGAAGTTTTAAGAATTGAAAGGTTGCCATTTACTTCGTCAGCAACCAACCAAGCCCAACCTGAACCGAATTGAGTTGTTGCAGCAGCAGCAAATTCTTCAGCAAATTTTTCGTAAGAACCGAAAGCTTCATCAATTTTAGCAGCTAAAGTACCAGTCGCTTTACCGCCGCCGTTTTTAGCCATACAGTTCCAGTAGAATGTATGGTTCCAAACTTGAGCAGCATTGTTGAATACGCCAACTTTAGCAGCATCACCAGCAGAAGCTTTAATGATTTCTTCTAATGTTTTACCTTCAAGGTCAGTACCCTTGATCAGGTTATTCAAGTTTACAACGTAAGTGTTGTGGTGTTTGTCATGATGGTATTCTAAAGTTTCTTTGCTAATGTGTGGAGCAAGATCTTCATAACCGTATGGAAGTGCCGGTAAAGTAATCGTTGTCATGTTTTCAATTCCTTGCGTTTTGCTGGGTTTTGACATTAAGTGGCCTTATTGTAATGGATTCTTTGCCTAAATTGCGCATTGCTTATAAATAACAATACAGAATAAAGCCTGAATTTATACGTATAAAGAAAATGTCAAACCGTAAAATTTAAATTAAATCGGATTGTTTAATTCGAAGTAACTATACTCAATATCGAACTGTTCTGAAATAGCTTTTGCAAGGCGTTGTACGCCATAACGCTCGGTGGCATGATGTCCGCAAGCGTAATAATGCACATTCAATTCTTTGGCTTCATAATAGGTACGCTCACTGACTTCACCAGAAATATAAGCATCACAATTTTGTTCAGCCGATTTGCCGATAAAATCCTGCGCACCACCGGTACAGAAACCGATTTTTTGGATTGATGTTTTATCAGCAGGAAGATGAATGGCATTAAAATCTAAACGCTGCGACACATACAGTTTAAAATCTTCAGCAGATACGGGTTGTTTTAAATAACCAATATTACCAATCGGATTACGTTCGCTTGGATCTAAAGCTTCAATATTTTCTAATGCTAAAATATCCGCAATCGCCGCATTATTACCTAAAGTAGGGTGACTATCTAAAGGTAAGTGATAACCCACCAATGAAATATCATGTTGGATTAAGCTTTTTATCCGTTTGCCGCGCATGCCGGTAATCGGGTAGGGTTCGCCCTTCCAGAAGTAGCCGTGATGAACCAATAGCAAATCAGCACCTTGTTCAATGGCTGCTTCAATTGCATCTTGTGATGCAGTTACTGCACACAAGATTTTATTTACATCGGGTTTGCCTTCAATTTGCAGACCATTTGGTGCATAGTCTTTAAATTCGTGTGATTTCAGGGTTTGGTTGCACCACTGAATAATTTCGTTGAGCTTTGCCATAAATTTCTCAAAAGCCTAAATATTTAACATCATCAAAACATATTTTGAATTGTAACTAAAGCATGACAAAACTCTTGCACTATTTTTATGTTTCCTGCTGTATTTCATTTTACAATGGCGCATAAATTACTTAGTCATCAACGAATTAAAATATTGTTAGAGGAAATTAACGTGCGTCGCACATTTACATGGTTACCTTGGGTTTTACTCATTTTGGTCACGCTAGGTTTTCTTGCATGGCAACAATATCAACAGCCTAAAGCACCTGTTGCGGCTGATGGTGTGAAAATGCCGGTAGAGAAAGTAGAGCCTTTAGTCAGTACCACGAGAACAGGCGGTATTGAATCTTACAATGCTGCGGTTAAAGTTGCTGCTCCTGCGGTGGTAAATATTTTTACCACCCAGAAAGTGAAAAAAGCTGAACATCCTTTGTTAAATGATCCTGCATTTCGTGAATTTTTTGGTGATGAAGTACCAGATCAATTCGGGCAGGAGCAAAATGAAAATAGCCTAGGCTCTGGTGTTATTGTTCGTTCGGATGGTTATATCTTGACCAATAATCATGTGATTGCACAGGCTGATCAAATTGTAGTGGGATTGAATGATGGGCGTCGTGCTGTAGCAAAAATTATTGGTACAGATCCCGATTCTGATCTTGCTGTGATTAAGATTGAACTCGACAAGTTGCCGGTTTTACCTTTTAAACTTAGTGCTAATGAAGTGGGGGATGTTGTTCTTGCCATTGGTAATCCATTTGGTGTGGGGCAAACTGTCACCCAAGGGATTATTTCTGCCACCAATCGTTCGGATTTGGGTATCAACACTTATGAAGACTTCATTCAAACGGATGCTGCCATTAATCCGGGTAACTCGGGTGGTGCGCTGATTGATGTTGCGGGTAATTTGATTGGTGTGAACACGGCTATTTTCTCTCAATCAGGTGGTTCATTAGGTATTGGCTTTGCCATCCCGGCGAAGGTCTGTCAGCAAATCCTGAATTCAATTTTAAAAGATGGTCGCGTGGTTCGTGGCTGGTTGGGTATCAGCCTAATGCCAGTGCAACAGGAAAATATTCTTGAACCTAAGCAAACAGGTGTTGTGGTTGCAGACGTGCTTCCTCAAGGTCCTGCAGCCAAGGCTGGAATCAAGAAAGGCGATAAAATTATTCAGGTAAATGGTGACACTATTACTTCTGCATCGCATTTGATTAATTATGTTGCGTTGCAAGCCCCGAATAGCACGATCAAAGTTGAAGTGGTTCGAGATGATAAACCATTAACCCTGAATGTGGTGGTGACTGAACGTAAAGCACAGAATAATAATTCACAATATATTCCTTTACCTCAGTAATAGAAAAATCTTTAGATTCATCCATGTTTAGATAGGGTGAATGGATTAAAAGCGCATTTCGATGCGCTTTTTTTATTGCTTCCTCATTATTTCACTACGAATTTTTATATCTCAATAAATTTATGGCTATGAACAGAGTAACTTGATATCTAGTAGATATTTGCAGATTTGATCTAAAAAAAAGGAAATCAGGATAATTTTTTTATGATGATTTAAATGGTTATAGATTATTTAGGCAAAAAAAAGCCCGCTTTAATGCTGCGGGCTTTTTCGTATTTGGCTCTCCAACCTGGGCTCGAACCAGGGACCTGCGGATTAACAGTCCGTCGCTCTACCGACTGAGCTATTGGAGAATCTGCATGCGATTATAAGGAGATTTTGTGGGGGGTCAAGCTAAAAGTGTCATGATTCCTTAATTTTTGTGCTGTATGCTTTTTATTTAGACAAATAAATCAAAAACGTTAAAAAAACTTGCACAGCCAAAATCGGCTTGTTAGATTAAATGCATAACAGAGCGTTTGAGTGAAAGTTCAAACAGTGTGGATTTAAACCAACTTGCCAGCACTAAAATGGCTAAACAGGAGAAAGCGAATGCATACGCTGACGATTGCCGAAATCTTTTCAAATTTATCTTTTTATCAAGACAACTACCTTTCTATCATTCAAGATCCTGAGCGCTATCAGACTGCGGTTGAAGATGCTTATATCCAAGTGTGGCCTGTCGGTACTCAAGCCTTATATCTGGGTGACTTATTGCAGCTTTGGTTTAGTGATAAATGGTTGATTAATTCCCCTTGTCAATTGTTACTAGAAAGCTATTCAAATGGTCGTAAGCAACCTTTGCAACGTGATCATGATCTGTATTTGTATCAACTGAATGGCAGCGCCTTATCTGGACGCAATAATTCTAAAGTATGGTCGATATCGGAACAGAAGAAACTCTCTGTATCACTCGATAGCGTGTTTAAATATTTATGTATTTATAAAGCGACGTCACGTCCAGAAGTGCCTTTCCCAGAGTTAACGAAATCACTTAAATCGGCTGTTTAATGATGATCAAATGCTAAGAGCTTAAGTAACTTAACTTAAGCTCAGTTGAGTCAACATGCTCCAAATCCAGCATTTTTTGTATTAACGAATAATCATACAAGTTGCAGTGGCATGGGCGTATAGCTTGCCTTCATCATCAATCAGCTGACCTTCAGCAATGCCTAAGCTTTTACTAATATTGATGGTTTTAGCCACAGCTTTAAGCTTGGTATTGAGGGGAACAGGGCGGCACATTTTGACATTTAGGTCGATGGTCGTATAGCTTAGGCCTGCTTCTAGCATGGAAAACACAGCACAGCCAGTGACTGAATCTAAGACCGTTGCAGCAAAGCCACCATGCACACTACCCATAGGATTGAGATGGCGATCATCTGCTTTCACAATGAAAGTCACATACCCAAGTTCAACTTCGCTTGCTGACATGGGAATGGTTGTGGCCATCGACGGCATTGGAATGTTGCCATTACACATCTCTTGCATAATTTGTAGGCCTGAAAGATTCTTGATATTCATTGCCTGTCCTTGTTGTGTTTAAATTTTAGATTGGAACTTAAATTCTAGATGGGTGGATATTAAATCATCAATTTAAAATTGTATTATCGAAGTGTACTGAGTCTTTTGCTTACGGTTAAAGTATAAATATTAAAAATAATGATAAAAATTAGGAATAAAGATGAAAGTGAGATGTTTATGCGGTGCGACTCAATTTGAGGTACAACTGAAGAACCATGAGGTTTGCGCTTGTCATTGCTCCATGTGCCGCCGCCAGACTGGAGGACCATTGATGACTGTAGATATACAGGATATAGATTTTATAGACCCACAGCATTTATCGGTCTTTCGTTCTTCAGATTGGGGTGAACGAGGGTTCTGTAATGCGTGTGGTACCCTAATTTTTTGGCGAACCAAAGACCATACATTTGCCAATATTAATGTATTTTCTCTAGAGCAATTACCAGAGGATCTGAATTTCAATTTAGAGATTTATGTAGATAATCAACCAGCATTCTATTCATTTAACAATCAAACTAAAAAAATGACAGAAGCTGAAGTGATTGCGATATTTTCTAGAGACCAAGAAGAAAAATAATAATTGATGAATATGAAGAGTGTTTACTCGTTTGTATTTTTGATGAATTGAATCAGGAAAGTTTGTAGATTTAAGCTATAGATTTAATAAGTGGATTTACTTATATATATTCGATATATCTAAAGCAGATCGTTGAATAAGGATGTCCAACCATGCTGCTTAAAATCTGCATTGCAATGCTAGCTTTTGCCGCCAATTCGGTTTTATGTCGTCTGGCGCTGGCCGAACAGCAGATTGATCCTATGAGTTTTAGCTTGATTCGGGTATGTAGTGGCGCAGCTGTTTTGTTGCTGCTCTACATATTTTCTGTACAAAAAGCCAAAATACAATGGAATATTAAAAACGGTTTTTCCCTTGCGCTGTATATTGTGGCCTTTTCAATGGCCTATTTGCATATTGATGCGGGTGTAGGGGCATTGCTTTTATTTGGCACAGTACAGTTGAGTATGGTCGGCTATGGCTTATGTCATGGTGAAAAAATCAATATTCAGCGTGGTGCAGGGTTGGGTATCGCAATTCTTGGTATTTTCATTCTCCTGCTGCCGGGTGCAACTGCACCAAATTTAGTTTATGTGGCAATTATGGTGCTTTCAGGAATAGGTTGGGCTATGTACAGCATCGCGGGTAAGAATATGCAAAACCCATTGGCAAGTACGCTGGCAAATTTTGTGATGGCGATTCCTTTTGTATTGCTAGCTTATGTTGCATTTTATACACAAAGCTTTGCAAAGCCTCAAGGTGTACTTTTAGCAGTGCTGTCAGGCGGTTTAGCATCTAGCGGTGCTTATGTGCTGTGGTATGCCATAGTGAAGCATATAGACCGTGTGACCGCCAGCGCTGTGCAATTGAGTGTGCCGTGCTTAGCTATTTTGGGTGGTTCACTTTTTATTGGTGAAACAATCGGGCTAAGGATTGTTTTATCTACCGTGATTGTCTTGCTGGGAATTTTTTTGGTTATTTATACAGGCAAACATAGCGTTAAAGGCAATCACTAAGTCTTTCTTATATTGGATATAAAACTTTGTTATTAAAAAACCCGCGATAAACGCGGGTTTTTTAAATCTTATTTAAAAAGCAGATTATTTTTCAGCAGCAATTGAAGCAATCGCAGCGTCAACGCCTTCGATTGAATCAGCAGCTTTTTTGATACGCGCTAATGCATCTACAAGTACTTCGTCAGCAGTTGCATAAGAAATACGCATGTAACCGCCTAAGCCGAATGCATCACCAGGAACAACGGCAACACCAGTTTCTTCCAATAACCATGCAGAGAATTCTGTGCAAGATTTTAAGCCTTTCGCACGAATCAATGGACGGATGTTTGCGTATGCATAGAATGCGCCATCAGCAGGTAAGCAAGTAATACCTTTGATGTCGTTCAAGCCTTTTACAACTAAATCGTGACGACGTTTGAAAGCTTCAATCATTGGCTCAAGAACGTCTTGAGGACCATTCAATGCAGCTTCAGCAGCAACTTGTGAAATAGAAGTTGGGTTTGAAGTTGATTGAGACTGGATTTTCTTCATTGCGCCAATCAATTTAGCAGGACCCGCTGCATAGCCAATACGCCAGCCAGTCATTGCATAAGCTTTAGACACACCGTTAAGTACAATTACGCGGTCGTAAAGGTCTGGAGCAACAGTTGCGATGTTGTAGAACTCATCATCCCAACGGATTGGTTCGTACATGTCATCTGAAGCAACCAACACTTCTGGGTATTTACGAAGCACTTCAGCCAAAGCTTCTAATTCAGCTTTAGTGTAGATCATGCCAGTCGGGTTAGATGGGCTGTTAAGAACCACTAAGCGAGTTTTGTTAGTGATTGCTGCTTCTAATTGAGCTGGAGTGATTTTGAAACGTTGTTCTTCACCACATTTAACAACAACTGGAACACCTTCAGCGATGATCACCATGTCTGGATAGCTTACCCAGTATGGCGCAGGGATGATCACTTCATCGCCTTTGTTTAACAAGGCAAGGGCCAAGTTAAAGAATGATTGTTTACCACCGCAAGAAACCAGGATCTGGTTTGCTGCATAGTCAAGATTATTGTCGCGTTTAAATTTCGCGATAATCGCTTTTTTAAGACCTGGAGTACCGTCAACAGCGGTATATTTGGTAAAACCGTTGTTAATCGCAGTAATTGCTGCATCTTTGATGTGTTGCGGGGTATCAAAATCTGGTTCACCTGCACCCAAACCAATTACGTTTTTACCAGCAGCTTTAAGTTCAGCAGCTTTATTGGTAACAGCAAGTGTAGGGGACGGTTTGATGGCATTGACACGATCAGAGAGACGTACGTCCACGGCAGTATTCCTTCTTATAGGGATTAAAAAATAAAAAAGCACACTATCTTAGCCTAAAAAACAGGAGAAAGGGGTGCAAGAAATATACGATATGTAAAAAATATATTTTTATGAATAATTGTTTTAATAGTTTTGGCTTTAATGGATACGATTTTATGTTTTTATAAGAATAGAAAATAACTCAAAAAATTGAAAGTTTAGAAAAAGCTTTAACCTAAATAACGCGACTGGATGAAATAAAAAAAGTTTAAACATAAAAATGGCTACATTGAAGTAGCCATTTTTAAGATGCAATTTAAATAGAATAATTACATGAAACGAGATAAGTCTTCTTCAGGGCGCGCAGTGAGTACTTCAACACCAGTTTTGGTTACTAAAAGAGTGTGTTCATATTGTGCAGATAACTTATGATCTTTAGTCACAACAGTCCATTTGTCACCTAATAATTTAGTTTGCCAAACACCAGCGTTCACCATAGGTTCGATGGTGAAAGTCATCCCTTCTTCCAGAACCATGCCGGTATTCGGTTGACCGTAATGAAGGACTTGAGGTTCGTCATGGAACACAGTGCCAATACCATGACCACAATATTCACGTACTACGCTAAAGCGTTCAGATTCAACATATTTTTGAATGGCATTACCGATGTCACCAATGGTCGAACCGGGTTTAACCGTTGCCATGCCACGGTACATTGCCTCTTGAGCAACTTTACACAGGCGGTCAGCCAAAATGGAGGTTTCACCACCGACGATGTACATCATGTTGGTATCACCATGGTAGCCGTCTTTAATTACAGTGACATCAATATTTAAAATGTCACCTTTTTTCAATTTTTTGCTATCCGATGGAATACCGTGACATACCACGTGGTTTACAGAGGTACAAATCACATGCTGGAATGCAGGACGACCGGGCGCTGCACCGTAACCTAAACATGCAGGAATGGCATCTTGTTTGTTGACAATATAGTCATGACAAATCGTATCAAGCTCAAGGGTCGTCACACCCGGAACAATATGCGGTTTGATCATATCCAAGACTTCTGCTGCCAGTCGTCCCGCCACACGCATTTTTTCAATTTCGTCAGGGGTTTTAATGAGTCGACTTGGCGCTTTATAAGTACTGTTCATGATCTCTAAAAACTTTTGGAAATTTGTATGTGACTATGGTATAAATAGCCGCCCATTTTATCAAATGCTTTTTCGTGAATATATTTCACGGGCTTTGTGCGATGGGGCAATAAAATCCGCACATATATCGACACATTTCTCTGGGTGCTCTGCAAAGAGTGGAGAATGCGGATATATGGAGGCCTAACCCAAACTTTAAGGTATAGAAAATGGCAGATTACAACGTAAGCATGCGCGACCTTCTTCAAGCTGGCGCGCACTTTGGTCACCAAACTCGTTTCTGGAATCCAAAGATGCGTGAATACATCTTTGGTGCGCGTAACAAAATTCACATCATCAACCTTGAACATACTGTTCCTGCGTTAAATGATGCTTTGAACTTTGTTAACAATCTTGCTAGCAAAAAGAACAAAGTATTGTTCGTTGGTACTAAACGTGCTGCATCTAACATCATCCGTGAACAAGCGCAACGCGCTGGTCAACCATATGTTGATCACCGTTGGTTAGGTGGTATGTTGACGAACTGGAAAACTCTTCGTCAATCAATCAACCGTTTAAAAGACCTTCAAACTCAATCTCAAGACGGTACTTTCCTTAAGCTTACTAAACGTGAAGCTTTAGAGCGTACTCGCGAGATGGAAAAACTTGAACGTGCTTTAGGCGGCGTTAAAAACATGGGTGGTTTACCTGACGCATTATTCGTAATCGACGTTGACCACGAATCAATCGCGATTAAAGAAGCTAAAAACCTTGGTATTCCTGTAATCGGTATCGTTGATACAAACTCTAACCCAGACAACGTAGACTACGTTATCCCGGGTAATGACGATGCAATCCGTGCTGTTACACTTTATGCTTCTGCTATGGCTGATGCGATTCTTGCTGGTAAAGAGTACGCTCAATCACAAGCAAACGCTCAAGCGAAAGCTGAAGAAGTTAAAGAAGCTCCAGAGGCTTAATGCGTTTTGACGCAAGGTTGTCATTTTTGCGACATGTAATGGTGGCAAATTAAGCGTCAAGAAAGCAGAACGGCCCAGAGAACACTTTGGGCCGTTTTTGTTGAACAGATTCATTTTTCTACCGTATTTAGGAGAACAACATGACTGCAGTTACTGCGAGCATGGTAAAAGAATTACGTGACCGTACTGGTCTTGCAATGATGGAATGCAAAAAAGCATTAACAGAATCGAATGGTGATGTTGAATTAGCGATTGATAACCTTCGTAAATCTGGTCAAGCAAAAGCAGCTAAAAAAGCGGGTAACATTGCTGCTGATGGCGCGATCACGATTGCTCAAGAAGGCAACAAAGCACTTCTTTTAGAAGTGAACTGCCAAACTGACTTCGTTGCTAAAGACGAAAACTTTGCCGGTTTCTCTGCTAAAGTTGCTGCTGCTGCTCTTGCTGCAAACGAAACTGATGCTGCTAAAATTGCTGAATTGAAACTTGAAGATGGTCAAACTGTTGAAGAAGCGCGTATTGCTCTTGTTCAAAAAATCGGTGAAAACATCCAAGTTCGTCGTGCGAAAATTGTTGAAGGCGAAAACCTTGCAGTTTACAAACACGGTTTAAAAATCGGTGTTGTTGTTTCTTACACAGGTGATGCTGCGACTGGTAAAGGTATTGCAATGCACGTTGCTGCGTTCAACCCAGTTGCTGTAAATGCTGAAGGCGTATCTGCTGATCTTATCGCTAAAGAAAAAGAAATTGCTGAAGCGAAAGCATTAGAATCTGGTAAACCAGCTAACATCGTTGAAAAAATGGTGACTGGTTCAGTTGAAAAATACTTGAACGAAGTTGTTCTTGAGCGTCAAATGTACGTAATCGACAACGACAAGAAAGTTGCTGACGTTCTTAAATCAACTGGTACTACAGTTGCTCAATTCGTTCGCTTCGAAGTAGGTGAAGGTATTGAGAAGAAAGCAGAAATGAGCTTCGCTGAAGAAGTTGCTGCTGCTCAAGCTGCTGCAAAATAATTTTTGCCTTTAGGTAAAACTATTTTGTGAAAAAAAGCCCCATTTGGGGCTTTTTTTATGAATACAATAAAATTTTGAGGAACGATAACATGGCAAATAAAACCAATCTGGGGATTGGTGCAGTTATTATTGTCTTAATAGCAGCATATTTTGGAATTGATTTACAAGAACAGCAGAATCCTTCAAATCAATCGCTCACGGATTTAGAACCACAAAGTGAAATTTTATCGAAAACAGAACATCAAAGAGCAGCTGTAGAATCGAAGTCATCAAATTTGAAAACTCAAAATGATGATGAAAAAATTCAACAGGCATTTCAACAACAAAAAAGTGATATTCAAGTCCAATCAAGTGGGCGAGTGCAAGCTATTTTACGTGATGATAATAACGGTTCACGTCATCAAAAATTTATTCTGCAATTGGGTAATGGGCAAACGGTATTGGTCGCTCACAATATTGACTTAAGCCCGCGCTTGGATGACTTGGAAAAGGGTGAAATTGTCCAATTTTATGGTGAATATGAATACAGTGATCAAGGTGGTGTAATCCACTGGACTCATCATGACCCGCAAAAAAGTCATGCCAACGGTTGGTTGAAGTATAAAGGAAGAACCTATCAATAAAGGTTCTTCAAAAGGCTAAAATGATGATGGTATCTAAATTGCTGTCATTTGCGATTTTTGGCGTTTTCCCATTTGGGTATCCAAATTACCTAGATAGGCATACATATACCATACTGGGCCAATGAGGAGGAATTGGAGGTCTTTAAAGAATGAAGGCTTTTTACCTTCGACTTTATGCCCATAAAATTGCCCAATCCAAACCAAAACAAAAATTGCGATATAAAATCCGACACCTACAGGTAAGATAAAAATAAGCCCCGCCATGACCACGAGTAGAGCGGCCATTGCAACAGCAAGTACCAGATCGAGGCGCGCATAAAAGACAAAAGTTAAGACCAGTATCAGGGCAGTCAATAAGGCACTGAAATGAGCAAGAATTCCAACGATTGAAAAAAGAATGGCGGGTACACAAACCCAATGAATGGCTTTGTTGGTTTTGTCTTGATGACTCTCACTATATTCATCTAACCATTCGGTTATCGTTTTCATCATCCACTCCAGCTGGATGTAGGATCCATAGACTTATTTTTATTTAAATAAAATATAAACCAGAACCAAGAGCGGGTCAAAGTATCCAGTAATTGGTTTTAGTTATTCAGTTTAATTTAGCTGAATAACCCATTAAAGAACTTGCGATACCATAATTTTATGGTGATGTTTTTAGTTCTAGGGCTTTTAGCTTTGGGTTTTGATAAATCTGTTGACCTTCTTTGTAGGTGGCTAATATTTGTATATCTTTAATTTTGCTACTCGGGATAGTGAGTGGGTTGTCACTTAAAATGACAAAATCAGCCAGTTTTCCTTTGCTTAGGGTTCCTTTACTATTTTCTTCAAAATATTGATAAGCAGCCCAGTCTGTGAGCGACTTTAATGCAATATAAGGGCTGACGCGTTGTTCAGCACCCAGTATTTTGCCACTGCGTGTGACACGGTTTACAGTGGTATCCAGAGTCATCATGCTACGAGGTGGAATAACAGGGGCATCATGATGTTCGGTAAACAAAATGCCTTTGCGTAAAGCAGAACCTGTTGGTGAAATACGATTTGCCCGTTCTACGCCCAGTGTTTCTTCTCTGTGCCAGTCGCCCCAATAATAGGTATGTAATGAAAAGAAGGATGGAATGAGTTCGAGAGATTTAGCTTTGTCTAACTGATCTTCACGCATAGTTTGTGCATGAATAATGACATTACGTCGGTCTAATTTTGGATAGTGCTTGGTTGCGGTATCAATATCATTTAAATATTGGTCAATTGCAGCATCACCATTGGCATGGGCCAGTATTTGCCATTTGTGTTCAAAGGCTAAATTAATTGCATCTTGTACCGTTTTGTTTTCAGGAAAGGCAGGGTAGCCTGAATAGGTTTTTGGTTTTCCTTCTGGTGGAATTAAATAGGGTTGAGTTAGCCAAGCCGTTTTGCCTTGAGGTGAGCCATCCAAACTCATTTTAACGCCGCCTATGCGAAAATGATGATCATAGTTGCGACTCGTGCCATGTTTAAGCATGTATTCTTTTTCATTATTAATGTCGGGGTAAGACACCAGATCAATCGGTAATTTTCCTTGTTTGGCTAAATTTCGCCACAATTCACTTGTTCCAGCATCCGCACGACCTTCCTGAACGGTTGTGTAACCATTTTGGACATAAGTCTGAATAGCCCTGAGCGCCATTTTCTCCATAACATCAGGTGGGACATTTTTAAAAGCTTGCATCATGGCACTAAAAACAACACTTTCTTCAAGCACACCATTTGGCTCCATGGAGTCGTTCATCCGACGAATCACGCCACCGGATGGATTGGGTGTTTTTGCATTGATGTTGAGTATTTCTAAAGCTTTATGATTGACCGATGCTAGATGTCCAGATTGATGCAAAATTAAGACTGGCTGATCTTTAGAGATTTGATCCAGTTCTGTTGCCGTTGGATGACGTTTTTCTTTTAATTGGGCATCGTCATAACCATTGCCCATAATCCAGCCGGATGTAGCCTGAATAAATTCAGGATTTTGCTGCTGCCAGCTTTTCATGACAACAATTAGCGAGTGGATATCAGTCACTGCTCCATCTGGGGGAGAGTAGAGATTCGCAACCGTTTGTTGTAAGCCGACACTGTTGACATGACTATGTGCATCGATGATACCCGGGATAACTGTACGTTGTTCTAAATTGAGCTGCTGTGCTCGAGGGGAAATTTTGCGTGCTTGTTCAAGTTTTCCACTAAACTGGATATGACCTGCTTGAATCAGTAATGCTTCGACATAAGTGGGTTGCATTCCCTCCATGGTCAAAATGGGACCGCCATAAACCAATAATGTATTTGACGCTTTTTCTTGAACAGGTTTATGTTGTGCTGTAGTTAAATTTGAACATGCAACAAGCATAGTGAGGGGTAGTGATGAAATGATGCATTTGGCTATCAAGTTATGTGTAGGGCGCTTTTGGATTTTCAACAATGTGTTCATCCTCAACTCTTATTGTTATTTATATGCTGTATTTATTAAACACTAAGAGGATGCTTAAAACAAAGTTTTTTCAGACATTAAAAAAGCCACTTTACGTGGCTTTTAAGTCAAATGTATTAGGAGGCTAGCATTATCTTATGAATTTGGACCATCAACACGTTCAATATTTACTTTCGCAGTACCTGCGTTAGTAATACCTAACTGTTTCGCAGCGCCATAAGACAAGTCTAGAACTCGGTTGCCATGGAATGGACCACGATCATTCACTTTCACAACTACACTCTTACCATTGGTTTTATTCGTTACGCGAATATAACAGTTCAATGGCAGGCTACGGTGAGCTGCAGTGAGTCCATTCATATCGAATGTTTCACCACTTGCCGTTTTACGACCATGAAACTGGCGACCGTACCAAGATGCTGCACCAGTTTGGCTAAATTTACGAACTGTATTTGATGCAACAGTGTTTAGCTTTTCAATCACTGAAGGCTCGTCTTCAGGAATTTCAATTTTTGCTGCAATGGTTTGACGACGGATTTTATCGCCAGAACGCTCAGTGATTGAAAGACTATTTAAATTTGAGAAGTGTGAATTGAACTTTTGAGCGTCTTTATTTAGCACACGCGTGGCTAAACGAGAGTTGTCATGATCTGTATTAAATGATGACTGAACCAATTCCGCTTGAGACTGACTCAGGGCAAAAGTGGTACTTAAAGCTAAAATATATTTAATCGATGAATGCATTATTAAACTCCTAAAGACCATTGACTTAATTTCATTTAAAAGCTTGAAATATAAGCAATCCAGTCTGTTAATTCTCTTTTGCAACTACATTTGACGAAATGGATAATATTCATGCCATGCTAAAGCTGTCTACTCTTTAATTGAAAATATTACAAAAAGGACAGAAATATAACATTTTTCGGTTAAAAAATAATCAATATTGTAACATTTTATTTAAAATGTCCGTTTTGTGCGCTATTTTACATAAAAAAACCTTGACTTTGGTTGTTTTGAGTAAAAACCAGTCTTAGCGACTGGCAATTTCAGTACCTAATTGCCATACCGCGGTGGCATACATACGGCTCTTGTTATAAGTCGTAATCACTTGAAAATTTGGGTAAGTCAAATAATAAATTGGTGCATAGCTGTCTTGAAGCTGAATAACATTCACCATATCGAGATCATCTATTTTCACAATCGGATTTGTCGGTGTAACACCTTGATTCTTTAAGACTCCATAAGGTGTTGGTTGTTCTAAATCTTTGGCGATAATCGATTCTGGATTATTTCCTATATAGCGTGCAGCAAAGCCAATCGGTTGATTGCGTTGCCAGCCATGTTGGGACAAATAATTGGCAATCGAACCAATCGCATCTACCGCTGAATTTCTAAGGTCGATATGCCCGTCAGCATCATAGTCAACGCCTAGCTTGGGAATGTTACTTGGCATAAATTGAGGGTAGCCGATTGCACCTGCATAAGAACCTGTCACTGAGTTGGTTGGAACACCATCTTTATATGACCATGCAATCAGTGCAGAGAGTTCATCTTGAAAATATTGTGCCCGGCGTTCATAACCAAAACCTAAAGTTGCCAATGCATCACGAGTGACAAAATTGCCTTTATTGGTACCGAAACCTGTTTCTACACCTAAAACACCTAAAATCACCGATTGAGGTACACCAAACTGTTGTTCAGCACGGTTTAAAGTGTCGGCATATTGATTTTTAAAACGCACCCCGCGTTGAATGGTACTTTCAGCCATAAAGTTGGTTTTATATTGGTACCAAGGCTTACTTTCACCTGGACGGTTCATGATATTAATAATATTGGGAAGGTTTTTTGAGCCGTTCATGGCCCAGTCGACTTGTTCGGCACTTAAGCCATAAGTTTGCATGGTTTTTTGCTTGAAGCTGTTATATGCAGGATGATTATAAAAATCATTGGCTTGGCAGAAACTGGTGATGGAAAGTGCACCGAGAAGTAAAGGAAGACGTTTAATTTTGTTATAAAAGTTGATATTTAACATATTACTCAAAGTTCCAAAAACATAATCAGTGTGTATCAATTGACATCACGACGCTAAAAACTGTCATTTCAGACCGAATGACTGAAAATCTATCGCATGAAAGGTAACAGAATTTCTATTAAGGCTTAAGATAACATTGACCAGCGCTGCATCAACAAGTACGTATACAAAAAAAGACAAAGATCGTGGATCTGCGCTTAAATCCGCGTATTTGAGACCGGTTTTCTTGGCTATGCTTTACTATTGTCAGTTGAGGGACAATAAATAATAAAAGATCATCTGCCTGTTTTAGCTGATCAAGCCTGGTCTTTTCTATCGTTCGCAATGATACGGTCTATCTAGGCTTAGGGTAAGAAATTTAGCAGCAATTGTGCTTTCTCAAGCGGTGTTTGGTTGAAAATACATCACAATATATTGCGCTGCTGAACAGGGACTTGTTGCGAGCAAATCATCCGATATTTAGCGGTGATGCAAAATAATGTGCTCTTATAGCCTTTTGTGCCCGAGCTAAAAAAAAGCCCATATAAAGGCAAAAACATAGCGAGGACTGATTGTCCTTGATCATTATTTAAAAATTCGAAAATCGCCCTGCAAAACGCAAATCATACAAGTTCATCTATTAACCTTTTTCTTTATTAGTACTGCTATAAAGATGACATGGATAAAAATTCAGGGCTGGACAAAAGAGTATAAAGAATAAGATTTGGCAGGATTTAATTTCCCTCATCACTTTATATGGAAATTATTATATAAAAATTATTTACATAAAAATGGAAGGAGTAGGGAACTAATGAAAGTCCTGTTTCTGAAATCAAGGTAATACACAGCCAATCTGTAATACTTGATCAAGATGAATATCCTTAAAGGCGGTATTGATTCATTCATTTTGCTTATTAGTTGAGAGCGAAATCTTGCCATAAAAAAACCTAGCCATGGCTAGGTTTTGATATTTTAAAAATGCTCAAGCATGAAATTTAAACATGAAATAAAGTATCGTGGTATTCCGCAAGTGCTAGAAGCTCGGCTTTATTCAAATTCGGAATGATTTTATCCACTGCCATATGGACTGCTTTAGTCACTGCAGCAGAACCCAGATCCGCAGCCTTACGCTTGATCATGCCTAAATCCAAGGTCTTATTAAAGTCACTCATAAAATGACGCACGGTCGCTTCAGCAAATTGCTTATACGATTCAGTGAGCGCCGCCTTATTGACTTCATTGCCGGCTTTAATTTCCGCATAACTATGCTTAAGATTGGTCACCAAACTTGCATCCAAAAGTTCGCCTACACGGAAGTTACCTTCCGCATCTTTAAATAAGCTTTTTTCAGAAAACTCAATCGATTGCTTGACCACATCATTTGGAGATTTACTCATCAACTGTTTCAATAAAACAGCAACAGTTGATTTGATATAACCCGCAAGTTTTTCAGCAGTATCACGTTTATCACTGGCCGGAAAACGACGCACAAGTTCAGTCAAAATACTATCAATGATTTCTTCATTAATAAGTAATGCTGTTTTGTCGCGTAAAGGGTAAAGCGGTTCGCTGGAATTTTTCTTTTCCTGAGCTGTTTGAATACTGGTTAATAATTCTTCAGAAGGAATAAACCCAAAAAATGGCATGTTAAAAAACCTCAATGTTCTTCATTTTATTGTCGCGCCAAACGAATGGGGCGAGGCATCCATGTCGCATCCGATACACGGCAAGGGTTGATGTCTAATCCACCACGACGTGTATAAGTTGCATATACCATCAACTTTTCTGGAGCAAGGTTTTGCCAGATGTCGGCAAACATCTGTTCCACGCATTGTTCATGGAAACCATTATGCTGACGGTAAGAAATAATATAAGCTAAAATACTGCGATAACAAGGTTTTTTACCCTGATATCGAATAAAAACTGTGCCCCAATCAGGCTGGCCAGTAACTGGACAGTTACTGCGTAGTAAATGTGAATACAGTTGAATTTCGACTTCGTCACTATTTTCTGGATCTAATTTTAATAAAGTTGCATCGGGATGGTTCTCTAAGCGTTCTGGGCTTAAATCATCAATACAGATTCCTTCAGGTTTAGAAATATCCAGATCATCTGCCTGAAATAAAGTCAGGGTAATCGGCGCACCTGCCGCTGCGGATAAATCTTTCTCAACCGTCGCAATAAAAGCGTCTTTTGAATCGAATTTGCTAAAGTTCATACTATTAAAGTAGAGCTTTAATGATTTTGATTCGATAAGGTTAGGCGAAGATGCCGGTAAGGTAATGCGACCAATTGCAACCTGTGGTATGCCAGCTGCATTTAACCAGGAAATTTCAAAAACATGCCACCAGTCTTTACCTTGTTGAATGCCTTCAACATGGGCATATTTTTCACGCGCTTGCGCACGTGAAATTGGAAACAGAATATCGGGTTGATATTCTGTTGGATAATTGGTGTCTTTACCTAATAGAGAATGTTCTACACTCATTATTCACGCATTCCTGAACCACGAGAAAGTAAATAGTAAGCTATGCCATAAAGCGCAACGCAACATAAGGTAATGACGCTCAATGAAACTGAAACATTGACATCACTATGACCTAAAATGCCGAAACGGAAGGCATTGACCATATATACGATCGGGTTAATTAAAGAGAGATTTTGCCAAAACGGACTTAAAGCACTAATGGCATAGAATACACCACCTAAATAGGTGAGTGGAGTCAGTACAAAAGTTGGAATAATCGAAATATCGTCAAAAGATTTCGCATAAACCGCATTAATTAGCCCACCGAGTGAAAATAATAATGAGGTAATTAAAACGGTATATATAGTCACAAACCAGTTGGTGATATATAAGTCGGTAAAGAACAGACTCATGGCAGTTACAATAATACCGACCAAGACTCCACGGCACACACCACCAATCACATAGCCCCAAAGAATCATATGCAGTGGCACAGGACTCATAATCAGTTCTTCAATGCTTTTTTGAAATTTTGCGCTAAAGAAACTGGAAGATACGTTGGCATAGCTGTTGGTGATCACTGCCATCATAATCAGGCCGGGCACAATAAACTGCATGTAGCTAAAGCCGCCCATTTCACCAATGCGTGAACCGACCAGATTACCAAAAATCACGAAGTACAAACTCATGGTGATGGCAGGTGGTAACAGCGTTTGTGGCCAAATGCGCATGAAGCGACGCACTTCTTTATGAACCAGGGTATAGAGCGCAACACTTAATTGATTAAAGTTCATTGCGCAGCTCCTTCAAGATTTTTTTCAACCATTTTCACAAACAGTTCTTCTAGGCGATTCGATTTATTACGCATGCTACGCACTTGAATACCTTGTGCTTCCAAAAGTTGGAACAGTTCATTCAATGTATGTGCCTTGTCCATAGTCACTGCTAAGGTAACAGGATCGATTAAATTAAAACGCACACCAATAATGTCAATATTGACGGGTTGAATCGGTTCAACCAAATCAAAAATAAAGGATTCTTCACTCAGCTGATTTAAGAAAGATTTCATGCTGGTATCTTCTTTAATCACACCGCGGTCAATAATGGCGATCCGACGACAGAGCATTTCAGCTTCTTCTAAATAATGCGTGGTGAGAATAATGGAAGTGCCTTTTTCATTCATTTCGGTGAGGAAGTCCCACATTGAACGACGTAGTTCAATGTCTACGCCAGCAGTCGGTTCATCTAGAATCAGCAGTTTAGGTTGATGCATCATGGCACGAGCAATCATTAAACGACGTTTCATACCGCCAGAAAGCATGCGGCCTTGAATAGCACGTTTATCCCAAAGACCGAGTTTTTCTAAATATTGCTCCGCCCGTTGTTCAGCAATTTTTTTTGGAATGCCGTAATAACCGGCTTGGGTCACTAAAATATCAAAGGTTTTTTCAAATTGACCGAAGTTAAATTCTTGCGGTACGACACCTAAACATTGTTTGGCTTCGGAAGGATGCGTATCTAAATTGTGCCCGAAAATCTCAACCGTACCTGATGTTTTTTTGGTGAGTGAGCTAATGATACTGATCGTGGTTGATTTACCTGCGCCATTGGGTCCGAGGAGTGCATAAAACTCACCTTCAGGTACAGTTAAGTTGATACCTTTCAGTGCTTGAAAACCATTTCGGTAAGTTTTAGATACGTCTCTCAAGGTCAATGCATCAGTCATGAAGTTCTCACATGGTGAATAGTATGAGTATTGTGAGTGATCTTTGCTAATAAACCAAGTAAATAAGGAGGAATTCTATGTTGCAATTATGGAACATTGTTTAAAGTCTAAGCACTAAAAATGAAGACTTCTATATAGTTGCTTTACCTTATGGTTTTTTTTGTTATGATGTGCACGCGCGCTCATAGCTCAACTGGATAGAGTACAGGTCTCCGAAGCCTGTGGCGTGGGTTCGAGTCCCGCTGAGCGCACCATTTTTCTTCCTGTAGTATCTTAAATAATCCCAAATATATTGATAATAAAGGGTTTAACTTTTAATATTGTTCCAAGGCGTTCGAGTGATTTCCTAAGTTATCGTAAATTTTTACGATAAGTATTGCTGTAATTCTAAATTCTTAAAAATGAGTTACCGTAAAAAATACCAAAGCTTGTAATAAATCTAATGAATAAGCATTTCAAATCTGAGATTAATAAGCATAAAAATACAAAATTAACCCTTTAACTAAACTCGCTGACGGTAAGGGTCTATTTTTTGTTATTGATAAAAAGGGCTGTGCTTTTTGGCGTTTTGACTTTATCAGACTGATCAATGTTAAACGTAATAGTATTTTTTTTGGTACTTATTATGAAATTTCAATTGCAGAGGCAAGAGAAAAACGAGCTGAGTATAGAAAATTAATTTCATCAAATATCGTCCAGCATTAGAAAAATTAAAGGGTACGTGAACAAGCACATTTTGCCTTAGATAATATTTTTAATATTCAATTGTTTTTTGTGATTCAGTTGACTTAATTGTAACTTGCTCTTACTGCTGCGCGTACCTACAGGTACTTCCATTACGAGAAGTGAAATTGGGAAGTCATTCCCACCTACAATGGTTTGAAGCTAACACTGCCCCCGCAACGGTGAATAGTTATTATAACTTAAGTCCAGAGACCGGCCTGAAGCAAGTCCAACATAATGCGGTGGGCATTTTATGGGGTTGCTGTGATTACATTTGACTGTTCGAATTTGATTTGGCATACCCGCATTTTGCCTGCGCATTATCCATCGCCATTCATTTGCACGGGGTGTGCGGTTAGGTCATTGCGTCATTTCAAAAAAACTTTTCTTGCTTCTTTTATTGCTGTCTCTCCTTTTTTTTATCTGCCGCTGAAATTGTTCAGGGCGATCATGCTGTTGCTGAAACGGCAAAATCCATTGCCATTGGTAATACTGCTCAAGCCAAAATCAATGCCTCAATTGCCATTGGTGAAAATAGTTCAGCTAAAGGTGGCTCAATTGCACTCGGTGAAGGTGCAAAAGGTAATGTACTGGGTGACTTGGCATTAGGCTGCGGTGCTCAAGCAACAGGAACAATTGTGGGCAGTCCACAAGGTGCCGCAACCGCAATTGGTAATTATTCTGTTGCGAGTGGAACAGGTGCTGTGGCATTGGGTTTACGCACCAAAGCAACTGGTGAAAATGCTGTTGCAATCGGGGGTAATGGCACCACTGAAGCCAAAGGTAAAGATACCGTTGCCATTGGTAACTCGACCAAAGCCACGGGTGAAGAATCTATTGTGATGGGCGGTATTGCACGATCAACAGGTAAACGATCAGTGGCAGTAGGCTATATGCTGAATCTGCAGGCGCTGAATCTGTTGCCATTGGTAACTACTCAAGTGCAAGAGGGGCAAATTCAGTCTCTGTTGGCGCATCTCTGCGGTTGCAAAGGACAGTGTGGCAGTAGGTAACCGAACCATTGCAAATGGTGATTTATCTGTTGCACTAGGAACTGATTCTCGAGCAGAAAAGTATACTGCCAATACTGTGGCTTATCTTACAGCTGTGACCAACGATGATGTGACACGTGGAGTCGTTTCTGTTGGCTCTACACAAAAAAATAGTGAATTTGCACGCCGTATAGTGAATGTGGCAGGTGGTGTTGATAATACCATGCTGCAAACATTGAAACAGCAATACGCGACTTTATACAGTGATGCACAAAAAGTTTCGAAAGAGTTGAATGAAACAGGTGCGAGTTCACTTACTCAGCAACAGGTAAATACCCAAGCTAAACGTCTAGATGTGGCTGATGAACTGTTAAAAACGCATCCTGCTGATATTAATACCAATGCAGCTGATATCAAAACGAATACAGCGAATATTGCCAAAACCAATGAGCGCTTAGATGGCGTATCGGAGACTGTTGTTGGACATACCACACAGATCGAAGAAAATACTGCTTCTATTGAGAGTCTACAACAAAGCATGTCTGACTTTATGCCATCTGTAACCAATCGTATGAATAAGTTAAATAAAAAGATGGATGAAAATCGTAAACGTGCGGATGCTGGTATAGCAAGTGCGATTGCTTTATTACCACAACCAACTGTTGCTGGTCGTACTTCGATGGGTATGGCAATGGGCTTTAATGGCGGTGAAAGTGCAATCTCTATGGGTGTAGTACATAACTTTATGCAAGGTAAAGCATCGGTAAAAGTAGGCACATCATATAACAGCCAAGACAAAGCATCAGGTGATGTTGGTTTCGGTTGGACGTTTAACTAATTGCAAAACGAAAAGCCAGATGAGTGATCATCTGGCTTTTTTATGAGATAAAACATGAAATAAATTCACCTAACAGTGAGCTAACTTCAGTAAATATATTAAATAACAGGCACGAAAATACATAAGCTCATGATGCATATCACTATTCATTAATTCAGCGCTACAAAAGATAAATTCGACATTGTCTACATAGTCCGATTCAATTCACACTACATTGAAAATGACGACATTTATGAAGAGCAACACGAGCCAAGCAGCAAAAAACCAATACGCCAATAACAAGGTAGAGCATGTCGGGAGCTTTTTAAGACCATTAAAACTGAAAAAAGCCCGCTATGATTTTGCTGATCGTGTGATTTATCAAGAAACATTACGCCAAGTAGCAGATGCTGAAATTCACAACCTGATTGATATTCAGCTGGACAATGACTGTACCATTATGACCGATGGTGACTTTCGCCGTGGTTGGTGGCATTATGATTTTCTTGAACAGTTTGAAGGCATTCAAGGCTATAAAACCCGTGATGGCTTACAGTTTAAAGATGTTATTACTAAAGCTTATGATGTTCGTGTGACTGGAAAAATTGATTTTCCAGAAGATCATCCAAGCCTTGCGCATTATCGTTTTTTACATCAGGCGATTGATGGTTTTGCCACAGCAAAATTCACCATGCCAAGCCCCAATACGATGTTGTATCCGCATTTGCGCAATAACCGTCATTATGCCGATCGTTTGGGTGAATATGTTGAGGATTTAGGACAGGCTTATCAGAAAGCGATTCAAGCTTTATATAATCAAGGTTGCCGCTATATTCAGATCAATGATGGCTTTTGGGCGTATCTGTGCGATGCAGAGCAACGTGCCAAAGAACGTGCATCGGGCATGAATCCTGATGAATTAGCCGATTTAGCCGTTCAGACCTTAAATATAGCATTAGCCAACAAGCCTGAAGATCTCATCATTGCGTTACACATTGACCGCGGTAATTTCTTATCGAGCTGGTTGTATCAAGGTGGCTATGCGGCAATCGAGAGTTTTATTTTTGAGAAATTACACAATATTGATCGTTACCTGTTGGAATTTGACACCGAGCGCGCAGGTAGCTTTGAGCCTTTGGCAAAATTACAGGGCACCAATGCTGAAGTCTTTTTAGGTTTGATTTCGACCAAGCTTGAGACGGTTGAAGATAAAGCCCAAGTAATTGCCAAAATTCACCAAGCGTCAGAGTATCTACCGCTTGAGCAATTGGGGCTTTGTCCACAAAGTGGTTTTGCTTCAATGGAAGAAGGCAACCGTATTTCCTATGACACGCAGTGGAAAAAGTTAAAGCTGATGAATGAGATTGCACAGGACGTTTGGGGTTAAGTCCTACTTTTAGGTATATCTTCTGATGCTGCCAAATCGGGTGGCATCAGATGCACTTTCAACGAATCTTCACTATAATTGGGTTTTAGTCTGTTTGATCCTTTGGATCACTTCTCCTTTATGTCTCAACTTTCGACTTGTTTTACTCAAAATCAGTTTTGTGTTTTGGTGGAATATCTCTGCTCAATGAAAGAGATCCTGCCGGTAAAAACTGAATTTGCAGGCTTTCCTGCGCTGATGACCTTGGCGGATCGGGTACACAGTGATGATGATCTTGCACCACTTTTAGCGGCTCAAGCATATCCAAAATCTGTCAAAAAAGTTTTGCACTTTGCTGGTAAGGGGCGAGATATTGCTGATTTTGAGCATTTTTTAAATGAAGCCCAAGCCGTTGGACTGCAAAATTTATTATTACTCACAGGCGATAAGCTTAAAAGTCATCAATATGGTCAGGATGATATAACGAAAAGAACACGTTATCTGGAATCTGTGAATGCTGTTATGGCAGCAAAACAACGTGGCGGTTTTTGTATCGGGGTGGCATTTAATCCGTTTAAATATGCAGAAGCAGAACGCGATGCCCAGTATTTCAAACTGTATAAAAAGATGAAAGCAGGCGCGGATTACATCATTACCCAACTGGGTTATGACTTGTCCGCTTTAAAAGAAGTAAAAGCATTTTTAACGCAACATGGCTATCCTCAAAAATTACTTGCCTGTGTCATGCCTTTGACTTTGGCTCGCGCCAATTTCATGGTGAAACATCAAGTCGCGGGCATCGTGATTACCTCACATATGCTCAATGTACTACGCGAAGAAAAAGAATCAGGGCTGACGGATCGGGTGTATCTACGCTGTGCGTTGCAAATTTTAATCTGCAAGCATTTAGGTTTGGCGGGCATTCATCTTTCGGCATGTCATAAGCCTGAAGAACAAATGCTATTGGAAAGTTATATTGAAGAATATCGTCATCTCGATTTGGATGCACTTGAGCTGCTGTGGAATACACTTTGGCAAGTGAAAACAGGTCAGGAGTTTTATCCTGAACTCAGTTATTATTCACGCCCTGCAAGCGCCACTCAGATTTTGAAATATCAGCAATTGCACCTCATGCATGATGCGCTGTTTGAATCGAAAGTCGCAAAAGGCGTTGGACGCTTTATTTTCCAGTCACGTTTTTGGAATGGTGCATTGGCAGCAAAAGCTCTGTTAAAAACTGAATTTGTCAGCAAACATGGGGTGGTGGGCTGTGAAAGCTGTGGCCAATGCCGACTAGGCGATACTCTATATATTTGCCCAGAAACCTGTCCCAAAGGACTTGCCAATGGTCCTTGTGGTGGAACGACCTTGGATCGTTGTGAATTTGGCGATCGGGAGTGCATTCATTCAGTTAAAGCACGTCTTGCCAAGGCCGTGAATCAAACGAAAATTTTAAAAGACAACTTAATTCCAACTGTGCCGATCGAAGTGCGTGGCAGCAGTTCATGGAAAAACTGGTATTTGAAGAAAGCGGTTTAAATCAGTTTTCATCATCCATAGCATAGAAATAGAATTTTACGACCAATTTGATACGGTCACGACCATTGCTCATGTGCTAAAGGTTGGTGTTAAGTAACGAATACACATAGCCGTAGTATTCTTGCTGGTAGAATTCTTCCTTTTTACTAATTTCAAGCATACGTACAGCCTACGCCAGTTAGAGTTCTAATAGCTATGCGATACAGATGATGACTTCGCCTGAGCAGGGTGCACAGCAGGTGTGAAAGAGGATTTATCGTGATCTTCAGGTAGGGGGCGCTCGAACTTAGACCTAGTGAATATTTAAAAAATTTAAACCAATTATTGTAGAGTTTTAATGCTAGAAAATATGGTAGGTGAGATGAAACTTTTTCCATGTAACCCGAATCCTGTTTAAACCAACTATTCAAGTTAAGGAATCATCGGCTAAAACATCAAGTTAAGTAATGACACAAGGAAGTCTTTATAAAAATTGAAGTTTCAAACTTGGGTAACCTTTTTCTCTTACTTTTGCAAAATCATGAATCAGTTTTTTAATTAGAAAATAATTTCTATTAAGATTACTGGAGAAGGGGGAGCTGACTAGGAGTATCTCGTGAATGCGATTTACAAAACATCATAGCGAAGAGAAACTCTCTATTTCTCTAATATTATTCCAAAGTTACAATCAAAGGTTTAAGTACAAAAGTAAATGGTTTAAGTACAAAAGGTAATAGTATGAATAAATTACATTACCAACAAGTCTAAACATTTAAGTTGAAATATCAAATAAAAAACGAGTAAAAATATTATTTTGCATCATCTATTTTTATAGAGCAGCAGTCAGTTTTTCTAAATAACACTGAAATTTAAGCCATAGCCTTTCCATAAACTCTATAAAATGACATTTTGGATGAGTATAAAAATTAATTTTCAAGTTCTATATTGTATGAGGGAGTAAAATAGATTATTTGAAATTGTTTTTAAAAAAATTAGATAATTAAGAAATAATGAATAAAATAAAAAAGTTATTGAGTTTTTATTTTTTTAAATAATTTTTAACTGGTCTTAAGTGAGAGTGTTATTAATTTTTGTATTAGTTTATTGGTGAGTTATTCTTTATATTGTATTATTCTTTTATAAGATTAAGAATGTATATTTTATTTAATTTTATTTTTTAATAATTGATTATTTTTTTTGTTATTAATCCACTTTATTACTATATATTTCGAATGAAAATTTATTGATTTTTATTTTTTTTTACATATAAAAATCAGATATTTATCCTTTTGGTTGAATCGATAATTTTTTACAAAATATTGTTTTTAATGGTTTTTATTTTTTTGATAAGCTCGATGAGTTGCAGCATGAAGGTCTTCAAATTCCCAGTAAAATAAACAAGTCTCTAAAAAATAAGATCTTTTATTATTATTTATTTCTCATAATGAAATTTTTTCTCTTTATTTTTTAAAAAAATGTTTAAAAAATAAATGGTTATTTTGAAATTAACAAAAGTAATAATTAAATCATTTAATCTATCATGTTTTTTTAATTTTTTAATATTATAACTGTTGGTGGTTACTAGCTTTCACTCTTTAAGCTTGTGACTGGGTTTTTAAGTAGAGGAATAGAATGATCAAAATAATAAGGTTATTCATTTTTTGGATAATAGTTTTGGATTCTATAAAAATGGTTTTAATAATGCCATTTTATATTCTATTTAAGAAAGATATCAAAATAGCCTTTCATTTTGACCCATGTTGATTTGTCAGCATGGTTTAAGACATAGTGAGTAGTAATATTTGATATTGAATTTACTTACTCCTATTTATATGTTGGAGGTGTAAAATGAATAAAATTTATAAAAGAATATGGAATAAGCAGTTATCGTGCTGGCAAGCTGTATCAGAGCTAGCCAAAAGCCATCAGAAGAGTAGCCAGAGTTCTACTTCTATCACTGACCATCAAAGTCACTTAGGTCAGAAGATCGGTGCTGCTTTGTTATTCGTGAGTTCTGCCCTGTTACCCCTGTCTATCCAGGCTGCCCCAGCACCTAATGCCTTACCTACAGGCGGTAACATTACCTCTGGTAATGCCCAGGTGGCTAGAAGTGGCAATACCTTAAATATCAATCAAAGAAGCCAAAATATGAGTGCTAGGTGGAATACTTTTGATATTGGTAGAAATGCTACAGTAAATTTTAGACAGCCTAACCGGTCTTCAGTCGCAGTTAACCAAGTCCGTGATAGAAATGCATCAGAAATCGCTGGGCGTTTAAATTCTAACGGTCAGGTCTTTTTATTGAATCCAAACGGAGTGGTGTTTTCTAGAACAGCTCAGGTGAATGTGGGGGGGATTGTGGCTTCCACTCTGAATATTAACGATCGTAATCTGCAAAATAGCTTGCGAACTGGAAGATATACTTTAAGTGGTGCAGCCAATAGCAGAGCGACGGTAGAAAACCAAGGTAGTATTACTACACGGTCAGGTGGAACAGTCGCATTGATAGCCCCTCGGGTCATCAACAGTGGTACCATTCGTACCCCTAATGGCAGAACACTTCTAACCAGCGCTACTCAAGTGACCTTGGCTCTGCAAAACGGTAGTTTAACCCGATATCAGATCGATCGAGGAGCATTACAGTCTTTGGTTAATAATAGGGGAACTATCGTTGCTAATAATGGCTCTGTATATTTAACTGGCTTAGAGCAAAATCGTCTAAGAAGAGCTGTGGTCAACAATAGTGGGGTTATTCGAGCCAATAGAATTAGCCTGAATAACCAAGGTAGAATTACCTTAGTGAGTACAGGACCGGGTAATGGCAATGGCTATCCAGGATCTGGTAATGGCAATGGCTATCCAGGATCTGGTAATGGCAATGGCTATCCAGGATCCGGTAATGGCAATGGCTATCCAGGATCTGGTAATGGTAATGGCTATCCAGGATCCGGTAATGGCAATGGCTATCCAGGATCCGGTAATGGCAATGGCTATCCAGGATCTGGTAATGGTAATGGCTATCCAGGATCTGGTAATGGTAATGGTAATGGCTATCCAGGATCTGGTAATGGTAATGGCTATCCAGGATCTGGTAATGGCAATGGCAATCCAGGACTGGTAATGGAAATCCAGAATCAAGTAACTAATGACTAGTGAACTTGGTGGCAGAACAAATCGTGAATTCATCCTGGTAGCAGTGAAAGTTGATGCTGGGATGGATTCTAAATAACAATGATTAAGTTATAGGACATATGTCTCCTGAAAATCTTAATTAGATTTCAGGAGATATTGTTTAGATAATCATGGTATTCATTTTGGATAAATAAGCTTTCAGATTCAGATAGAGAGTATCCATTTTGGATACAATAAGCTTTAGAATTAAATCTAAAAAAGTAATAAACCGTGGTGAAGGATGCCAAAAATTCTAATTTTAATGGGCGGACATTAACTCATGAGATATCCATATACCTTACTTGCGCTTTCAATAAGTATATGTTCAATGAACATAAAAGCAGAAGTTATTCCAAATTCTGGTCAATTATTACAACAACAGCAACGAGAGAAATTGTCTGCTCCACAGGCGGATGTAGATATTGAAAATCTTGACTCTCCATTTACACTTGAAGATTCACACGTACAGATTGACATCAGTCAAATAAGTATTGAAGGAAATACTCGCTTCAGTAACGCAGGCTTACATGCTTTGGTAGCAGAAGTTGAAGGACGCCGAATCAGCCTGTCACAGCTTAATGCTGTTGTGCAACGCATCACTCAGTATTATTACAATCACGGTTATATTTATAGTTATGCCTACTTGCCAGAACAGACCTTGGAGGATGGAAAAGTCCGAATTGCTGTTTTGGAAGCTCGTTATGAGCAAACTGTTGTAAATAATAAAAGCCGTACACAAGACTGGTTAATCCATGCAACAGTAGCTCCGCTAAAAAAAGGTGAGCAAATTGATAACCAGACTCTAGAACAGCAACTGAAGTTAATCAATCGACTGAGTGGAGTGTATAGCTCTAATGTGCTTGGCCCTGGGGAAACCCCAGGCAGTAGTCAACTTACTGTAGATGTACAAGATGATTCAATGCTAAGTGGTTATGTCGGTGCAGATAATTATGGCAGCCCTTATACCAATCGAGCCAGACTCAGTGCAGGTATTGTTTTAAATAATCTGGCAGGTTTAGGCGATGAACTCAGTTTTGAGGGGCTAACTTCAGGGCAACGTTTGAATTACGGTAAAGTGGGATATGTATTTACCTTTACTGGTATGGGCACACGACTCGGTGCCAGCTATTCCTATTTAGATTATGAGCTGGGTAAGGAATTAAAAGTTTTAGGTGTTGAAGGAAATGCGGCACAAAGTAGTGTCTGGATTTCACAGCCTGCTTTATTGAGTAATACCTCAGAGGTATTGGTGACTTTGCAATATGATCATAAACAACTTGAGGATGATATCAAGTTGAATCAAAATTTCAGACATCGAGATATTGATTTGATTACCGCACGTTTAGAGAGTTCTCACTATGACCAATTCGCAGGTGGAGGATTAACCCAATTAGGTGCCTCTACAAGCTATGGTCGTGTGAAATTTAAAGACGCAGATACAGCTAGTGTAGATGCACAAACAGCCAATACCCAAGGTGACTTTTATACCGCCAGTTTGAATCTTTCCCGTTTACAGAGCTTGGGTAACAAGGGTACGCAAGGCTATGTTGCTATATATGGTCAATACAGTCCTTATAATCTTGATAGTGCGGAGCAATATTCAAGTGGCGGACCGTTCAATGTACGTGGCTATGAGTCTAGCCAATTTTCCGGCTCATCAGGTTACTTTGCTACAGTAGAGCTTCGCCAGTCACTTTTTAGCAATGATAAACATCAGATTGGGGCTAAAATCTTTGTGGATACAGCAGATGTGACCCTGAATGCTGAGCCTTGGATAGGTGTAACGGGTGACAATACCGCGCGAATTAGTAGTGCAGGTCTGGGTTTGAACTGGAGTAGTGTCTGGAATATTCAAGCCAATGCTGAAGTGGGTTTTCCAATTGGCAGTACCCCAAGTCAATTGAGTGACCGTGATAATAATCAGTACTGGTTAAATTTAAGAAAAACGTTTTAAGCTCAGTATTATTTAAATGCTGTCATAATACGGTGAAAATCAGATTAAAACTTTTGATATATGAGCTTTTCTATTTCGATTAAATAAATTGTAAAATAATGGATAAATGATATAGGAATATTTATAAATGAGAATACATGAAATTATCAACATGTATTAAAGGTTTATAAATAAAGGTTTTTGGCGTGGGTTCGAGTCCTGCTGGGTACACCAAATATTGAGAAAAGAGGGCAAAAGTCCTCTTTTTATTGCGCTAAATTTAGAGGCCAGCGTCTATTTACTGATTTTCCTGCGTTGTTGTAATTAATCACTTTCGCATAGTTGCCGACTGCAGTTGCATTTTCAGGAATATCTTTCGTCACCACACTACCTGCACCAATCGTTACATTGTTTCCAATATGCACATTGTCAATCACACAGACATTGGGTCCAATATAAACATTGTCACCAATTACAGCTGCTTGACTGCCACCGTTTGCACCAATGGTCATGTATTGTGAAAGATTGACGTTGTTGCTAATAATCGTGGTGGGATTGATCACAAGCGGTCCGCCATGACCGATATAGAGTCCATAACCGATTTTTGTGGTGCAATGAATATCGATACCGTATTTTTTATTTTTATAATAAAAAATCGGATAAGCAAATTTCGCAATAATCGATTTTGAGCCAGCTAAACGAAGCCAAAAACTGAAATTAAAGCCACGATTAAAAAAGTAGTTTTTAATAAATGAACTGAATTTTGTGTTGCCACAATATCGATATAAGTCGCTTAAAATCAATAGAACTAACATTGCGTCAGGCTCGTCAAAAATGCTGTGCAATTTTACTCGATTCAACTGAAGAATGATCTATAGGCTGATGCCTGCAATGATCTACTAAAATTGAAAACTATCAATAGTATTTTTTTTATCCAATTACTTTAGAGTGTTAACGGGACTTGCCAGAAAAATTGTATACGCTTATAGTAAAACTACAGTAGGTCTTAGATGACGCTACAAAGTAGTTGGACGGATCAATGACAGCTCGTTGAGTTTACAACCTTAGGGTTGAACAAGAAATCAGCACTAGCCTTCCAACATAAAAGCCCGCAGAAATGCGGGCTTTCTTATTTTTAAATCCAAAAGATTTTTTATGATTTAAATTTTAGCGAGTCTAGGCGTGTAGTGCGGAAAGGGTACTGTTTTGAGTTATCTCTAGCTTTTTGTCTGCATAATTTAAAATAGATGTCATGTATCTGATTATAAAAAGTTACATTGCCAAAAAATCTAACATCTCCAAGCAATGTCTATGACAGAACATATGCTATAAAAAGGTTCATTAAATCAAATAGGAAGTGAGCCTCCATGACTCAAATGATTGAGGTGAAGGTAAAAGACCAGTTTAGTAAGGTACATGAAGTACATGCATTACTTCGAGATCTTCCTGAGAATGCTGAGTCGAATAAACTATCAATATTTCAAAGAATTGAACATATTGTTGTAGATGGTGAAATGATTCAACCCAGTATTGAATTGCTTTTTGAGAGTCGCAATTCAGACAGTATTTATCGCATTATTGAGTAATGCAAATATGGTTAAATATAGAGTTTATTCAAATAAAAGTATCAGATATTAAAAAACTCACCGACAGGGTGAGTTTTTTAATGCGCCTAAGTATAGATAAGTGGTTTCTAGTTGCTTAAGTGTTATTAACGCTCAATGATTTAAAATAAAAAAAGCCCACCGAAGTGAGCCAAGGGCTAAAATTTATAATAAATTTACTTCGACATCATATTTATCAAATTCTTGAATAATGCTTTGAATGACTTTAATTCCAGTTTCATCATTACAGCTAAATTGTTCATCTTTACCTTGTGCGCTGTCATAACATTCGATCTGCTGGATCAACCAGCGATTCTCAACTTCTGTGTTATGAATGAGGACTCGAACAGGTTGCAGGTTTTCACTCACTTGGCGAGGCAATACACTGGTAATGGCAAGCTGGATGTTGGTCGATTCATCTTTAGAATTTAAAAATGTCAGCACCCAATTGCCTACTTTTTTTAAGTACATGGGATTGTCAGCTGAATGAAATTCTAAATAATGTAGAGATGTCATAATGAATTCCCCCTGAAATACCTACTATATGGGGGTTTTGGAAGATATTCGCCATTGAGCAAAGGTCGTATTTAGAGGGATTCTTTTAGCTTTTGCTTCGTATAATGTGATTGCGATGATCTTAATATCATTGTTTTATAATAAGAAAAGATCAACACAGTCATCTAGCTAAGACCTGAAATGAATCATCAAACAGAAAAATCCTCTTAAATTTTATGAAGCATTTAGCTTTTGTAGAGAGAAATTGATTTGCTTTAAACATTGATTCAACTCATCGGCGGGAATACGACTTTCTTGTAATTCTGTAATCCATTGCATCTGACACAGTTTTAAACTGCGTAAATCTTGGGTTTGTTGAATCCGAGTAGTCAGTTGTTTTGCCATTAGCCCGCAGTTTTGTTGTAGAAGATGTGTCATTAATTGTTTTACTTCTTCGAAGTCTAAAGCTTCGATAATCATTTGTATTTCATTTTGTGATTTTGTTACCTGAGAAATAGGCTCAGCTATGCTTGAAATAGAGGGTGTGATAGCAGCAGTAGTCGTAATCGGTTCAGCAAACTTCTCAGCAAGTATTGTGGTGGTTTGAGTTGAGAGGCTGGTTTCAATTTCACTATTCACCACAGGTGAAGAAACTGTTGTTTGAATTTGCTCAACGTTAGAACAAGCAATTAAACCCATCTCAACCAATTGTTCGAGTAATTCTACCGGTGCAATACGATGTTTAAATTGTTCGTTGAGGAGATTGAAATCTTCTGTTCCAATGAGGAGTAAAAGTCTACGTTGGCGAGCATTCAAATCCATTGAACGCTGTTTTAAACTTTCAATGCCTAAGTCGGTTTTATGATATTGAGACATGCCTTAATTTACTCTCCAAAATAAATTAAGGCAGATTGTATTCAGTAATAATGACAATAATATGTAAAAATATTACAAATCAAAAGATTATAAGGTCACGATCTTTGCATTTTCGATTGCCTTACGTAGGTAAGGGTCTAGGTCTTCTTGACGAAGCAGCCACTGCATATAGTCTGCGGGTAAATCAGTAATGGCAGTGCCACGGTGTTTACCAAAATTAATGCTACGTGGAATACGTGCATCTTCAGATGCTTGATAAAGTTCTTCAATACTTTGAATTTTCAGATGATGGATTTCATGCATCAAAATATTTGCGGTTAAAATAATATCCATATCGGCACGATGTGCTTTTTTAATCATATCGCGGGCTTTTGCACTGCCTTTGGTAATCATATAAATGAGCGCAGAAATATTATGTGCTTCAGCATCTGGCCAGACTAAACGGGCAAGGGCAAGGGTACAAATGGCTTTAATATTTTTAGAATCTACACCACATTTTTCAAGTGCGCGAATATCGTAATCAATGTTGTGACCAATAATGTAAGTGGTATCGCTTGGCAGGGTGAAGGTCGTATAGTGGGGCTGATCGACTAACTCAGACTCTAAAATATGATGTACCGCCATTGCCGCATAAGAAATGGGTTCATCTACACTATACAGCTGGTCAAAAATTTGGGTCTTATCGAGGGTCAGTTTACCTTCATTGATTTGAACCGGTGCATAGGCAATCTCAATCGGCTGTCCATTTAGTGTATGGGTTTCTGTATCGAGAATAATTGCTTGCATGACCTGGTCCATAACTGTAGCGGAAGTTTGAATAAATTTAACACTTTCAAATGCACTGACACAAACCGAAAACAGCGACTTTGAGCGATTCTTTCTTATTTCTGCCCAGAGATGATGTTTAAATAGTCTTGTTTTAATTCATCACTCGAAATGAGACCTTTATATAGATATAAAGGCAGCCCATCTTCATGATCCATCAATTTAATGGCTTGAGTGCCATCACAGTATTCAAATATCGCACATGGCATATAGTCGCGATCTAAAATGATAAAACGTTTTTGTTTAATGGCGATTTCATGATTTATAAACGTTTGTTTAAGCAATCGTAAAAATACGCTTTGATTTCGGCTTAATTCATTCAATTCACGAATGCGGTCACTATCATTTTGATGATGACTTTTTAGGTGGAGTTTTTGTTGATAGGTCATCGGTGCAGAATAGCGACGTACAACTTTGTTAACGGGTTTGTCTTTTTTTAAACCTCGTATAGCGTAACCCAATAGAAAACCAAGAATAAGGCAAATAAAAGCAAGCATGTTTTTCTGATTACATATTGTTAGATATTTGTAAGAGTATAAAAATCAGTCCTTTAAAAATCAATCATTTAGATTGGATGAAATCTAATTACTTTTTGTATTGTTGATTTGGTCTAAAATTTCCTTGTTCAAAATCAAGAATAAAGGTAATAGTTCTTATCTTCATGATAATTAAATCATCACAATAAAAAATGTATAGGGAAATGTAAATATGAATAAAACATTGCTAACAGTATTAATGAGTAGCTCAGTCATATTTTTAACGGCTTGTGGAAGTGACGATAATGATTGGGTCTTCAATGGGCCGAATAGTGGAATACCTGTAAATAATATTCAAAATCCTGTAGTGAATGTGACAGCCTACACCAAGGATGGTATGCCTGAAGTAGCTGCCGATAGTCAGTTGATGACATATAAAATGTTAGGTGTTGATAATAAGGAAGTTACAGCAACGGCTTTAGTATTTGTTCCAAAAACTGTACAGCCTGCAAATGGTTGGCTTATTGTAGTCTGGGCGCATGGTACAACGGGTGTGGCAGATAAATGTGCACCTAGCCAGCAAGGGTTACTGGGAACTGAGGGCCTACTGCAAAAACTATTGGCAGAAGGTTATGTTGTGGTTGCTCCAGATTATGAAGGTTTGGGCTCACCTGGTAATCATCCATTCCTAAATTTAAAGAGTGAAGCCTTTTCTATTACCGATGCTGTAGTGGCAACACGTGATTACTTAAATCGACAAGGTAAAAAAGCTGCTCCACAATGGGTGACGATTGGCCATTCTCAGGGCGGGCATGCTGCATTGGGTGCAGCACAATATGCTTCAAGAGCAAAGCTTGATTATAAGGGAACGATTGCTATTGCACCGCCATCAAACCTTGCCGCAATATTGCAAGGGGGTGAAAATGCGGTAAAAAATCAGCCTGCAAATATACAAATACCTGTCTTGGCATCTTTAGATACATTTACTTCTTTGATTGTTGCAGGAATGCAAAGACATAAAATTTCGGTCAGTTATGCTGAGGTCTTTAAAGCAGACACTGCAAAAATTGCTCCTATTGCAGAAACAGAATGTTCAGGCTCTGTGGGGGCAGCCTTGGCTAAAGGGATGACAGATTATGTTTCATTACCTGAACATCTGGGTTCATTGAATGGCTATGGGCGAAATCAAGATAATTTTATGTCGATACCCGTGATTCAAAACTTCTTAGTCAAAGACTCGCAACCCGGCACAGTGAAATTGAGTCAGCCGGTTATTATTTATCAAGGTGGAAAAGATCCAACCGTACCTCAAGCAGCAACTGATCTGCTAAAAGCAAGCGCAGAAGCTAAAGGAACGAAAATTCAATATATAACCAATGCAAACTGGGACCATACTACGGTGTATACATCTAACTCTAATAGCTTTGTAACCAATGTTAAAACTCTGTTTGCACAATAGCTCTTAACTTTCTGATGAATTTCTGTTTAGAAATAAGCTGAGATTTAACAGTGCATATATAAAGAACAAGTAATGTTGAATCTTTAATGCCAATTCAATAACTTGATTTGACCTTAATAGCTCATGTTTTATATTTACATGAGCTATTTTTATTTAAAACTGAACAAAGTTCATTCTCGATATTTATAAACTTCATGCTACAATACGCGCCAATCTTAGCACGGCTTAAAAGCCCTAATTTATAGGACCTCGCTAATGTTTGCCAATATCTCGATTTCTGAATTTGACCCAGAATTAGCTAAAGCAATTGATGCTGAAGGTGAGCGCCAAGAAGCGCACATCGAGCTAATCGCTTCTGAAAACTATTGCTCTCCAGCAGTTATGGAAGCTCAAGGCTCAAAACTCACTAACAAATATGCGGAAGGCTACCCTGGTAAACGCTATTATGGCGGTTGCGAATATGTAGACATCATCGAACAATTGGCGATTGACCGTGCTAAAGAACTCTTTGGTGCTGACTATGCTAACGTTCAGCCACATGCTGGTTCACAAGCAAACTCTGCTGTTTACCTAGCGCTTCTTAACCCGGGCGACACAGTTTTGGGTATGAGCTTGGCTCACGGTGGTCACTTGACTCACGGTGCAAAAGTTAGCTTCTCTGGTAAAACATATAATGCGATTCAGTACGGCTTAAATGTTGAAACTGGCGAGATCGATTACGAAGAAGTTGAACGTTTAGCGGTAGAACACAAGCCACGTATGATCGTTGCTGGTTTCTCTGCATATAGCCAAATCGTTGATTGGCAGCGTTTCCGTGAAATCGCGGACAAAGTTGGCGCTTACCTGTTTGTAGATATGGCTCACGTTGCTGGTTTGGTTGCTGCGGGTGTTTATCCAAGCCCAGTACAAATTGCTGACGTTACAACAACTACAACGCATAAAACACTTCGTGGCCCGCGTTCAGGTTTAATCCTGGCTAAAGCAAACGAAGAGATTGAGAAAAAACTTCAATCTGCAGTATTCCCGGGTAACCAAGGCGGTCCATTGGTTCACGCTATTGCGGCTAAAGCAATCTGCTTTAAAGAAGCAATGACACCTGAATACAAAGAATATCAAAAACAAGTTGTGGTAAATGCTAAAGCAATGGCTGAAGTATTAATCGCACGTGGTTACGATATCGTTTCTGGTGGTACTGAGAATCACTTGTTCTTATTGTCACTGATCAAACAAGACGTGACTGGTAAAGAAGCGGATGCTTGGTTAGGTGCTGCTCACATTACTGTGAACAAAAATGCTGTACCAAATGACCCGCGTTCTCCGTTCGTGACTTCTGGTATCCGTATTGGTACTCCAGCTGTAACAACGCGTGGTTTCGGCGAAGCTGAAGTACGTGAACTTGCTGGCTGGATCGCAGACATCTTGGATGCGAAAGGCGACGAAGCGGTAATCGCTACGGTTAAAGAAAAAGTTGCAACTGTTTGTGCTAAATTTCCTGTTTACGCAAAATAAGTGAACGACTTGAGAAAGCCCCCCTCAAGGGGGCTTTTTTTATATATGATTAAAAGTCATATTTTTCGAATATCATATTTCTGCTATAACAGAATAATACTCCATAAAAGATATAACTCATTTTGCTATTGCTGTAATGACATCTTTCGTTCAAAGGAATCAGGTAAATGGCTAAACCTACAATTATTATTTCACAACAAGATCTTCAACGTTTAGAAACCATGCTTGATCATCAATCTAAACTGAGTCCAACGATGCAACATCTTGAAGATGAGCTTGCGCGTGCTGATGTTGTTGCTCCACAAGATGTTCCTGAAAATGTGGTGACCATGAATGCGCGTGTGCGTATTGTTATTGCGCCTGCTCGCGAATCTACGGATATTACCTTGGTTTATCCGCATGATTTTCGCGGTGAAAAAGGACAGGTCAATGTACTTGCACCGGTAGGCGCAGCAATTTTGGGACTGGCAGAAGGACAGGAAATTGAGTGGCCACAGCCTGATGGTCATTTAATGAAAGTGAAGATTGAAAAAGTGTTGTATCAGCCAGAACGTGAAGGCGATTATCTATAATCATTTTGAATAAAAAGCCCCAAATGTAGGGGCTTTTTTAATGGGTAACTTTAAGTTTAAATATTTTACTTATACCACTAACTGCATACCTAAAAGTTCAATCGCTAAATCAGGAATATTCAAAACTTAAGCAGGTATTGTGCTGATCACTGTCAAAGGTTTGACAGTGTTTAGAACGGTTTAAGGGCAGACTGTATTTCAACAACACAACGTTGCAATAAAAATTGAAATATAAGGAATAGCCATGAGCCAAACTCAAACCAAACCATATGATCCAAACTATCAATATCAACATATTCAGGTGAAACCGATTACCGGTCGCATTGGTGCGGAAATTGAAGGGATCAAACTCTCTTCAACTTTAGATCAGAACACGGTCTATGAAATTAACCATGCTTTAGTCAAGTACAAGGCAATCTTCTTTAAAAATCAGCAGCACCTAACGGATGATGAACAGGAAGGCTTTGCAGCACTATTAGGAAAGCCATTGAATCATCCAACGGTTCCGGTAAAAAGCGGAACAGCGCATGTGCTAGAGCTGGATTCACGTGGTGGACGTGCGGATACCTGGCATACTGACATCAGTTTTATTGAAGATTATCCAAAGGCTTCCATTTTACGCAGCATTGTTGCACCGGCAGCAGGCGGGGATACGGTTTGGGCGAATACGACATCTGCTTATAATGATCTACCAAAAGAACTCAAAAAATTGGCAGATAGCTTGCGTGCAGTGCATAGCAATGATTATGACTATGCCTCTAAAGTAACGACAAGCACGCGAATCGATGCAGAAAAATATCGTGCGCTATTCAATTCGACTGAATATGAAACTGAACATCCGTTGGTGCGTGTGCATCCTGAAAGTGGTGAGAAAACATTATTATTGGGTCACTTCTTTAAACGCTTTGTCGGTTATAACACCCAAGATTCACGTCGCTTGTTTGATTTATTCCAAGACTATGCCGTAAATTTAGAAAACATTGTGCGCTGGCGCTGGAGCGTGGGTGATGTCGCAATTTGGGATAACCGAGCAACTCAACACCGTGCGATTAATGACTATGGTGACGATCTGCGTGTCGTACGCCGTGTCACGATTGAAGGGGATATCCCGTTTGGTGTAGATGGTCGTCCAAGTGTGAGCTTGAAGAAAGTCGTGAAACAGGACATTTCTAATTTTACCTTTGAAAATGGTCAAATTTTAGAAAAAGTATCCTAATAACTCAGTTGTAAGGTGGCGCTGTGTAGAATCGTAGTGATCTGAATTCGAGATATACATAGCGTTAAAACTTAGTTGGTCTAAAGAGATGAACAACCTAGTATCTGGAGTACTAGGTTTTTTATTTTTAATGAGATCCTCATTTTCACATGCTCAGTCGTGCAGAAAAATTACAGCAAATTTTCAAGGAGGATGCAGTCTTTTCAGCATTCAACGCACAGTCACATCAAATTTTATTGCAGCAGGTGAAATATCTACGTTTTTTACCGCAACAACAGATTTTACGTTATCAGCAAAAACTGGATGATATCTATGTACTGTTGTCTGGACGGATGCAGATTGGCTGGTTGCTCAGTGATGGTGAGTTTAAAGTCAGTGATTATGTGAAAATGTATTCAGTATTTAATCTGGTACCATTTTTACAGCATAAACCGCTGAATTTTGATTTTTATGCAGCAGAGCAAGTCGAAGTTGCCGTGATTTCAGGGCAGGTTTTTCTGGAACACTTACAACAGCAGCCACAAGCCATGTGGCAGATCATTCAATTACTGAGTGAGCGCATGTATGGCTTGATGGAGAAAAACCGCTATCTGCAAACCGCGAGTATTAATCAAAAAATTGCGCGACATTTAATGATCTTAGGGCAGCAGGCAATACCCACAATTCAGGTGCATTCAACGATTCAATTCAAAATGAGCCAGCAGGAATTTGCCGAATTACTCAATGTGTCCCGACAAACCTTAAATAAGCAACTGCAATATTTTATACAACAACGCATTGTAGAGTGGAATTATAGCCAGATTCGCATTATCGATATGCAGCGCTTAAAACAAATCAGCCAGTTGTAGATGTATTGCTAAAAAATGTCTAAACCAACTGATTTTCTGGGGTGATTGAATTCTGTATAAAAAATTTCAGGCAATAAAAAAGGCAAAGTAAAACTTTGCCTTTTTTGATCTGTACCGATCTTAGTGGTGGTGACCACCAGCGCCGTGTACGTGACCGTGTTCTAATTCTTCAGCAGAAGCTTCACGAATTTCTACAATTTCAACTTCAAAAGTTAAATCTTGACCAGCAAGCGGGAAGTTAGCATCCACAACGATTGTGTCGCCTTCAACTGCTTTAACAGTCACGATTTGCACGCCGTCATCAGTTTGAGCTTGGAACTGCATACCAGGTTGGATGTTGTCCACACCTTGGAACATTTGAGCAGGAACTTCTTGAACCATTTCTGGGTTATATTCGCCATAACCTTCAGCAGCAGGAACGTTTACAGTAAATTTATCACCAACAGTTTTGCCTACCAAAGCATTTTCTAAACCTGGGATGATGTTACCTGCACCGTGCAAATATGCAAGTGGTTCACCTTGTGATTGGTCGAGAGTTTCGCCTTCTGCGTTAGTCAACGTGTAGTGGAAAGAAACCACGAGGTCATTTGCAATAGCAGTCATGTTATTGATCCATTCAATTTTTAAAGGGGACATCATAAAGTGAAAAGCAGATTTTGTAGATCATATTTATCAAAAATCTGCATTTTCTACGTTTTTAATGACATTTTCTTAATAATAGGGACGGTTTTTAAAATTTCAATGTAATTTTATCTTTGGACCTGTTTTTCTTGTGACAAAATCCTTAGCGGTCAAAAGACCTGCATGGGTGTAGCCATGAATAGCGGCCTGATGCAGTCGATATAAAGAGATATACATCGATTTCGCGATAAAACCTTGTACATTCACTTGCCCGAGCAATTCTCCAACCGCTTTATTGTGGCTTAATGACACCAGTGAGCCTTTGTCTGAAAATTTGAACATCGGTTGTGGTTTGCCTTGAATGCGAGCTTTCATTGCATCGACCAGGAAACTGGCTTGTTGGCTGGCGACTTGAGCGCGTGGACCAAGTACAGGTTCGTCAGCAGTAGGTTGGCAATGGGCACAGTCACCACAAACAAAAATATTTGGATCGGATAGGGTTTGCAGCGTTGCATAGACTTTGAGGCGGTGAAGATTGTCCTTTTCAAAGCCGGTTAATTTTTCTAGCACAGCAGGGGCTTTAATTCCTGCCGCCCAGACTTTCAGTTCTGCATCAAGCGATGTTCCATCGGCAAAATAGACTTTGTCGTCATCGACTTTGGCAACCCGATGCTTTGTCAGTACCTGAATTCCAAATTGCGCTAATTGATGGCTGGTATGCTTGGCGATGGTTTCGGAAAGCGCAGGCAAGATACGGTCAGCCGCTTCAATGACAGTAATATTGACATTTTTCGGGTCAATTTTATTTAAGCCATATTTAAAGAACGTCTGCTTGGCTTGAAACAGCTCAGCTGCAAGTTCTATCCCTGTTGCACCTGCGCCAATAATCGCAATATTCAATGCGCGTGCGGTTTCATGGTTTTGGGCTTCTAGATATAAATGCAGTAAATCTTGCTGAAACAGGTCAGCCTGTTTACGATTATCGAGGAAATGACAGTGCTGTTTTACGCCTTCGGTATTAAAGTCATTCGATGTTGAACCCACGGCAATAATCAGTGTGTCGTAATCCAAACGAAGATTCTTTTGAGTCTGCTCGGGTCTAGATAACTGCGCTGTTTCAAGAATGATTTGTTTGGTGGTTTGATCGAGATCAATCAAGCTGCCTAAGACAAATTCATAATGATGTTTTGATGCATGGGCGAAATAATTGGTTTCTTCGGCATGCGGATTGATTGTGCCCGCTGCAATTTCATGTAAAAGCGGTTTCCAGATATGTGTCAGTTTTTGATCGACTAAAGTGATTTTCGCTTTATGGGTTTTACCTAAACTATTGCCCAGTTGAGTCGCAAGCTCTAAACCACCTGCACCACCACCCACAATGACAATTTTATGTAGATTACTCATTTTTAAACCTATTTGTTATTTTAAAGACGAAAAAAAGAAGATGGCATCAATATGCCATCTTCAATTCATTGCTTTTGATTAGATTGTTATACAGCTTACATAACTTAAAGAAATGTCACGCAATTAGCCTAGTGGATAAGTTTTGACTTCAACGTCATCACTGGAGAAAAAAGTAAAAAGCTGTTTAAACCAAATTGCGATTTTCTGGAAGAAATTGGCTTCTTCAATGTGCACATCATTTTCAATGGCAATGGTTCGAATCAACTGGTTGTTTTGATAAACCTGTACCGTTGCCAATTCCATCACTTTAGCTAATGGGGCAGTCAGGAATTTTTCTTTGATTTCTACATTTAAGTGGGTTTTTGTTTCTTGTAATGGATCGATCACCTGAATCGTACCATTGCCTGTATTCAACATAATGCGCTGATTCACGGTGTCATAGGTTTGCAGATCAATCGCATAAGGCTGGTCATATAAAGAAGTGGTCACAATTTGCGGTTTGCTGGTTTCCAGTTTAAACATTTTTAAAGTGGATTTAATCACCGGCAATTCAGCAATCAGCTGCTTGTCCTTAATCGCCACTTCATTGCGCGTATAGGTATAAGCCATGTTCAGAAGAGTGTGGGCAACTTCAGCACGTTTTAAAGCATTTTTTGTGCCCATGACCACGACAATAAGGCGACGTTCAGGAAGTGCCGGATTACCGGTAGGACGGTGTGCAGTCAGTGCCAGGTTATAACCTGCCGCCTTGGTAAAACCGGTTTTTAAACCATCAACAGTGGGGTCAAATTTGAGCGCCAAGTTAGTTGCACGGTGAAAACGCTGGTTATAACTGAAACTCGGCATCACTGAATAATGTAAATATTCAGGTGTCTGTAATGCGAGTGCTTGACCGAGAAGTGCCATGTCGTGCGCAGATGAAAAATGATCTGGCATGGTAATGCCGGGTGCATTGGCAAAATGCGTATCGTTCATTCCTAAGGCTTTGGCTTCTTTATTCATGCGTTCAATGAAAGCTGGAACAGTGCCTGAAATACGTTCCGCTAAAGTCACCGCAGCATCATTGGCTGACATCACGATCAAACCTGCCAGCAGCTGATCAACAGAGATCTGTTCACCTTCTTTCAGGTACATTTGTGATTCATCCCACTGCACCATTTTGACTACCGGTGTTGCAGTGATGATTTCATCCTTTTTTAAATGACCCGCTTCAATTTCTTTGAGCGCGATATACGCAACCATCATTTTGGTCATGGATGCCGGTGCACGTTGCTCATGGCTATTGTGCTCCGCAATCACTTGTCCGGATTGGGTATCAAGAATGGTCCATGCAGGAGCTTCAACGCTTTCAGGGACGAGGTTCAGTAACGCAGCATTGACTATCGTGGAGCACAATAAACTAAGAGATGCGAGGATGTAGATAACAGCTTTCAATGATGTTCCTTTATTTGCCAATCCGTTGACTTTAAAATGCAAAAAATCATGGGCATGCTATGCTTTTTTTTTAGCAATGGCTAGTCAGAATTGCAGACAATTGCGACAGTTCGCATTGCTTTGTAAAAAAATGCTAAGCTAATTGCCAAGTTACCTTTTTTTATTTTGTATTGCCCATTATGTTGCATTATCAAATCGAATTTGACGATTATCGTCAGCATCTAGTTCACGTGACACTTCGCTTTTTAGCAAATCCTACCCAAGTACTTTCTTTACCGACCTGGATTCCGGGAAGCTATTTGATTCGCGAGTTTTCAAAGCATCTTGAGTCGGTCAAAGCATATGATGAAGATGGCCGCATTTTACAGATTCAAAAATTTGAAAAGAACAAATGGCGTTTATTCAATACCGATCATGAACTGATTACAGTTGAATATGATGTTTATGCCTATGACCTGTCCGTTCGCGGTGCATATGTTGATCAAACACGTTTATATGTGAATCCAGCCTGTGCATGCTTGGGACTAGAAGGTCAGGAAGATAAAGCCATTGAAGTTGAAGTGTTCTTGCCGCCAGAACTGAAACATTTCCAATTGGCTACAGGTTTGGAAAATAAGAGCTTGGTTAAAGGTCGTTATACCTTAAAAGCTCAAAATTATGCGCAGCTGATTGATTCGCCATTTGAACTGGCAGATCAAACCCGGTTTAGTTTTGAAGCCAATGGTATTCCGCATGAGTTCGTAGTTTCAGGCAAACACGCCATGAATGCACAGCGTATGCAGAAAGACATTGAAAAAATCTGTAGCACAGAAATTTCAATGTTTGGTTCAGCACCATTTGAAAACTACACTTTCATGACGATGGCAACTGGCAATAGTTATGGTGGTTTGGAGCATTCGAATAGCACAAGCCTGATTACGCCGCGTGATGACCTGCCAAAAGTGGATGAACCTGTTGAACCATCGAAAGACTATCAACGTTTCTTGGGTTTATGCAGTCACGAATATTTCCACTCTTGGCTGGTGAAATTTATTCGTCCGGAAAACTTTGTTAATTATGATTTGAACAGAGAAGGCTATACCTCACTTCTTTGGATCTTTGAAGGCTTTACCTCTTATTACGATGATCTGATTTTGCTGCGTAGCGGTGTGATTAATCAAGAATCGTATATTGCCTTATTAAAAGTGCAGATTGATCGTTACCTGCAAAATCCAGGTCATGCGATTCAAACTGTGGCGGAATCAAGTTTTGATGCATGGGTGAAATTCTACCGTCAGGATGAAAACTCGAATAATGCAGGTACAAGCTATTACAACAAAGGTTGTTTGGTAGCGCTGTGTCTGGATTTAGGATTGCGTCTTAAAGGTTCAAGCCTTGATGCACTCATGCGTAAGCTGTATGAAAATGCGCAAAAGGGCATTCAGGTGAATGAACGTACCATCTTCGATTTATGTCAGGAATTGACGGGTCAAAGTTGGCTTGAGCAAATTAATCATTTGATCAATACCACAGACGAATTGCCACTGGATCAATTGTTCCCTGAATTTGGTCTAAGTTTTAAATTGAAAAATGAAAAAGCTTTGCCATTCGGCCTCAAAGTTGCAGATAAACCTGAAGGTGTGGTGATTCAGCAGGTTCGTCGTGACAGTGCTGGGGCGAAAGCAGGTCTTTCTGCCAATGATGTGATTGTTGCCATTGATGGTTTAAAAGCGTCTGAAAAACTTCTTGAGATATATTCAAAACAAGAAGGTACTTTCACTGTATTTGCATTCCGCCGTGATGAATTTATTCAGTTTGAAGTTCAAGGGGGGGCAATTGATTTGACCACGGTTGAATTGAAAGTTGAAGATCAAGCGAAAGCAGAGAAGTGGCTTAAAGCTTAATTTTCATAGTATAAAAAACCATGTAAAACCGATGCTTAGGCGTCGGTTTTTTTTATTAGAAGAATATGAATCAAAAAAGTTTAATCATTGGAATCATCACAACTATTGTTTGGTTTGTTGGAATTTATCTTTTTTGTTCAATAAATGAATTTTCTTTTTCAAATAAGGATTTGAATTCTTTAGGTGATTTTCTGGCAGGTTATTCGCACCTGTGGCTTTCTTTTGGTTGATTTTGGGTTATGTCCAACAAGGGAAGCAGCTAGAACAAAATACCAAAGCATTAGAGCAACAAGAAAGAGCTTTACAGCTTCAGATTGAGGAAATGAAGGAAAGTGTAATGCAGCAAGGAAAGCTTGCTGCATTACAGTCAGAACAAATTAAAATGACTCATAATGCGCATAAGCCTTATCTTGAACTCTATTCGCCAATATTGAATATTCAGCATGTGAACGATTTATTGACAGGTAATCCTGAAAAACTTTGTTCATTGGTATTTTATATTCGTTCTGCTAATAATGAATCCAGATTTGTTCTATTGATGACAATGGATGAAAAGATTTATCAACAAGTGAAAAGTATTTCCGCCAAAGAAGAGATAAAATTTACTCTTCCATTAGATATGTTTAGATATGTTGGGCGATAAGCTGATTAATGATTTTTTACAAGAAAAGAAGAATGAATGTGAAATTCGATTTAAGGTTAAATTTCAAAATATTTATGGATTAGAAACAGAAAATACTTATTTATATAGAATTCATAGATACAAAACTGGTGATATTAAAGTTTTAAAACCACTTTTGAGAGATTCTTTAATAAAAAGCTCACAGATGTGAGCTTTTTATTAATCAGAAAGCTTAATTAACCCGATAAATCTAATAATTATAAACACTTAACTAATAGTAGTATAATATGATAATGCTCAAAACTATCATCAATCATAAAAATAACAGGAACTTCAGGAAAATATGAATGCTGATTTTTTATTTTAAACAATTCACCTATTTTTCACCTTATCGAGCTTTAAGGACAACATTTATATCTTGGATTCTCTCACAATATTCCGTTGAAAATTACCGCTCGAAAGCCTTTAAAGTTTAGTAAAACTTAAGTGAGGAGCGCAGACTTCACAATGATAACTTTTTCGACTTATTGGGACAAAATTTGCATCGTATTCCTTTATGAATGATTTATTTGCATGATACCCAACATGTTTTAAGTAATTGGGTTGTAAAACAGTAAATTGATTAGTTTGAATTTTGATCAGTAATCCGGGGTGTAAATAAGCTAAAGTATTGATAAATATTAGCTATGTGTTGTTTGAGTCCTGAATTATCGCCCCTGTAATTAGGTATGTGAATGTAGCCATAGAGACCGGCTAAGACTGCTCATATTCGAAAAAAGTCGAAATTTCAAGTAGAATAGAAACATTGGTGAACAACACCGATATATACGAATTTTCAGCCAAACAGCAAAATGAAAAGATATTGTTGTTTAGCTGAGGTGCAATGAGCACCGATACTTTCGATGTTTTATTTAAGCAAACCGGTTCGCAGGGCTGGGCCAAAAGCTCGGTTCTCAAAACTCAATCCAACGCAAGGGGCTATATATGGCTGGTGGAAAGTCAACTATCATTTACACTCTGACTGACGAGGCGCCATTGTTGGCGACTTATTCGCTGCTGCCGATCATTGAGACCTTTACTAAGCCGGCCGGCATCGAGATTGTCAAAAGTGACATCTCTGTAGCCGTTCGCGTGCTCGCAGAATTTTCAGACTACCTAAATGAAGAGCAGAAAGTTCCCGATATCCTCGCGGAGCTAGGTCATCTTACACAAGATCCAGATACCAACATTATCAAACTTCCAAATATCAGTGCCTCTGTTGGTCAGCTAACAGCGTGTATTAAAGAACTTCAGTCGAAAGGCTATGCAATCCCGGATTATCCGGAAAACCCAACCACTGAAGAAGAAAAGTCAATCAAGGTTCGTTATGGCAAGTGCTTAGGTTCTGCTGTAAACCCAGTATTACGTGAAGGTAACTCTGACCGTCGTGCGCCTGCTGCAGTGAAAAACTACGTTAAGAAACACCCGCATTCAATGAGCGAGTGGAAACAGTGGTCACAAACTCACGTTTCGCACATGAATGAAGGTGACTTCTACCACGGCGAAAAGTCAATGACACTTGACCGTGCGCGTGACGTGAAAATGGAATTAATCACAAAAAGTGGCGAAACCATTGTTCTTAAACCAAAAGTTGCATTGAAAGATGGCGAAATCATCGACTCAATGTTCATGAGCAAAAAAGCACTTTGCGACTTCTACGAGAAAGAACTTGAAGACTGTCGTGAAGCAGGCATTTTGTTCTCTTTACACGTTAAAGCAACCATGATGAAAGTTTCACACCCGATCGTATTCGGTCACTGTGTGAAAATTTACTACAAAGACGCATTTGAGAAGCATGGCAAGTTATTTGATGAGTTAGGTGTCAACATCAATAATGGTATGGCGAGTCTTTACGAGAAGCTGGAAACTTTACCAACATCTGTACGTGAAGAAATCATTGCTGATTTACATGCTTGTCAAGAACACCGTCCAGCACTTGCGATGGTTGATTCAGCAAAAGGCATCACCAACTTCCATTCACCAAACGACGTTATTGTAGATGCTTCTATGCCTGCAATGATTCGTGGTGGCGGTAAAATGTGGGGCGCTGACGGCAAACCTTACGACTGTAAAGCTGTAATGCCTGAATCGACTTTCGCACGTATCTACCAAGAAATGATCAATTTCTGTAAGTGGAATGGCAACTTCGATCCAAAAACGATGGGTACTGTACCTAACGTTGGCTTGATGGCGCAAAAAGCTGAAGAATACGGTTCACACGACAAAACTTTCGAAATTCCTGAAGCGGGTATTGCCAACATCACTGATCTTGAAACTGGTGAAGTGTTGATGTCGCAAAACGTTGAGGAAGGCGATATCTGGCGTATGTGTCAGGTGAAAGATGCACCGATCCGTGACTGGGTGAAACTTGCGGTAACTCGCGCACGTAACTCTGGCATGCCGGCAATCTTCTGGCTTGACCCGTACCGTCCACACGAAAATGAATTGATCAAGAAAGTTGAAAAATACTTGAAAGATCATGACACGACTGGTCTTGATATCCAAATCATGTCTCAAGTACGTGCTATGCGTTATACGCTTGAACGTGTTGCTCGTGGTCTAGATACAATCTCTGTAACAGGTAACATCTTACGTGACTACCTGACAGACTTATTCCCAATCATGGAGTTGGGTACGTCTGCGAAAATGCTTTCTATCGTGCCGTTAATGGCGGGTGGTGGTATGTACGAAACAGGTGCAGGCGGTTCTGCTCCTAAACACGTACAACAGTTGGTTGAAGAAAACCACTTGCGTTGGGATTCACTGGGTGAGTTCATGGCGCTTGCTGTTTCTCTAGAAGAAATGGGCATCAAACAAGACAATCCTGCTGTGAAGTTATTGGCTAAAACATTAGACCAAGCGACTGGCAAATTGCTCGACAATGACAAGTCACCATCACGTCGTACTGGCGAGATTGATAACCGTGGCAGCCACTTCTACCTAGCGAAATACTGGGCTGAAGCGTTGGCTGAGCAAGACGAAAATGCTGAGCTTAAAGAGAAGTTCGCTCCGCTTGCTAAAGCATTGGCTGAAAACGAAGACAAAATCGTTGCTGAACTTGCTTCCGTTCAAGGTAAGTCGGTTGATATCGGCGGTTACTACGCTCTTGATCAAGAGAAAGTAAATGCTGTGATGCGTCCAAGCGCAACATTAAACGCAGCACTTGCTTCTGTTTAAGCTTAATTTAATGCAAAGCCGGCGACTCAGCCGGTGATGCAAAGAAAAGCCGGTGCATATGCACCGGCTTTTTTTCGTCCGCAATTTCTACGGCACAAACATTCCCCCAATAGGGACTTATTTAAACTAAGTCTTAACGACCGCTACTACGCCCACGACCACGAGGTGCTTTATTATTCGGGCGTGTCGTACCATTGGTTTTACGACGTGGTTTATCCGCATCATCCATTTGCCAGATACGCGTTGTACCACCACTGGCTTTTTTCTTGCCTTTGAATGGTGCTTCGCCTTTTTCTTCACGTGCTTTATCTTTAGCCACCGAGAAATGCTGTTTCTTGGTCGGGGTCTTTTTCGCAAAAGAACGACCTTCATACGGTTTGTCCGCAGGAACATCTTTAAAGTCTGGGTAAAGTAAAGGTTCGATCTCGACTTGCTCACCAGGTTGTAAGCCCAGTTTTACAATGCTGATGCTACCAATTTGAGTGCGAATCAAACGTAAAGTTGGAAAGCCTACCGCAGAAGTCATGCGACGAACCTGACGGTTACGACCTTCACAAATTTGAATTTCTACCCATGATGTTGGAACGCTAGCACGGAAGCGTACAGGTGGCGTACGTTCCCATAACCAGTCCGGCTCATCAATTTTTTTGGCTTGAGCAGGCAGTGTGATGCCGTCTTTAAGCTCAACACCTTTACGAAGTTGCTCTAAAGCTTCTTCGGTGATGTCACCATCGACCTGTACCACATAAGTTTTAAACTTTTTGCTGGCAGGGTTGGTAATGAACTGGTTCAAACCACCATGATCGGTTAAAAACATTAAGCCTTCTGAATCTAAATCAAGACGACCGGCGATACGAAGATCAGGGTCTTGAGTGAAATCAGCCATGGTTTGATGTTTCTCATCGGCACGGAACTGGGAGAGAACGTCATAAGGTTTATTAAGAATGACGATTTTCATAGAAAATAACTACTTTGATAATGATAAATACTGGAACGTTGAGTTTTATTTTATGGGGAAATGGCGTTATTTCCCCTGTAAATCTCAAAAACACTTAAATTGGATTACAATATTATGCGTTAAGATAAGTTGAAAGTATTGCATATTGGCAATTATTTTTTAGATTCGCCAGATAGAATAACAATAGGGAGCACAAGTATAATGGGTTATCAGAAGATTGTAGTGCCTGTAGATGGTAGCAAAATTACCGTAAATGCAGACTTGTCACTGAATGTTCCTAACAATCCCATCATTCCTTTCATTGAAGGCGACGGTATTGGTGTGGATATTACACCAGCAATGAAAGCAGTGGTAGATGCTGCAGTTCAAAAAGCTTACGCTGGCAAACGTTCGATCGAGTGGATGGAAGTCTACTGCGGTGAAAAAGCAGATAAAATCTATGGTACTTATATGCCAGAAGAAACTTTCGAAGTTCTTCGTGAGTTTGTCGTTTCTATTAAAGGTCCATTAACCACCCCTGTTGGCGGTGGTATTCGTTCTCTCAATGTCGCTTTACGTCAAGAATTAGACCTTTACGTCTGTGTGCGTCCTGTGCGTTGGTTTGAAGGTGTTCCTTCTCCAGTTCATCATCCTGAACTGACTGACATGGTGATTTTTCGTGAAAACTCGGAAGATATCTATGCAGGGATTGAATGGAAAGCAGATTCACCAGAAGCTAAAAAAGTTATCAAATTCCTTAAAGAAGAAATGGGTGTAACCAAAATCCGTTTCGAAGAAAACTGTGGTATTGGCATTAAACCGGTATCTAAAGAAGGGACTCAACGTCTGGTTCGTAAAGCTATTCAATTTGCAATCGACAATGACAAGCCAAGCGTGACTTTAGTTCACAAAGGCAACATCATGAAGTACACCGAAGGTGCGTTCAAAGAATGGGGCTATGAAGTCGCTCTTGAGCGTTTTGGTGGTGAGCTTCTTGACGGTGGCCCATGGGTGACCATCAAGAATCCTAAAAACGGCAAAGACATCATTATTAAAGATGTGATTGCTGATGCGTTCTTGCAACAAATCCTGATGCGTCCTTCTGAATATTCAGTTATCGCGACGCTTAACCTGAACGGTGACTACATTTCTGATGCGCTTGCAGCGGAAGTGGGCGGTATCGGGATCGCGCCTGGTGCAAACATCGGTGGTGCAATCCAGATGTACGAAGCCACTCACGGTACTGCGCCTAAATATGCAGGTCAAGACAAAGTAAACCCGGGTTCAATTATCCTTTCTGCTGAAATGATGCTTCGTGACATGGGCTGGACTGAAGCTGCCGACTTGATCATTAAAGGTGTTTCTGGTGCAATTACTGCAAAAACGGTCACTTATGATTTCGAGCGTTTAATGCCTGACGCGACTTTGTTACGTTGTTCGGAATTTGGTCAAGCAGTCATCAACAACATGGAATAAGTCTAAGACTTAAACCTTGTGTTTGAAAAACCCGCCACTCGTTGCGGGTTTTTTTGTTTTTACACAAAGCATGTTTTATTTAATGGATTTAAAATTTTAAGATGAAATTGATTCAATCACTTTAATTCTTGAAATTAATGCATCAGCATCGAAAAATGTTCACAAAAATTTCCTGCCTGAGTTTAATGATTGCATTCATGCTGCTTTCAGGCTGTCATCCGCCACCCTCGGGTGAAGCCACAGGTATTCGTTATCCCATTTTATATATGCAATTACAACAAATGGATATGCCTGCACAGCTTGCAATGCCGGTTGAAAATATTAAACCTCGACAAATACAAGATACTTGGGGTGCAGTCCGTAGCGAAGGACGGAAACATGAAGGCATTGATATTTTCGCCAAGCAAGGAACACCTGTACTTAGTGCAACACAAGGGATTGTTACTCGAGTCGGAACCAATAATTTAGGTGGAAAAGTGGTCTGGATTATCGGTCCGGATTTAAGCCGACATTATTATGCACATTTAGATGATTATGCTGATCAGATTCAAGAAGGCGACTGGGTAGAAGCAGGTGAGGTCATTGGTTATGTCGGTAATACCGGCAACGCCAAAAATACCCCGCCACATTTACATTATGGAATCTATGTGGAAGGGCAAGGTGCAATCAACCCTTATCCTTATCTGGTTCCAGATTCTTAAAAATATCAAAATAAATCAGATTTCTCTAATCCTGTGACATTGATCCGAGCGGGTATACCAAGCCAATTGTAAAGTTCCTAATAATAAAACCACCGCAGCCAAGATAAACTGTTGATGATAAGTCACGCCAAAATGTTGCAGGGTACTAAAACTTAATCCACCAATCAGCTGCACAGATGCAAAACAGAGTGTTGCGATGCTCCACAGCTTTTTATAGGCAAGACCATAGAGTTGTAAAATGGTATATGAAGTCAGAAAGACCACTGCTGGATTGAGCATTCCGGTAAAAAAGGAAGAAGCAAAAGTCAGGACTGGATTTGCACTTAAAGTCGCAATAAAAATAGCCATGATATAGAGACTATAAAGTATTTTAAGAGCATTCAGGTTGCCGAATCTTTTGGCTAATGAATAAGCAGAAAAAGCCCCTAAAGCACTACCTACGCCATAAAGAATCCAGTTAAAGTTGATCCAGAATAGATTCAGCCCCAGTTCATAGCTGAGATAGTCAATCCAAAACAATGAATGCGGAATATAGGCAAATGCACTGCAAGCATAAACGGTCAGCACGCTATAAAAGAGTGTATTGAGTGTTACTTTACTGGAGGTCACAACGGTTTGCGCAGACAAATGATGCTTAAATTGTTGCAGTAAAACACTTAAGCAAACACAAATAATCAGCGCAAATCCACATAAAATAAGCCAGGCTGTCTGGATCGAAATCTGATCCAGATAAGGCAAGAAAAGCGTAGCCAATAAAACCCCAAGACCAATTCCGCTAAAGCCAATAAAATTAATTTTAAAGCGATCCTGAATATCACAGCACTGCGCAACCACACTAGGCGATAGAATCATTAGTAGACCACCGCTGATTCCTGAAATCACACGCCAGCAGATATACCAAGCTTGAGGGAAATTTGCAAAAGCACAGCACATTAAACTGAACATGCCGGCGATTGCGGCAATCTGGATGTATAGGGTCATGCTTTTGTTTTGAGGCAGTCGCATGGCTGCAAAAGCGCCCATCAGATAACCGAGTAAATTTGCACTGCCTAAAAGACTGGCAAAACCTATTGACCAGTCAAATGCTTCACGTGTGCTGGGTAACAGTGCGGTATAAGAAAAACGTAAAATACCAATCCCTAAGCACATACTGAGGCATAAAAACAGACTGAGCTTGATATTGTTTGAGGACATCCATGTACTCGCAGCTATTTATTATTGATTCATCTCAATAAATAGCATGAGTCTCCAACAATGAATAGGATCAGAACTTACAAACGCTACAAAAAAATCAATGTTTGAGTCATTAAGTAATATTTAAGACTGCTCTTATAACATTGAATGATATTCCCCCTTTATTTTGCAAATTGAGTTTTTTGAATAAAGGCCTACAATAGACCTCTTTCATAAATCAAAAAATGATCTTCTTTTTGGTTAATATTTGCACTCCGGATTTCTTAGCATTCGTGCATAATCTGCGGATGAAATACATCGATTCAAAC
>NZ_JABERI010000024.1 GCF_013004375.1 Acinetobacter terrae | reverse complement strand
CAGGAATACAAAACCCGTGGTGTGGCGTACTGCCCGCACTGTGACGGTCCATTGTTCAAAGGCAAACGTGTTGCGGTGATTGGTGGCGGTAACTCGGGTGTGGAAGCGGCAATTGACCTTGCCGGGATTGTCGAGCATGTCACACTGGTTGAGTTTGATACCAAACTGCGTGCCGACCAGGTGCTGCAGGACAAGCTCAACAGCTTGCCGAATACCACGGTGATCATGAATGCACTTTCCACAGAAGTGGTCGGTGACGGTTCACAGGTGACAGCGCTGAAATACAAGGACCGTGCCACAGATGAAATCAGAACCATCGAATTGGCCGGGATCTTTGTCCAGATCGGTCTGTTGCCAAACACGGATTTCCTGAAAACCTCTAAAGTGGAACTCAGCAACCGTGGCGAGATTGTGATTAATGAGCGCAACGAAACCAATGTCAAGGGCGTGTTTGCTGCCGGTGACTGTACCACGGTGCCGTACAAGCAGATCATCATTGCCACCGGTGAAGGAGCGAAGGCATCACTTTCTGCTTTTGATTACATTATCCGTAACGGGCAATAAGTAAAAAAGCCAAAGTGGCTATGTAGACTTAGACATAGACACTTTGGCTTTAGTTCCCCAAGTTTTTGTTTTACCCTTTTATAGGAACTCAGGGCGCTAACGCTGAGTTCCTTTTTTTATCTCTGGCATTTTATAAAAAGCCAAAGTATCCCCACGCACTTTTGCTTTTTACATTTTATTTTTATGATTCACGTTTTTTATGATTTACATTTTTTGTAGTTACGACTTGTTATTCTTCTTTCCCCAAGTTTATTGTTATAAAAATAGATTCAAACCTTTAAACTTTTCTAATAATTGTTCTTGAGTTTCGATATGTTCAGGATGCGGAATAATGCATTCAATCGGACACACCGCAATACAAGTCTCATGGTCATAAAAACCGACACATTCAGTACAACGATTTACATCAATCTCATACACCTTGTCGCCCTCATAAATCGCTTCATTCGGGCACTCAGGCAAGCACATATCACAATTGATGCATTTATCGGTGATGAGTAATGCCATATCTATCTCGCTTTAAATCGCTTGATAAGCCAAAGATGCGGCAGAAATATCTGCAGTTGAATTCGGCAAGTTTCGAATCAGCAGGGCATAACGCATGTCGACATCGGCAGGAACTGGAATATCAACGACATGACCTGAACCTTTGGCATCTTCAATCAAATTGCCTTTTTTATCTTTAATCTCAGTCAAAATAAAATTGATGTTGCCTTTCGTCGTCATTAACTCTAAAGAATCACCCACCACAAAACGGTTTTTCACATCAATCTTGATATAGTCACCGTTACGTTCTAAAACTTCGCCGACAAACTGTTGATGGTCAAAACGTGATGAACCGGTTTCATAGTTTTGATATTCGCTATGCACATGACGACGCAGGAAACCTTCGGTATAACCGCGGTTTGCCAAGCCTTCAAGCTGGGTCATTAAAGATGGATCAAAAGGTTTGCCTGCTAAAGCATCATCAATGGCTTTACGGTAGATTTGTGCAGTACGGGCACAGTAAAAATAAGATTTGGTACGACCTTCAATCTTCAGCGAATGAATGCCCATTTTCGCCAAACGATCGACATGCTGTACCGCACGCAAGTCTTTTGAGTTCATGAAGTAAGTGCCATGTTCATCTTCTTCAGCAGCAAACATGTCTTCTTCATTGCGTTGTAATAAAACCGGCTCGCCAAATTGATGTTGTTCTAGGGCGTGTTGCTCGTCGGCATCTTTATGTTGGCAGCATGATGAGGATTCTTCAATGTGTTGAACTGGAATGACATCTCCAGTTTCATCTTCAACTGCATCGTGAATTTTATAATCCCAGCGACACGCATTGGTGCACGCGCCCTGATTGGCATCACGTTTGTTCATATAGCCTGAAAGTAAGCAACGACCGGAATAAGCCATACACAATGCACCATGCACGAAAACTTCAATTTCCATACCCGGCACATTGTTTTTAATTTCTTCAATTTCTTCGATTGATAACTCACGGGACAAAATTACCCGGGTTAATCCCATGTTTTGCCAGAACTTTACCGTTGCCCAGTTGACTGCATTGGCCTGTACCGAAAGATGAACCGGTACATCTGGAAAATGTTCACGTACCATCATGATCAGACCAGGGTCGGACATAATCAGCGCATCAGGTTGCATGGCAACCACGGGTTCCAAGTCACGGATAAAATTCTTGAGTTTGCTGTTATGCGGTTGGATGTTCACCACCACATAGAATTTTTTGCCCAAGGCATGAGCTTCCTCAATACCTATTTTTAGATTGTCATGATCGAAGGCATTATTACGTACACGTAAGCTATAACGCGGCTGACCTGCGTATACCGCATCGGCACCATAGGCAAATGCATAGCGCATGTTTTTGAGTGAGCCAGCAGGAGAGAGGAGTTCGGTAACGGTCGTCATGCTCATGAAAAATAAAGGCATATAAAAAATATGGCTTTATTGTATGGATTTGAAAATTAGATTCAACCTAGTAAAAAACTCGGAATTATCAGCTGTGTCATCGAAATAGCATCAAACTTGAGCTAATGTATATGTAAATACGAATATGCATATATATCTTATAGATCAGGTTGATTTTTTTAAATGTCTGGCTGATCAAACGCGCTTAGACATCCTCATGCTGATTGTGAAACAGAGCGAACGATGCGTGTGTGATTTAACGGCAAGCTTAGATTTAAGTCAGCCGAAAATTTCACGACATTTGGCATTATTACGCACTAGCGGTGTTTTGCAAGATCGCCGCCAAGGTCAGTGAATTTATTACAGCTTGCAAGCGGATTTGCCGCAGTGGTGTCTGGACGTTTTAAACACTGTGTCTGCTCAAGAGAAGTATTTTGATGCTGTAAATCTATCTGCTTGTGAATCTTTAAATCGTTGTGAATAAGTGATTGGAATAATAATGAATTTTATTTTTTATGTACTGTAAATGGCCGCCGTAGCATTTTGTCAGAAGCCATTTTTAATGCCCGTGCACCGGAAGATTTTAGTGCCTGTAGTATAGGTAGTAAACCGACTGGAAAGGTCCATCCTTTAACCCTGAAAACTTTACAAAATTTTGGAATTTCGACGCAAGGTTTATCCAGTAAAACCATGCAGGATTGTGATGGTTTAATCCGCAAGTCGTGATTACCGTGTGTGGTTCAGCAGTGGAAGAACCCAGTCCTTTGTATCTGGGTAAAGCGATAAAAGCGCATTGGGGGCTGGAAGATCCATCGCATTTAGAGGTGCCTGAAGATGAAAAAATGCAGGCATTTATGCAGACAGTGGAGCATATCAACCGTCGTTTTGATACCTTATTTGCTCTGGATTTAGCCTATTTAAGCCCTGAAAAATTAATTGCTGAAATCAATAAAATTTCTGAAATTGCCTCATCGACAAGGTCATGACTGCTAGAAAATTGTCCTTTCTTGATCGTAATTTAACCTTGTGGATTTTTGTTGCCATGGTTTTGGTCTGGAGCAATCTGGCCTGTGGCGATAACCAATATGTCGTGGCATTGGTGGCAATTAACAGCATCTTCCAGATGCTGTTCTTTAGTATCTATGCATGAGTATTTATGCATGGCTGTTTTTAAGTTACTTGCCGCCATATTTTGGTGTGGCTAGACAAGTGCTTGATGTCAGCTTCTGGACCATTACCCAAGCGGTACTGATCTATTTAGGGATTCCATTTTTATTGGGTTTTCTAACTCGATTATTCCTGGTTAAAGCGAAAGGTTTGCTGTGGTATCAAAGCCAGTTTATTGCAAAAATTAGTCCCCTTAAGTCTACTCGCCTTGCTATTCACTATTGTGGCGATGTTGTCAGTTTATCGTTGGATGTTTTACACATCGCCATTCCATTGACCATTTACTTTGTGCTGATGTTCTTTATTAGTTTTTCATAAAAACGAATGTCATCGATACACAGACGAGTTTTCTCTGCCAGAAACTTATTTAAATATTTTTACTGTTTTCATGACTGGAAATTGGATTTACTGCATCGTTTTGAATAAAAAGAATACAATGATTTTATCAATGACGCCACAGAAGCTGATGCAAATGGTATGTACTTGCGATCATGAATCTGCTCCTCAAAAGCCAAATGGGAAATTCCGTACAGCCTTGTGGATTGCACTGATCCTTAATCTGCTTTTGTTTGTGATTGAGCTGATTGGGGGAGCTTATGCACATTCCTCGGCACTCTGGGCAGATGCTTTGGACTTCTTTGGTGATGTAGTGAGCTATGGCATTTCACTTGCTGTGATGGGGATAAGCTTGTATTGGCGTGCGACTGTAGCCTTACTGAAAGGAATAGTCATGGCTACATTTGGCTTTATCGTGATTGGTAAAATAGTCTACGCCTATGTGCAAGGAATTCCCCCGGAAGCGATGACCATGGGGGTAATTGGTGTGCTCGCATTAATTGCTAATCTTGTTTCAGCTTCATTGCTCTATGCTTTTAGACATGGGGATGCCAACATGCGTTCAGTCTGGCTATGTAGCCGTAATGATACCATTGGTAATGCAGCCGTAATTCTTGCTGCTGTAGGAGTTTTTGGAACTGGCAGCTTGATTCCAGATTTAATAGTGGCTTTGGTGATCTCTATTTTAGCGCTAACAGGTGGTTATCAGGTGATTAAAAGGGCACTGCGGGAGCGGAAAGAGCATCAGTCTGTAACAATGTAGATCATGAAATTTTTATAACAAGCTGCCTAAGAGCAGTTTTTTTTATAAGAATTAAAAACATTTCTAAGCAAATATAAACATTCAAATTCACATAATATTTACCACTTTACAAATAAAAACATTTTGATAGAATTTAAATTAAATATAAGTAATGTAAATAATTTCTCAAAATAAATTAGATATTTTAGAGAATTTTAGTAGGGGGTTTGGTGAAATTAATTAAATTTTTAGGCATGGGGACGGTGTTGCTGATCACGGGGTGTAGCTCGAAAGTTGTGACCTATGATGCAACGGGTCAAGTGATCGGTTCTTGCAAAGCCACTTCTGGTTTTATATTGGGTGCTCGCGCAATTTGTTACGGTGGGGCTAATTCTGAAGGTGTGGATTATTCAAAGATTGATCAACAGTCAGGATTGTTACCCCTGCCACCTAAATCATCGAAAATTATACTTTCAGATAATTAATCACTTTTTAAAAAATTTATAGTAGGGAAAATATGATGAAAATTTCTAGCTTAGTCGCATTGGCTTGCGCTGTATTGATGACAGGTTGTGCTTCAACAGTAACCACCTTTGATTCGAATGGACGAATGATTGGTTCATGTAAAGCAGAACGTGGTTTTGTGATTGGTGGTGGTGCAGGTTGTACTGGGCAGGCGAACCAAGAAGGTAAAGGCAAATAATTAAATCGAGAGATTTAAAAAACCGAGCTATTTAGCTCGGTTTTTTTGATTTCGATTCTAAAAAGCGGAATCTTATTTTTCAACGAATGCACGTTCAATCACGTAGTCGCCAAGAACACCCATTTTCGGAGATTCTTTTAGACCATGTTGATCAAGCAAAGCAACAACGTCATCTAGGAATGCCGGGCTACCACACAACATTGCGCGGTCTGTTTCTGGGTTGAAACGTGGTAAACCAATTTTTTCAAACAGTTGACCCGATTCAATTGCAGTAGTTACACGACCTTGAGTGTGGAATTCTTCACGAGTAACAGTTGGGTAATAAATCAATTTGTCTTTAATACCCAGTTCTTCAAAGAATTCGTGGTTCGGAAGTTCGTTTAGAATCAAGTCTTGGTAAGCCAATTCAGAGATGAAGCGCGTACCGTGAACCACGATCACTTTTTCAAAGCGTTCATAAGTTTCAGGGTCACGAATTGTTGACAAGAACGGTGCAAGGCCTGTACCTGAAGAAAGAAGGTACAAGTTTTTACCTGGGTTTAAGTCGTCAAGAACCAGAGTTCCTGTCGGTTTGCGTGATACTAAAATATCATCGCCAACTTTTACTTTTTGTAAAATAGAAGTTAAAGGACCATCTGGCACTTTAATAGAGAAAAACTCTAACTCTTCTTCATAGTTAGCGCTAGCAATAGAATAAGCACGCATTAAAGGCTTACCATTTACTTCCAGTCCAATCATCACAAATTGACCATTTTTAAAACGTAGCGCAGTGTCACGAGTGGTTTTAAAACTGAATAATGTGTCATTCCAGTGGTGTACGTGAGTAATCTTTTCGACGTTGAAAGCAGCCATTAAAGGTCTCAATAAATTATCAGATTAGAACAGCTTACTATTCTAATCTAAAAACATTCTCGATAAACTGAATATATTTAATTGACCTTATCAGAAAAAGTGATTATGACTGAGCTTAAAGTGCCAATAATCGGGTATATGAATTCTCCCTATCGTGAAAAATTTGGCATCCCCAGACAACCAAATTTGGTTCAGGTCGAATCGTATATTGAAATGCTGGAACCTTATAATGATTTGCTTGCATTTGAAGGTATCAATGAATTCAGTCACTTGTGGTTGATTTGGCAGTTTCATGACAATAAGAATCAACAAGATAATCCAAAATTTCGCCCACAAGTCCGTCCACCGCGTTTAGGCGGCAATAAGAAAATAGGCGTGTTTGCGACACGCAGCATGTACCGTCCTGCACCTATGGGTTTGTCTGTGGTTCAACTCAAAGAAGTGAAAAAAGTCGGTAAGTCGGTTCGGGTTTATGTCACAGGCAGTGATTTGTTGAATGGCACACCCATTATAGATATCAAGCCTTATATTCAATACTCAGATGCAGTGCAGGATGCAGAAAGTGGTTATGCACAGGATGAGCCTGAACGAATGACGGTTATTTGGACAGAAAATGCAGAGCAACAAAAGCAGGATTTAATTAGAGATCAAAAGTTAGATCGTCGAATTGTGAATGAACTGGAACAGGTGTTATCGCTGGATCCAAGACCAGCTTATCAAAATGATCCTGAGCGGATTTACAAGATGAATTTTGCCGATTTTGATGTGAGCTTTTCTGTGGGATTGGATCATATTACAGTGGTCGCACTGATTCCGCTTTCGGCTTAACGCTGTACCATCCACCAAAGCACACCAATTAAAATGGCCATATGCAGAATTTGCACCGGTGCAAAATAAAGTGCAAATTTTAATCCACCGCTGATGGCTGCATTAATGGATTTAGAAACCGCATGCGCGCCCAAACCGAGCATCATTGCATACAATAAACTGGTGTTTGTGGGTTCACCTTGTATAACTACTGCGGCCGCAGCGGCATGAATTTCAAACAGTGAAGCCAAGAGTGTACCTGCAATTAAACCCGAATCACCGAGTAAAAGCTCTAAGCCATACACACCTGCCTGAATGACTGTTAACGTCCCGGCAATAATCGCTGCTTCTTTTAAGCTAAACATGGGACTATCTTCAGGTTCTATTTCTTCAACAGGTTCTGCTTTACGTAAAAGCCAGTAAGCACAAAGCGCTAAAATAGCCATGGCGATTAGCGAGGGAAATATCAGCAGCTTTAACCAAGTTAAAGAGACACCTCCTACAACAATGAATAATAGAACTAAAGTTGAAATACAGGACATCAGTGCTGCACCGGCATTTGATTGAGCATCGACACCTTCATTGCGTACTTGCATGCCTAAATGCGCAATCGTTGCGGTACTGGATACAAATCCAGAGGCAATGGAAGAAAGAATGAGCGCTTTTTTTGTTGAAAGTAAGCGTTTAGCAATATGTGCCAATGCTTGTACAACAAGAATCAAAGTGAGCAGTTTTAAAATAATATGCGGGTTGAGAACTGTGCCCCATAAAGGGGTATTTGGAGTAAGTGGTAAACCAATTAAAATCAAGGCCAGTAAAAATAAACCATCTTTAAATTCTGCTTCGGTGATCCATTTTCCTGCAAAACCGTGAATTGAATGTTTCATCATTAAAATAAAGGTAAGTACGACAGATAAGCTTGCAGCCAGTGTGACATTCCAAATACACAGTGCCCCAATAAAATAGGTCATCACAAATGCCAGTTCAGTGGTCACACCCGGATCTTTCAACTGATTTTTAAGCGAAAAAATACTAATTGCACCGACACTAATTGCACCCACAACCCCAAAAACAGGTCCAAAGATAAAGCATAGCGCACCGAGTAATGCACAGATCACAAATGAGCGGACACCGGCAAAACTGTGCTGATTTTCACGTTGCTTACTGCGTTCACGTTCTAAACCAATCAGCAAACCACAGCCTAATGCCGCTGCCATAATCATCAGCAGTTCTTGAAATGATGTGCTTTGCAGTGACAGATTAAGCATGTTATTCACAGGGTTCATCCAATAGCCGAAGTATGGAAAAGGGGGGTGTTTAATTAATCAGCACCTTTAGCATTATTCGCTATAAATGAATGAAAGTAAAAGCGTAATCGCTGCCAAATAGTTATAGTTTTTATTTGAATGACCGATGAGAAATGGATCAATTTTAGTAAATGGCAGTAATGCTGTTTTTCTAAAGGTGATTGAAGTCAGATGAAATTTAGTTTGCTATAGTGTGTTTATGTTTTGGGGCTTAGAACAATGAATTTTAATTTTGAAATGGACACGTCTTGGTGTCTGGAACAACTACAAAAAGATGGACGTATTACCGAGCGCAACAAGCTACTGATACAAACTACACACCGCCAACGTGAGCAGTTGAAATGGCATCCATTACAGTGGATTGCACATTTTAATTTAGTCGATCTATCCCATCCGCAATCCACATTGACCTTAAACCGTTTGTGTCAGTGGATTGCAGAAAAAGCCAAGATCCCTTTTTATATTATTGATCCCTTGAAAGCTGATGTCGGTGCTTTGACCAATATCATGTCGCAAGAATTTGCTGTACGTAATAAAATTTTGGCGGTTGAAATTCAGGCGGATAAAGTCCTGATTGCAACCGATCAACCTTTTAAAACTGAATGGGTGGCCAATCTTGAACATACGATTGCGCCAAGAAAAATTCAGCGTGTGTTATTAAGCCCAGATCAATTACAGCGCTATTTAGTCGAGTATTACCAAGTCAGTCGTGCGGTTAACTCATCGCAAAAATCCAGTGCTTATGACCGTGATAACAAAGGCGTCGAAGCGCTTTTACAACTGGGTGATACGCAAAACCCGGATGCCAATGATCAGCATATTGTGAAGCTGGTGGATTGGGTATTGCAGTTCGCTTTTGAGCAAGGGGCGAGTGATATCCATCTGGAACCGCGTAAAGACACAGGTAAGGTGCGTTTTCGAATTGATGGCGTGTTACACACTATTTATAAAATGCCGGCCAATACGCTGACCGCCGTGATTTCGCGCATCAAAATTTTAGGTCGCATGAATGTTGCGGAAAAACGTAAACCGCAAGATGGACGTTTAAAAACCCGTACTCCAAAAGGACAAGAAACCGAGTTGCGTTTATCGACTTTGCCGACGGCTTTCGGTGAAAAATTGGTGATGCGTATTTTTGACCCGGAAGTGTTGGTACGTAGTTTTCAACAACTGGGTTTTGAAGGCGGCTTACTCAATGATTGGCAAGCTTTAACGGCACATAGCCACGGCATTATTCTGGTGACAGGTCCGACCGGTTCGGGGAAAACGACCACGCTATATTCTTCACTGAAACAGCTGGCCACAGAAGAAGTCAATGTTTGTACCATTGAAGACCCCATTGAGATGCTTGAACCGAGCTTTAACCAGATGCAGGTCAATCAGGGCATTGATTTAGGTTTCGCTGATGGCGTGCGCGCTTTAATGCGTCAGGATCCAGACATTATTATGGTCGGGGAGATTCGTGATCAGGATACTGCCAATATGGCGATTCAAGCTGCGCTAACAGGTCATTTGGTATTATCCACTTTACATACCAACGATGCGCCATCGAGTTTGACCCGTCTACACGATTTGGGCGTACAACCATTTTTAACTGCCGCTACGATTTTAGGGGTATTGGCACAACGTCTGGTGCGAAAACTTTGTCCGCATTGTAAAACAGAAACCTTTATCAATGAGCAAGAATGGAAGCATTTGACCTACGACTTTACGATAGAGATGCCAAATTTTGTGTACCAAGCGGTCGGTTGTGAAGAGTGCCGACATACCGGCTATAAAGGGCGTGTCGGCATCTATGAATTTATGCCTTTAAGTTTAGAGACCAAACAACTGATCAGTGCAAATGCCAATTTGAATGAATTGCGTCAACAAGCCAAGAAAGAGGACGTTGAACCGCTGCGTATTGCCGGTGCACGTAAAGTTCTGGACGGACTGACCACTTTGGAAGAAGTTTTGCGGGTGGTTCCTTTGAATTAAGGATTTTTTTTGAAAATTTTGAAAATGAAAAAATCTTAAGATTCACCTCATCTTGATTTGTTTTAATAGCTTCATCGAAATGATCAACAAAAAGATGAGGGCTTCAACATGAACATGATCTCTAAAGCAACTTTAATTACAGGTCTGGTGGGTGCAACTACATTTGCCATTGCCAATACTGCCGTGAATCAAGCTGCCATTGCACCACAAACGACTACGACGGTTAAACATGCCTTAACTTTAAAAGATGATACCAAGGTACAGCTCAAAGGTTATGTAGTTAAAGCGGTCGGTGATGAAAAATACCAATTCCGTGATAACACTGGCACGATTACGGTCGATATTGATGACGAATTATGGCAGGGTAAACCTGTAAATGCCAAAACCCCTGTGACCATCACTGGTGAAGTCGACATTGATTACAAACCTGCGAAACGTGTTGAAATTGATGTAGATGCGGTTAAATTCTAATTCAGTTGATTCACTGCATAGCCGATCAATTGAAATAAAGCTATAAGGAGGAAGTTGTCTATCTCCTTTTATATTTCTCTTAAAACCACATGCATTATTCATGTGGTTTTTTTGAATCAAGCGATTTTTAAAGCATGCTATCTTAAAAGTAGAAAATGCCTCATATATGAGAACAACACATGCGAATCTTACTGGCAGAAGATGATGCTTCCCAAGCAGAGAGCATCAAAACATGGTTAGAAATGGATGGTTATAATATTGACTGGGTCGAGCGTGGCGATCATGCCATTTTAGCGATTGAGCAACATCAGTATGATTGTGTCTTGCTCGATCGTGGGCTACCTAAAGCTACTGGGGACGAGATTCTCAAAACTTTACGAACGCAGCAGCAACAAACCCCCGTGATTTTTATTACCGCGCGCGATAGTATTCATGACCGGGTCGAAGGTTTAGATTTGGGTGCCAATGATTATCTGGTCAAGCCTTTCAGTCTGGAAGAACTTTCCGCACGTGTACGTTCGCAATTACGACAGCATCAAGCAACAGCAGGGCAAGATCTACGTTATGCGAATCTAGTTTTGGATCCGCAGGCCAAAACACTGACTCAAGATGGTCAAACCGTAAATTTAACCGCCAAGGAATTTCAGATTTTGCATAAACTGATGCAAAAGCCTGAATATGTGATCACGCGTGAACAACTGGAAGAATCACTCTATGCTTGGGGCGATGAAATAGAAAGTAATGCCATAGAAGTGTTTATCTATCAGTTACGTAAAAAAATAGGCAGCCAATATATCAAAACCATTCGTGGTTTGGGCTATCGCATGAGTCAAGATTAATATGTCACACGCCGTGTCTCTACAAAGCAAACTGATCAAGACATCATTATTCAGTTCAATAGTAGCTGGGGTAATGGCATTGCTGCTTTTTATGGGGATTTCCCTGTATCAGACCATGCAGGTGCAAGATCAGCTCATGGATGAAATTGCCGATATGCTGTTGATCTCGGATGTGACTAACACCTCAGGACAACAGGTCGATGAAATCAGTGATGAATTTGACATTCAATACCAGTTAAAAGATCAGCAGCAGGTTCTCACGGAATCAAAAAATTTCCAACTCGACAAGCAATCTTCAAAACTGAAAACCAACGCATCGGAAGGCTATAGTTTTATTTGGCAAGATCAGCAATTGTGGCGCATATACATGGCTGAAGATACCGAACTGAATATGTCAGTGTTGGTGTTACAACCCATCGGACAACGTTTTAAAGATTTGGCTCAAAATGTCATGGGCTATGGCCTGATTTTAATTTTGCTCTGGTTCATTCAGTGGCTGATTTTACATTTTGCGGTGAAACGCCAATTTAAAGTCATTCACCAATTGTCCAAACAAATTTCAGGAAAAAATGCCGATGATCTCGCTCCGATTCAGCAGCAAAAACCTGAATTAAAAGAATTACAACCAATGGTTTGGCAACTGAATCAACTCTTACAACGACTGCAAAAATCTTTAGTGGCAGAGCAACGCTTTACAGCGGATGCCTCACATGAATTACGTTCACCTTTATCCGCCATTCAAATGCGTTTACAGGTACTAAAACGTAAATATCCAGAACTGGATCAGGACTTGGTCAGCATCCAAAATGATGTCAGTCGTGGCACACAAGTTTTAGAAAACCTACTTTTACTTGCACGACTAGATCCGACCAATACCAGTCAATTGCCTAAAGCTGAAATTGATTTGCAGCTTGTAGTGAAGGATGTCATTCAAGCTTTACAGCCTTTTGCATTAGAAAAAAATATTCAGATCCAGACTCGGCTTTTGTCTCATCTTTCTATTTTGGCCAATGAAAAACTCATTTTCAGTTGTATACGAAACCTGATTGATAATGCGATTCGCTATGCAGAGCAGGGTGGGAATGTGTTTATTGATATGCAACAAAAGCAGCAACATATCAGTATCAGCATTGAAGATGACGGGCAAGGTGTCACAGATGAAGTGCTACAACGACTGGGTGAACGCTTTTATCGTGCTTTGGGAACCAAAACTCAAGGTTCAGGTTTGGGGCTTTCGATCTGTCAGAAAATTATGGAGTTGCATGCAGGGGAAATTCATTTCTCTCAATCTGCGCATGGTGGATTAAAAGTCGAGCTGCAATTTTCACTCAATCTTCAGCACTAAAAAGCAGTATGTTTGCGTACATACTGCTTGTTTCCACGAATATTATTATTGGCTTGTTACTATTTTATTTGGTTAGAATCAATTTTATTTGGTCAGAATGAGTCGATTGTTGCGGGTTAAACGTAAACGATATTCTTCTCCGGCATGCATAATTCGAATTTCTCGGCCAAGGGAAAACAGGTTGTTCGAGTGCAACATCGGTAGTGAGTGTGCTACGTCATTATTACGTGTAAACAGGCTAAATGGTGCGTTCATTCCTTCGACTCCGTGGTATATAGTGAACGATTTAAATGATAATCATTATCGAATAGGCCTGTCAATGAATTATTTAAGATTTTATAAAAAACCTAAATTTGCTTACACTCTGTAATATTTTCACGCAAAGGAGTACGGCATGTCGAAACCCACGATTCACGTTGCAATTGCAATCTTGTTGCATCAGGACAAGGTACTTGTAGGTTGGCGTGAAGCAAAACAGCATCAGGGAAATAAACATGAATTTCCAGGGGGGGAAGTTGAACAAGGCGAAAGTCCTTTAGCAGCCTGTCGCCGTGAAATTTATGAAGAAGTTGGAATCGGTTTGCAGGACTGGCATGCTTTTGATGTGATTCGGCATGAATATGATGATCTGATTGTCAACTTGCATTTATTTCATGCCATCGTACCGAGCGCTTTATTAAATGAAATTCAGCAGCCTTGGACATGGTATAGCCGTGATGAATTGCTCAGTTTAAATTTCCCCAAAGCCAATCAAGCCATGATCAAGCGCTTGCATTGGGCGCATCAGATTAAAATTTCAGATCAGTTAAATACATTAAACCAATTAAATCTGGATCAATTGATGTATTGGCGTGTTGAGGGCACTCAAGCACAGATCATTGAAATTTCCGGCTTAAGTGTTGAGCAATTGTCCAAGCTGATCGTGAATATTGATCTTTACCAACAGTTAAATTCAATTCAACAACAAGCCATTTCAGCCATTCATTTAAAGCAGTCACAAGTGATGTCTTTAATGCAAGGCGATTTAATCATGGGCAAACGCTATATTGCAGCCTGTCATGATTTAGTCTCGATGAAACAGGCACAGAAAATGGGTTGTGATGCCATTCTATTGAGTCCAGTGTTGGCTACAGAAACGCATCCAGAAGCTCGGGCATTGGGATGGGAACAGTTTAAGAATTTAGCTGCACAAGTCGAAATTCCTGTTTTTGCTTTAGGCGGAATGCAAGCCGGTGATCTGATGATGGCTCAAGAGCAGGGTGCTTATGGAATTGCAGGGATTCGATTTTTATAAAAAATAGAATAAAAGGATGTATTGCGCTGTGAATGGTTCAGTTTGATACATCCAAAATTTTATAAGGCTTTTAGTGCTTTTTGCGCTTGCTGAATGGTTTTTTGATCTTTTTGCTGTTGTGCAGCTTTTAAAATGACCAGCCAAAGTTGCTTTTTCATGGCATTACTTTGCGCATAACTCAGTCCACGCTGTGCTAAAGCTTCCGCATTTGCAAGCTTATTTTTTTTATTGGCCACCAAAGCCAAATACAAAAAAGTCTCGGCAGATTGTGGTGCCAAGCGCTGTGCCTGAAGTGCAGCAGCCTCTGCCTGATTCCATTGCCCTTGTTTATATGCAAGCTGGGTTTTTTGCATTAATTTTTTGAAGGCAGGAAGTTCACGACCATCATCAAATTGCTGCGTGTTTCTTTGCTCAGGAACGACTACCTGCATTTTTTTACGTTGAATTTCTTCGCGGTCATAAGGAGTAATGACCACACCAGAAGGCGTTTTAATTTCCTTCTTTTCAGAAGGTGCAGGTTTCGCCGGTTCCTTGGTCTCAGGGGCTGGCAGGCTTTGACATCCCACCAATCCAACTAAGCCTAGACCAAGTACCCAATGTTTATAAATGTTGAATTGAACATTCATTATGAATTTTCACCACTAATTATCATAGCTACCGCTTGAAATGACCTGACTATTATTCGTAGAGTCACTTGGCATTTCAGTTTCACTTTCACGAATATAGTTTTCGATACTATCGTTTTCTGCAGGTGCAGCCTGATTGCTTTCGGTGTCAGAATTGTAACCCGGCTCGACTTGATAATGCGGTAAACCACATGCGGTGGCTTGGCGTGGCACATTAGTACGGAGTAATGGAATATACATTGCACCTTCACAACCTTGTGCAGATAAATAGCCAGTTGTGCGGTCAATCCAATGCCATTGTACATTTTCAGTTTGGCGTAAGTTCACAGGTTTTTGGCGCAGTTGCTTCATAACATTGGTCCAAACAGGAAGGGCACCTGAAGAACCGGTTAAACCAGTAATTTTATTGTCATCCAGACCCAACCACACCACACTTAAATAATTACCCGAATAACCTGCAAACCACGAGTCACGCGTATCATTGGTGGTTCCCGATTTCCCGGCCAGTTTTAAATCGGTAGGTAAGGCGCTATAAGCCGAACGACCTGTACCTGAACTCATCACTTGCTGTAAGCCATAATTCAAAATATAAGCAGCAGAAGGGTCAATGGTTTTTTGAACGGTCAGACCATAACGATCGAGTAAACGTCCGTTTGCATCCACCACAGAACGAATTGATTTGATTGGGTATTTAAATCCGCCTGTTGCAAAGTTGCTATAAATGCTCATCACTTCCATAGGTGACATATCAACTGCACCGAGGAAGATAGAAGGATAGGTTGGAATATCCGAAGTCACGCCAAATTTTTTCAGGTGATTACTGAAAGTTGAAATCCCAAATTCCTGACCTAAACGCACTGCTGAAAGGTTATAGGAATTTGCCAAAGCTTCTGCCATTGAAACCACCCCATGATCACCGCCGCTATAATTTTTAGGTGTCCAGGTTTTTCCTTCACTGACAATGTTTAGAGAACTATCTTCAATTGGGCTTGCCCAGTTGTAACGTCCCGATTCAATGGCACTTAAATAGATGACCGGTTTGAGTAAAGAACCGACCTGACGCTTGGCATCTAAAGCACGGTTAAAACCGGTAAAGTCCTGTGTAGAACCCACCGCTGCAACCAGTTCACCATTTTCAGGATGAGAAATTAAAACAGCACCTTGTAAGTCTTTTAAACGTTTAGGATTGGCATTGGCTAAACCAGAAACAGACGCTTTAAATGCCTCTTGTACTTTGGTTTGGGCAATAGGATCAAGTGTGGTGAAAATTCTTAAACCTTGATTGGTCAAATCACCTTCTTGATATTCGGTACGCAGTTGTCGACGCACAATATCCAGAAAATCAGGGAAGCGGGCAGGACCCAAGGTTGGTTTTGCAATGACATTGAGTGGTCGAGCCACTTCTTGTTCAAATTGATCCTGAGTCAGATAACCCATCACCAGCATATTGTTTAAAACAATATCACGACGTCTTTTTGCACCTTCTGGATTTCTCCAAGGGTTAAACAACGTTGGTCCTTGAACTAAACCGACCAAATAGGCTTGTTGAGCCGTATTTAATTCACTCAGTGGTAAACCAAAGTAAAATTGTGAAGCCAGACCATAACCATTAATTGAGTAATTACCATTTTGACCCAGATTAACTTCATTTAGATAAGCTTCTAAAATTTCATCTTTATCATAATGAAGCTCAATTAACAGTGCCATCAAGGCTTCATTCACTTTACGTTTTAAGGTTTTTTCTGGGCTTAAATAGAAGTTTTTAACTAATTGTTGGGTCAGGGTTGAACCACCTTGACGTTTACCACCGGTGACATTACTGACTAAAGCACGTGCTGTACCGCGGACTGAAACCCCATGATGATGATAGAAGTTACGGTCTTCTGTCGCGATGAGTGCTTCAATTAAAGGTTTAGGGACTTTGTCGAGTTTAATCAGTACACGGTCTTCATTGTGTTGCGGGTAAATTCCCCCAATCAATAAAGGCTCTAAACGAGCGATACCGGTAGAGGATGGTTTGGTCGCACTAACTTCACCCACTTGATCATTGTTAAAGGTGACTTTTAACACCTGTTCAGGTTCTGCGCTATCGCCAAAGTCGAAACCACGTGTATGCACATACAGTGCATCACCTGAAGTAACGTAACTTCCTGATTTGGTATAGCTATCAGAATTTTTATAGCCGAGTAATTTCAGCTCTTGAGTAAAGTCTGTTTGATTAACTGGGGCATTGGTATAGATTTCCAAAGGACGAGCAAATACTTTCGCCGGAATATCCCAGCGTTGTCCTTCAAACTTATTTCGCACAATATTATCCATTCGGATTAAATAGGCGCTAAAAGCCAAGAAAGCACCAATGACTAATATTGAAAAAATAAGCGCTAGTAAACCGATACCACGTTCAGACTTCATCAATTAATATAAGATCCTGATTAATTGTGCTAATCATGCGAAGCTTTTCATTTTTTTGCAATAATTAATCTGTGAATGAAGATGAAATATTGCGATAAAAAGCCAAGAATATTTGTAATTAGTTATTGATTTTATAAAAGATGTTATTTTTACAGCTTCGTCTTTTTTTGGAGATATTGGGTTAATTTTAGAACACGTTTATAGAGCTGAGGTATTGAGCGGCATTATAGATCTCAAGGTGCTGCTTATAAAATGTGATCTTTATCATAAAAAATCAATATTATTTAAATTCGCAGAGACGTTTGCTGTAGTTGGTATATAGATGGGATACAAATCGTTGTTTAGTCACTCATTCATCTATATAGAATGCTACATGAAACTTTAAAGTTTTTTAAAATGAATAGGGTTAATGCTATGATAGGCAGGAATCGTAGCGGAGCGATGACTCAGGTGCAAATTTCACATAAGACTTTTCGAAACATTGGATTAATAGGGCGTCCAGATAAATCCTCCGTTGTTGAAACTTTAAGTCTCATTCATGATCATCTTTTAAGTTTAGGGCTACATCCTGTTTTTGATGCTCAAACAGCAGAGCTGGTTCCTTATCCCAATACGCAAACCGTCAGTCGTGCTTTACTGGGTGAAGTGGTTGATTTGGTGATTGTGGTCGGTGGCGATGGCTCTTTATTGCATGCTGCACGTGCACTGGTAAAACATAATACGCCTGTCATTGGCGTGAACCGGGGTCGTTTGGGCTTTTTAACCGATATTAAGCCGACCGAAGTTATATTCAAGCTCGATCAAGTGCTTAAAGGTGAGTTTCAGTTGGATCGCCGTTTCTTGCTAGAAATGGAAATTCGTTCCAAAGGTGAAAGTATTTATGATGCCATTGCGCTGAATGATGTGGTTTTACATTCGGGCAGGTCGGTTCATATGATTGACTTCGAACTGAATATTGATGGTCAATATGTCTATCGTCAGCATAGTGATGGTTTGATTGTCTCTACACCAACCGGTTCTACGGCATATGCTTTATCGGGTGGTGGACCCATTGTGCATCCTGGTATGGATGCCATTTCTTTAGTGCCGATGCACCCGCATACCTTGTCTTCACGTCCAATTGTGGTCGGTGGACATAGTGAAATTAAGATTATGATTCGTGAAAATCGTGTGTTACCGATGGTCAGTGCCGATGGTCAACATAGCGTTTCACTCAATGTTGGGGACAGTTTACATATCCGTAAACATCCATTTAAATTGAATTTGCTTCATCCGCCAGGGTATGACTTCTATATGGCATGCCGTACCAAACTTGGTTGGAATCAAGATTTTGACTATTTACAACAGCAGGATTAAATGATGAATATTGAACAAATGCTGGCCGTACTCGATCCTGAAATTGTTTCGCGTTTAAAAACAGCAGTAGAAATTGGTAAATGGCCTAATGGTATTGCGTTAACGGCTGAACAGCGTCAGACCTGTATGCAAGCGGTATATGCTTGGGAAATGAAGCATTTACCTGAAACTGAGCGCAGCGGTTATATCGACCGTGGCACCAAAGAAGAAGATGAACATTGTGATTCGCATGTTGAAGAACCTGAGTTCCAACCGATTCGTTTTGTTTAATGATGAGTTGTTTGAGTAGCTAAACTTTAAATTGAAGTTTAGCTACACGTAAAAGCCATTCGCAACTGTTCGAGGCAGGACTATATTCATATAGTCCTGTTTTTGCGAGAGAGATGACACTCGGTGGTATTTGCCGAGTTTTGCGAATGGAAAAAGTTTTGGTTACTTTTTTAAAAAGTAACACAACGAGCTCCCGATATTTGCTAATAAACTATACGACTCCGCAGAGCCTGATCCCTTAGCTCATTAAACAACTTTCCGGTTTTGCCAAAATTCTTTCGCTTTTAACATTGCCTGCTCATAAGAATCACAAGCGCCCATGGTATATAAAGCAATCCCCATGGTTTCAGTCACTGCAATTTCACCATATTCATGACTTTTCTTGCCTTCCCAAACCGCTTTAAAAACCGCTAAATCTAGCTCTTCTTCAATCGGACTACGGTTTTCAGTCAGTTTTGGTAATTCGTGCTCATATAGCTCGCCATTTTTAATGCCACAAATTAAAGTTTTCGCATCAGGATTACGTTCAAATTCCCCACCTTCACCTTTAATCACAGCACTGTTTTTATAGCCCAGTTTAAAAGCCGCCTGTTGGTGTGAAGTTCGATAAGCAGGATGGAAGATCGCTTGCACCGTTGCTTTGGCATTAAATGGGTTAATCAAGCGAGCAAGGGTATGAATCGGTGAACGTAAGCCCATCACGTTACGTAAGGCAATCAAGTCACTTAAGATGGGTGAAATCGCTTCTAAAGGAATATAGGCAAAATTGCGTTGTTGTAATTGTTGTTCCACATCTGTGTCATTTTGGCAAATAGCATAACCGAGGTATTCCAATACCTGTTCAGTATAAAGACGGTTAATGGTATGACCTGATGCACCATGCATGACAATTTTATAACCCTGTTGTGCCAAAGTCAGTGCAGCCAATAAAAACCATGGATAATGCTTGCGCTTACCTGCATACGACGACCAATCTAAATCAACATCCAAGTTTTTAAAATTGAGTTGATCACGTGTGGCTTGTACAAAACCTGCCAGCTCATCTACAGATTCTTCTTTAACACGTAACAGCATTAAGAAAGCACCAAGCTGAACATCCAAGACTTCATCTTTTAAGATCATGCTAAAGGCTTGATAGGCTTCATCATAACTGAGTGACCGTGCGCCATTTTTCCCTTTACCCACAATACGGACATATTGTGCAAAAGGATGTTCAAAATCTTTATAGATATTTCTTTTGGTTTGCATAAGGCTAGCTTTAATGGGCAAGTAAAATAAGTATGCGGATATTTTATAAAGTTGATAGAAATATTTCAGCTGAATTCCAAAAAAACTTGATGGGTTAAGTTTAGACCAATGTCTAATAAGAAATAGGCGATTATTTAGTCTTATTAACAAATAAACGAGAACAAACGCTAAAAAATTAGGTAAAATTTAATCTATGTTAGACTTTTGTTGCATTCCAATCTCCTGATCTAACGGTTTTGAATTTGGAAAAGTTCAGAATCTCGTGATTTTTAATCACATTTATAATACGTATTATTGTTCAGTATTGAAGGAATTCAATGCTTTGGCGCTCTTTTGCTTGGCAAAAGGGTTTTGGGCTGTTTATTTGTTGAAAATAGACAAAAACTGAATATTTCTTATTTAGAAATATATCGTGAAGTAATGTCATGGCTAAAAAACCAATTTATAAGTCACTCTATTTTCAAGTGATTGTTGCCATTATTGCCGGTATCCTCGTTGGTCATTTTTCACCAAGTGGAACGCAAATAATCAATGGTGCAGAACAATATGTTCCGGGCTTAGGTGAACAACTTAAACCTTTAGGTGATGCTTTTATTCGTTTGATTAAAATGATCATCGCGCCAGTAATCTTCTGTACAGTCGTCAGTGGTATTGCTGGTATGGAAAGCATGAAATCAGTGGGTAAAACTGGTGGTATCGCTTTACTTTACTTTGAAATTGTATCAACGATTGCCTTACTGATCGGTTTACTTGTAATTAATATTGCAAAACCGGGCGTAGGCATGAACATCGATCCTGCATCTTTAGATACATCAGGTATTTCTAAATATGTAGAATCAGGTGCTTCACAATCGACGCTTGATTTCTTTATGAATATCATCCCGAATACGGTTGTGGGTGCATTTGCTGAAGGTGAAATTCTTCAAGTATTGTTATTTGCGATTATGTTCGGTTTTGCGCTGCATAAACTGGGTGGTGCGGGTAAACCAGTACTCAAATTTATCGATCAAATCTCTCACGTTTTCTTCAATATCGTAAACATGATTATGAAGTTAGCGCCGATCGGTGCGTTTGGTGCGATGGCATTTACCATTGGTAAATATGGTATTAGCAGTTTGGCGCAGTTGGGTCAATTGATCTTGTGCTTCTACGCGACATGTTTATTGTTCATTTTCATCATACTTGGCACAATCAGTCGTGTGTGTGGTTTCAGTATCTTGAAAATGATTCGCATGATTCGTGAAGAATTATTGATTGTTTTAGGTACATCTTCTTCAGAGTCTGTATTGCCTCGTATGTTGAAGAAACTTGAAATTGCAGGTTGTGAAAAGTCCGTGGTGGGTCTGGTGATTCCTACAGGTTATTCATTTAATCTGGATGGTACCTCTATTTACTTGACCATGGCAGCAATCTTTATTGCCCAGGCAACCAATACACAGTTGGATATTGAACATCAAATTACATTACTTGTCGTGTTATTGATTTCTTCTAAAGGTGCAGCGGGTGTAACAGGTTCTGGTTTCATTGTCATGGCGGCGACATTGTCAGCAGTGGGTCATATTCCAGTGGCAGGTTTGGCTTTGATTCTGGGTATTGACCGTTTCATGTCTGAAGCACGTGCATTGACTAACTTGGTCGGTAACTCATTAGCGACAATCGTCGTTGCAAAATGGGTCGGTCAATTGGACACTGAACAGCTTCATCATGCGTTAAACAACCCTGAATATGTGGATGCCAAGATGCTTGAAGAAGCAGATAGACTACATGGTTAAAAGATTTGATTAAGAAAAAGGAAGCTTCGGCTTCCTTTTTTATTGACCCAAAAGTCATGAAATATCATGCTTATAGAACATGACAGATGTTTATAAAATGAATAGGATGGGGAAGGAATAAATACAACAACCCAATACAAGGACGCTATATGTTGGCTTATGATGCTGATTTAGAACTATTTCGTGATAACTACAAACGCTTTTTGAATGAACATGTTGCACCGCATTATGAACAATGGGAGCAGGAAGGCATTATGCCTCGTTCTATCTGGAATTTGATGGGCGAAAATGGTTTCTTGTGTATCGATGTACCTGAAGAGTATGGTGGTTATGGTGTTCCAACCCATTATTCACTGATGCTGGTTGAAGAGTCTGCACGTGCCGGATATAGCGCATTATCCACTGGTATTTCATGCCATTCTGAAATTGCAGCGCCGTATATTTTACACATTGGGACAGAAGAGCAAAAACAATATTGGTTACCGAAAATGGTATCGGGTGAAGTAGTCGGTGCCATTGGTATGACTGAACCCGGAGCAGGTTCAGACTTGCAAGCCATGCGTACGAATGCCGTTTTGCAGGGTAATCACTATCTGTTAAATGGTTCAAAAACCTTTATTTCAAATGGTCAACATGCAGACTTGGTGGTGCTGGCTGTAAAAACTGATCCTCAAGCACGTGCAAAAGGCGTGTCTCTTATGCTGTTGGATACGCATTTAGAGGGCTTTAAAAAGGGCACCAACCTGAACAAAATTGGTTTGCATTCGCAAGATACTTCAGAATTATTCTTTGATAATATCAAAGTGCCTAAGGACCAGTTATTGGGTCAGGCAGGGCAAGGGTTTGCTTATTTAATGCAAGAATTACCACGTGAACGTACAGCGATTGCCTCAACCGCCATTGGTGCGATTCGTGGTTCAATTGATGTCACGATTGCTTATGTGAAAGAGCGTCAAGCATTTGGTCAGCCAATTAGTCAATTCCAGAATACCCGTTTTGTACTCGCACAGGCAAAAATTGATGAATTGGCAACAGCCGCATTTTATAACCAGAATGTTGAACTCTACATGCAAGGTAAACTCGATGTAGAAACAGCCGCTGCATTAAAAAGTTTCAGTACCGATATGCAAATGAAAATAGCCGATAACTTGTTACAACTGTTTGGTGGTTATGGCTATATGACCGAATATCCAATTTCACGTTTCTTTGTGGATGCGCGTATTCAACGCATTTACGGTGGCACCAATGAAATTATGAAAGAGATTGTTGCGCGCAGCATATTGGGGCGCTAATCCATCAAATAAAAAGAGCCAAGTGGCTCTTTTTATTGACTCAATACCATCAGGCTTTCTTCAATAAAGGCAGGTAAGTCATCAGGTGAACGTGACGATATATACAGATTATTATCATTCACGACTCCCACATCGTAATACACCGCGCCAGCATTGATCAGATCAGTGGCGAAAGTTTTAAGCGTAGTCATTAATCGCCCTTTAACTACTTTCGCGCTTATCAGTAACTGTGGATTGTGACAAATACTCATAATGGGCTTTTTTGCTTGGGCAAATTTACGTATAAAATTGACAAAACGAGCATCAACACACAGGCGGTCAGGGGAATGGCCACCAGGAATGAGTAAGGCATCAAAATCATGCACTGAAACATCATCAATACTTTGGTCGATGGTCACAGCAGATTTACGCTTTTTACCGTAGACAATATTGCCTGCTCTATTTTCAATATTCAAAACACTATGACGTGCGGCACGAAAGGCCTGTACGGGTTCTGAGTATTCCACATCTTCAAAATCATGAGTGACTAAAACGGCGATTCTTTTTGACAATATTATTCTCCGAACTGCTTTGTTAAAAGACTATAAATTAAACATTAAAGTTTTGTGATGCAGTTTGGTAAATGACTATTGCAAAAGAAAAAGCCCCGAATATAGGGCTTCAGGGCTGGATTTAAGTGCTGTAATAAGTTGAGTCTAAGCGATATTTTTTTGTTGTTGCATTTGTCGAAGTTCAGCCCGTAGGATTTTTCCGACAGTTGACTTTGGTAACTCGTTCAATATCTCAATGAATTTTGGGACTTTGTAGGCAGTCAGGTTTTCTTTGCAGTGTTTTAGAATGTGATCGCTTGAAAGGTTTGGGTTACTGGAGGTAATAAAGGCTTTGACCGATTCTCCAGTGTGTTCGTCTGGAACGCCAATCACTGCAGCCTCAATGATATCAGGATGTTCTGCCAGAATAGCTTCAATTTCATTGGGATAAACATTAAAACCTGAAACGATCACCATATCTTTCTTACGGTCTAGGATATAACAAAAGCCATCTTGATCGACTTTGGCAATATCGCCGGTATGTAACCAACCATTAACAAAAGTTTCTGCTGTCTCGGCTGGACGGTTTAAATAGCCTAAGACAATTTGTGGACCTTTAACGCAAAGTTCACCCGCTTCGCCCAAGGGAACTTCCCGACCTTCTGTATTGACAATTTTAATGTCTGACCGGGGGAGTGGGAAACCGACAGAGCCTTGGCGAATTTCACTGATCGGTGGATGCAGGAGTGCTGCACAACTGGTTTCAGTCATGCCAAAACCTTCAATAATTGTTCCCACTTTAGCTTTCCAGTTTTCGGCTGTGGTCGGCCGTAAAGCCGTTCCACCGGAAATGGCGCAGGTCAGTTTCGGTGGTTTTTTTACAAACCAGTCCTCTGCCAAAAGGCCAGCATATAAAGTATCCACACCCGTTAGCCAGGTGACATTGAATTTTTCAAAAGCGGGTTTTAAATTGCTGACTGGGCGTGGCGATGGAATCAGTAAATTATGTGAACCACCTTCAAAAAACATCAGGAAATTTACACTAAAAGCAAAAATGTGGTACAGCGGAATAGCGGTTAAAATACAGTCCTGATGATTAAATCCAGACTGATGCGCACGTAAATAATCTCCGGTGATTTTGATCAGTGACGCTATATTTTGATGACTGATCACTGCACCTTTACTGCGTCCAGTGGTTCCACCAGTGTATTGATACAGGGCAATATCATGTTGAATAGGGACATATTGTTCTAAAGCTTTGCCAATGACTATAGCATCTGCGAAAGTGGAATATTCAATACTGGATTTGAGTGAGCGACCTTGCGCTTCGGCATCCGCCTGCATCTTTTGGGTAATCATACCACTATACGGTTGATCAAAAAATTCACTTAAACTTGCTGTCACTAATGCAAGCGATTTAAGTTGAGGATTATTTTGAATGACGCGCTCAAAAGTCGCTAAAAATAACTCCGAAACAATCAGCGCCTTTGCACCACTGTCTGTCAATTGGTACTCAAGCTCACGCGGAGTATAAAGCGGATTGATATTGGTAATGATCAGTCCAGCTTTCCAGCAGGCAAATACCGCAATTGGGTATTGTAGGGAGTTCGGCATTTGCAAACCGACTACATCACCTTTTTGAAGCTGAAGATGCTGTTGCAGGTAATTGGCAAATGCAGTCGAGAGATCATCAATCTCTTGAAACGTTAAAGTCTTGCTTAAGCCAACCGGCAATACCACACTGAATGCAGGTGATTGAGGAAATTGCGCCGTGGTGTGGGTGAGTAACTCTGCCAGATTGGAGCGAACTTGCTCTGGCTGAAGTTGATAGCCATGTAATGACGAAGGCAGATGTTTTTCCCAAGGGCGCTGTGCGTAATGGCTCATCTCATATCCTTAAATTTATCTTTTTAAATTGTTTTTGATTTTTTATGTCAGTCCTGACATTGATCTTTTAACATCGAGTAAACAGGTATTTTTCGTAATGATCAAATCTGCCAATGAATATGATGCAATATAAAAAATCAATCAATAATCTTTGCTCAATAAGATCTGAAAAGTATGACTTTATTTTCAAATATCGATAAATTTCTTCAACTAAATAACATAAAGCCGGCAGGACTAATCCAAATTTAACGATGTACGCTTGTCACTTAATTTTTATTAAATTGGCAAAACCTCATCAATTTTAAATATTCATGGCAAAAACATCAGGAATAAAATTGCTGATTAAATCAACTGTATGTTTTTAAGACTGAATCAATCAAAGTCTTATTGCGTAACAATTGAAAGCTAACTATTGTTATACTGTTTGCATAATGTTTTCGAAGGGCGACATAACAATGATCCACGACGATCAAAACACCAAGACTTCTCTTGACCTTGCTCAAATTCGTGAGGATATTGACTCTGTAGATCAGCAGATTCAACAACTTATCAATCGTCGAGCGAAATTGGCAGAAGCAGTGGCAAAAGCAAAATTTGCTTCTGAAGAGAATCCAATGTTTTACCGTCCTGAACGTGAAGCACAAGTTTTACGTAATGTTATGCAGCGTAATGAAGGGCCATTATCTGATGTGACCATGGCGCGTTTATTCCGCGAAATCATGTCAGCATGCTTGGCGCTTGAAGCTCCGCAAAGTATTGCGTTTTTGGGTCCTGTCGGAACTTTTACTCATTCAGCAGTTCTTAAACATTTCGGGCAAGATGCAATTGTTCGCCCACTGCCAACCATCGATGAAGTGTTCCGCGAAGTAGAAGCGGGTAGTGCACATTATGGTTTGGTGCCTGTAGAAAATTCGTCTGAAGGTGTGGTCAACCACACTTTAGACTGTTTTAAAGCCTCACATTTAAATGTAATTGGTGAAGTTGAATTGCGTATTCATCACCAATTCCTTGTGTCATCCAATACCCGTAAAGACAGTATTAAACAAATTTATGCGCATCAGCAAACATTGGCGCAATGTCGTGGCTGGTTAGATGCACATTATCCGGGGGTGGAACGTGTTGCCCTAAGTTCAAATGCTGAAGCTGCCCGCCGTATTCGCAATGAATGGCATTCAGCAGCAATTGCATCTGATGTCGCTGCAAGTATTTATGACCTGGAAATTCTACATGGCAACATCGAAGATAATCCTGAGAATACCACGCGTTTCTTGGTGATTGGCCGTGAAAAAGTACCACCAAGTGGTAATGATAAAACTTCATTATTGATTTCTGCACATGACCGTGCCGGTGCCTTACTGGAAATTCTGGCACCCTTCGCAAAACACAACATTAGTCTAACCAGTATTGAAACTCGTCCAGCTTTACCTGAAAAATGGGCCTATGTTTTCTTCATTGACCTGGAAGGCCATGTTGAGCAAGAAAACGTCAAAGCAGCAATTGAAGAAATTCGTCCTTTGGTGAAAGAAGTTCGAGTTTTGGGTTCTTACCCGATTGCGGTATTGTAAATCTTATCCATCAAAGCAGTGGTCAATTTTTGCATTGAAGTTGACCCCATTTATCACTTGAAATAACTGGAAGAGTAACATGTTGTTTGTCCCTGCCAATGAAGGCATCTCAAAGTTAAAGCCTTATCAACCAGGTAAACCAATTAGTGAACTTGAGCGTGAGTTAGGGATTACTGATATCGTCAAATTGGCCTCGAACGAAAATCCGTTGGGTTGTTCTGAAAAGGTGAAGCAAGCGGTGGCTGCTGAACTGGCAGAAATTGGTCGATATCCGGACGGTGGCGGTTTTATCTTAAAAGACCAGATTCAGGCACAATTTGGCGTGACTGCTGACCGTATTACTTTGGGTAATGGTTCAAACGACTTGCTTGAAATGTTTGCCCGCGCATTCGTTTCAGAAAAAGATTCTGTGGTGTATAGCCAACATGCATTCGCTGTATATGCTTTGGTGACACAAGCGATTAATGCCGAAGCGATTGAAGTGCCTGCAAAAGGCTTTGCCCATGACTTAGATGCCATGGCTGCGGCAATTAAAGACAATACCAAACTGATTTTTATTGCCAATCCCAATAACCCAACCGGAACCTGGTTTGAAGAAGCTGAATTTGAAGCCTTCATGCAAAAAGTACCGACCAATGTGATTGTTGTTCTGGATGAAGCTTATGTGGAATATTTCCCGGAAAACTTCAACAGCTTAAAATTCTTAGAACAATATCCAAACATCATCGTGAGCCGTACCTTGTCTAAATGTTATGGCTTGGCAGCATTGCGTGTTGGTTTTGCCTTGGCATCAGCCGAAGTGACTGATTACTTGAACCGTATTCGTCAGCCATTTAATGTGAATCATCTTGCAATGGTCGCAGCTGTAGCGGCATTGAAAGATGAAGACTTTATTGAACAATCGCGTATTGTAAATAAAGCGGGCATGAAGCAGCTTGAACAAGGTTTTGCGGCTCTTGGTCTGGATTATGTACCTTCACGTGCCAACTTCATTTTGGTCGATGTACAGGCTGATCCTGCGCAGACTTTCAATGCATTGTTGAAAGAAGGCGTGATTGTACGTCCTGTCGGAATTGCAAATCATCTTCGCGTATCGATTGGTACTGAAGCTGAAAATGCTAAATTCTTGACAGCACTTGCCAAAGTTTTGGATTTGACCAGCAGTGCTGTAGAGGAAAAAGCCTAAGCCATGTCTCAGCCACTGTTTGAAAAAGTTGCCTTTATTGGACTTGGGCTGATTGGCTCAAGTCTGGCTCGTGTCATCATTGCTGAAAAATTGGCAAAGCAAATTGTTGCATCCACACGTTCTGTAAAAACTTTAGAAGATGCTAAAGCTCTAGGTTTAATTCAGGAAGGTTATAGCAATCCTGTCGATGCTGTGCAAGGTGCAGATCTGGTGGTTTTGGCTTTGCCTGTGCGTGCAACGCAAAAGGTACTGGAAACCATCAAGCCTTATTTGTCAGAGAAAACCATTATTACCGATGTGGGCAGTACCAAGGGTAATGTCGTGGATGCTGCAAAAGCGGTGTATGGCGAAAACCTACCTGCAGGTTTTGTACCGGGTCATCCGATTGCAGGTGCCGAACATACCGGTGTGCATGCAGGTAAGGTCGATTTATTTGCCAATCATAAAGTGATTTTGACACCACTTCCAAGCAGCGGTGACTGGGCCGTGGATAAACTGATTCAACTGTGGCAAGCCGCAAAAGCGGAAGTGATTTGCATGGATGTGGAAAAGCATGATGAAGTGCTGGCCCATACCAGCCATCTTCCGCATTTGATGGCATTTAACCTGGTGGAGCAACTGGCAAACCGTGAAGATAATTTAGATATTTTTCGTTATGCTGCCGGTGGTTTTCGCGATTTTTCGCGTATTGCAGCCAGTGATCCGCAGATGTGGCATGACATCTTTTTTGCCAATAAAAAAGCCATTTTAAATGCGGTCGATGGCTTTGAACAACAACTCACCCAAATCCGTAAACTGATTGAAAACGAAGATTCACAAGCATTGATGGGATTGCTTGAACATGCACAAGCGGCACGTCAGCATTTCAATCACATGCTCTCTAAGAAACCCCTGATGGAGAAAAATAAAGTGACACAACAATTTACCATTTTGCCAGGTGCTAAAAAATTCCAAGGTAAATTTACCGTGCCAGGTGACAAATCTGTGTCACATCGCTCCATCATGTTTGGTGCGATTGCCGAAGGTACCACACACGTGACAGGTTTCTTGGAAGGTGAAGATGCTTTAGCGACGCTTCAGGCATTCCGTGATATGGGTGTTAGCATTGAAGGACCTAAGAATGGTGAAGTGACTATTCATGGTGTCGGTATCAATGGCTTAAAAGCGCCTGCAAGTGCCTTATACATGGGTAACTCGGGTACGTCGATGCGTTTGCTTTCAGGCATGTTGTCTGCACAAAAGTTTGATTCTGTGATGACCGGTGATGCGTCATTGTCTAAACGTCCAATGGAACGTATTGCCAAACCATTACGTGAAATGGGTGCACAGATTCAAACCACAGGTGAACGTGGTACACCGCCAGTTTCAATTACTGGCAGCCAAAACCTTCAAGGTATTCACTACGATTTGCCAATGGCATCGGCTCAAGTAAAATCAGGCATTTTATTGGCGGGTCTTTGGGCAAATGGTGAAACTTCGGTAACAGAACCTGAACCAACCCGTGACCATACTGAACGTATGTTGCGCGCTTTTGGTTATGAAGTGAAAACTGAAGGCAACCGTATTTCACTGCAAGGTGGCGGTAAATTGGTTGGGACTGAAATTCAGGTACCATCAGATATTTCATCTGCTGCGTTTTTCATGGTCGGTGCAGCCATTACTGAAGGTTCAGACGTGACACTTGAAGCGGTCGGTATCAATCCGACCCGTACTGGTGTCATTGAAATTCTGAAACAAATGGGTGCAGATTTAACTGTCGAAAATGAACGTATTGCCGGTGGTGAACCGATTGCAGATATTCGTATTCGCGGTACACGTACCTTAAAAGGCATTCATATGCCGGAAGATCAGGTGCCACTAGCGATTGATGAATTCCCGGCACTATTTATTGCTGCGGCATGTGCAGAAGGTCAAACTATTTTGACCGGTGCTGCAGAGCTTCGCGTTAAAGAATCTGACCGTATTCAAGTGATGGCAGATGGCTTGCAAACCATGGGCATCGACTGCACCCCAACCGATGATGGCATCATTATTGAAGGTAAAGGCAAATCAGGTGACTGGTCTGCAATCTTCAATGGCGGTGAAATTGAATCGCATCATGACCATCGTATTGCGATGAGTTTTAGTATGGCAGGCTTGCGTACTTCAGGCGAAATCAAAATTATCGGTACAGAAACTGTGGCAACCAGTTTCCCGACATTCACTGAACTTGCAAATCAAGCCGGTTTAGCGATTCAGGTGAGTGAGTAATTAGTCTAATTTTGTAGATTTGTTAGAAAACAGCCAAGCTTTTGCTTGGCTGTTTTGTTTTTATTGCTTATGCTAAAACCATACAACAAGAATGTGTTTGGATGCACCGATGAGAAAATTACAATTTACTGCAAACTGTGAAAAGCATAATCATGTGTCGCAGCAACCGAATGATTGTCATGTGACTCAGGAATATGTTGCAGATCTTTTGTCTAAAGAATTGGGTCAATACGGTTTTCAGACTTTGTCACAAAGTGGTGATCAGGTTGCTGTAAGTGTAGACAATCAATCCTTACCTTTATCTGTCACTTGCCAGAGTCATGAGGCAGAAGGGCATTTAGTCTGTGAAATCACCTCGTACCCAGATGAAGAGCAGGATTGGCTAGATCGTATTACCGAACAAAGTCTATTAAATCAATTGGCTCAAGCGGTTGAGAACACTTTAAAAGAAGATGAATCTTTTAGTGAGTTTAAATGGACGACGGGCTAATCATAAAATATAAGTATAAATGCGGCTTTTATAAGTCGCATTTTTGTCTCATCTTATTTTTAAATGTGTCACTTCTTGGATTTTCTCATTTTGTAAAAATAATAAAAAGCCAACTCAATAAAGATGTTTTTGCTAGAAAAATTAAATAAAAATGAATAAAAAAGACCATCTTCATGACGGTCTTTTTATTAATTTTCGATGCTGATTAAGCAATTAAAAAGCGAGAGATCGCAATACGCAATTGCTTTAAATATCCAGTAAAGAAATGGTTTGCACCCGGTAATATTGTCAATAAATGACGTTGTGGTTTAGCCCATTCGATTAAGTCAGATAATAAAGTGACTTCATCGGCTTCACCATGGATAAACAAAATATCACCTTTAATGGCAGGGGTAACATAATGGCGTAAACCTGCCACAGTTGCTGTTGGTAAACCACATAAAATCAATTGCTTCGGTTTAATTTCATCAGGCAAGGCATGGAAACATTTTGCCATCACATGTGCGCCAAAACTAAAGCCACCCGCATAAAAAGGCAGGCTGATATGTTTACTGCGAATTTGTTTAATGGCTTCTAGAATATCATCCGTTTCACCATGGCCTTCGTCATGCAGGCCATCGCTTTGACCTGAACCGCGAAAACTCGGACGATAGACAATACAACCGCGCTCAAGAAACATTTGAGCCAAAAGCGTGGGTACCTTATGCTGCGGATTACCGCCTTGCAAGGGATGGGGGTGACATACAACCGCGAATCCTTTCACTTCACCCTGTGGATAATCAACAAAAATTTCAAGTTGACCAGCAGGGCCTTGAATGAAAATTTGCTCGGACATATAACAACCGACGGATAACAGGAGAATGAGATATTTTACCGATAATGTTCAGTAAAAACACAAATTGGAAATAAAATAAGTCTACTGTTATAGTTTGTTTAATTATTTTTTGATCAGGTTATTCATGCTCGCCTTAATTTCTCCTGCCAAGACTTTAGATTATGAATCTGCATTACCAACTGATGCGCATACCTTACCAAGATTGCTGGAACATTCACAAGAACTTATAGACGTAAGTCGTAAACTGTCTGCTACAGATATCTCCAATTTAATGAGCGTGAGTGAAAAAATTGCTAAATTGAATGTGGAACGTTTCAATGATTGGCAGTCTGAGTTTAATTTTTCCAATGCGCGTCAGGCTTTATTTGCTTTTAAAGGCGATGTTTATACCGGTTTAGATGCCTATGATCTGAATGATCAACATATTGAATTTGCACAAAATCATTTACGCATGTTGTCTGGGCTTTATGGTTTATTGCGTCCTTTAGATTTGATGATGCCGTATCGTTTAGAAATGGGCACAAAATTGCAAAATCCACGGGGTCATAACTTATATCAATTCTGGGGCGATCGCATTACCAGTTTAATCAATGATGATTTGGAACATGCCAATTCAGAGTTATTGGTCAATATTGCGTCGGATGAATATTATAAGTCAGTGATTGAGCGCAAAATTAAAGCTGAAATCATTAAGCCTGTGTTCCTGGATCAAAAAAATGGCAAATACAAAGTGATCAGCTTTTATGCCAAAAAAGCACGGGGTTTGATGGCACGCTATATTATCGAAAACCAGCTCAATCAAGCGGAAGACTTAAAATCATTTAATACTGATGGTTATTATTTTGATGCTGAAAGTTCCCTTAAGGGTGAATTGGTGTTTAAGCGTGATGAGCAACAAGCTGCTTAAGGATGTTTTTGCAGGCAATAAAAAATCCCGAAACTAATCGGGATTTTTTTTAAGGGTTAAAAGAATAATTTTTATAATGATTAAGTGTTTATATTAGACCTCTTTCATAAATCATTTTTACTCAGCTCCAAGTTATAGATTCCAGCAATTAAATTGAATCTCAAACCGAGTCTTTTCGCTCTATTTCGATAACGTTCCG
>NZ_JABERI010000023.1 GCF_013004375.1 Acinetobacter terrae | reverse complement strand
ATGACTGGGGTGAAGTCGTAACAAGGTAGCCGTAGGGGAACCTGCGGCTGGATCACCTCCTTAACGAAAGATTGACGATCGGTAAGAATCCACAACAAGTTGTTCTTCATAAAGATGTATCTGAGGGTCTGTAGCTCAGTTGGTTAGAGCACACGCTTGATAAGCGTGGGGTCACAAGTTCAAGTCTTGTCAGACCCACCAAGTCTACTAACTGCATATTGAAAGATGAAAATCTGGAAATAAGTTACACACTAAAAGATACATTGACCTAATGATAAGCTGGGGACTTAGCTTAGTTGGTAGAGCGCCTGCTTTGCACGCAGGAGGTCAACGGTTCGACTCCGTTAGTCTCCACCATATATTAAGCTGAGAAATTATAGAATTTAGTGAACTATTTAAGTTTATTAAGTTCTGTGATTTATCACGGTTTCTAGACCTGACGAAGGCTAGAAAAATCATTAACAGATTATATTTGAGTTGAAATAAATTGTTTAAGGCTCAGAACTGAATTGAATTTAGC
>NZ_JABERI010000022.1 GCF_013004375.1 Acinetobacter terrae | reverse complement strand
CGGAACGTTATCGAAATAGAGCGAAAAGACTCGGTTTGAGATTCAATTTAATTGCTGGAATCTATAACTTGGAGCTGAGTAAAAATGATTTATGAAAGAGGTCTAATATATTGAATTAATTAAAAATAAGTTCTTTTATACATAAAAAAAGCCACTGAAGTAGTGGCTTTTTAGCATGATACATCTGGATTAATCTAAGCGTAGCCAGGTTTGGCTTCGTCCGAGAGCTGAAATACCCACATAACCACGTAAGGTCAAGCGTTTACCACTGGCACTTAGCTTTACTTTAGCATCGTAAATTTTGCCTGCAAGTGGATCGATGACACGACCTTTTTCATAATTATATGTATCAGGCACGTGTTTTAAACCTTTCAGGACATCCATGCCTAGAATAGGTTGATTGGTATAAGGTGCTGGGCAATTATTACAGGTTTCACGAGGGGTATAACCTGGGCGAGGGGTAACTTTGGTGATTTTTCCGGTGAAAGTATTATTGGCTTCTTTACGAATTTCAATAATCGCTTTAGGTGAACCTGTTTTATCATCAATCTGTTGCCAAGTCCCCGATAGGTCTTGTGCCAATACATTTCCACTGAAAAATAAGCTAACGAAAGTAGCAAGCAAAATATTCTTTTTCATATCAATTCCTTCGATTGTGGAGTGTAATTTTTTTATCCATAAGAACATATTATGACCGTTTTATAATTAGTCAATATATTGCGTCATAAAAAATAAAAATAATGTGAAGTATTTAAATGACTCGGAATAAAAAAGCCACATAGTGTGGCTTTTTGTCAGAATTAGTCACTTTTAATCCAGGTTTGGGTCCGACCCAAGGCAGAAATTCCCACATAACCGCGTAATATAAGACGTTTACCGTTCGGGGAAATTCATCCTTTCAAACCATATATTTTTCCTGTTAAAGGGTCAAGTACACGACCATTTGCATAATTACTTCCATTGACATTTTGTAAGCCTTTAAAGACTTCTAATCCCAGTATAGGTTGATCTGTGTAGGGTGGTGGACAGCGGAAACATGTTTCTCGGGGCGTGTAACCTGGGCGTGGCGTTACTTTGATAATTTTTCCGGAATAAGATCCATTGGTTTGTTTTTGAATTTCAATCAATGCTTTAGGTGAACCTGTTTTATCATCAATTTGTATCCATGTACCAGCTATCTCCTGAGCAAAAGCCGAAAAACTGCTTAATAGTGCTGCAAAAAATGCAGCAGTGATTGCTATTTTTTTCATAAAATTTCCTCATTTATATAAGTCAGCTATCCTGTTGACTTATTTTAAGGTGAGGTAGCAATACGAAATTAAGCAGTCTTCTGGAATTAAAATTTTAAGTTCTTATTCGTACTGCTCTCACCATCTATGCTGAACTGTAATGAGCATAATTTAATCTTGCTTAATCCATGTTTGGCTACGACCAAGTGCGGAAATACCCACATAACCACGTAGAGTGAGACGTTTACCATTGGCACTCAATTTTGCTTTTCCGCTGTAGATTTTACCGCTGAGGGGGTCAAGAACCCTGGCATTTACAAAGTGGTTATCATCGGCAGCTTTCAATCCGGTTAAAATATCTAAGCCTAAAATGGGTTTATTGGTATAAGGTGCTGGGCAATTTACACAGGTTTCCTTCGGGGTATAACCCGGGCGTGGCGTTACTTTGATAATTTTCGCGGTATAAGTACCATTACTTTCTTGACGCATTTCAAGAATCGCTTTTGACGAGCCTGTTTTATCGTCAATCGTTTTCCAGGTTCCCGTAATATCATCTGCCAATACATTCCCACTGAAAACTACACTAGCAAAAGCAGCACATAATATATTCTTCTTCATATCAATTCCTGCGAGTTGGAAAATATTTTTCTTATCTATATAAAGATATAATCATCGTTTAGAGATCAGTCAACCTATTGCTTCATAAAAATGAAAAATAATGTGAAATATTTAAATAACTCGGAATAAAAAAGCCACATAGTGCGACTTTTTGTCATATTTAGTCGTTTCTAATCCAGGTTTGACTACGGCCCAAAGCTGAAACCCCGACATAACCGCGCAGGGTTAAGCGCTTACCATTTGGACTTAATTTCGCTTTCATACTGTAGATATGACCGCTAAGTGGATCAATAATCTTGCCGTGAGTAAAATTGGATCCTGCTGCTGGTTTTAAACCTTTTAAAACATCCATGCCTAGAATTGGCTTATTGGTATAAGGAGCAGGACAATTCACACAGGTTTCTTTGGCTGTGTAACCTGGACGAGGAGTGACTTTTACAATTTTTGCGGTATAAGTGCCGTTGGTTTCTTGACGAATTTCAATAATCGCTTTTGAAGAACCGGTTTTATCATCAATATTTTTCCAGGTTCCCGCAATGTCTTCAGCAAAAACAGCACTACTGCTGCTAGAAAGAAGTAGGGCTGCTAAAATTTTAAAATTTCTCATCAAAAAACCTTACGATAACTTTATGAACAATTTTTATCATAAGGTCAAATTTTGACGATACAAATGTTTATTAATGATTACTCAGTCACATTTTTTGCAAATAGAGTATGAATGTCGGCAACCAGATGGCTGTAAACACGGCATTTACTGCCATGCCAAAAGCCGCATAGCGTCCTGCCACACTGCCTCGTTGCCATGCTTGTGCAGTCCCAATGGCATGCGCAGCTAAGCCTAAGGCCAGACCAGAGGCTCTTTCATCGTTAATATGACGCAAGATAAATGGAGAAAAAGCAGCGCCAATAACGCCTGATAAAATCACAATTAAAATCACTAAGGTGAGCGGTGCATGTAAAAGCGTGGCGATATTAATGGCAATTGGAGTTGTTACCGCCCGAGTTGCAAATGCCATAATGCTTGCGTCAGACATATGCAATAAATAGGCAAGTCCCATCGGTAAAGCCACCGCACTAATGCTGGCAAAGACTAAAATGCCGACAATAGCCTTGAGTGGTAAGTCATCATAACGCATGGCTGCAAGCGGAATAGCCAAGGCAACGGTGACATAGCCGAGTAAATGATTAAATAGCGGATTGACCTGTGTCATATAAGATTCGTAAGGAATCCCAAACACAAACAGCAATCCAATAATGAAAAACATGCCGATGACAATGACCGGAACTTGTGGAAGCTTTTTATTTAAAGGTTTGGCAATCAGATAGGCGAAAAGGGTTAATGTAAAACCGTAGAGTACTGCTAACATCATATTTCCCCTATAACCAGCGCTTGGCCATTTTTGCGTAAATCCATAATGGAATCAGGGTGCTAATAAACATCACTGCAAGAAAAACAGGAATTTCCTTTCCCATGTGTACCAACATAATCAGGGAACCAGCACTAATCGGCAAAAAAGCGAAGGCACTTTCTTTCATTATTTTATTGTTGGTATCGACTAAACGCGCAGGTAATTTGTGGACATTTCTCCAAATAAGCAAGCTCAGCAACAAGCTAATCAAGCCGACCAAATTACCTAGTTCAGGGTGATTAAATTGCGTCATTAACCATACTGCTCCCTCACGAAAGCAGATGATTAAAGCCAGTGTGCCGATCCATGCTGGCCAGTCGATTGTTTTTATCCAGTCCATTTTTACCAAACTTTAAAATTATACTTATCACGTTTTAACCGATTTATCTTTTGATTTCAAATTCCTCAAGCGGTTTTTTGAATTGCGTGGCTTTTTTTCCTAGAATTTCATCAATCGGTAAATGTGCCTGTTTAATTAATTGTTCAAGTTTTGCTGGAGCAATAATGACGTGTAAATGCAGGTTGCCTTCATCATCATAATTTTCAGTCTGAATGACATTTAGCGCATACAATTGAGTACGCAATTTTCCATATTCAGGTTTTAATACCAGCTCAAAACTTTGCAATTGTCCCATCAAGCATTCCTGAACAGCTTGGCGTAACAAGTCCAAGCCCAGGTTGGCATGCGCAGATACATAGACACGATCGGGTAAATGCGGTTTAGAATACACAATTTTGGCATCTTCGCCGCTGATATCGATTTTGTTATAGACGCGAAGTACCGGGACATCGACACCAATCTCTTTTAAAACAGACTCGACGGCTTCAATTTGTTCCAGCATATCTGGACTGCTGGAATCGATGACATGCAGTAGCAAGGTAGCCTCAGCCGTTTCCTCAAGCGTGGCTTTAAAGGATTCTACCAAGGCATGGGCGAGGTTACGGACAAAACCTACGGTATCGGCCAGAACCAAAGCACCAATCCCATCCCAATTTAAACGGCGTAAAGTCGGATCGAGTGTTGCAAACAACTGGTCTGCGGCATAAACGTCAGAGCGCGCCAAGATGTTAAATAATGTCGATTTACCGGCATTGGTATAACCGACAAGAGATACTGTTGGAATTGCTGCTTTCTGGCGTGCAGAACGACCTTGCATACGGGTTTGACGAACTTTTTCCAGTTTGTCTTTTAATTGTCCAATACGTAAGCGAAGTAAACGACGATCTGTTTCCAGTTGTGTTTCACCAGGTCCGCGTAAACCAATACCGCCTTTTTGACTATCTAAACTGATGCCACTGCCGACCAGTCGTGAAGACAGATAATCCAATTGTGCCAATTCAACTTGAAGCTTACCTTCATGAGTGCGTGCACGTTGGGCAAAAATGTCCAGAATGAGCCGTGTACGATCAATCACGCGGCATTGAATGACTCTTTCTAAGTTGCGTTCCTGGGAAGGAGTCAGGCTGTGATCAAAAATGACCAAATCTATTTCTAATTCTTTAACTCGCTCCGCGATTTCTTCTGCTTTACCCGAGCCAATAAACAGTTTTGGGTCAGGCTTGATACGTTGAGCGGTAATATGTTCTACAATTTCAGCACCCGCTGACTGGGCCAATAAGCGAAATTCTTCTGCATCAAGGTCATCTAAAAGTTGTACAGAGACACTTACTAATAGGGCGCGTTCGCCACCTTGATGTCGCTCAATATATTCCACTAAATACTATCTCAACTACGTTAAAACTTCATTTTAGTAGAAAATAAGCACGGATAGTGAAAAATAGATCAGACTGGCTAAAGTAAGGTAACAAAACATTCAGTAAATAAAAATATCCTGCCTAAATGCAAAAGTTATTATTCTTAAATTGATTTTAAGTTATTGATAAAATTTATTATTTTAGTAGACGGTCAGGTTGCTAACTGATGCAGATCTATTCGTATAATTTATGTTTTAGATCAAAGCGTCGGGGTTATTGGTTTTAATCATTTTATTAAAAATGCAGGGTTCAGTTTTATGATCAATGCAAGATCAAAATGAACAGTATAGAATGGCAGAAAATAAATGATTAAACGCTGTGTCCGGTAATTAGTGATCAATCTATGACTCAATCCTCTGTAACTGAAAGTTCATCGTTAAATAGTATGTCTAAATTTTTCTTATATAGTAAAAAGTTATTGGCGGTTGTAGCTGCGCTTACACAAGGGTTTTATCTGGTTTTTCGTCACCGTTTATATAAAGACCCGAATAATCCGTGTAATACACGTTATGTACAGCACTTTTGCCGTCAATTATGCGAAGTTTTTAATCTTGAAATTCATGTACATGGCGTGATTCCACGTGAGCCAGCGTTGTGGGTGAGCAATCACATTTCCTGGCTGGATGTTGCCGTTTTGGGTTCTGGTGCTCGGGTGTTCTTTTTGGCCAAAGCGGAAATTGAAAAATGGCCCTTACTCGGCAAACTGGCAAAGGGTGGTGGAACACTGTTTATTCAACGCGGTTCTGGCGATTCGGTTAAAATTAAACAGCAAATTACCGAATTTTTAAAACAAGATATTCCGGTGTTATTTTTTCCTGAAGCGACCACTTCAGATGGTTCAAGAATAAAAAAAATCTATGGACGTCTTCTAGCTGCAGCCATAGAAGCCAACCGTCCTGTACAAATATGTCTGATTTGTTATGTTAATCAGCATGGACAACTGGATCTGGTGGCGCCGTTTATTAATGATATCAGCTTTGCCGATCACGTCAAAAAGGTCTTGGAAATGCCTAAAGTGAAAGCGCATTTAATGGCATTACCTGCAATATCGCCTGAAGGGCATACCGTCGAAACATTGACTCAGGAAGTTCACACCAAAATGATCGAAGGTTTAGCACAGTTACATCAAATAGTGCTTAAAAGTCCAACCTGAACGGGTAATAAAAATGAATCCCTGACAAAGCGAAGGCTTACATAAAGCCTTCGAGTGGCAACCATGAAATGATTTTAACCCCGGCCTTTTGCCACCATTTCATTTTCGGTTCTTTGAAATAGGTTTTGATGCTGCCATCCTGACGTTTAATTTTCCAGTTGATTTTATTGTTGGCATTTAAAACCAGTTTGTAGGCATATTTAGATAAATTTTGATCCATGGTCTGGTGCACAGCTCTGGCTAAATTCGGACTATCCAGCAAGACGCCAATTTCCGTATTTAAATAGGCAGAACGTGGATCAAAATTGAAAGAACCAATAAAGACCTGTTTTTGATCAATCGCCATCAGTTTGGCATGCAGGCTGGAACGGCTTAAACCTTTTAAGCTGACTTTGGCTTTTTCAGCGATTTCCTCGGTATTGGCATTTAAATTTTCAGTTTCAGGTACGGATAGAAACTCATATAACTCGACATTATCCTTTAATAAATTCTTTCGATATTTGCCATAAAAAGCATGTACTAAAAACACATCATTGGCTTTGAAAGAGTTTGTGAGTACACGCACCTGAATATTATTTTGAGCCAGCTCACTCAGCATCTTTTCGCCTTTTTTTTCAGGGACGAAATAAGCTGAAATAATATCGACGCTTTGTTCCGGTTTTTTTAAACGATTCAGCAGTTGAAAATTCAGATGTTGCTCTTTTTTTGCTTTAGACCTGATTTTACTGGGTGAGTCACTCACGATTTCCGCTTTGACCCAATCAAACTGGATGCTGCTATTCAGCCAGTTTTCAAAGGCATGTGAGCGTGTGGCTAAATCAAGATAATTCTGAACGCTAATGTTTTGTGAATGTTGTTCGAGTTGCTGTTTTAGACTTTCAAAACGCAATGCATAATGCCGAGGATTAACAATCTGTTTGACCGGAAATGCATAATCATCATTCCAGTATTCATCAAAAGAATGAACGATTTCATCGGATGCAGAGCCGACCAGCATCACATCGACATCAGAAAATTGATAACTGTCGCTAACGTTATAGTATTGGTTACTCATATTGCGACCACCGATTAAAGCAATCTGGTTGTCTGCAATAAAGCTTTTGTTATGCATGCGACGGTTGATACGTTTTAAATCCAGCACCATGTCCATGGCACGGTAATGTCTAAAACGGTAAGGATTATACAGTCTGACATCAATATTTTTATGCTGATCGAGTGCCAGATAAATGCCTTCCATCTTTTTGGCATTGTTATCATCCATCAACAAACGGACTTTTACACCACGGTCTGCTGCTTTAATAATGGAATGCAGAGCCAGTGAGCCAATTTTATCGTTATCCCAAATATAGTATTGAAGGTCTAAAGTTTTCTCTGCTTTATCAATAAGATGTATGCGTGCTGCTAAAGCTTCCAGCGGATCGTATAAAACATGATAACCAGTAAGATTGGGGTTTTGTTCTCTTAACGGTAAAATAATTTGCGCCAATGAGGTTTGTTTGGTTTCGGTATCAAACGCATATTCAATCGGTTGCGGTGTTTGCTTGGGCAGAGTAGTACATGCGGGAATCCCTACAATCAGGCTACAACTCAACAATACTGCAGTTTTATAGGTAGAAGAGTGACGCAATTTACCAGTATCTAGTTGAGTTGTGGGAGGGAAAGATCGCGCCATAAGTTATAAACAATACCAAAATTGGGTTTGAGTATAATTGCCAGCTGTGAAAAGATAAATATCAGAATAGATGAATGATGTCATATCTTCGTTATCGTTAGAGAAATTATTATGTGGGATACAGACTCGGTCGTTGTTTATTTTTATATCATTTTTTTTGTGCTTGGGATTTGGGGTGTTGCACAAGCATGGTTGAGTCAAACGCGTACGGAAACCATTCACCCATTTAAAGCTTTTGTGCATTTACTGGCATTTTACTTATCTTATTTACTGTTTCCTTTATTTTTCTTTAGCCTCTATGCTGGTTGGAGTGGCTATTACTCCATTCACCAAGCGGTGTTTATCTTCCTGCTCAGTAGCGTGCTCATTTATGCACGCTTTATTGAACCGCATCATGTGGGCGTTAAAACCCTGCAATATCAGTTGAATCCTGAACAGAAACTGCAGCGTCCGGTCAAACTGGCATTGATTGCCGATTTACATATTGGTCTATTTTCCGGCCATGAACGTCAACTAAAAATTATTGTTGATAAAATTAACCAGCAGAATCCAGATTTAGTGGTGGTTTCCGGGGATTGGACCTATGAACCCGAAAACACACTTGCCGATGAACTGGCGATTTTAAAACAGATCAATGCACCGGTTTATTCAGTCAATGGCAATCATGATGAACAATATCCTGGCCCCCCGATTCAACAATTATTAAGACATGCCTTAAAGGTCAATGATGTGATTGATATTGAAGGGCAGATGGTGGAATTTGATGAATTTCGCTTGTTGGGGGTAGGCGATTTATGGGCAGGAAAAACTGATATGCGTTATATGCCTGACTTGCCTCAAGATAAACCCTGGGTAATTTTATCGCATAATCCTGATACAGTAGATATGGTGCCACAATTGCCGACCCGCCCTTTAATGCTGTCTGGACATACGCATGGCGGGCAAGTTGAACTGCCCTGGGTGACCAATTACATCATGAAAAAAGTGTCTATACTGGGACATAAAAAAGGTTTATATCAGCATGAATATGCAGATGTATTTGTCACGGTTGGAACAGGAATGGTCGGTGTGCCTTTTCGTTTTCGGGTACCACCAACGATTGATATCATTGAACTGGTTTAAATTTTGAAGATCAATTTCTGGAACAATTTTTGACATACCCTAAAGCAAGATTGATTTATAACAATGAGAACAAAACAGGAGAAGAGTATGTCTTTTTCAGAAGAGGTCGGTCAGTTTTTTGCTTTAACAGAGACTCAATCGGTACAGCTTGAAGCTGGTTTAGTTGCTTTAGAACAGGCTTTTCAGCAAGCCGAAAGTGATGTGGTCAATACACCCGCATTTTCCGGCAGGTTTTATCAAAAGTTTCAGCAACTGATCACGGCCTTTGGGATTGATGAAAATAATGTGGAAGCTTTTCTGGATCATTTATATGGAACAGAAAGATACCGTCAACTTGTGACTTACATTGTTCCAAGTTATTACAATGCCGGTGGCGATCGACAGGTGTTTGAAGAACTGTATCAAGAAATGTTAAGTGATGAACAGATCTGAAAAAATAACATAAAAAAACCAGCGTCATCACGCTGGTTTTTTTATGATTTGATGAAATTAAACCTGGTTGTTTACATCATCATTTTTGGTTTCACGCATCGCCAAGAAAGCAAGCAGTGAAAGGATGGATGCAGCCGTTAAGTAATAACCTACCGCTTGTAAACCATAAGTGGTTGCAAGTTTAGTGGCAATCAGGGGTGCAAAAGATGCCCCAAAAATACCAGCAAGGTTAAAAGTTAATGCAGAACCGGTGTAACGAACTGAAGTCGGGAAGATTTCAGAAAGTACAGTACCAATTGGACCATAGGTTAAGCCCATGATCGCTAAACCAATACACAAGAATAAGAACACGATAACTGTGTTGCCAGATTCAAGCATGCTTGCGAACACCAAACCAAACAATGCTGAAGCGATACATACGCCAATTGAAGTTGCCTTACGACCAAATTTCTCGGCAAAAACTGCAGAAAGTGGAATGAATGCTGCAAAACACAGGGTTGCAACCAATTGCAATTGCAGGAATTCAGCGCGGGTATAACCGAGCTTTGTTGTGCCCCAGTTTAATGCGAATACTGTGGTCAAATAGAACACAACGAATGTACAGATGGCAGCAATCGTACCCAGAATCAGCATGCGCCAGTGTTTGGTCATTACTTCTTTAAATGGAATATTGACTTCTTTTTGCGTGTCCAATACTTTTTGGAATGCAGGCGTTTCATGAAGTTTTAAACGAATCCAAAGACCCACAATTACAAGTGCAGAACTTGCAATAAATGGAATACGCCAGCCCCATTGCATAAAGTCTGCTTCAGACATAAATGCGCCTAGGGTCAAGAATGAACCTGTTGCCAAGATAAAGCCGATTGGTGCACCAAGTTGCGGGAACATGCCATACCAGGCACGTTTGCCTTCAGGTGCATTTTCAGTTGCAAGCAGAACCGCACCACTCCATTCGCCACCAAGACCAAGCCCTTGTCCTAAACGACAAAGTGCGAGCAGTAATGGGGCAACAATACCAATCTGTGCATAGGTTGGAAGTAAGCCAATACACACGGTTGAAATACCCATGGTGAGTAATGCCGCAACCAGTGTGGCTTTTCGACCAATACGGTCACCCAGATGTCCGAATAAGGCAGCACCAATTGGACGGGCAATAAAGGCAATAGCAAATGTTGCTAAAGACTGAATGGTTGCAGTCGTTGGATCTGTACTTGCAGGGAAGAACAAATGAGGAAAGATAAGAACTGCCGCAGTTGCATAAATATAAAAATCGAAGAACTCGATTGTTGTACCCACAAGACTCGCAGTCAGTACGCGGAATTTTGAATTTGTAGCTACTACTTCTTCCGAAGCAGCAATAGAATTTGATGACGCCATGAGAAACCTTACACTTACTAAAAATAAAAAAACTTAGTTTTAAAAGCGTAATCTTTTTAAAAAAGGCGTAATTTCTTAAAAAAATACGAAATACCGACTCATGTCCACGGATTTAGGGTTACTAAAAAATGTAGAAATAGAGGGTTATATCACGTAAAGACAGATCGCCAAGAAATGTGATCCAGCGCCAATCAATACAAATACATGCCAGATAGCATGCGTATATCTTACTCTTTTTAAAGCATAAAACAACGCACCAATGGTATAAGCCAGTCCGCCAATGACGAGATAGGTCAAGGCTTGAGCACTTAGAAAGCGTTGCATGTCATCCATGACCAGCAATGCAAGCCATCCCATAGCCAGATAGGCGATGAGAGAGATCTTCTGGAAACGATGAATGAAAACTAACTTGAATAGTGTACCAATGACGGCAATCACCCAAAGTGCAATTAACAGGTACTGCGCTTTTGCCGTCGGAAGTGCGATAGACAAGAACGGGGTATAGGTTCCAGCAATCAGATAATAAATTGCAGTATGATCCAGTTTTTTGTACCAACCGCGACGCTGTGGCGATTCGGCATAGTGATATAAGCTTGAAGCGGCAAAGAGTAAAATCAGGCTCAATGCATAGACACATAGGCCAATAAATTGTCCTAGCGGTAAATAACTGCCTTTAATCAGCATGAAAATACTGGCAATGGCTGCCAAAAGTGCGCCAAGTGCATGACTAATCGCATTTATTTTTTCTTCTTGTGGATCGTACGTCTGCAAGTTAGATGTATTCATCGCTTATTTTCTGTAATTAAAAATACACTTGTATAGTAATGAAATTTTACCTTTAAAGTAAGAAGTTTTACACTGATCACTTAATTTACTCGAGTTATCTGTATGTCTCAATTGGCTTCTCCTTTTATTCAGGAACAACAATTCTTAGATGCTTTTCTGCAAGCCATTGAAACACAAAGTTTTGATCGAATGATTCTGAGCCAGTATAAAGGCGAACTTGAAAATCTGGAGAAAATAACCTTGCGAGTCATTTCACTGCAAGGGCAGGCTGTTTTAAGTTGTTTGTATCGTTATAAGACTCAAGATGTCACCAAAAACTATCCTTTAGCGGAAGCCAGCCAGCTCATTCAAGATTTATTGGCTCAATGTAAACAAGCCAATCTGTTTACCATTGAAGAAGAGTTGCAACTTAAAAAGAACAAGAAAAAAGCCATGCTGACGGTGAGTAAAAACAAATCTGCAGCAAAGGCACAGAAGGTAGAAAATCAACAAGGGCATGACCGCACGAAACATCGCTATGTCGATCAGGACAGTTATTTTTTACAGCCTTTAGGCATTACTGACGCAAAAGCGCAAATTATTCCAAGCATGGCGCGTAAATGGAAACAGATTAATAAATTTGTGGAAATTTTCTCGGGTGCTTTGGATCAAATCACAAAACAGGATCATGCTTTGCATGTGGTCGATTTTGGTTCGGGTAAGGGTTATCTCACTTTTGCCTTGTACGATTATCTGGAAAAGCAGGGTCAAACGCCATTTGTTACCGGTGTTGAGCTGAATCCGAAAATGGTGGAGTTCTGTCAGAAGGTTGCTGAAGAGTCTCAATTTACCCAACTGGATTTTTTCCAGGGCGATGTACGCACCTATCAACCTGAACACCTGGACGTGATGATCGCTTTGCATGCCTGTGATGTGGCGACTGACTTTGCCATTCACACCGGTATTCGTTTAAACGCACAAATGATTATGTGCGCGCCGTGTTGTCACAAGGAATTACGTCCACAGCTCAAAAGCCCGGAAGTGTTGAAACCAATGTTGCAATTTGGCATTCATTTAGGTCAACAGGCGGAAATGCTCACCGATACCATTCGTGCTTTATTGCTTAAAGCCTATGGCTATGAAACCAAAGTATTCGAGTTTGTGGCTTTGGAACATACCAGTAAAAACAAGATGATCTTGGCGACCAAACGTAAAGATTATCAAGAACCAGATCAGGCGGTATTGGCTCAGATTCAAGCCTTAAAAGAGATGTATGGCATTCAAAAGCATTCGCTTGAATTATTGCTGAATAATCAGTGGGATCAGCAGGATATTGGCTGTAAGTGTTAATTTAAAATGAATAAAGCAGTCGCAAGGCTGCTTTTATTTGTAGGAAGATGATTTTTGATGAGCCCATTTACGATACGCACAGGCCGCTGGGATGAGTTGCAAAATGACGCAAAACTGATTCGTGAGCAGGTATTTATTCATGAACAGCAGATTCCGGTTGAAGATGAATGGGATGCTGAAGATGCAGTATCCGTGCATTTCGTGGTTTACGATCAAGATCAGCCGATTGCGACAGCACGATTATTACAAAATAACAGCGTCGGACGTGTGGCGGTGCTGAAATCGTATCGTGGCGTAGGCATTGGAAAGTTGCTGATGCAACAAATTATTCAGCAAGCCAAACATGAACAGCGCGAATTTTTAAAGTTGTCTTCACAGGTGCATGCCATTCAGTTTTATGCGAGTTTGGGTTTTAACGTTGAAGGTGAGGAGTATCTGGACTGTGCTATTCCACATATTGATATGCGACTGGTATTGACTGGCATTTAGCGATTAAAAATCAGTTTTGAAAACATAAAAAGCCACTCAAAGTGGCTTTTTATTTCAGGATTCGACCATGATGCTCGGAATCAGTGACCAGCCCCATGTTCAGCTGATTTTTCAGTTTCTGTCATTGCAGCATGTTCTGCTTCAGTCATATTCATTTCAGCTGCAGTCGGTTCTGATGCAGCAGACGTCGCAGCTTGTTGTGCCTGCTTTTGTTTTTGGCTCGGCATGTAATCAGGTTCGTTGCTTATTGCAAGATAGAAAAACCCCATGAAAAAAGCGCCTAAAATACAAGCAATAATCAGGGCTTTCCAACCCCAAGGGGATTTTTCAGGAGAAGAATTGTTAGTCATAGAACACACCAAAATGGATAAAAATAAATCAGAATCTATGTGACTTTATAGCACAGAATAGAATGAAAGCCGACTCATAACTGACTAAACCATTCATTTAAATAAGGGATTAAAAATTAATTTTAAGAGATGGATCTTTGTTTAAGTGAGATCGAAGTTTATATCAGGCTTAGGCACGAAGACTTAAAAGATGGGTACATATTTTTAATGATCAAAAAAACTTTAAAAGTATTAACGCCCTTATCTTCAATAAAAAGAAAGGGCATTAATGCTTTATAGCATAAGTCGTGTTATGAAATTTTCTCGCCAGAGTGCAGTTTATCTTTCAGCAATTGTGGCGCTTTAAAACGCTCACCATATTTGGCTTCAAGTGTATTGGCACGGAATAAGGCTTTTTCCAAACCATATTGATTCAGATACTGTATGGCTCCACCTGTCCATGGCGCAAAACCAATGCCGAAAATAGAACCGACATTGGCATCCACAACCGACTCCAGTACGCCTTCTTCATAGCAGCGCAAAGTATCCAGCGCCTGAACAAACAGGAAACGGTCAATCATTTCCTGTTCGGATATCTCCAGGTCTTTTTTCCAGTGGCTTAAACCCGCCCATAAATGTTTTTTACCACCTTCAGGATATTCATAGAAACCCGCACCCGCTGCTTTACCTTTACGGTTAAATTGGTGAATCATGCTTTCAATCACATCATCAGCAGCGGAACGTGGCAGGTCTTTGCCTTCAGCTTGCAGGGCTTTTCGCGTCTCAGCAGCGACATGTTCAGAAAGTGTTAAAGACACTTCATCCTGAATGGCAAGTGGCCCGACAGGCATACCGGCTTTGAGTGCTGCCATTTCAATTTTGGCAGGATGAACCCCTTCAGCAAGCAATCGTAAACCTTCTTGCACAAAAGTTCCAAAGACACGACTGGTGAAGAAACCACGACTGTCATTCACCACAATCGGCGTCTTAGCAATTTGCTGCACAAAATCAAAAGCCTTAGCTAAGGTTTCATTTGATGTGTTTTTTCCTTTGATGATTTCTACCAGTTGCATCTTATCGACAGGGCTAAAGAAATGCAGACCAATGAAATTGCTCTCATCTTTAGACGCCTTGGCGAGTCCTGTAATTGGCAAGGTAGAGGTATTCGATGCCATCACACCGCCATCGATCAAATAGTTTTCAGCCTCTTGGGTGACTTTGGCTTTCAGTTCTGGATTTTCAAACACCGCTTCAATGATCAGCTCACAGCCTTGTAAATCTTCTGCAGCAGCTGTAGCGGTAATTAAACTTAAAACTTGATCGCGTTTTTCAGCGCTTAAACGACCTTGAGAGACTTTTTTATCCAGCAGCTTTTGGCTGTAGGCTTTGCCTTTTTCTGCAGCCTCTATAGATACATCTTTTAGAACAACCTGAATGCCTTTAGAGGCTGTGGCATAAGCAATTCCTGCACCCATCATCCCGGCACCTAAAATACCGACTTTTCTGGCTTTCCATTTTGCAATGTCTTTAGGGCGGCTTGCACCTGATTTAATCGCGTTCAGACCATGCCAGAACGTGCCAATCATATTTTTGGAAATCTGACTGGTCGCAAGGTAGGTGAAATAACGCGATTCGATAGTGAGGGCTGTGTCGACATCAACCTGCGCACCTTCAACTGCAGCCGCCATAATCGCTTCAGGGGCCGGGTAGCAGCCTTTGGTTTTGTCACACAGTATTGCAGGTGCAATCGCAAGCACCTGAGCGACAGCAGGTGTTTTTGGGTCGCCGCCTGGAATTTTGTAGCCTTTGACATCAAACGGTTGTTGCGATATTGGATTGGATTTAACCCAGGCAATGGCTTTGTCTAACAGTTCTTGTTCAGTTTCCACAATATCGTGAATTAAGCCTAAAGACTTGGCTTTATCGACAGAAAATTGTTTGCCTTCCATCAACAGTGGAAATGCATTTTGCAAACCGAGTAAGCGCACCATACGCACGATCCCGCCACCACCCGGAAGTAAACCTAAAGTCACTTCAGGTAAGCCAAATTTCGCTTTTGTGTCATTCAGTGCAATACGATGGTGACAACATAAAGCCAGTTCCCAACCGCCACCCAGCGCCGTGCCATTGAGTGCTGCAACCACAGGAATACCACGCGTTTCGATATAACGCAGTTTGGCTTTCATCTCTTCAATCATGTGGAAGAATGCTGTGGCATGATCCGGCTCTACCTCAATCAGTTCATCCAAGTCACCACCGGCAAAAAAGGTTTTTTTCGCTGATCGGAAAATAATCCCTGAAATCTCTGCATCTGCCTGTAGTCTGGAAACAATATCTTCCAGCGCCACACGGAAATCAGCATTCATGGTATTGGCAGATTGGTTGGGAGAATCTAAGGTTAAAATGACGATATTGTCCGCATTTTTTTCATATTGAATTGCGCTCATAAATTTTTTTATCCAAATAATAATGAGATGAATTCGGAAGAAGTTTTTTGTCTCTAATTTTGGAAATTCCTATTACAGCAGCGTCTTTCCAAATTCATCTAAATTTAGGGTTTAACCTTCGGTTCGACCTACTTTTGTTTTGGCAAAAGTAGGCAAAACCATTTGTCATCCACGAAACCTGTTTAGCTTTTGCATTTTTCTTAGCCGTCGCAGAAACATTTTTTTCTAATGAAGGGTAGGTTGTGGATGACGCTTTACATCTATCAAAGTTTAGGGTTATTTATCGACTAGCTTTATACCAATTCAATAATGGTTGCGATGCCCATACCGCCACCGACACATAACGTGGCCAAACCACGTTTTTTGCCCTGACGTTCCAGTTCATCAAGTAGCGTTCCCAGAATCATTGCACCGGTCGCACCCAGTGGATGTCCCATGGCAATTGCACCACCATTGACATTGACTTTGGCAGGATCAACCTTGAGTTCGGTAATAAAGCGCATCACCACTGCGGCAAAGGCTTCGTTGACTTCAAACAGGTCGATGTCATCAATCCTTAGACCGGCTTTTTCCAAGGCTTTACGCGCTGCAGGTGCAGGGCCGGTCAGCATGATGGTTGGATCAGAGCCAACCAATGCCGTTGCTAAAACTTTGGCACGTGGTTTTAAACCTTGTTCTTTCACCGCTTTTTCTGAAGCAATTAAAACAACTGCTGCACCATCGACAATGCCCGATGAATTCCCAGCATGATGCACATGATTGATTTGCCCGACTTCTGGATATTTTTGCAGGGCAATCGCATCGAAGCCCATTTGTCCCATCATGGCAAAACTTGGATTGAGCTTGGCTAAACCTTCCGCAGTGGTGGTCGGTTTAATAAATTCGTCTTGAGCTAAAATCGTCACGCCAGCTTTGTCTTTTACAGGCACAATCGATTTATTGAAATAACCCTTGGCTTGCGCTGCGGCAGCTTTCTTTTGCGAGTTTTCGGCAAAAGTGTCGACATCTGAACGCGTATAACCATCAATGGTCGCAATCAGGTCTGCACCAATCCCTTGAGGGATAAAGTCGCATGCCATATTGGTTTCAGGGTCAAGTGCCCAAGGACCGCCATCTGAACCCATCGGTACGCGAGACATTGACTCTACACCACCGGCAACCACGATATCTTCCCAGCCCGAACGGACTTTCATGGCCGCCATATTCACGGCTTCAAGTCCTGATGCACAGAAACGGTTGATTTGTACACCCGCCACATCATTGTCCCAACCTGCAGCAATGGCTGCCGTTTTGGCAATATCTGCCCCTTGATCACCAATTGGTGTTACACAGCCCAGCACAATGTCATCGACTTTAGAAGTGTCGAGTTGGTGACGATCTTTCAGTTCATTGAGTAATGTTGTGAGTAGGGTGATCGGTTTCACTTGATGCAGTGAACCGTCTTTTTTTCCTTTTCCGCGTGGTGTGCGAATGGCATCAATGATGTAGGCTTCGCTCATAGCTGTTCCTTTGTTATGACTTTTAAATTGTTATACTTTTCGAGTGTAATGATTAATTTGTGAAGTGCAATGACGAGAACGGATCAGATCAAATGACTTTTTTTGCCAATAAAAAAAGCCCAGACATACTAGTCTGGGCGGAGAAACTGCAATGAATCTAAAAGATTAATGATAGCCGTGTAATTGGCGATACAATCCTGGTGTTACTCCAGTCCATTTCTTGAATGCACGGTGGAAGGTACTGGTTTCACTGAAACCGACTTGTTGTGCCACATCTTCCAAGGTTAAGCCCGGGTTGAGTAAAAGGTGAATGGCAGCATCACGGCGTAATGCATCTTTAACCCCTTGATAGCTTTTACCTTCAGCAGCCAAACGACGACGTAAAGTTTGTGGCGACAAGTACAGCATAGATGCCACATCATTCAAGGTTGGCATTTCTTCACCAATTTGGCTTTTGAGTACTTCACGAATACGTGAAGTTAAAGAGTTGGTATTTTTGAATTTAACCAGTAATTGAGCCGGTGCCGCTTTTAAGAATTCTTCCAGATTTTCTTCAGTTTGACGCAGTGGTAAATCCAGATAATCTGCTGCAAACGTAATTTCGGTACGTGCTGCATCAAACTGCATCACCGGTGCGAAGAAGAGGGCATCGTATTCATCGGCATGAGCAGGGCGTGGATAGCCGAAGTGCACACGTTCCAGTGGAATACGGCGTTCAATTAGCCAAGAGGCTAAACCGTGCCAAATCATCAACATACTTTCGGTAATGAAATGGTCGGGATCCATGCTTTGGGGAACATGAGGAACCAGACGTGCTTCGTGTTTATCACGTTCTATAGTCACTGACCATTCATCACCAAACAGTTTATAGAATTGTGCAGAAAGATCTAAAGCGTCTCCTAGCGTTTTCGCGTGAATAATCAACTGACACATAATGGCAAAAGTGCCCAAGCGACGTGGCTGTATATCAAAGCCCATATGTTCGTCTTGAGTCACCATCCATAACATTTTAATAAATCGGGTGTATTGCTCAGGAGAAATACGTGCTTTAGGTTGACGTAATAAGTCGGGTTCAATGCCTACATGTGACAATAAAGTTTCGACGTCCATACCTAGACGTTTTACGCCTGTTAAAGCCGCATTCACGAAGTGGATACTAATCGTATCGCGACTTATATTAAAGTCATCAGTTTCTTTATCTTTTATATTCACTTGTAGTTGACCTAATTTTATATTCACTTGTAGTTGACCTAAATGACACTAAAAAATGTTTGGTTGGCAATTTACAATATATATTTTACCTTATCTACATATTAAATTGCCGAAATGATCAAGGTAAATGGCTGAACATGACATTGTTTTGTTGCATTTATATTTCTAATATGGGGAAAAAATCAACATAAAAGAGTAAAAAGAACATGGAAGCTGCTTTAAAAGGATTAAAAGTTCTCGATTTTTCTACGCTTTTGCCGGGACCATTCGCTACATTATATTTAGCTGACTTGGGTGCAGAGGTTATTCATGTGGAATCGCCAACACGTCCGGATTTAATCCGTTTATTGCCACCTTATGCCAATGGACAAGCGACTGCGCATAGTTATTTGAATCGAAATAAACAATCCATAGCGCTGGATTTAAAAGATCCTGAAAATATTGCTTCCATTAAACAGAAAATTTCTGAATTTGACATTGTGATTGAGCAGTTCAGACCCGGAGTAATGCAACGGCTTGGCTTGGATTATCAAAGCCTTGCCGCAATTAATCCGCGACTGATTTATTGTTCCATTACCGGTTATGGGCAAACCGGACTCTATAAAGATAAAGCTGGTCATGACATCAATTATCTCGCACTTTCTGGAATTTCAGGACATAGCGGTCGGCAAGACAGTGGTCCACCGCCCATGGGCATTCAAATTGCAGATGTTGCGGGTGGTTCTTTACATGCAGTGATTGGAATTCTATCTGCAGTGATTGAACGGCAACGCAGTGGACAGGGGCAATATATTGATATTTCGATGACCGATTGTGTGGTGACCTTAAATAATATGGCGGCAGCAGCATCACTGGCAGGAAAAACTAAACAATATGCTGAACAAGGGCATTTGAATGGCGGAACTTTTTATGATTACTATCAGACCAAAGATGGCCGCTACCTATCTGTGGGGAGTTTAGAACCTCAATTTATGTCTGGTTTAGCCACCATTTTGGAACTTCCTGTGCTTCTGGAAAAAGGCGCTTCTTTCGATGAGTCAGATCGACAACTGGTCAAGCAAGCCATTCAAGACAAAATAAAATCCAAAGCTTTTGTCGAGTGGCAGGCAATTTTTGCAGCGCAAGACGTTTGCGTTGAACCTGTACTGTATTTGGATGAGGCACTTGATTCGGAACTTGCCCAACAACGACAATGGACAGTCGAGATCCCTTTGGATACAAATTCAGAACAGACAGAGCAACAGTTAAGCTGTCCAATTAAGTTCTCCCGATCAAAAAATGTCTATAATTTCGCTGGACAGCGACTCGGGGAAGGGAAATGGTGATGGATTTTTCTATTTTTTATCAAACGGTTAAAAACATTTAATCAACCGGATAAAAGATTGTGAAGAAAAAAGTGACCAATTTCACAAAAAACAGGCGTAACATATACAAAATACATATAAATATTATCATGGTTTCTTATATGCACTTTTCTCCCAAAGCCCTGGCAGTTTCGGTTGCATTAACTGCTTTCTTATCTAGTGTTTCTGCAGCACATGCAAGTGATGCATTTAACGCGGAAAGCCCGTGGATGTTCGGTGACTGGGAAGGTCAGCGTACTGCATTGCAAAAACAAGGTTACGATTTCAGCTTTGGTTATACTGGTGAAATGGCAACTTTGCTCGATGCAAAACGTGCATCAAGTCACGGAACTGAATACGCAGACCAGTTTGTAATTGGTGCGCACTTAGACTTAGAAAAGATTGCCGGTTGGAAAGATACTGAAGCCCAAATTAATGTAACTAAGCGTAACGGTCGTAACCTTTCAAACACTTCTGATGCTTTAAATGGCCAATCTACGGGTGTGGAAAATGGTCATTTAAGTTCTGTACAAGAAGTATGGGGCCGTGGTCAAACTTGGCGTTTAACTGATTTTTGGATCAAGAAAAAATTCTTAGAGCAAAAATTAGATGTGAAAGTCGGTCGTTTTGGTGAAGGTGAAGACTTCAACAGTTTTGACTGTGATTTCCAAAATCTGGCGCTTTGTGGTTCACAAGTGGGTAACTGGGTCGGTGATCAATGGTACAACTGGCCTGTAAGCCAATGGGCTGCACGTGTGAAATACAACGTAACGCCTGAAGTCTATGCTCAAGTCGGTGTATATGAATACAACCCTGAAAATTTAGAACGTGGCAAAGGCTTTAACCTGAGTACTGATGGTTCTCATGGTGCAATTATTCCTGCAGAAATCGTTTGGACACCGAAAGTCGGTACTGAAAAACTTCCGGGTGAATACCGTGCAGGTTATTACTACAGCACTGCTGATGCAGAAGTAATTAGTAATAAAGCCGAAACAGATCATCATCAAGGTGGTTGGGTGGTTGCGAAGCAACAACTGACTGCACATCAAGGTGACACTTCTCGTGGCTTAACGGGTTTTGTGAATCTCACTGTTCATAATTCTGAAACTAACAACGTTAGCGATATGCAAAACATCGGTTTTGTATATAAAGGCGCGATGGATTCACGTCCTAAAGATGAAATTGCAGTCGGTGTTGCACGTATCAACATGAACGATGATCTGAATGATCAACGTAGTGAAGAAATTGATGCAGAAATTTACTACGGTTTACATGCAACCAATTGGTTAACGATCCGTCCAAACGTTCAATATATTCGTCATGTAGGCGCGTATAAGAACGGCGAAAATGCTTGGGTTGGCGGAATCAAGTTCCAAACTGCATTCTAAGGTTCATACAGAGTCTTAAAAAATTAGAGGTCATCACCAACTGTGATTACCTCTAATTTTTTTTAAAGGGGCTCGTTTTGTAACTGATGTACATACGGTTAATCAAAAGGGTTATGAAGAATCTTTTTGATTAACCATACTGAAAATCAAAGATTAAGGTGGTTCATATGAGTAACCCATCTACAGGAACAGGAATGCGTACATTTAGCGTCATTATTTTGGCGATATTTGCGTTAATCCTGTTGATAGGCGGTATCTGGCTAGCGGTGCTAGGCGGTTCAATTTATTACATCGTTGCCGGTTTATTATTATTGGTAACTGCAATTCTTCTGAAGAAATCGAATTCGAAAGCATTTTTTGTGTATGCCGCATTAATGCTGGGTACGGTCATTTGGGGTGTTTGGGAAGCAGGTACTGACTTCTGGGCACTTGCACCACGTTTCGATATCTTGGGTTTACTGGGTTTATGGTTGTTGATTCCTGCGATTTCTCGCGGTATCAACGATGCTAAAACAGGTAAAATTGCCTTGTCTGGCACTTTGATCATTGCCATTGTGGTAATGATCTATTCAATTTTTAATGATCCACAAGAAATTAATGGTGAAATTAAAACTGCACAGCCTAAACAAGCGCAAGCCATTACTGGTGTAGCTCCTGAAGATTGGCCTGCTTATGGTCGTACTCAAGCGGGTGTGCGTTATTCTCCGTTAAATCAAATTAACAGCGACAACGTTAAAGATTTACAAGTCGCCTGGACTTTCCGTACTGGCGAAATGAAAACTGAGAATGACTCGGGCGAAACCACCAATCAGGTCACTCCAATTAAAATTGGCAATAACATGTTTATGTGTACGACACATCAACGTTTGATTGCACTTGATCCTGCCACAGGTAAGGAAAAATGGAGTTTTGATCCGAAGTTAAAAGCGGATAACACCTTCCAGCATTTAACCTGTCGTGGTGTTTCTTATTTTGATGCGAACAACACTGTTCAATTCGCAAAAAGTCTAGAAAGCAAACGCTCAACGTCGACACTTTGTCCACGTAAAGTCATTCTTCCTGTGAATGATGGCCGCCTTGTTGCAATCAATGCAGACAATGGTCAGCGTTGTACCGACTTTGGTAACAATGGTGAAGTCGATCTTCAAAAAGACATGCCATTCCCGTATCCAGGTGGTTATGTACCCACTTCACCTCCAGTGATTACCGGAACAACTATCATCATTGGTGGTTCAACCACAGATAACTACTCAACAGAAGAACCTTCTGGTGTGATCCGTGGTTATGATGTAAACACCGGTGAACTGCTTTGGGTATTTGATACTGGCGCGGAAGATCCGAATCTAATACCTGCTCCTGGTCAAAAATATGTTCAAAACTCACCAAATGCCTGGGCACCTTTGGCTTACGATGAAAAATTAGACATCGTATATGTACCAACAGGTGTAGGCACTCCGGATATCTGGGGGGGTAATCGTACTGAGCTTGCTGAGCGTTATGCAAATTCAATGCTTGCACTTAATGCATCTACAGGTAAATTAGTTTGGGACTTCCAAACCACACATCACGATTTGTGGGATATGGACGTACCATCACAACCTTCTTTAGCTGACATCAAAGATAAATCTGGCAACATCGTGCCTGCAATCTACGTATTGACTAAAACAGGGAATGCCTTTGTTTTAGACCGTCGTACAGGTGAAGCAATCGTTCCGATTACTGAGAAACCAGTTCCACAAACGGTGAAACGTGGTCCACAAACCAAAGGTGAGCGTTATTCACCCACTCAACCGTTCTCTGATTTCGATCTTGCACCACAAGATAAATTGACGGATAAACAAATGTGGGGCGCAACCATGTTTGACCAGTTAATGTGTCGTGTTTACTTCAAATCATTGAACTATGATGGTATTTATACACCACCTTCTGAAAACGGTACTTTAGTGTTCCCAGGTAACTTGGGGGTGTTTGAATGGGGCGGTATGTCTGTCAACCAAGACCGTCAAGTTGCAGTGATGAATCCAATTGGTTTGCCATTTGTGACGAAACTTATTCCTGCAGATCCAAACCGTAAACAAACTGCCAAAGGTGCGGGTACGGAAGCGGGTGTTCAGCCGATGTATGGCGTGCCTTACGGGGTGGAAATTAAAGCATTCTTGTCACCACTGGGTTTACCTTGTAAACAACCGGCTTGGGGCTTCGTAGCGGGTGTTGATCTCAATACACATGACGTGGTTTGGAAAAAACGTATCGGTACAATCCGTGACAGCCTACCAAACCTGTTCCAGTTACCAGCACTTAAAATTGGTGTTCCTGGTCTAGGTGGTTCAATTTCTACCGCGGGTAACGTCATGTTCGTTGCGGGTACTCAGGATAACTATATCCGTGCCTTCAATGTGAGTAACGGTGATCAATTGTGGGAAGGTCGTTTACCGGCAGGTGGCCAAGCAACTCCAATGACTTATGAAGCGAATGGTAAACAATACATTGTGATTATGGCAGGTGGTCATGGTTCATTCGGTACTAAAATGGGTGACTATTTAGTAGCGTATGCTTTACCAGATCAAAAAAAATAATTATTAAAATTAAAAAAGCCTGATTCGTCAGGCTTTTTTAATGTCAATATAAAAAATTGGGGCTGTAATAGATAGTATTGTGATAATCTATACTTATAAAGATAACTAGATGTAAATTAAATAGAAAAATTCAAAAAAACTATGAGGATTTTTTGTTGCTTGAAGGCAATAGTACTGCTATTGCGATAGAATTCAGCTGATTTATTAAGAGTACAATCGAATTATGCTAGGTGCTTAGAGGACAAGTCTCTTTATGCAGGTCGTTTTAACTCAGATCTTTAACATCTAAAAACTACAAAAAATTGCTCATATTTAACTTTAAGTATGAGCTTTTAAAAAAAAGAATCTTAAAAATAGGGGGAAATATGGCTACTTCAGGTTCAGTTCTAAAAACGATTTTGGTCATCGTGGCCATCATTTTCGGTTTAGTGCTGCTGATTGGTGGAATATATCTTGCAGTGCTTGGTGGGTCTTGGTACTACATCATCGCAGGTTTATTCTTCATCGCTACTGCAATTTTATTGCAAAAATTAAAAAGTTTGGCACTTCTTGTTTACGCAGCTTTTGTATTAGGTACTGTGGTATGGGGACTTTGGGAGGTTGGTTCTGACTTCTTCGCGTTAGCGCCTAGGTTAGATATTCTCGGTATATTTGGTCTTTTTTTACTCATTCCTGCAGTGACTCGCGGATTCGAAAATACAAAAGGTGCAAAACTTGCCCTGACCGGAACATTGGCAATCACAATTGCAGTAATGATCTACTCTATCTTTAATGATCCTCAAGAAATTCATGGTGAATTAAGCACCAAACAGCCTGCAATATCGCAACCTATTCTGGGTGTTGAAGATGGTGACTGGCCAGCTTATGGTCGTACCCAGTCTGGATTGCGTTATTCTCCATTGGCTCAAATTAACGATCAAAATGTAAAAGATCTTCAAGTCGCTTGGGAATATCATACTGGCGAAAGTAGAACTGAAAATGATTCTGGTGCAACAACCAATCAGGTTACTCCAATTAAAGTGGGTAACAATCTTTATCTCTGTACCATGCATCAACGTTTAGTTGCTTTAGACCCAGTCACAGGTAAAGAAAAATGGAGCTTTGATCCTAAACTCAAAGCGGATAATACTTATCAGCATTTAACTTGTCGTGGTGTGTCTTACTATGATGTCAACAACACGGTTGGTTTCGAAGCAAGCCTGCAAAATAAAAAATCATCATCAGCACTTTGCCCACGTAAAGTGATCTTGCCTGTCAGTGATGGTCGTCTGGTGGCAATCAATGCAGACAATGGTCAACCTTGTAGCGACTTTGGTAAAAATGGCGAAGTTGATCTGCAAAAAGACATGCCATTCCCGTATCCGGGCGGTTATATCCCAACCTCTCCACCCGTGGTTACAGGGACTACCATCATCATTGGGGGGTCAACGAATGATAACTATTCTACTGAGGAGCCATCGGGTGTAATCCGTGGTTATGATGTCAATACCGGTGAACTTCTTTGGGTGTTTGATACGGGTGCTGAAAATCCGAATGCAATTCCTGCACCGGGTCAAAAATTCGTTCAAAACTCGCCAAACGCATGGGCACCATTGGCCTATGATGCTAAATTGGATATCGTCTACGTTCCAACGGGTGTCGGTACGCCTGATGTCTGGGGTGGTCACCGTACCGAGTTAGATGAACGTTATGCAAACGCAATGCTTGCGCTAAATGCTTCAACAGGCAAGTTAATTTGGGACTTCCAAACTACCCATCACGATTTATGGGATATGGACGTACCGTCTCAACCGACATTGACTGACATCAAAGACAAATCTGGCAACATTGTTCCTGCAATCTATGTATTGACCAAAACAGGGAATATCTTTGTTTTAGACCGTCGTAATGGTCAACCAATCGTTCCGATTGAAGAACGTGCGGTTCCACAAACGGTGAAACATGGTCCTCAAACCAAAGGCGAACGTTATTCTCCTACACAACCGTTCTCTGATTTTAATATGGGGCCTAAAGAGAAGTTGACGGATAAACAAATGTGGGGTGTCACTATGTTTGACCAGTTGTTGTGTCGTGTATCTTTCAAAAAATTGAACTACGATGGCATGTATACACCACCTTCTGAAAATGGGACTGTGGTCTACCCGGGTAACTTGGGTGTATTTGAATGGGGCGGTATGTCTGTGAACCCAGACCGTCAAATTGCAGTGATGAACCCGATTGGTTTGCCATATGTGACTAAACTTATTCCTACAGATCCAAATCGTCCAAAAATTGCTAAAGGCACAGGTATAGAAGCTAGTGTACAGCCAATGTATGGCGTTCCTTATGGTGTAGAAATCAGTGTATTCTTTTCACCATTAGACCTACCTTGTAAACAACCGGCTTGGGGTTATGTTGCTGGTGTAGATTTGAATACCCATCAAGTGGCGTGGAAGCGTCGTATTGGTACCATCCGTGACAGTATGTCGAGTATTCCATTGCCGCCACTTAAAATGGGTGTGCCAATGCTTGGTGGTTTAATTTCTACAGCGGGTAACGTGATGTTCATTGGAGCAACACATGATTATTACCTCCGTGCCATCAATGTGACGAATGGTGATGAACTTTGGAAAGGTCGTCTACCTGCAGGTGGCCAAGCAACCCCAATGACTTATGAAGAGAATGGTAAACAATACGTTGTGATTATGGCTGGTGGTCATGCTTCATTTGGTACCAAAATGGGCGATTCCATCATGGCTTATGCTTTACCTGATCAAAAGAAATAATCATTAAAATTTTAAAAAGCCTGATTCGTCGGGCTTTTTTATTGGGTAAATTTAAACATTTTTAAAAATTTCATTTTCTTAATATAAAAATAGAGAAGTTTACTCGCTTAGATTTTTACATTAATGCTTTATATGAAAAATAATGATAAGCAAGTGAAAACAACATCAAATCTGATTAAAGGCAGCATGATTCGGCTGTATCGCGCTATATCAGTGAAATCCCGACATGCTTATCAATAAAACCGCTATTAAATATGTAAAAAACGCATTTTGTTGATAGTTTAAATCTCGTTATGCTGTCAGCCGTTATAATGAACCTACTAGCTGTACGCCATGTATTTATATACTGATTTCGATCAGCAACTGATCAATGAACGTGTTGCACAGTTCCGTGACCAAACGGAACGTTATTTAGCGGGTAAATTGACGGAAGATGAATACCGTCCGCTACGTCTCCAAAATGGTTTATACGTGCAACGCTATGCGCCAATGTTACGTATTGCTGTGGCTTATGGTCTGATGAATTCGAACCAACTTCGTAAAATTTCGGATTTGGCTAAAGAATATGACCGTGGTTATGCACACGTATCAACACGTCAAAACATTCAGTTTAACTGGCCTGCACTAGAAAATGTGCCTGACATGTTGGCAGAACTTGCAACAGTTCAAATGCATGCCATTCAAACATCGGGTAACTGTATTCGTAATACCACAACTGACCAATATGCAGGTGTGGTTGCCGGTGAGATTGCTGACCCGCGTCCGACCTGTGAATTGATTCGTCAATGGTCAACCTTCCACCCGGAATTTGCTTTCTTGCCGCGTAAATTTAAAATTGCGGTGTCTGCATTGGCTGAAACAGACCGTGCAGCAGTTTCATTCCATGATATCGGTGTGTATATCGTGAAAAATGAAGCAGGCGAGATCGGCTATAAAATTAAAGTCGGTGGTGGCCTCGGTCGTACACCAGTGATTGGTAGCTTTATTCGTGACTTCTTGCCACGTGAAGATTTAATTGCTTATCTTGAAGCAGTCCTTCGTGTGTATAACTTGCACGGTCGCCGTGACAACAAATATAAAGCACGTATCAAAATTTTGGTAAAAGCGTTAACCCCTGCAGTATTTGCTGAAAAAGTTGAAGCTGAATTTGCCCATACTATTCAGACCTTGAAAATTCAGCCTGAAATCTTGAAAAAATTGGATGAAGAATTCACGCCATTTGATTATCAAGATTATGCAGATGAAGATTTTGCTGAACAGTTCGCTGCGCATCCTAAATTCAAGCAATGGTTCAACATCAACACCAATGCACATAAAGTGAAAGGCTATCGTATTGTTACGATTTCACTTAAACGTGCCGGTATTGCACCGGGTGATATGACCGTTGAAGAAATGAATTTGATTGCAGATCTTGCAGACAAATATACTTTCGGTGAACTTCGTACCACACACGAACAGAATATTTCATTGGTTGATGTGCCGCAAAAAGACCTGTTCGAATTGTGGCAAATTCTTGAGCAAAACAACCTTGCACGTGCGCATATTGGTTTCTTAACAGACATCATTTGCTGCCCGGGCGGTGACTTCTGCTCGCTAGCAAATGCAAAATCAATTCCGATTTCTGAAGCAATCTCGCGTCGTTTCGATGACTTGGATACCGTATATAACTTGGGTCACATCGACTTGAATATTTCAGGTTGTATGAATGCCTGCGGTCATCACCATGTCGGTAATATTGGTATTTTAGGTGTCGATAAAAAAGGCGCTGAATTCTACCAAATTACTTTAGGTGGTAATGCCGATCATGATGCTTCAATTGGTGACATCTTGGGGCCATCATTTGCAGCAGACCGTGTACCTGACGTGATTGAAGAAATCCTAAATACCTATCTTGATTTGCGTACTGAAGGTGAAGAGTTTATCGAAACCTACCGTCGTGTTGGCATTCAACCATTCAAGGAGCGTGCATATGCTTAATACCGCACTAAAAGTGCTCTCTAAAGATGGCACAATTGCAGACAACACTTATCAATTGATTGGTGAAGATGGTGTTTTACCGCAAGGTGATGTTGTTCTAACTGTAGAGCAGCTTGATCAATTGGCAAATGTATCTGGCAAAAAAGCCTTATACATTACTGTTGATGCTTCTCCTGAAGTCAATGAATTTCCGCTAGATGAGCTTGATGCAATCTTTATTGAATTTGCAGGCTTTAATGATGGTCGCGGCTATTCATTTGCAGCGCTTTTACGCCGTCAAGGCTATCAAGGTGAACTTCGTGCAACTGGCGATATCTTTAAAGATGTGCTGAACTATTTAAAACGTTCAGGCTTCGATACTTTCGTGATTAAAGAAGGTAAAGATATTCATGAAGCTGCTGCGGGTTTAAATGATTTTAAAAATCCGTACCAGGCATCAACTGCGGTTGCACAAGCACATTATCAAACAGGTGTTTAATCTAAATTAAGTTGCTGTAAAAAAAAAGCCGGATTGATTCCGGCTTTTTTATGCATGGTATATAGGAGAATTTAATATCACATTGCTTCTAGTTGACAGTTCACCATCCATTTAATTCCAAACTGATCGGTAAAAGCACCATACAGCGCACCCCAGAAAGTCTTTTCTAAGGGCATTTCAATTTGACCATTCACAGATAAAGCATCAAACAAGCGTTTTGCTTCAGCTTGCTCATCAGCATTCAGATTAATCGAAATATAGTGATTATTACCTTTAGTGAAAGGGCTATTGCTTTGCGCACAGAATTGATCATTGGTATCGGATGCCATCAATTCTGTAAACTCATTGATCGGTAGCGAAACATGCAGAATAAGATTTTTATCTGCTTCAGATAGCGTGACACCTTCTTCAGGCGGCATTTCACCATAACGGGTCAGATTCGAAAACTCGCCACCAAAAACAGATTTATAAAAATTAAATGCGGCTTCAGTTTCACCTTGGAAATTCAGGTAATGATTGAGTTGCATGGGAAAGCCTATTTTTTGTTTTTTGATGGTTCTAATTTAACAGGGTTGAACATAATAAAAGATGAAAAAGTGTAAGCATAAAAAAGCCCTCAAAAGAGGGATTTAAAATGCCCCTCCTTTTTCAAAGGATGAGGAATAAAATTCCGTAAGAGGGGAGGATTGTAAAAGCCCCTCTCTCTAGCTCTCTCTCTTGCATTTCAATTTAAAGCAGTGCTTTAAATATCATTCAGGGAGAGAGCATTAAAAACAATACATTAAAGCAACTCAATCGCTACAGCAGTCGCTTCACCACCACCGATACACAGTGCAGCAATACCTTTTTTACCGCCGGTACGTTTAAGTGCATGAATCAAAGTCAAAATAATACGAGAACCAGTTGAACCTACTGGGTGGCCAAGTGCGCACGCACCACCATAAATATTAACTTTAGCTGGATCAAGCTTGAAATCATCCATTGGACACATAGTCACCATGGCGAATGCTTCATTAATTTCCCAAAGGTCAACATCTTGCGCATCCCAACCAGTTTTGTTTAACACTTTTTGGATTGCGCCAACAGGTGCAATAGTAAATTCAGAAGGGTGTTGAGAATTTGATGCATAAGCCACAATTTTCGCCAAAGGTTTTAAACTTTTTGTTGTTGCATTGTCTGCTGAAGTAAGTACAAGGGCAGACGCACCATCTGAAATTGAACTGGCATTAGCTGCAGTAATGGTGCCATCTTTAGCAAATGCAGGACGTAATGTTGGAATTTTTGCAATGTTGGCATTAAAAGGTTGTTCATCCTTATTTACAACCACATCACCTTTACGTGTAGAAATCGTCACAGGAACAATTTCATCAGCGAAGTAGCCTTCATTGACTGCAGTTTGTGCGCGTTCTAAGGAACGAATGGCAAAATCATCCATTTGTTCACGTGTATAGCCACGTGTATTTGCCATATCTTGTGCAAAAGAGCCCATGAGACGACCTGTTTCAGCATCTTCAAGGCCATCAAGGAACATGTGGTCTTTTACATCACCATGGCCCATACGGTAACCCACACGTGCTTTGGTCAATATATAAGGTGCATTGCTCATTGATTCCATACCGCCTGCAACCACAATTTCAGCAGAACCTGCTTTAATCATATCGGCAGCTTGCATCACGGCTTTCATACCTGAACCACAAAGTTTGTTGATGGTGACTGCGCCAGTTGAATCAGGCAGACCAGCTTGTCGCATTGCCTGACGTGCAGGACCTTGCTTTAAACCGGCAGGAAGTACGCAGCCCATAATGACTTCTTCGACATCAGTTGGTTGTAATCCTGCACGAGCAATGGCTTCCTTAATTGAAGCTGCACCAAGTTCAGGTGCTGTTACATCCGCTAAGCTACCTTGAAAACCGCCCATAGCTGTACGTGCGCCATTTACAATTACGATGTCTGTCATTTTTTTCTCTCCGAGATTTACTTTTTAGTGGATTATTTTCCAAACTTAAGCAGTATATTGAAAAATGAGCAGGAATAAAGTCTGTTTGTTCTACACCTTTAGACTGATAAGTTTTTAGCAGCTCAGTGGATTCTCAATACGGGTATGTCCCATAGGACTAAGAACAATCTTATAATGAGGTTGTTGGTAAATAGAGCAATAATAGAAACTGCCATTTGATCCATTCGGAAGCCCATTTTCAGCTTGAAAAGTTAAGCTGGGAATACTTAACGTACCTCTCCAATCTAAATTTCCATATTTCAGCTCAGTTGATTCTGTAGAGATAATTTTTTCATCAGTATCCGCCTGTCTGTTTTTATTTGTATCTAAAAAGACAATAAAACCTGAATTCCATTGGCTTGCTTGGCAATTCACTTTATTTGGACTGGGACAAATAACGACATTGGTGTGGTGTATAGCAGCATGTGATTTTGCCAATTGAATACTTGAAACCAGTGTGTTGGTAATTTTTTTGATTTCTTGTTTAGCCATTGTTTCGTGAAAAGAAGGTAAGGCTATAGCAGCTATAATCGCTAAAATAGCAAGCGTAACAATGAGCTCAATGAGTGTAAAACCCGTTTTTTGTTTGGAAATCATTAAATTAACCTTGTAATGTATTTTTTTTTAATTGTTTATGTTATTAATATTTTGTTTTTAATGGGTTTTTTTGCGAGTAAGATTTATTACTCAACTTTTAAGAAAGCTGTTAAAATAATCGGCAAGTGACAATAAGCTATTCACAAGAATAAATTGAGTAAAAAATTACCGAATTACAACGGAAATTGTAAGTAATTTTGTCAATAATTTACTTGATTAAAATTATCAAGCACTTGGAAAAAAAATAAAGTGTTTGTATGATTCAAAGTGAATGGCTTAAAAATAAAACTGGGGTATTAGAAAGCCCATCTCAGAATAGCCCAAATTTAGGCTTGAGCTTGAACTTGAAAACAATTGTTATCTCTGGAGGATAATTCCATGAAAATGAGTCGTATTGCATTAGCAATGCTCGTTGCTGCACCTTTGGCTGCTGCTAACGCTGGCGTAACTATTACACCATTAATGCTGGGTTACACTTGGCAAGACACTAAACATAACAATGGTCAATCACAGTTGTTATCTTCTAAACTTGGTCAAGGCGAAATGCAAAGCGATTTATTCGTTGGTGCTGCGCTTGGTGTTGAATTGACTCCATGGTTAGGTTTTGAAGCTGAATACAATCAAGTAAAAGGTGATGTTAATAAATCACTTAACGCAATTGATCTTGACAATTTCCCAGCAGGTTCAACCAAAACTAGCCCAGGTGTGAGTAAAGTTGAAGCTGGTGCTGAGTATAAACAAACTCAAATCAATGGTAACTTCTACGTTACTTCTGATTTAATCACTAAAGATTACGACAGCAAATTTAAACCTTACGTATTAGCTGGTGCAGGTCACTACAAATACAAATTTTCTGGTGTTGATCGTGTAAATCCATCTGGTACGCGTGACCGTGGTAACACTGAAGAAGGTACTTTAGCAAATGCGGGTATCGGTGCATTCTATCGTTTGAATGACGCTTTATCTTTACGTGCTGAAGGCCGTGGTACTTATAACTTCGATGAGCAATTCTGGAACTACACAGCTTTAGCTGGTCTTAATGTCGTTCTTGGTGGTCACTTGAAACCAGCTGCTCCTGTAGTTGAAGTCGCTCCAGTTGAACCTGTAGCTCCAGTTCAACCAGCTCCACAAGAGTTGACTGAAGACCTTAACATGGAACTTCGTGTGTTCTTTGATACAAACAAATCAAACATCAAAGATCAATACAAACCAGAAATTGCTAAAGTTGCTGAGAAGTTAGTTGAATATCCAAACGCTACTGCTCGCATCGAAGGTCACACCGATAACACTGGTCCACGTGCATTGAACGAACGTTTATCTTTAGCTCGTGCTAACTCTGTTAAATCTTCACTTGTAAATGAATACAATGTAGATCCAGCTCGTTTGTCTACTCAAGGTTTCGCTTGGGATCAACCGATTGCTGACAACAACACTAAAGAAGGCCGTGCTATGAACCGTCGTGTATTCGCGACAATTTCTGGTAGCCGTACAGTTGTTGCAGAACCTGCTCAAGAACAAGCTCCAGCAGCTCAATAATTTATTATTGAATTGATATAAAAAAGCAGCCTTAGGGCTGCTTTTTTATATCTGCTACATAAGCATAACTTGTTTAATACACTGTTTTATTTTTATCTTGTTCTAATAAACACCCTAAACAATAAAAAGAGGGTAAAACAATGAGCCAGATGTTAACGACGAAAGATGGTACCTCAATTTATTATAAAGATTGGGGAAGTGGAGCTGTAGTTGTTTTTTCACATGGATGGCCTTTATCGAGTGATGCTTTTGAAGACCAAATGCTATTTTTAGCTGAGCATGGTTATCGGGTCATTGCATTTGATCGGCGTGGACATGGGAGGTCAAGTCAACCTTGGGCTGGACATACCATTGATCAATATGCAGAAGATTTACATCAATTGGTTGAACATTTAAATTTGGATCATTTTGCGTTAGTGGGGCATTCTACGGGTGGGGCGGTAGTCACACGTTATACTGCAAAATATGGACAGCAGAAGGTCACTAAACTTGCGTTGATTGCTGCTGTGACTCCATTAATGATTAAGCGAGATGACTATCCAGACGGCGTTGATCCAGAAGTATTTGATGAAATGCGCGCAAATTTATTGGATAACAGAGCTGATTTTTATCTGGATTTTGCTAAAAAATTTTATGGTTACGATAAATTACTCAATAAAAACTCTGAAGGTGTGGTGCAAAATTTTTGGCGTATTGCTATGCAAGGTTCAATCAAAGCACATTACGATTGTATTGAGGCTTTTTCCGAAACAGATTTACGTGAAGATTTAAAACAGATTACAGTGCCGACTTTGGTGCTTTATGGAACCGCAGATGAAATTGTACCACCCGAAATTTGTAGTCAGCAGGCGGTAAAGCTTCTAAAGCATGGCGTAGAAGAGCAAATTAAAGGGGCGCCGCATGGTTTATGTACTACCCATAAAAATGAAGTTAGTTTTGCTTTAAAACAATTTTTTGCTGAAGATTCATTATTATAGAAATAAAAAAAACAGCCTGAAGGCTGTTTTTTTTATTTAAATAGAATAGAAACTTAATCACGTTCTACGTTCATAGGTTGAACATCCATTTCTTTATATGGAATAAGTTTGGTTTTATATTTCCATTTATAACCTAACCAGATCGCAAGAAATAACGGAATACTGATATAGGTTGAAAGTAAACCTAACCAATCAATTTTTCCACCAATCACTGCTTCATAGTTCTGACCTAGAATAATGATCGAGCAAAGGATAAAAGCAAACCAGGGTGCAAAAGGGAAGAACTTGGCTGTATATGCCAAATCTTCGAGTTTATAGCCTTGTGCTAAATAGCCTTTACGGAAACGGTAATGTGAAATTGCAATGCCTAACCAGACAATAAAACCACACATCCCTGACATGTTGAGCAACCAGTTAAAAACTTCTTGTTCGCCAATAAACGTGGTTAAAAAGCAGAGTGCAGCAATTGCAGTGGTGGCATAAAGCGCATTCATCGGTACGCCACGAGGGTCAAGTTTAGCAAACCATTTTGGTGCGCGTCCCTGACGTGCCATATCAAATAGCATACGGGTGGATGAATACATGCCTGAGTTGCCTGCAGACAATATTGCAGTCAGGATTACCGCATTCATTAAGCTTGCAGCAAAAGCAAAACCTGCTTTTTCATACAACAATGTAAATGGTGAAAGGGTAATGTTGTCGCTTGCAGCAGCTTGTAAAAGACGAGGATCATCATAGGCAACTAAAGTCCCGATGATGAAAATACACACCACATAGAACAATAAAATACGCCAGAAAATTTGCTTAATGGCAACAGGAATAGTTTTTTTAGGATCTTTAGATTCACCTGCGGCAACACCCACCATCTCGGTTCCCTGGAACGAGAAGCCGGCAATCATCGCAACGCCAATCATCGCTTGTAAGCCGCCAACAAAAGGCGCATCGCCTTTGGTCCAGTTGGAGAAAGTGACCATATTCGGTGTCAGCATGATTTTCGCAATCATGGCAATACCAATAATGATAAAGACAATAATCGCAATGACTTTGACGAGAGAGAATAAAAATTCAGTTTCACCAAAGCCTTTGACGGTCAGGGCATTAATACCAAAAATAATGGTAAGGAAAATGGCACTCCAGTAGAAACCTGGAATATCCGGGAACCAGAACTTCATAATAAACTGTACCGCAACCAGTTCAAAAGCAACGGTAATGGCCCAGTTATACCAATAGTTCCAGCCTAAGGCGAAACCAAAACCACCTTCCACATATTTAGTCCCATAGGTGAAAAATGCACCTGAAGTGGGGTTGTGCGTGGCCAGTTCGCCCAAACTCGTCATTAAGAAATAAATCATTAAACCAATAAGAGCATAAGCAAGCAATGCACCACCGGGACCTGCATTGGCAATGGTTGCACCAGAAGCCAAGAATAAACCTGTACCGATGGAACCACCAATGGCGATCATATTAAGATGGCGAGCACCAAGCTTACGCTGTAGGTGTGGTTGATTTGTTTCGCTCATCATTGTTCCTTAACATTTTTTTTCGTGTTGGCGAACAACACTTTAAAGCCTTGTTGGTCTGCTTTAGTCGTACACTGACCAAAATTTTGCTCAATTAAAAGTGGATAATTCAGAAAGCGGTTTGCCACAATCCATAATTCACCGCCCGATTTTAAATGACGTCGTGAAGTTTTACATAAGCTTTCACTGGCGTTGTAATCGGTATGGATGCCCTGATGGAAAGGCGGATTGCTGACGATGGCATGTAAAAATAGCGGCGCATCTTCAATACCCGTCACTGCGGTAATTTCAAGTTGCTCTGGCGAAAGACTATTTTTTTCAAAGGTCATTCGGGTAGAAGCCAATGCAAAAGCATCGACATCCATCGCAAAAATTCGATTTTTCGGATTTAGTTTGGCTAGATAAGCACTGATCACACCCGCACCACAACCAAAGTCAGCAATTTTTCCTGAAGTCACTTGCGATAAAAAAGGCAAGAATACGGCTGTACCTACATCTAGACGATTCTGACTAAACACACCCGGAAGGGCACAAATGGTTAAATCACCATTTGGCGTCGCTACTGTATATTCTTGCGCCCAATCTGCCAAAGCTTTCGCAGTCACTGTAGAGTCAATGGTGACTTGCCACATTTGGCAATGACGTGCGCTGTCGAGTTTTAGTGCTTTGCCATAAGGCTGTAATTGCTTGGCTGCACGTTCGACCCCCGCTTTCTTTTCACCCACCAGGAAGATAGAAGCACCTAGACCTAAACGGCTCACGACATTATGTAAGATGTAATTTAATAATTCTTTTGACTTAGGCACAAAAATGATCGCTTGATCAAAACTGCCTTCAGGAAGGTCGACACCAAAATGTACATTGGCTTGTTGCGACTGAAAATATTGAAACTCATTATAATTCCATGTCCACAAACATGCAGTGATGTCTTTCTCTAAATTGGAAAGTAAGTCATCTGTCGGTGCATTAACAAGTAACACACGTCCAGAAAGATATTCGTGCTGTCGAATGACAACTTCACTTCTTGGATCCATTTTTTATCTCGCCATTGAAAAATTCTGCCCAGACAATGCTGGGCAGAATTGATGCTGAAATGAAATTATTTCTTCGATTCAGGAAGAATAATATTTAATAACAATGCTGCAATACCACCAGTCGCAACACCAGAACTGAAGATGTTACGGAATAACTCAGGCAGGTGTTCAAGAATTTGTGGCACTTGTGCAACACCTAAACCCAATGCCAGCGAGATTGCAATAATCAATAATGCACGGCGGTCTAATTGCACACCTGAAAGGATGTTAATCCCCGAAGCTGCAACAGCACCGAACATCACCATAACAGCACCACCCAGAACGGCTTGCGGAACCGCTTGAATGACACCGGTAACCGCAGGAAGCAAGCCAAGGATCACCAATAATGCGGCAATCCAGATGCCTACATAACGGCTGGCAACACCAGTCAGTTGAATGACACCGTTATTTTGTGCAAATACAGAACTTGGGAAAGTGTTGAAAATACCTGCTAGGAAAGAGTTTGCACCATTTACAAGTACACCACCTTTAATACGTTCCATCCATTTCGGACCGTCTACCGGCTGGTTTGAAATCTTGGAAGTCGCGGTGATATCACCAATCGCTTCTAGTGACGTCACCAGGTAAATAAAGGCCATTGGAATAAACAAACTCCAGGAGAAACTTAATCCAAAGTGCATTGGGGTTGGAATTTGAACAATCGGTGCATCTTTCAAGCCCGAGAAATCAAGATGTCCCATGAAACCGGCAAGAGTATAGCCAATAATTAAGGCAATCAGAATCGCTGAGCTTTTTACCCAGGTAATACGGACACGATTCAAAATGATAATGATCGCCAGTACGGTACATGACATGATCAGGTTATCAGCGTTAGCAAAAGTTTTATCGCCCATGGCTTGATAACCACCACCCATACTAATCAGACCTTCTTTAATTAAGGTCAAACCAATAAGCAGTACAACAATACCTGTAACCAGTGGAGTAATCAGCATTTTCACCCACGGTAAAATGCGTGAAACACCCATTTCAATAAATGAACCTGCAATCACCACACCAAAAATAGAGGCCATTACCGCTTCAACAGGGGTGCCCGCAGCGACCATTGCTGAACCAATACCAATAATTGGACCAATAAAGTTGAAGCTGGTTCCTTGAACAATCAGCAAGCCTGCACCAAAAGGACCGACTTTTTTACATTGTAGAAAGGTTGCAATACCCGAGATCACCAATGACATCGAAAGAATCATGTTGGTGTCTTCTCTTGAAACACCGAGGGCTAAACAAATCAGCAAGCCGGGCGTGACAATTGGGACAATAATTGCAAGTAAATGTTGCAGTGCAGCTAAAAAAGCGATGAATGGTTGAGGACGATCGTTCAATCCATAGACCAAATCAAGGCGATCTTGTTGCTCGGGAGAGTTATTCAAATCAGACATGTAGAAAGGTACAGCAGCAATTTGTCGTTATTCTAATCGAGTTACAGGACATTACAAATGAAAAAAAGAGTGATTTGTCAAAAAAACTTGTAACTGTCAATAAACTGTCACTACTAAAACTTTGTATTTTTCTGTATAATTTGCCCTCAAATTAAATACGCATCGAATTTACATGTCAGATATTAAAACTCTCCGTAACATCGCCATTATTGCGCACGTCGATCATGGTAAAACCACTCTTGTAGACAAACTTTTACAACAATCAGGTGCTCTCGGTGATCGCGCGGGTGAGATCGAGCGTGTCATGGATTCAGGCGCTATTGAAAGCGAACGTGGTATTACCATTCTTGCAAAAAACACTGCAATTAAATGGACTGATGCACGTACTAACACAGAATACCGCATTAACATCGTGGACACCCCGGGACATGCTGACTTCGGTGGTGAAGTTGAACGTGTAATGTCTATGGTTGACTGTGTATTGCTTCTTGTAGACTCACAAGAAGGTCCAATGCCACAAACTCGTTTCGTAACGCAAAAAGCATTCGCACGTGGTTTGAAACCAATCGTAATTATCAACAAAGTTGATAAACCAAGCGCGCGTCCAGACTGGGTAATTGACCAAGTATTTGACTTGTTCGATAACTTGGGTGCTTCTGACGAACAGTTAGACTTCCCAATCGTTTACGCTTCAGGTTTACGTGGTGTTGCTGGTCCTTCTCCAGAAGAACTTGCTGATGACATGACTCCATTGTTCCAAACAATCGTAGACATCGTTGAACCACCAGCAGTTGACGTTGATGGTCCATTCCAAATGCAAGTTTCATCTCTTGACTACAACAGTTTCGTAGGTGTAATCGGTATTGGTCGTATTCAACGCGGTTCAGTGAAATTAAACACTCAAGTAACCGTGATCGACAAAGATGGCAAAACACGTAACGGTCGTATCTTAAAAATCATGGGTTACCATGGTCTTGACCGTGTTGACATCGAAGAAGCAAATGCAGGCGATATCGTTTGTGTAACAGGTATCGATGCACTGAATATTTCTGACACGATTTGTGATCCGAAAAATGTTGAAGCTTTGCCACCATTGTCTGTAGATGAACCTACTGTTACGATGACATTCCAGGTAAACAACTCACCGTTTGCTGGTAAAGAAGGTAAATTTGTAACTTCACGTAACATCCGTGAACGTCTAGACCGCGAATTGATTCACAACGTTGCATTACGTGTTGAAGACACTGATTCTCCAGACCGTTTCAAAGTGTCTGGCCGTGGTGAGCTTCACCTTTCTGTATTGATCGAAAACATGCGTCGTGAAGGCTTCGAGATGGGTGTTTCTCGTCCGCAAGTGATCATGAAAGAAGTTGACGGTCAAATGCAAGAACCGTTTGAAAACGTGACTTTTGACGTTGAAGAACAGCACCAAGGTTTCGTTATGGAACAAATGGGCTTCCGTAAAGGCGAAATGACCAATATGGAAGTAGACGGTAAAGGCCGTATCCGTATTGAAGCAACTGTTCCTTCACGTGGCTTGATTGGTTTCCGTTCGGAATACCTAACCATGACTTCTGGTACAGGGATCATGACGTCAAGCTTCTCGCATTATGGTCCTGCTAAAGCGGGTACTGTGGCGAAACGTCAAAATGGTGTGTTGATTTCTATGGTTCAAGGTGTATGTCTTGGCTATGCGTTATTCACACTGCAAGACCGTGGTCGTCTATTCGCTAAACCACAGTTAGAAGTTTATGAAGGTATGATCGTAGGTATTAACTCACGTTCTGACGACATGGCTGTTAACCCGACTAAAGCGAAACAGTTAACCAACGTACGTGCATCTGGTACAGATGAAGCGTTAACGTTAGTGCCTGCAATTGAATACACGCTTGAACAAGCGCTTGAATTCATTGAAGATGACGAATTAGTTGAAGTAACACCTAAATCGATCCGTATCCGTAAACGTTGGTTGACTGAAGGCGAACGTAAACGTAATCGCGGTAAATAAGATTTAAAATAATTTTGCTCCTTGTGAGCAAGCTTATGAAAAAATGCTATCAATTTATTGGTAGCATTTTTTTTGTTTACAATTAGCAATTTAATATATTAAAAATAAATAATTCCAAGTAAATTAGAGGGAATTATGAGCTGTGATAAACGCATTACAGCGTGATACGGTTCTCAAAATATTTTAATGAAGAAAGAATAGCTTTAAAGATAAACTGGAGAAAGATATGAGTATTGTTCAAGAATTTAAAGAATTTGCCATTAAAGGCAATATGATGGATTTAGCGATTGGTGTCATCATTGGTGGCGCTTTCGGTAAAATCATTGATTCATTGGTTAAAGACATTATTATGCCTTTAATTACCGTCATTACAGGTGGTGGAGTCGATTTTACGCAAAAATTCTTTGTATTAGGAGATAACCCAGATAATTTACAATCTTTAGATGCCTTAACTAAGGCAGGTGTAAACGTACTGACTTACGGTAACTTTTTAACAATTTTAATTAACTTCTTAATCTTGGCCTGGGTCGTATTCTTGTTGGTTAAATTTATGAACCGTTTACGTAAACAGGAAGGCCCAGTTGAGGAAACTCCGACAACACCAGCCGATATCGAATTGCTGCGCGAAATTCGTGATGAATTGAAAAAACGTCCACCACTGTAATTTTATTTATATAAAAAACGGCATCTTGAGATGCCGTTTTTATTTGTGATTTACCTCTCCCTAACCCTCTCCTAAGAGGAGAGGGAACATCCATTTATAAAACACAGATAAGTTAATTTTATAATGAAAACTCCCTCTCCCTATGGGAGATGAGTAGCACTGCTGCGCAAGGGGTGAGGGGTCACGAATAGATCTTTTTCCTTGAGAAATATTTTCCTCGCTTCCTAAAAGGAGAGAGAATTTAAACCATTAGGCTTAATCCATCCGAAACTTAATTTCGAGCAAATGCCAGCCAAACTGACTTTTGATTGGGCCGTGTAATTCACGCTCTGGCAAGGTAAATACAGCTTTATCAATTGGGCCAACTAACTGACCTTTTTTAATCTCTCCAAGTTCACCGCCTTTTTTACCTGATGGACAAGTCGAATGCTGTTTGGCAATTTTGGCAAAATCTGCGCCGGCTTTAATTTTCTTTTTTAGCTGTTCACACAGCTCTTTATCTTTGACTAAAATATGACGGACGATGGCAGATTTCATGCTTTATTCCCTTTAGATGGAGTCTTGGTCGCTATTTTAACTTTTTTTAAAGGCTGACACTGCGGACAAAATACACTAGCGCGTTGTCCAAGCTTTAAATTTTCCAAAGTAGTTTCACAGTTTACGCACATCTCGCCAGCACGACCATAAGCCAACAGGGTTTGCTGGAAATAACCATTTTCACCCATCGCATTACTATAGTCACGTAGGGTAGAACCACCTAAATCAATGGCTTGCTTTAAAATTCGTTTAACTTCGATGACCAATTTTTCAATTTGATCAGGTGTCAAACTTGATGCGGGTTGAGCGGGGTGAATGCCTAAATTGAACAGGCTTTCGGTGGCATAGATATTTCCAACACCGACTACAATATGATTGTCCATAATGGCCACTTTGGCAGCGACATTTTTCTTTTTAAATTTTTCCGCTAAATATTCAGCATTGAAGGCTTCACTTAAAGGTTCTGGTCCTAAAGTATCAATCAGCTTGCTTTGTGAGTTGGGATCCAACCATAAAATACAGCCGAAACGACGCGGATCATGATAACGCAATTCTAAATCTTCAAACTGAATGATCAAATGATCATGCTTGCGCAATTCTGTATCGGCATCACAAAGACGAAAACTGCCAGACATACCGAGATGCCAGAGCATGGTGTCGTGTTCAAATTCCGCCAAAATATATTTGGAACGGCGGGTGAGTTTCAGTAATTTCTGTCCCACCAACTTTTCTATATTTTCAGGAATGGGCCAGCGTAAACTAGGCTGATGCACTTCAACTCTTAGGACTTTTTGGTCAATTAAAGGCAATAAACTGGTTTTGGTGGTTTCAACTTCTGGTAATTCGGGCATGTTGGATTCTAGTGTGAGTAGATAAAGCTAATATCGGGTTGCAAGGGCTTGAATGCAAGTTTTTATTTTGAATGGAAATAGGCAAAAAAAATAACTTAATCTATAAATATATATCTTTAAAATTGGTTGAAAATATATCAATTGGTCTAATTTTTAAATGCCATTTTTAACAAACGTAATTATTTTTTAAATTGAATGTTTTTAGTTAATACATTGAAAAATATTAATATATTTAATATTAATTAAACTTATTGTTATTTGTTTTACTTTATATATAACTTTTTGTTTTTTCTATAATAAAAAAATTGATGAGATTAATGTGTAAAAGTTATGTAATTTTCACACAATATATACAATTTATTTAATTGTAGTCTCTCGAATGTTGCTGTGGTTTTCCTTATGAAAAAATTTAGTCTGGCTTTATTACCCACCTTGATGTTAGTTGCCATGACACAAACTCACGCTGAAAATGCTTTTGATCCAAATGGTCAATATTTATTGGGTGACTGGAACGGTAAACGTACTGAACTTGCTGGGCAAGGGGTGAAATTTGATGCCAATATTGCGGCTGATGCTGCCTATTTAGCAGATGGAGGGCGTGATGAGGGGAATGATGCGACTGTAGCGAGCCAATTGTGGTTAGGCTCAACTTTCGATATGGAAAAACTCGCAGGTTGGGATGGCGTGACTATTCGTGCTGCGGTGAGTGCACGTCAAGGGCAAAGTACCACAGTTGATGATTTACAAGGTGAGGTACCGCAACTTGCAAACGTTCAGGCAAACTATGGCCGTGGGAATCAAAAAACACGTTTAAGCGAATTGTCGATTGAAAAGAATTTCAAAGCGCAAGGCGTGAGTGTCAAAGTCGGTCGTTTAGGTCTGGGTATGGACTTTAACGTGATGGCCTGTGATTTCCAAAGCACGGCATTTTGTGCAGCACAAATGGGGAAATGGCAAGGTAATATCTGGATGAACACGCCTGTTTCACAATGGGGTGGTCGTGTGAAATATCAGGTGACTCCTGAAGTGTTTACTCAAGTTGGTGTATATGAATACAACCCTGAAAATGCTTTAGAGCGTCATGGCTGGAACCTGGATACCGACAATGCTGATGGGGTAACGATTCCAGTTGAAGTGGTATGGCAACCTAAATCATTGGTGAATGGTTTTCCGGGTAGCTACCGTGTAGGTGGAATATATAACACTGCAGATGAAGCTAAAAATCAATATGATGTTGCTTATGCAAAAGGCACTGTTGGCGAAGACCGTACCTATGCTGGCTGGTTGGCAGTAGAACAACAATTGACATCGACGGGTTCAGGTAAACAAGGTTTGCATAGCTTTGCTAACTTTACCTGGCATGACCGTACCACCAATAAAGTGGATAATTCACAACAAATCGGTGTGAAATATATTGGCCTATTTGATTCTCAGCCAAATGACATTTTAGGTCTGGGTGTCAACCGTATACACGTGAATGACCGTGTTGCGTTTAATGCCAGTGCTGAATACAATGTTGAATTGAACTACAGCTATTACCCAACCAAATGGTTAATGCTTCGTCCGAATATTCAATATGTTATTAACCCGGGTGCGACAAATAACCTAGACGATGCCTTGGTACTTGGTTTAAGCTCTAAAGTATTATTCTAATATGAAATAGAGAACAGCCTATGCAAGGTAAATATCACCTGATGCCCATCAATATGACTTTACTTTGCCTGACGGCATGTATCTGCCAAAACCTATATGCTGAAACAGGTTCTACGGAACCTGTTTTGTTGCCCACCTTAAAAATTGAAGCGACACGTACAGATACAGACTGGTTGCAAACACCGGCTTCGGTGTATCGAATCGATCAAAATAAAAATGAAAATAATCTAGGGGTGAATTTATCTGAAACCTTAAAAGGTGTTCCCGGCTTACAACTGAATAACCGTGAAAATTATGCACAAGATTTACAAATCTCGATGCGAGGATTTGGTGCACGTTCAACTTTTGGGGTGCGTGGCATTCGCTTATATGTCGATGGTATTCCTGCAACCATGCCTGATGGTCAGGGACAAACCTCAAATATTGATTTAAGTAGTTTGGATCATATTGAAGTATTGGGTGGACCATTTTCATCGCTTTACGGTAACTCTTCTGGCGGTACGATTTTAACCACCACTAAAGAAGGTGAGGGCCGTGACTCTATCCAGTTAGGTTACTCGAGGGGTAGTCATAACAAAGGTCGTGCAGATATTGTTTTGCAAGGTGGGACAGATCAAGCCAATGAACCGAGTTATGTCATCAGTTCTTCTTATTTTGATACCGATGGCTACCGTGAGCATAGCGCTGCCAAAAAAGTGTTAAGCAATGCCAAACTCACTTGGGATTTGGATGACGGTTCTAAAGTGAACTGGATTGTAAATCATGTCGATATTAATGCCGATGATCCACAAGGTTTGACCCGAGTTCAATGGAAAGCTAACCCTAAACAACAAGTTCCATTTTTAAAACAGTTTGATGTACGTAAAGAAATTAATCAGACTCAAACAGGTCTGACTTGGTCGAAACCAATTAATGATCAGCATGAAATATACGGTATGGTCTATGCAGGACACCGTGAAGTAACACAGTACCAATCGATTCCTAAAGGAGTGGCCTCTCCCGATTTAGGATTGGATGATAATGGAAATCCTCAGCCTTCCACATCGCAAATGAACCCGCGTCATGCTGGTGGTGTGATTGATTTTAGCCGTGATTATTACGGTACAGATTTACGTTGGACAGGAAAAGATTTGCTGCCAAATACTCGTTTGACCGCAGGACTGGCCTTTGATTATATGGATGAAAACCGTCAAGGTTATGAAAATTTTGATGCCAATAATCAGTTTGGGGTAAAAGGGAATTTACGTCGTGATGAGAAAAATACTCTTTGGAATTTAGATCCATATTTGCAAGCGTCTTGGAGCTTTTTACCCAATTGGACTTTAGATACTGGTCTTCGTTATAGCAATGTGCATTATGAGTCTAAAGATGCTTATTTCAAAGCAGCCGAATATTCTGCTGATCAAGATAATGGTGATGACAGCGGAAAAACAGATTATGACAAAGTTTTGCCATCAGCTGCTTTAACTTGGAAAATCAATGATCAGCTCAATGCCTATGCAAGTTATGCCAAAGGTTTTGAAACACCAACTTTTACAGAAATGGCTTATTCGAAAAATGATGGAATGAATTTTGATTTAAAACCTGCAACTAGTGATAAATATGAACTGGGTTTAAAAAGTCAAAATCAACTAGGAAATTTCACTGCCGCAATTTTCCAAAGCAATACTCAAGATGACATTGTTTCTGCTGGAACTGAAAACGGTCGTGCGACTTATCGTAATGCCGATAAAACTTTACGCAAAGGGCTAGAGCTGTCCTGGAATAAAAATCTATGGCGTGATTTGACTGCTCAAGCCAGTTATAGTTTTATCGATGCTACTTTTGATTCAGACATTTCCAATACTGATCCTGCAAAGGTTGTGGCGAAAGGGAATTATATTCCGGGTGTCGCTAAGAATCAGGCTTTTGTCGCTTTGGCTTGGCAACCTGAAACGGGCTTTAATGCCGGACTGGATGTTCGCTATATTGATAAATTATATGTCGATGACATCAATTCTGATGCTGCGCCAAGCTATACCTTAACCAGTGCCAATGTGGGTTATGTCTGGAAAAATGCAGACTGGAAAGTGCGTACTTTTGCCCGAGTCGATAATCTCTTTGATGAAGATTATGTGGGTTCCATTATTGTCAATGACGGGAATGGCCGTTTCTTTGAACCAGCAGATGGTGTGAACTGGAGCGCAGGTTTAAGCCTAACTAAAGCATTTTAAGGAGAATAAGTGTGTCTTTATTATTTGAATCAATTCAATTTGGCTCTTTAAAACTTGATAATAAAATTGTGATTGCACCGATGTGCCAGTATTCAGCAACTGAACAGGGCGAAGTGACTTATTGGCATGAGCAGCAATGGGCAAACTACGCTCTATCAGGTGCGGGCTTATGCATTGTCGAAGCGACAGCGGTACAGCCTGAAGGGCGTATCAGTTATGCAGATTTAGGTTTGTGGAATGATATTCAGCGCGATCAGATCAAAACATTATTGACAAAAATAAAGACACTTTCGCCTATGCCTTTTGCCATTCAGTTAGCGCATGCTGGCCGTAAAGCCTCTACCGATAAACCTTGGGATGGAAAAGGTCAATTTAAGCCGGAAGAAGCCCATGGCTGGCAAACTGTTTCTGCCAGTGATCTGCCATTTAACCCAACCGATCACCCACCGCATGCGCTGAGTCAAGATGAAATCCAAAAAGTGATTCAGGACTTTGCTGATGCAGCTGTTCGTGCCGTTGATGCGGGTTTTGATTTAATTGAAGTACATGCAGCACATGGTTATTTACTGCATCAATTTATGTCGCCACTGTCGAACAAGCGTAGCGACGAATATGGTGGCAGTTTTGAAAACCGTATTCGTTTAACCCTTGAAGTTTTTCAGGCGATGAAAAATGCTGTACCTCATGATTATCCAATTGGGGTGCGTATTTCCGCAACCGACTGGATGAATGGACAAGACAGTTGGGGTGTGGATTCTTCTGTCGGTTTATCAAAAGCTTTAGAACAGTTGGGTGCAGTGTACATCCATGTTTCAAGTGGCGGCCTGCATGCAAAGCAAGAAATTAAAATTGGTGCCAATTATCAGGTGCCTTTTGCTGAAGCAGTAAAGAAAGTGGTTCACATTCCAGTGATTGCAGTGGGAATGATTACAGAAGCCCAGCAAGCTGAAAATATTTTAAAATCCGAGCAAGCCGATGCAATTGCTCTGGCTCGCGCCATGCTTTATGAACCACGTTGGCCTTGGCATGCTGCGGCAGCATTGGGTGCGAATATCGAAATTGCACCCCAGTATTTACGCTGTCAGCCGCATGGGCTGAAAGAGCTGTTTAAAGCCTTTTAATTTCATCAATTTTGCAACTGCCATCAACGTTTATATATGAGCACCAAGGTTCATATATTTCGTTGATCGTTCATTTTTACAGGACATTTTTAATATGGTCTTTGCGGTCATTGTACCTATCTTTTTTCTATTGGCTTTAGGTTATTTGTCCGTAAAACTGCAACTTTTAACCAAAGAACAGGTCAATGCGATCGGTGCTTTTGTCATTAAAATCGCATTACCTGCTTTATTCTTCCAGTCTTTGGCTTCAAAAGATTTACGTGAAATCTGGTATCCGGAATATTTCTTTATTTATACCGGTGTGACTTTCATTTTATATATTTCAGCATTTTTTATTGTTTCGCAGTATTTCAAAAACAATCACTCTCAGTCATCGGTTTTGTCCTTAGGCGCTGCGATGTCCAATACCGGACTCATTGGTACAGCAGTGTTGTCTTTGTTGATGGGACATCGGGCAATGACTTACACCTCTTTAGTGGTGATTATTGAAAGTGTCCTGCTTATTCCAGCGGTTTTGATTTTGGCAGAATTGGGTACCCGGCAAAAGGCAAATGTTGCAGTCATTGTTAAAAGTACATTATTGACCTTATTAAAAAATCCATTGTTTATGGGGGTCATGCTGGGGATTGCTTGTGCTGTTTTTCAGATACCTATTCCTGAACGGTTAGATCAGGTCTTGTTACTGTTGGGACAAACTGCATCACCTCTGGCGTTATTTTCCATTGGCGGCGGCATTGTTGGCCTAACCTTAAAATATGTAAATGTGCAGAGCTGGTATCTGGTAATTTCCAGTAACTTGATCATGCCTTTACTGATGTTTTTAGGATTAACGTATTTAACTGATGTTAGTCAGGAAATGGTCTATGCCGGGACAATTATTGCGGCCTTACCGATGCCGACCATTTTTGGAATGTTAGGCCAGGCCTATGGATTGAATGAAAAAACCTTAACACCATTGCTGATGAGTACAATTTTAGGCTTTGTGGTGACCAGTATTTTAATTAGCGTGTGGTGGGCTTAATTTTTTAAATATCTGTAATATTTATCAAGCTCATAAAAAAGCCCCTAATTTAGAGGCTTTTTTATTGGAGAAAATTTAACTTTTCTTTGCAGCTTTTGCTGGAGTTTTCGCTTGTTCAGCAATCATTTTGTCCACTACCGCTAAAGATTCTTTGGCTTGCGGGATATTTTCTTTTGCCAGGGTAGAGAAAATCTTTTTCGCTTCAGGCAGGTTTTGCGGAACAATGTTGCCATTCGCAAACATATTTCCCACCGCCATCAAGGCTGGAATATAGCCTTTTTGCGCTAAGTCCTGAATACTTTTTAAACCTTGTTTAATCGGAGCTTCATTTTTATTTTTAAAACCCTGACTAATGTCATATAAAGCTTTGGCATGAATCGCTTGATAGTTATCTTTTTTAATTAAAGGATTTAATTTTTGCAATGCCAATTTATCTGAAGCAGGTGTACCTTCAGCAAAAAGTAACACGGCTAAATCGACAGTCGCATCAGCAAACCCTTGGGCAGATGCTTTTTCTAAATATTGTTTGGCTTTTTTAGTGTCTTGTTTAAGACCTAAAGTGCCTCCTATATAGTTTTTACCCAATACATAGTTGGCAACGGGATAGCCTTTGCTTGCAGACTCTTCGTACAGCTTAATCGCTTTTTTCTCATCTTTGGCTGTACCTTGACCGGTTTGAGTCAGATAGCCTAAGTTATAAATGGCTTGAGGGTTACCCGCTTTGGCCAATTTTTCCAGTTCTTGGTATGCACCCTTCATATTATTGGCTTTAACCAATGCTTCAATTTTGGTAAATGCAGGATCAACAGAGTTGGTTGCCATTTCTGCCATTGCAAGATGTGAAGATAAGGCGATGATGCTAGCAAGTATAATTTTTTTCATAGTTTTAAAACCTTTTTATAAACATGCACATAATTCCATTTATGTGTTTAAGAATGTATGTGGAAGACTCAATACAACATCATAAGTTTAATTATGTGAATGTAAATATATGATTTGTGTATTGCAATAAAATTTTGTTGATATTTGCATAATAAGTGCTTAAGTAAATAGTGAGCAGCTTAAATCAGCCTTAAGTGCTTATCGGTTTTAGCATGAATTGTTTTTCTATAGTTAAGATTTTTGCTTAAAAAGTGAAATTTCATGCCATAAAAAGGCGTAGAGAAAGCAACTACACTTTGCTTTTTCGTCAATGTTTGTTTAAATCGCGGCTGAATAAAATTGTGAGTATATGAATGTTCATCAAAGGTATTAAACGGGCATATGATCAGATTAATTTGGATGAAACTATTCCAGATGAAGACAAATTTGATGCATTGTTGATGAAATTAGGCAAAAACTTTTTGGTGAGCAAAGAAGACCGTGTTTATATCTTTGAACATGAGGGAAAGACTGCGCGTATTGATGCAAAACATGCGCGTGCATTCCATTTTAAAGAATATGTCATTAAAGACATGAACAAACTTTTTCACGATTTTAATTTGTGATTGAAAAAGCCTCCAATTTTGGAGGCTTTTTAATGATGTTTCTAAACTTGAATATTATTGCGGGCGTGCTACATCGCCATTTAAAGCTTCTGGTAAATCTACAACTTGTAATCCTAGTTCTTCTAGTGCCGCAGGTTTTGCAACAACAAGTGCTTTAAAACCACCATCAATCGCAATGCTATTCACCACTTCTACATCATTGCTCAATTTACTTGCAACAGCAGGGGTGTCACCTGTACCTTGAACCAGATGCAACCAGTGTTTTGGTTTGGCTTTAAACCAAAGACGCGCAATAATTTCCTGGCCCAAATAACAGCCTTTGTCGTAATGAACGCCTTCACGTTGATGCAAACGAAGTTCTTGCGGTTGGAACTCTTGTGAAGTTGCTGCTTCAATCCAAGCCTGACCTGCTTCAATGGCTTGAAGTTGCCAAGCTGCAATATCGGTTTCAGTGGTAGAAAAATCGGTAGTATCGCCATTTAGAATAGGGAAAACTTGACCGACTTGTTCTAGCTTCATTTTTGAAAATGCACCAAACTTTTTAATGTGTTTGGAAAATTCTTCAGCCTGATCTTGAGTCGTCACGATTTCAAAACTTTCTGCATTGATTTTTTTGAGCCATAAACCAAACAGAATACGGCCTTTTAAACTACAGATTGCTGTATAGCGAGTCAGGTTTTCTGCTAAGGCTTCGGTATTTAAAGTCACTTGACCTTGAAGGAATTTTTGCGCATCTACACCATTTAAAGTGAATGATGTAAAAGCAGTAGACGTTGTCATGCTTGGCCTCAGTTTCAATACCACAAATCAATCAAGCTATTGTGCAGCAAGCACTAAACAGAGGCAAATAAAAAAGCCAACAATATAAATTGCTGGCTTTTGTGGAACAGAGATGAATTAGTGGTGAGAGGATGTTGGTAGCGGTGAATTACAAGGGAATTTGCCTCCACAGACTCGCACGGTTTCCATCATCCCTTGATCTTCATGGTCGAGGATATGGCAGTGTTGTACGAAATCGCCTTCAAACTTCTTGTAATGGCTTCTGACAATCACTCGATAACCTTGTTTCACAAAGATAGTATCTTTGAACTGTCCTTTTAAACCCCGGTACTGCACGTCATCCAGATTATTGTCATTTGGATCTGGTGCAGTATCACTGACATCAATCTCCTTATCGCCTACAGTTTTTAAAATTTTGACAATCTGGAAAGGGTTGACGTGGATGTGGAAAGGATGCCCAGCAAGATCACTCGTCAGTTCCCATTCATCAATTTTCCCAATTTGTAATTGACGGACATACTCACCTTCAACGGCACCTTCTCCATCAAAGAAATCTCCAAAACTTATTGGCGGGATTGTAGGAGGGGATACATCCTCTTTAATATGGCGGAATCCAAATTTAATACCTCCAGGCCCAAAGGAAAGAGAAAGTGCGGAGAATTGCTGTGGTCTGTTTTCAATCACTTTATCCACTTCTGCAGTCATCAGTGATGCATGATCTGTAAATGCAGAAAGATTATGTTGAGATAATTGAGTCTGAATTTCTTTGCTTAAACCCATTTTTTGCGCCTGATCTTTCAGATATTGGGCAGCAGTTTGTTGCTTTAATTTGCTGGCATTCACATTGACCCATCCAATCAGTTGAGCATTTAACGGATTGCCTGGCGCGAGTTGTGGTGTCGTTTGTCCCGTCGACAAAGGTGCATTGATTTGATCATCCACATTTAATTTAGTGTCATAAATACAATATTTATTGGTGGTCGGGAAGGCAACCATAGCATCGTGACGATAACCGGGTTGGAATACAGAAAGCGTTCTGGTTTGTACCTGATTCATGGTTAAGCCATCTTGAGCAATGGTATTAACAGTTAAACTTTTTAGCTTGTCAAATTCTGCTTTTTTGTCAGTGGTTTGATATTCTGAACAAGCTTTAATGGTTTGTTCGGCAGTATATTTTTTAGAGTCTGGAAGCTCTTTAATCATTAAGCCAATGGTATCTCGAACACCACCATGAATCATACGCCAGCGATTAAATTGATTCTGTTCTACTTTCATTTCGCCTAAGACTTTGCCATTGATAGAGGTGTAATATAAGCCTGCTCCCCAAGATCCGGGATTAGCAAGACCAACATAATCTTCCAGAATACCGGGGATACACTTATCATCATCTAACTCGGTACATTTTTTATATTGAATTTGTTGGAACAACACAATTTTTTCATTCTGATAGCTGTTTTTGGCTTTGTCTTTCCACAGAATGTCCATGTCTCCGGTTTCGGTGATTTTGCCATTTTTAACTTTTGGCACTCTGGAACCTTCGACAATGAGAGCACCTGCCATACCACTAGAAACCTGAATGGCAGTTGAGCCATGCAGATGTGCATGATACCAATAGGTACCCGCTGGGTGGTTGGGTTCCATTTTGAACTGATAGTCAAATTTTTCTTGAGGTTTAAATTTCAGGAAAACATTATCACTGTTGCCTTGGGGACTAACCCAGAAGCCATGGGTGTGTATGTTGGTGGTGCTAAAACAATGCGGCTCGTTGACATTATCCATTTTATCTGGACAGGTCTCTTTCGACTCAGCTGGAAGCTGGTTATTTAAATTGATTTGAAGCGTTTCACCTTGTTTTACCCGAATCTGTGGACCTACCAGAATATCCTCGGCATATGCTTTCTTTTTATCAAATAAACTTGGTTTGGTTAAATATCCACGTAAAAATACAGGATCCCATAATTTGGTATTGGGGTTATATAATTTATTAAGTTTATAAGCCACGATAAGTTCGTGCTTGCCCTTGGCATTTTTTTGTAATAAGGGCGGGTTACTAATCACAGTGTCCGATGCTGTTGGAACGGGATGTGATGGTTTAGGCGGGTTGGATGGATGTGATGGGTTGGATGGATTTGAAGGATTAGAGGGATGCGAAGGATTAGAGGGATTTTTACCTCCATTCCAACTCGATATCAATACTGCTATAACCGCAGCGATGACTCCAATAATAGCTATCTGTAACATTTTATTTCACCTTTATCTTTTTTTTGTACTTGGATTATTTTTAGAAGAACAAAATTTTAATTGTTTAATGCTTCTTAACTATATTGAGAACCAGCTCACTAAAAAAGAGGGTGTTTAAAAGATACGACGAGTGACAAACATGCTTAAAAGGACGTTTTAAAGGTGAGAGTAAAATAATTTTATGAAAATCATCTTATATTTTTAAAAAACAAGTTTAGAAATACTAAACTATGCATGTAAATGAGAAAATTTTAAGTAACATAATAAAAGTACAACTTAAGGTTGTTTTTTATCCTAAAAAACATATCTAATACTAAAGAATGAGGCTGATTTCCCGCTATTTTTCCCAAAAAAGCATCTTTAGAGCAAATATTCCAATGCTTGTGTAACTAAATATTTCAAAAATAGGGGTTTGGTAGGTTAAGTTTATGAAATATATAAGATTTGGGAAATGGCTTTTTCACAGCGTACAATGCCATCGAAACGATTGTGATTCGTCAACAACAATTACGTAGTAAAGAAAAATGATTCAAGAGGCAGGTAAGCTATGAACAACAACTACCGTAAACCACTGCAAGGCACCCAGCTCGAATATTTTGATGTGCGCCAAGCCGTAGAAGATATTCAGCCAGGCGCATATGCCAAACTTCCTTATACCTCCAAAGTGCTTGCAGAACAGTTGGTACGCCGTTGTGACCCAGCCATTTTAGAGCAGTCATTAAAAGAACTTATTCAACGCAAACAAGATCACGATTTTCCTTGGTATCCGGCACGTGTGGTATGTCATGACATCTTGGGTCAAACCGCACTCGTAGACTTGGCGGGCTTACGTGATGCGATTGCTGACCAAGGCGGCGACCCGTCTAAAGTTAATCCGGTGGTGCCAACACAGCTGATTGTCGACCACTCATTGGCGGTGGAGTATGGCGGTTCCGATCCTGATGCGTTTGAGAAAAACCGCGCCATTGAAGACCGTCGTAATGAAGACCGTTTTCACTTCATTGAATGGACCAAAACCGCTTTTGAAAATGTCGATGTAATTCCTGCGGGCAATGGCATCATGCACCAGATCAATCTGGAGAAAATGTCTCCGGTGATTCAAAACCGAGATGGCGTGGCTTATCCAGACACTTGCGTAGGAACGGATTCGCATACGCCACATACCGATGCTTTAGGCGTAATTTCAATTGGTGTGGGTGGTCTGGAAGCTGAAAATGTAATGTTGGGCCGTGCATCGTGGATGCGTCTTCCAGATATCATTGGTGTAGAGCTGGTAGGTCAGCGTCAGGCGGGCATTACTGCAACCGATATTGTATTAGCCTTAACTGAATTCTTGCGTAAAGAACGTGTGGTTGGTGCGTATCTTGAATTCTTCGGTGAAGGTGCAGACAGCATGTCAGTGGGTGATCGTGCAACGATTTCTAACATGACGCCTGAATATGGCGCAACGGCTGCGATGTTCTATATAGACCAGAATACCATTGATTATTTGACTTTAACCGGTCGTGAATCTGAGCAAGTGAAACTGGTTGAAGCTTATGCCAAAGAAATTGGTCTTTGGTCATCTGAGATGAAACAGGCGGAATATCCGCGTGTATTACGTTTCGACTTATCGACTGTGACCCGTAATATTGCAGGTCCATCAAATCCGCATGCGCGTGTATCGACCAGCGACCTTAAAGAGAAAGGCATTGCCGGTGTGGTTGAACACCGTACCGATGGTTTAATGCCTGATGGTGCCATCATCATTGCTGCAATTACCTCTTGTACCAATACTTCAAACCCACGTAACACTGTTGCGGCAGGTTTACTTGCACGTAAGGCAAATGAACTGGGTTTAACCCGTAAGCCTTGGGTGAAATCATCTTTTGCACCGGGTTCTAAAACCGCAGCACTTTACCTTGAAGAAGCGGGTGTATTGCACGATTTAGAAAAGCTCGGCTTTGGGATCGTGGCCTATGCCTGTACCACCTGTAATGGGATGTCTGGCGCGCTTGATCCAAAAATTCAGCAAGAAATTATTGACCGTGACTTGTACGCGACTGCGGTGCTGTCAGGTAACCGTAACTTCGATGGTCGTATCCATCCTTATGCGAAACAGGCATTTTTGGCATCTCCGCCTTTAGTGGTTGCTTATGCAATTGCCGGTACCATTCGTTTTGACATCGAAAAAGATTCACTTGGCAATGATAAAGACGGTAATCCAATTTACTTGAAAGACATCTGGCCATCTGATGCAGAAATTGATGCTTTGGTACAAAAGTCAGTGAAGCCTGAACAGTTCCGTAAAGTTTACATTCCAATGTTTGATTTGGGCGAGCGAGAAAAATCCGTAAGTCCGCTGTATGACTGGCGTCCGCAAAGTACCTATATCCGCCGTCCGCCATATTGGGAAGGAGCGCTGGCTGCACCGCGTACTTTAAGCAATATGCGCCCGCTGGCAATTTTGGGTGACAACATTACCACCGACCATTTATCTCCATCGAATGCGATTGTGTTGGACAGTGCATCTGGTGAATATTTGGCGAAAATGGGCGTGCCTGAGGAAGACTTTAACTCTTACGCAACTCACCGTGGTGACCATTTGACTGCACAGCGTGCGACGTTGGCAAACCCGAAACTGTTTAATGAAATGGTACGTCGTTCAGATGGTACGGTGAAGCAAGGTTCGAAAGCGCGTGTAGAGCCGGAAGGCGAAGTGATGCGTATGTGGGAAGCGATTGAAACCTACATGAACCGTAAACAGCCTTTAATTGTGATTGCAGGTAAGGATTATGGTCAGGGTTCTAGCCGTGACTGGGCTGCGAAAGGTGTACGTCTTGCCGGTGTGGAAGCGATTGTAGCAGAAGGTTTTGAGCGTATTCACCGTACTAATCTGGTTGGTATGGGCGTGTTACCACTTGAGTTTAAACCGGGTACAGACCGTAAAACATTAAAGCTTGATGGTACTGAGCTATATAGCGTGATTGGTAATATTGCGCCACGTTCGACTTTAACTTTAGTGATTGAACGTGCTACAGATGATGGTAAGGAACAGATTATTGAAGTACCTGTGACTTGTCGTTTAGATACCGAAGAAGAAGTGCATGTGTACGAAGCGGGTGGGGTATTGCAACGTTTTGCACAGGACTTTTTGGAAGGGCAAGTAGCTTAATTATTTAGTTTGAAAGTTGTTGATATTGTGTGAAAAAGACCCTACTGTGAAGTGGGGTTTTTTAATTATTTTGAGTTAAACATGAATAATGCTATTACAAAAAAAGATCGAGAATTTATTCTTGAAGTGAGTGAAGAATTTTTTGCAAAGGAGGACATTGTTAGAAAATTAAATGATTTCTATGGGTTTCAAGTCAAAGGGTGGGAAATTTGGCTTCAGGTAGAATATTATTTGTTTTTAACAAATCATTCAAAAGTAAAAAAAGTAGATAGAGAAATTCGTTGTCCATTAGATGGTAGAAAAAGTAAAACAAAACGATCAGCAGTGCTGGATTTCATGATTCATCAAAAACAAAAAACTTCATCTATCCCATTAGAAATTAAACAGGATATTAGTCCTACTTCTTGTCTAAGACATATGGTAAATGATGTGAAAAAATTTGACAATATTAGGTATTCAGGACTAGATACCTCACGTTCTTTATGGTGTTTGGGCATACATTTAGGGCCAATTAATGAAGCAAAAATCGAAAATTGTGTATATGACGTAACCACCCAACGTATAGAGAATACGGAATACTTTTTTACTTTAATTTAAAAAATTGTATTAGCTGTAATATTTAAAATGTGGCATTTTGCACAGGACTTTTTAGAAGGTTTTGTTGCTTAAGAGTTTAAGCTAAAGTTATTGATATTGTTTGAAAAAGACCCTACTGTGAAGTGGGGTTTATTTTTTAGAAAGAGATATTTAGAGATAACTGATGAATTACGATGATGATATTAATGAGTTAACCATTAGTGACTTGGAGAAAAATGGTTTACAAGTATATAGAAACTATAAAAATAGCTTTTATGAGCATGAAATAAAATTATTTATTGAGGAGTGTGACAGCAAAAATTATGAAAATTTAGAAGATTTAAAGCAAGTTTTACACTTAATTGTTCAGGAAGATATAAAATATTTACCTATTATATTATGTTCATTTGCTGATGAATGCTTAGAGAAACTTCTTAAAAGAATTATACCAGAAGGAGTTCCAGGTGGTTCAAAGTCAATTTTAGATGGTTTTGGGAGTTTATCTAGTTTTTCAAATAGAATTCAAATAGCATATGTTTTCAATATTCTTAGCAAAGATATATTGCTTGAACTTAATAGTTTTAGAAAAATTAGGAATGATTTTGCTCATCAGTGGAATCTTGAGAAAAGCAAAATAAAGTTAAAAACTATTATTAATTCCAGATTTATTAAAGTAGAGAAACTCTTACTAGAAAGTGGAAAAATTAGTGACAGTTTAGATGAGGATGATCAATGGAAATGTCATTTATTATTCTTTGTTGGAAGGATTTATTATGAAACAGAGCTATATTACAGTTGTGTGCAAAAGGGGCTGAATCCAGATGCTGTTCTTTATAGTGGGAAGAATACTCCTAAACTATTTAAAGAGGTAACCGAATTGATTCACCAATTTATAGAAAAATATAAAAATTAATTCTAAATCAATATTTGATAATTTCTAAATTTTAGCAACTTCGCCCAAACGCCACCATCACCTGTCGAAATGGACAATAGACAATCATCACAGTAGGGTTATACTAAGTTCACCATTTCTATAAACACATGGAGAACAAAGATGGTTACTGCTGGCGAAAAACCCGGAATAGGTTTCTATTTTTGTATTCAATGCGGACATCGCGTTTACTTAGAAATTGGTACAGACCGTTTACCCCCGTGTACCAAATGCCTTGGCACTGAATTTAAAAATAACAATGCCTAAGCGACATTCATAAAACAGATATCCCTGTTTTAGACAAAAGCCCTATTACTCCATAGGGCTTTTTTGTTACTTAAGCATAGCCGTTTATCACTTGAGTTTTGATTTAAAGTTAATCAATTTGTCCCCATCTAAAATTCTAGATTTATTGTTTTTCGGGACTGCTTACTTGGAACATTATCTTGATCTCAATCACGACTCAGGTATTGCCAACTACGAGATTGGCAATGAGTTTATTCGGGTTCAATTCAAGAAAAAATCAAAAATTTATACTTATAGTTATGCCAGTGCTGGCTATCAACATGTCGAGAACATGAAACAACTGGCACAGTATGGTGATGGCTTAAATGCTTATATCAATCAAAATGTTCATCAACTTTATGTGAAATAGTAGAACTCAATTTCATGGCTTAAATATTGCTTGATAAATATGCCTGAGTGGCGAGCATCGATTCAAAGGGGCATGCTCGTAGCAAAGGGCAAGATATATTTAAAAAAAGCAGAAGGGAAATTAAAATGGAACAAGCCAGCGAAATAATGGAAATTGAAAAAACACCGAAATATGTGCATTTAATTGCAGGTTGGCCTTTTGTCTTGGTGCTCTTTGGAGGCTTGATTGGTGGTGGTTTGGGCGGACTAGCTTATATCATCAACTTAAAAATCTACAATTCCCAGCTCAGCAAAATCAATAAAATATTGGCCAATATCATGTGCGGTATGGTCGCCATCAGTGCATGGTGGTTTATTGCAGGTGCAGTGCAAAACACTTTTTTTAATTCTTAGTGGTCATTTTCGTGCATATGAGAACATTCAGATTCTTATGTGTGCTAATTGCTAAACATACAAAAATAAAGCCTAGGAGTCTGCAAATGGGATAATAGAAAAAATGCAAAGTGAAAAAGTAAAAATTATCTAAAAAGCTGAATAATCCGCAATAAAAAACGGTAATTTATGCTCTTGTGATTAAATATTCCGTAAATATTAATTTTTAAGAAAATAATTTCCAAAAAATATTTAAATTGGCTTTTCTTAGGGAAATAATCCCGACCGTACCTTGGTAAATTATATCTCAAGGGTGTGACGGGGATCGAAAAGAGTAGATTGCTACCAGTTGCGTATAACGTGAGTGTAGTACTTACCCAAAAGGTCTCGATTCGGCTTAGGACGCTATAGATCACGAGTTTATAGGCATAAGGTTATCGCTTACAAAGCTATAATTGTTGAAGTTAAACAATATGTTTTCCCTAACACCCTAAAAATTATCTACCGAATAAAAAACAATAAAAATATAAAAAAGAATTAAAAATCATAACTATAAGATGGATTTTAAACCGAAAATATAGATACAAATCAGCAACTCATTTCAGCATATCAAATCTGTTATTTTAGAAATCATAAGCTACCACGTAGAGAATCAATATGAATCTCGATTTTTGGTTTCGTTTTTTACTTTCCTTAGTATTGATCAATTACATCATTTTAATGATCTGGTTTTTGGCCATTATTTTTGCCCGTGACTGGATTAAACAAGTACACGGAAAATGGTTTAATTTGTCAGATGCGACCTTCGATGCGATTCATTATGGAGGGATGGCAGTCTATAAAATTGGTATTTTACTGTTTAATTTAGTCCCTTTAATTGCTTTATATTTTATGGATAAAAGTTAAAATTTAAAAACCATCTTAAAATCTTAAATACAAAGTAAAACGCGCTACTATTATAATAATTTAATCAATATTTTCATGCTGTTGCTTTACATATAAAAACTGAAAAAATTAAATTAAAGTCATACCTAAAAGGAATTTAGTCAGATGAATCAGCTTAAACCAGCACTTATTTTAGGTGTTTTTATTTGCTTGGGGATGGTTATTGCGGGATGGATTTTAGGCAGTAGCGCACTGAAAATTAAACAATATGAACGCATTGTTTCAGTCAAAGGTTTGTCTGAACGCGAAGTTAAAGCCGACATTGCGGTTTGGCCGATTCGCTTTAGTTCTGCCAGTCAAGACCTGGCTCAGTTGTACGACACCATGGAAATAAACACCCAGCAAATTCAGGCATTCTTAAAAGGTGAAGGTTTTACTGCCGAGGAAATTACCACAGCTTCACCGAGTATTACGGATAAATACGCCCAGCAATATGGGGGTAATGAAAATGTCGCATTACGCTATACCGCACATCAAACCATAACCGTATATACCCACAAAATAGACGCAGTACGTGCTGCACAAAGTCGCCTGGTGGCTTTGGGTAAAAAAGGCATTGCCTTTGGTGGCGATGACTCTGGACAAAAAACCGAATATTTATTTACCAAACTCAATGACATCAAACCTGCCATGATTGAGCAAGCCACCGAAAATGCACGCAGTGTTGCAGAAAAATTTGCTGCAGATTCTAAAAGCGGTTTAGGGAAAATTAAATCGGCAAATCAGGGCTTGTTTAGTATTGAAGATCGGGATAGTAATACACCGTATTTGAAAAAAGTACGTGTGGTTTCAACGGTCGATTATTATCTCGCAGATTAAAGTTATGGGGTACGCACATTGATTGACAGCCTAAACTGAGCTTGTTATTTTGCGCTCATTCTCCCAAATGCTGTACATCCATGCCTATCAACAACAACTTTGTTTATATGCCACCGCAAGAACCACTTTCTATTGTCTATGAAGATGAAGATCTGGTAGTGATAGAAAAGCCTGCGGGGTTGTTGTCAGTACCAGGACGTTTGCCTGAACACCATGACAGTGCATATTTACGTGTCTTGGAAAAATATCCTCACGCTAAAATCACCCATCGTTTAGATATGGCAACATCAGGCATACTCATGTTTGCCAAACACCGTGATGCAGAAGTGGCGGTGAGTAAAATGTTTCAGGCGCGAACGGTAAAGAAAAACTATATCGCTTTGCTACAAGGCAAGCTTGAAGGTGAGGGAAGTGTCGAAGTTCCACTGATGACCGATTGGGAAAATCGTCCGCGTCAAATGGTGCATTTTGAATTGGGCAAAGCTGCCAAAACCTTGTATCAAGCTTTGGACTATTTTGAAACGGTAGATATTACCCGTGTATTGCTCACGCCTATTACAGGACGTTCGCATCAACTCCGGGTGCATATGCAATATATCGGACATCCGATTACTGGCGATAAGTTGTATCACCCAGAACCCTATCAAAGTCCATTAAAACGTATGGCTTTACATGCAAGTTATTTGGCATTTAAGCAACCGTTAACGGGGGCGAATGTTGAAATTAAAGGCAATGTTCCTTTTTGATCTTACGACCCTGCATGATATGCACTGTATAGCTAATCTATGGATTATTGGTCAGAGTAAACAGTGTCATACGGACTGGAATCGTGGATAATTAATAAGCAAACTTAAAATATTTTAAATAATTAATAATTTGAAAAATATAGTTTTTTATATTTATTCAATAATTTTATGGGATACAAATAGAAATAATATCCCTTGTTTTGGTGATTGAAAATTGATTAAAAAATGACTAGTGTAGGGTGGGGTTTTTGGGATAATAATAATGATTTACCTATCAGTCATAACTATCATAACAATAATTATTTTAGCAGTATTGCTTTATCGTGCAATAAAACTGGTCAAAGAAAAACAGGTTAATCTGGAGTCTTTGCAAGCTAATCTGGATCGAACACGAACAAATTTGGCAGTACACGAACAAAAAAATGATGAGCTGCATCATGAATTAAACAGGTTTCGTGCAGAGGCGGGAACGTTAAGGAATAAGGTTGAAAAACTCAGCCAGTTTCAACATATTCTAAACATTGAGCAGTATGTAGCCGAACGACAAAATCAAGTTGAGAACTTTGTAGAAGCGACCAAAATTGAAGCAGAGTCGTTGCTACAGGGCATGAAAGCTTATATTGAGAAAGTGAGGCATTATCTGGACAGTTATGAAAAAAATAGTAAGCAGAAGCTGGAAATAGAAGCCAGAGAACAATTACATGGTTTCTATAATCAGGCCATGCAACAGCAAAATTTAACTGCCATTTCGCGAGCACTGGAACATAAAATTAATGGTTATGGCAGTGAGTATTTATTTCCTGCTCACACACTTTTAGATGAGTTGATCGACGGATATGACCATATAGATTCAGCACTTCATTTAGATGAAGTTCGTCGCAAAATAAAAAATGCTATTGATCATCATGGTGTTGGTGATTGTGATTATGTGGAAGAAAAGCGCCGTCTTTCAGCCATTGCTTTGGTGACCCATGTTTTTAACAGCAAAGCTGACTTATATTTATCACGCTTACGGCATGACAATTTGGGTGAACTCATTCAATCGCTTCAAGATGATTTTATTCTGATTAATCATTATGGTGCGGCATTTAGTTATGCACGCATTCATGAGTCATTTTTAAACTTGCGTTTAGAAGAGTTGAAGTTTGCAGCATTGGTTTTAGAGTTCAAAGAAAAACAACAAGAACAGCAAACTCAAATGCAAGTACACATGATGGAAGGGTAATGACGTGTATGGTTTTGAATGGATGAAATAAAAATATACTTTAATGAATGAGCAAGAGAATGGATCTTTTAAATCGCCAAACTGAAACAAACTTGAGCTAATCTGCGTACAATGATATAGATTTAAATGATTATGATAAGGAAACTCTCCATGACACGCGATTTTGAACAATTCCCAGATGACGAAAACGGTAACGTACTTTGGCAAATGGCTGAAGATGGTGACGATCTGACTGAAGCACATGAAATTGAATTTTCGATTGCTTTTCAAACCCAAGAGCAAGCTGAAAAATGTGCGCTTTATTTGCTGAAAGAAGAACAAAAAATCAGCCTGTTTGAAGATGAAGAAGCCGATACGCTAGAGTGGATTATCACTATTTATGTGTATATGGAACCTGACTATTCAGACATCGTCGACATTGAAGAATGGTTCACTAAAATTGCTGAACAACACGGCGGTGAATACGATGGCTGGGGTTGCATGGCGTATGTCTATGACGATGAAGACTTGGAAGATGAACTTCAAAGTTAATTCAAATCACTCAATAATAGTCTGAAAATAGTGTCTGGATTCAAGTAAAACTGAAGTCATACTTACTCTTGTTAAATGAGATACCAAGAAACCCTAACCGTGCAAACGGTTAGGGTTTTTTAATGCCCAAATATTTCACAAAGAATAAAAGATAATCGGCTTGAATTGAAAATGGTATGAGGAAAAGAAGGATTTTATTTACAGTAATTCTGTAGAATTTCAGCACATATGAGTAAAGATGATTTGGTTTTATTGAATCAGCTTGCAGAAGATTTAATTCAGACGCTGAGTAATGATAAAATGAAAATAAAAAAGTTAAATCAAATCAGTGTATTATAACAAGAAGCGTCTATTCATGATTGACTTGGTTGAAAAATGGCTTCGCTTAAATTTGTATATGGCAAAGATCATCAATTGGCTAAATACGGTCATGGGTATTATTTTTAACAAATAAATAGCATGTGAACCTCGCATGCTATTTTATGAAAAACATAATCAGACCCATACCAAAGCCATACATAGCCATAAATGAACAGCGATAGACTGAATAAATAAAACAACAAAAAGTGAGAAACAGGAAATGCCCAATACTGTCAAACTTCACCGTGTATTTAGCGCACCACCAGAACGGGTGTTTAAAGCCTTTATTGATCCAGATGCCTTGGTGAAATGGATGGCACCGCATGGTTTTACCGCTAAAGTTCATCATCTGGATGCGAAAGTCGGTGGCACCTATAAAATGTCCTTCAGCAATTTTTCTACAGGTACCAGCCAATCCTTTGGTGGAACCTATCATGAAATTATTCCAAACCAATTGTTACGTTATACCGACCAGTTTGATGATCCAAACTTACCGGGTCAAATTGAAGTCACTATTCAATTAAACCCTGTTTCTGTAGGAACCGAAGTTTATATCACCCAATCCGGTATTCCAGATGTGATACCAGTAGAAGCCTGTTATTTGGGATGGCAGGAATCATTGCAACTGCTCACTTTATTGGTTACTCCTGAAATACCGGATCAATAGAAGTGAATGTAATGCAGATTCAAATCAAACGTGCTTATGCCGAAGTTTTACCCTCAGATGGCAAACGGATTCTAGTCGATCGACTTTGGCCCAGAGGCATCAAAAAGGAAGATGCTAAAATTGATCTATGGCCCAAGGAAATTACGCCATCGACTGAACTTCGAAAATGGTACGCGCACGATCCCGAACATTGGGACGTCTTTCAACAATGCTATAGAGCGGAACTTGTTGAGCAAGCGAAGATGCTGCAGCAAATTAGAGCGATGGCTAAACAAGAACAAGTCACTTTAATTACCGCTGCAAAAAGTAAAGACTATAACCATGTGATTGTACTCAAACAGGTTTTAGAAGAAGGTTAAAATTAATCTTGCCTACTTTTATTCCATGAAATAAATAGGGTTTTAAGCAAGAGATTGACTTATAAAATGCTATAGTAGAGTTTTTGAGGTTTTTTATGTCTTTGCCAAATTGCCCCAAATGTAATTCAGAATATGCTTATGAAGATGGCGATTTACTGATTTGTCCAGAATGCTCTTATGAGTGGAAAGAGGGTGAAAGCAGCACCGAAGCAGCAACGATTATTAAAGACTCAAATGGCAATGTTCTTGCCGATGGCGACACGGTTACCCTGATTAAAGATTTGAAAATTAAAGGTTCTTCATCTGTGATTAAAGTGGGAACCAAAGCGAAAAACATTCGTTTATTACCTGACTCAAGTGATGGTCATGATCTTGATTGTAAAGTTGATGGGTTTGGTGCAATGAAATTAAAATCTGAATTTGTGAAAAAAGCTTAATTCACACAGATGGAAATTTAAAAGCTCTAGCTGAAATGCTAGGGCTTTTTTATGAGGCTAGAATTAATTTTTGAACCGTTATTTTTGTGGATAGATATTTTTGGATTCAGTTTTATTAAAAGGGTGCAGTCATTCTTATTATCTCTTTTATAAACAGCGGCACTGTTGATTAAACATTGATTCATTGGCCTTATGATTGAGCAAATGACATGTTATAACAACAGCAATCCTTTAAAGAATTTTTGGTTATGCCACACATCCATCTGGAATATTCAGACAATATTGAAAACCTGGAAACCAAACCTATCCTGCTTGCGTTGAACAAAGCCTTGGTAGAAGGTGCATATGTAGGCTCTGCGAATGAGGTGAAAAGTCGTACCATTTGCCAGCATGATTATGTCATTGGTTTTGGGGATGCTTCACAAGCTTATGTACATGCCAAAGTCTCTTTATTGAATGGACGCAGTGTGGAATTACAACAGGAAATTTCACAATTGTTATTAACTACACTCGAGCAGCACTTACCCAAACAAAGCCAAGTGAGCTTACAGATTTGTGTGGAAATTTTGGAAATGCAAAAAGCTACTTATTCTAAGAAAATTATCTAGATCTTAATAGCGATCAAGAGACTAGATCTCCCTTTACTCTCTTGATCTTTATTTTTTTATTTAATAAATTTAAGCCAAATTTACCTTTGTGGAACGCACTTTTATTTATTCCATCCAGATAGGGATGTTACTGATTACAAAACAGCCACATTAAAAAAATAAAAATTATTTATATTTTATAAAATAACAATATGTTTTCAAAACTAATAATTAAGATGTTTTTTATAAATTTAAAAATAATAAAGGGGTTTTTATATGGCAGGATGGTATGAAATCAGTCAAGCAAACGATGGGCAATATCGCTTTGTGTTAAAAGCTGGAAATGGGGAAGTGATTTTGGCCAGCGAATTATATAAGGCAAAAGCTTCTGCACAGGTTGGCATTGAATCGGTTCAGAGAAATAGCGTAGATGATAGCCGCTATGAGCGCTTAGAAGCGAAAAATGGTAAGCCTTATTTCAACTTAAAAGCGGCGAATTATCAGATTATTGGTCGCAGCCAATTCTATTCAAGTGAGCAATCACGTGAGAAAGGCATAGAGTCAGTTAAAAACAATGGATCGACGACCAAGATTAAAGAACTCATTGCTTAGCTTTAGATGATGGGCATGATAAGGCAGGTATTGATACATGCCTTATTTTTTGAGTAGCGCAATAAAATCCAGATTTTAGCGACTAAAATGAGTGCAAAAAAAACCTGATCTCAAACGACATAAAAGCAATTGGTGGTCAGGTTTATCAACATGTTTTTAGAAGCGCTTAGGAATTTTCTGACCATTGGGCACAGGGGTTTCCGCTTTTTTAAGCACTCCAAACAACCAGGTTTCGGCATGATTCACGGCTTGTTTTAAATCATCACCTTGTGCCAAACGACCTGCAATAAAACTGGCCAATGAGCAACCTGAACCATGGTATTCACCTTCAAGGCGTGGACATCTGGTTTCGGAAACCAGCTTGCCATTCATATATAAAGCATTGCGAATATAGTCCGGCGTATCTTCATGTCCACCTTTGACTAAAATGGCTTTAGCACCCATTTCAAAGAGTTTTGCAGTGGCCTGGTCGATATCTTCAATACCGGTTAATGCACGAAGCTCTACTGTATTAGGCGTAAGAACTGTGGCAAGTGGAATCAGCTCTACAAATGCTTTGACCAGCGTTTCTTGATTGCCCAGTGAACCCCCACTATTGGCAACCAGTACTGGATCGAGCACATATAGATATTCAGAATGTTCGCGTAAAAATTCTGCTAAAGCTGCAATATTATCTGTAGTGCCCAACATGCCTGATTTAACGCATTTAATCGGTAAATCACCCACCACTGCATTGGCCTGAGCCATCAATAATTCTTTCGATGTTGCCTCAAAACCAAACACCTGTTGCGAGTTTTGAATGGTGAGAGCGGTACAGGCAATTGCTGCATGTGCACCACTTTGACCAATCGCTTCAATATCTGCCTGCAAGCCAGCTCCACCCGATGGATCTAAACCAGAAAAGCAAAGTACAGTAGGGCGCACAATGATGTCCTTAAATCACTAAATTTACGTTAGTATAGGCAACTTTGAGCCAAGTCTCGATAGTATTTGTTAAGTAAAAATTTAAGTTGAAGGGTCAGTCTGTGATTAGAAATATTTTGATTGATTTAGATGGAACATTAACTGATCCAAAAGTGGGTATTACTACCAGTGCGCGTTATGGTTTAAATAAAATTGGCCATCCCATTGCCGATGATGTCAATATTGACTGGATTATTGGTCCACCATTGCAAGCTTCATTGGCGAAGATTTTAAATGTTGCAGTGGATGATGTTTTGGCTGAACAAGCATTGATGGGTTACCGTGAACGATTTGCTGTCACGGGTTTATATGAAAATCATGTATTTGATGATGTGGCTGAAACTTTAAAAACATTGCAGCAACAAGGCTATCGTTTATTTTTAGCCACCGCGAAGCCTGAAGTATATGCGCGACAAATTTTAGAGCATTTCGAACTATTACAATATTTCGTTCATCCTTATGGCAGCGAACTCAATGGCGAGCGTACCAATAAAGCTGAATTGATTGCTTATATCATTGAAAAAGAGCAGTTAGATCCAGCTGAATGCGTAATGGTCGGTGATCGTGAGCATGATATTTTCGGTGCGCGACATAACGGGATTGAAACCATTGCCGTGGAATATGGTTATGGTGCAGATGAAGAGTTAACTGCAGCAAAACCCAAAGCCAGAATCCAGAACTTTGCCGAGTTGCTGGATCATTTAAATTAGCTTGGACGCTAAAGTAAAACCTATTTTCAAATCCATAAAAAAGGATCTAGAGATCCTTTTTTAATTTCTGGAATTAAAATCAGGCATTAAATGAATCAACCAAGATCCAAGTAAAAAGTTTCTTTGACTTCTTCCATGACAATATAACTGTGTGAGGAAGCAGACGAAGGCAATTTTTTTAACAAGTCACCCAACAAGCGTCTATAAGCGCTCATTTCTTTAAGGCGTGCTTTGACCAGATAATCAAACTCGCCTGAAATGAGATGACATTCTAAGACTTCCGGAATTTCGACCAAGTCACGTGCCACTTGATCAAACACATCTCCCGATTTGGCAGACAATTTAATTTCTAAAAAAACCAGCAAATTTCGATCGACCAGTTCCGGGTTTAAGCGTGCGTAATAGCCCATGATAATGCCATCACGTTCCAAGCGTTTTACACGTTCTGAACAGGGCGTAGTCGATAAATTTACCCGAGCCGCCAATTCGCTAATGGCAATCCGTCCGTCTTTTTGCAAGATGTCTAAAATCTGATGATCGATACGGTCTAATTTACGCATCAGTTTTTCCCTTTTTTTAGATTTTTTTCACGATAAATCCATCGAATTACCTAGATTATAGCCAACAAAACAGTGAAATAAACTATTAAACCAAAAATATACTAGGTAAATAAACTAGATGTTGCTCGAGGGATTGAAAATGCGCGTAATTGTATTGGGTAGTGGTGTTATTGGTGTTGCAAGTGCGTATTACCTCGCGCAGCAAGGTGCCAGCGTGACTGTATTAGATCGCCAGGCAGGTCCAGCAGAAGAAACAAGTTTCGGTAATGCGGGTCAAATCTCTCCCGGCTATTCAACGCCATGGGCAGCACCAGGTATTCCCTTTAAAGCAGTGAAATGGATGTTTCAACATCATGCGCCGCTCGCAATCAATATGGATGGCAGCATGTGGCAATTACAGTGGATGGCGCAAATGCTGAAAAACTGTAATCCGCAAAGTTATGCCATTAACAAGGAACGCATGACCCGCGTAGCCGAATATAGCCGCGACTGCTTAAGAGATTTGCGTAAGGCCACCGGTATTCACTATGAAAACCGTTCTAAAGGCACCTTGCAAGTCTTTCGTAACGAAGCACAGCTTGAAGCGGTACAGCGTGATATTCAAGTCTTGAAAGAATGTGGCGTAGATTATGAATTGTTGCTTAAAGAAGACTTGGCTAAAGTTGAACCGGCCTTAGCTTTTGCCCAAGATAAATTGGTGGGTGGTTTACATTTGCCAAATGATGAAACAGGTGATTGTTACTTGTTCACCAATGCTCTAGCCAACTTGGCCAAAGATATGGGTGTTGATTTTAAATTTAATCAGAACGTTGAAAAACTTGTGCTTGAAGGCGATGAAATCAAAGGTGTACTGGTCAATGGTCAAGTGCTTACCGCAGATCGTTATGTGCTGGCTTTTGGCAGTTATTCACGTGATTTCTTAAAACCGCTGAATCTGGATTTACCAGTTTATCCGGTGAAGGGCTATTCCCTCACCATTCCAATTGTAGACCCGGCTTTTGCCCCGCAATCTACGGTACTTGATGAAACTTATAAAATTGCGATTACCCGTTTTGACGAGCGTATTCGTGTCGGCGGTATGGCGGAACTCAGTGGCTTCAATCATGGCTTGAATGAAAATCGCCGTGCGACCTTGCAAATGGTGACTCAGGATTTATTCCCGGGTGGCGATATGCAGCAAGCGACATTCTGGACCGGTTTACGTCCAATGACGCCGGACAGCACGCCAATTATTGGTGCGACCCGTTTCAGTAACCTGTTTTTAAATACCGGTCATGGCACCTTGGGTTGGACCATGGCGTGTGGTTCAGGCAAATTGATCAGTGATTTGGTACTCAATCATAAAACCGACATTAATACCGAAGGTTTATCGATTCAGCGTTATCCGAGCGCGGCTTAATTTACCCCAAACCCATATTCAAGGATGAATAGATGTCACGTCCCATTACCGCTGTGATTCATCAGGCGGCATTACGCAATAATTTAGCGGTTGCACGTCAGATGATGCCTGACAGCCAGATTTTTGCCGTGGTCAAAGCCAATGCCTATGGTCATGGCATCGAGCGTGTTTACGATGCTTTTCAGCAGGCAGATGGTTTTGCCTTACTTGATATTGCGGAAGCGAAGCGTATTCGCAGACTTGGTTGGCAGGGTCAAATTCTGCTTCTAGAAGGTATGTTTACCGCACAGGATTTGCATGATTGTGCTGAATTAGATCTCAGTTTTACCGTACATAGCCAGTACCAACTTGAGTGGCTACAGCAGTTTGAAGGTTCCGTACAGTTTGATGTGTTTCTGAAAATGAACAGTGGCATGAATCGCTTGGGTTTTAATCCTGATGCATATCAAGCGGCATGGCACAGCTTGAAGCAACTGGCGTGTGTGAAATCTGTAACGCATATGACACATTTTTCCGATGCTGATGGTGAACGCTTGGGTGAGCCCGGTATTTTCTATCAACAACATATCTTTGAACAAACCATTAAGGATTTACCGGGAAAATGCTCGATCAGTAATAGTGCCGCCATCTTGCGTTATCCCCAACAACTACATTCCGATTATATCCGTAGCGGCATTATGCTTTACGGTAGTTCCCCAGATTATCCAGTGCATAGCATTCAAGATTGGCAGCTTCAACCGACCATGTCGCTACGAAGCAAGATCATTGCAATACAAGATATCAAAGCCAGTGAAAGTGTTGGCTACGGTTCGCGTTTTATTGCCTTCGAACCCTTAAAGATTGGCATTGTCGCCTGTGGCTATGCCGATGGTTATCAGCGCATATCGAAAACCGGTACGCCTGTGCTGGTTAATTCAGTTCGAACCCAAACCTTGGGTCGGGTCAGCATGGATATGCTGGCCGTTGATCTGACCCATATTCCCGATGCTGAAATTGGCAGTGAAGTGGTGCTTTGGGGCACATCTTCAGCAGGTAAGGTTTTAGCCATCGATGATGTGGCAGTAAGCTCGGGAACGGTCGGCTATGAATTAATGTGTGCAGTCACGGCTCGTGTTCAATTTGAAATTGAACATTAGAATCTCAGCTTGATTTATTCAAGATCCAGTCATCAGTTATCCACAATAGGGAAATTAATATGTCACATTCAGATATCCAAAAGATCAACAGTACAGAAGTCATGAGCGCAGTCACGATTTTTAATCAAGTCGTGTATTTATCTGGGCAGGTACCGAAAACCACCGCACAAGATATTGAACTGCAAACTCAGGATATTCTTGCCACAATTGACAGCTTATTGGCGCAAGCAAATAGTGATAAGTCACGATTATTGTCAGCGCAGATTTATATAAAAAACCTTGAAGATTTTAAAACTGTGAATACGGTTTGGGTCGATTGGTTAAAAGGCTGCGTAGCGCCATCACGTGCCACCATTCAGGCGAATCTGGTAAATCCAGATTGGTTGATTGAAATTGCTGTGACCGCAGCACAAAAGTAATTTTTAGCTTTAACTTTTTAAAATTCATCTCCCGCAAATAGATAAGGAATAGTGCAACTGTCTTGATTAAAGCAGAAATTTATCAAGAGGCAGGATTGAGCGCAGCGGAAGCCTCCGCTCAATTCAGAATGCCGGATTTATACAGTGCTATAAGGATATTGAAATATGAAAACGAATCAATTGGATGATTCATCTTCTCCGCATGAATTACAAAGGAAACTCTCCAACCGTCATTTGCAGTTGATTGCTATTGGTGGTGCAATTGGTACAGGTTTGTTTATGGGTTCCGGGAAAACCATTTCCTTGGCCGGACCGTCTATCCTGATTATTTATATGATTATTGGTGGGATGTTTTTTTTCCTGATGCGTGCATTAGGTGAAATCTTGCTTTCCAATCTGCATTACAAATCCTTTATCGATATGGCGCATGATCTGATTGGCCCGGCTGCGGGTTATTATATCGGCTGGTCATATTGGCTGGGCTGGGTTTTGGTGGGCATTGCGGATTTAGCTGCCATTATCAATTATCTTGGTTTTTGGCTGCCGCCCGGAGAAGCTTTTACCCCTATGGGACAGGCCGCCATCAGTGCTGGTTGCGTGCTGTTGGTGTTAGGCATTAATCTGCTCACCGTGAAACTGTTTGGTGAAATTGAATTCTGGTTTGCACTGATTAAAATTTTAGCCATTTTGGGCTTGATTGGTATTGGCGGATATATGGTATTTATGCAGTTCCAGCCGCCGCAAGGTGCTGTAGCAAGCTTTAGTCATGTCTGGTCACATGGTGGCATGTTTCCGAAAGGAGCAACCGGGTTTTTGGCTGGATTCCAAATCGCGCTGTTTGCCTTTGTCGGGGTAGAGCTGATTGGAACCATGGCAGCTGAAACTAAAGACCCTGAAAAAAACTTGCCAAAAGCGATCAATGCGATTCCTACGCGAATTATTCTATTTTATGTTCTGTCCCTCTTTGTAGTGATGTCGGTTACACCGTGGAACCAGATTCCAGCGGATCAAAGTCCATTTGTGACTTTATTCCTGCATGCCGGAATTCCAACTTCCGCCATTATTATGAATCTGGTGGTTTTATCTTCGGTGATGTCATCCATGAACAGCGGGGTCTTCTCCACCAGTCGTATGCTGTTTGGTTTGGCCAAAGATGGTCAGGCACCACAAACATTAAGTCAGTTGTCCAAACGTGCAGTTCCGGCCAAAGGACTTATTTTTTCTTGCTGCTTTATTATGGCTGGCGCGGCATTGCAGTATTTTGTACCCAATACCATTGAAGCGTTTACCTTGGCTAGTTCATTATGCGTAATCCTGTTCATTAGTATCTGGAGCTTGATTATGGTCTGCTACATTCGCTACAGAAAACGTAGTCCTGAATTGCATGCCAAATCGACTTTCAAAATGCCGGGTGGGGTATGGATGTCGTATGTTATTTTAGCTTTCATGCTGTTTGCTTTAATTATTTTGAGTTTAGAACCGGATACTTTAAAAGCCCTGATGATTAGTCCGCTTTGGCTCGTGATTCTGGGTGTAACGTATCAAGTGCTATATAAACCACGGATGAAAAAGCGTATTCAGTCTTTAAAAATGCAGTAGTCATTAATTCCGGTAATTAAAAAGAGAGTGGAAGAAACCACTCTCTTTTTTTTATGAGGATTATTTTCCATGAGGATTGAAAATTTAGTCAGTAAAAAAACATAAAAAAAGCCTCCAATAGGAGGCTTTTTAAAATCAAGATAACTTAGAACTGCGGTTTAACCACCACTAAAATGACCACTGCAAATAAAATCAGCGTTGGCATTTCATTAAAGTAACGCCAAAATTTGTGTGATTTGTAATGTGCATCGACCATCAGTTTTTTACGGTAATAACCACAGACGAAATGGTAAATCACCAATAGCCCCACCAATCCAACTTTCAGGTAAAACCAAATAGCTTCATGGTAGTGTTGTGTTGCATCACCCCAATCCACTAAAAAGTGCGCCGTGATGAAGGTGGCAAGCATTGCTGGCCACATGATGCCGCGGTACAACTTGCGTTCCATAATCTGGAAACGCTGATGACTGGTGGCATCCTCACTCATCGCATGGTAAACATATAAACGTGGCAGATAGAACAAAGCAGCGAACCAACAAACCACAGCAATAATATGTAATGCTTTTACCCATAAAAAAGCATCAGTAGGAGCATCCATTAAGTCACCTTAAAATGGGCGGCTTAGCCTTCCCATTTTTTAAAGATGAGACAAGCATTTACGCCGCCGAAACCGAAACTGTTACTCATCACAGTATTCAGTTTTGCATCGCGTTTTTCAAGTACGATATCAAATGGTTTTGCGCCTTCATCCAGTTCAGTCACGTTGATATTTGGTGCAATAAAGTCATTTTGCATCATCAATACTGAATAAATTGCTTCTTGAACACCCGCTGCACCTAAGCTGTGACCGGTCATAGACTTGGTTGAACTCAGTGGAGGAACTTGACCTTCACCGAATGCACGTTCCATCGCTTTAAGTTCAGTCACGTCACCCGCAGGGGTAGATGTACCATGTGTATTCACATAGTCAATTTTATCTACACCGTGCTGTTTTGCTTCTTCTAAAGCCATAAGCACACAGCGTGTTGCACCTTCACCGCTTGGCGCAACCATGTCTGCACCATCACTGTTTGCAGCATAACCAACCACTTCAGCTAGGATGTTCGCGCCACGAGCTTGGGCATGTTCAAGTGACTCAAGCACCACGAAACCACCACCACCCGCAATCACAAAACCGTCACGGTCAGCAGAGTATGGGCGAGAAGCTGTTTCAGGCGTGTCATTGTATTTAGAGCACAGTGCGCCCATTGCATCAAACAACAAGCTTTGTGACCAGTGATCTTCTTCACCGCCACCGGCAAGCATTAAATCTTGTTTGCCCAATTGAATCAGGTTGTAAGCATAACCAATTGCATCTGCAGAAGTTGCACATGCGCTGGTAATGGTATGCGCTACACCTTGTAATTTGAATGCAACGCCAACGTTTGCGGTAATCGTGTTGGTCATGTTACGCGGAACAAAGAAAGGGCCAACTTTACGTGCCCCTTTGGTTTGCAACAATTCGTTCATTTCAATGACAGAAGCGGTTGAACCACCACCTGAACCACCCGTAATACCGTAACGTGGGTTGCCCGCTAAATCATCAGCCTGTAAACCCGCATGTTCGACTGCAGCAAGGGCTGAGTTGTATGCATACATCGCACAAACGCCCATAAAGCGTTTTAATTTACGGTCGATATTGTCAAAGTTTTGTTCTGCTGCTGCACTCACGTGGCTTTTAAAGTTGAGTTCAGCATAAGTCGGGTTAAAACGTGTTCCAGAAATACCGTTTTGCAAAGAATTTGTTACTTCTTCTAAAGAATTACCAATACATGAGTTAATGCCCATGCCAGTGATTACAACACGTTTCATCTACAGATCCCTTATATGGTGGTGATTTGAGCAAATGCAGCTGAATGAATTGTTTGCCTTAAGCAAAACCCAGCGCCTTACTCATGTATTTCAATTACATTCATAATAGCAGAAAGATTTTTGAATTCTTATGGCAAATATTATGCCTATTTCCCTCTGTACGTATTTGTGAAAATTACCCGGTTTAATTAACTAAAAGATACACATTAATATTGAGATAAACTTAGACTATGCCTAGTATTTATCAATAATTGTAAGAATTGAAAATGAGGATAAAGAATGACTGATATCAATAATAAACATTCGCATGGATTCTTCTCAAATGCCTTTGGAGTGGCTAAAAAGATCAGTGCAGCTGGAATGGGTGTGCTGAACCATGCCGCTCCGAATGCTGTGACTAAGGCCATGCAGCCATCAAGAAATGGTAAGGTGATGGATGGGAGTGCTCGTCAATCAAATACTTTTGAAGCCCAAAAATATGAAAATCCTCAACAAATGCTGCGCGAGTATTTACCCGGTGTCTCGAAACAATTACTCGGTCGTCAGTATGGTAAAGTGACTCGGGTCGCCAATTTTGTTTCTCCACAATTTTCAGATAAATTATCGGATTATTTTTTTGAGCAGTTGAATCAATTTACCTCAAATCTAAGTTCAGTCGATGCCGTGCTTGATCAGGCTGGTGCAAAAGATTTACAAGAACTGACCCAAGACGTAGATCGGTCAAAGCGAATTAGTCAGGCCTTGGCAGAACAGAATAAATGGATTGCCTCTATACAGGGTGCTGTAACCGGGGCGACAGGCGTGGTGGGTTCAGCGATTGATGTACCGTTGTCTTTAATCATGTCTTTGCGCATGATTTATCAGGTTGGACGTGCGTATGGTTTTGAACTCAATAAAGAAACAGAACAAGATATTGTTCAGTTTGTGTTTAAACAGATTGATTTAGGCCAGATTGCGGAAAAACAGAGTGTATTGATGGCGCTAAAAGCATTATCCAGTATGTTAAAAACACAAGATATGACTCAGTTTCAACAAATGTTGGGTTCAAGTAACGATATTACAGCCCTAAAAAAATGGTTAAGTAATGAAAATGGTGAAATGAAATGGGATTGGTTGAATCATATTCCTAAAATTTCCATCATCAGTAAATTGACACCTGTTGCAGGAGCGGGCATTGGTGCAGTCTATAGTTGGAAACTGGTTGAAGACGTCAACCAGAAAGCGCAACAAATTTTTTCCCACGCCCGAAGTTACTTGCAACAACATCAAGGGGTAGAGATATCCCCGATTGCAGCTTATGAAAAATCTTTGGCATTATTGGCTCAGGCAACTCCAAAATTATTAGAACATTTATCTAAAGTGGATGCGAAGCCGAGTGAAATTAAATTGGATCAGGATATTCAAGTGACTGATAATAAAAATATTTCAAATGTCACAATCAAAAAGAAAACAGAAGTTCCCAAAGTGGATGAAAACAGAAAGGATGAACGAGTTGAACAGGGCTTGGAATATTTAGCTGAGCATATGGTTGAATCACATGAACAAGTGGAACCACAAAAACCAGCAATCACTCCGGATGAATCTGAGTTGGATGAATATACGCAGGCAGAACAGGCAGTGAATGAACAAATTCTTGCTCAACCTTCTGCTACGGAATCCCAATCAAATCAGGAATCTGCACCTATAAATAAAAAAGTTACAAAAAAGAAATCTTAAAAGTCAAACCGAAGCCTAGTAAATGGTTTCAAACGCCCTAAATATAAGGAAATGGTTAATATTTGATATGGTCTCGAATATTGACCATTTTTCTATCTTCGCTTACAATTGTCTGCCCTCGAAAAGTAGTATTTTTTTGAGGCTTTTTATTAACGGGAGAATTGCCAAATGGCAACAACAAATCAGTTGATCCGTAAGGGTCGTACTACTTTGATTGAAAAATCAAAAGTTCCTGCGTTGAAGGCTTGTCCACAACGTCGTGGTGTTTGTACACGTGTTTACACTACTACACCTAAAAAACCTAACTCAGCAATGCGTAAAGTTTGCCGTGTTCGCTTAACTTCTGGTTTTGAAGTATCAAGCTATATCGGTGGTGAAGGCCATAACCTACAAGAGCACAGTGTTGTTCTTATCCGTGGTGGTCGTGTTAAAGACTTACCAGGTGTACGTTACCATACCGTTCGTGGTTCATTAGACTGCGCTGGTGTTAAAGATCGTAACCAGTCACGTTCTAAATACGGTACTAAACGTCCTAAAAAATAATCTTTCGAGATTAGCTTCTTAAGAACGTAGAACCGCAATCCTTTATCGTCTCGCTTGTCTGATTTCTGCATTTAATTTTGTGAAATTCAAGCGACGTGTAGTAAGGCCAGCGAACAGTACATGACACTTTGTACTCATGCTGGATAAACCTGAAGTGTCATATTTATAGGTGTTAAAATGCCAAGACGTCGCGTAGTTGCTGCCCGTGAAATCCTTCCGGATCCTAAGTTCGGCAGCCAAACAATCGCTAAATTCATGAACCACGTAATGCAAGATGGTAAAAAATCTATTGCTGAAAGTATCGTTTACGGTGCTTTAGACCGCGTTCAAGAAAAATCTAAAGTAGACCCAGTTGAATTTTTCGAGACTACTCTTGAAAAAGTTCGTCCTATGGTCGAAGTAAAAGCACGCCGTGTTGGTGGTGCTACTTATCAAGTGCCTATGGAAGTACGCCCATCCCGTCGTACTGCCTTAGCTATGCGCTGGTTAGTAGATGCTGCTGCTAAGCGTTCTGAAAAAACTATGGCTTTACGTCTTGCTGGTGAGTTGCTTGATGCAGCTGAAGGTAAAGGTTCAGCGATTAAGAAACGTGAAGATGTGCATCGTATGGCTGAAGCCAACAAAGCATTCTCTCACTACCGTTTCTAATAGGTTTAAAGACCTTAATCAGGGTGAGGATAGATCAGTCTTACTGAGCTGTTGTCAAAACGCTTTAAGTTGCTAGCAACTTAAAGCGTCCTGTTTTAAACAACAAATTTAGGAATGCAAGAAATCATGGCTCGTCAAACCCCAATTTCTCGTTACCGTAACATTGGTATTTCTGCTCATATTGATGCTGGTAAAACCACTACTTCAGAACGTATTTTGTTCTACACAGGTGTATCTCACAAAATTGGTGAAGTACATGATGGTGCAGCAACAATGGACTGGATGGAACAAGAGCAAGAACGTGGTATTACAATCACTTCAGCTGCTACAACTTGTTTCTGGTCTGGTATGGCTAAGCAATACCCAGAACACCGTATCAACGTAATTGATACCCCGGGACACGTTGACTTCACAATCGAAGTTGAGCGTTCTATGCGTGTTCTTGACGGTGCATGTATGGTTTACTGTGCTGTAGGTGGTGTACAACCTCAGTCAGAAACTGTATGGCGTCAAGCAAACAAATATAAAGTGCCTCGTTTAGCATTCGTGAACAAGATGGACCGTACTGGTGCAAACTTCTTCCGTGTTGTTGAACAAATGAAAACACGTCTTGGTGCACACCCTGTACCAGTTGTAATCCCTGTTGGCGCTGAAGAAAACTTCACCGGCGTTATCGACTTGATCGAAATGAAACAGATCATTTGGGATGAAGCTTCTCAAGGTATGCAGTTCGAATACGGTGAAATCCCGGCTGAACTTCAAGAACTTGCTGAAGAATGGCGTACAAACATGGTTGAAGCTGCGGCTGAAGCATCTGAAGAATTGATGGATGAATACCTAAACAATGGCGACTTGTCGAAAGAACAAATCGTTGCTGGTATTCGTGCTCAAACTTTGGCTTGTGAAATCCAACCAATGCTTTGTGGTACAGCATTCAAAAACAAAGGTGTTCAACGTATGTTGGATGCTGTTATTGATTTCTTACCATCACCTACTGAAGTTAAGCCTATCGAAGGTATTCTTGACGACAAAGCTGAAACTAAAGCTATTCGTGAAGCATCTGACGAAGCTCCGTTCTCTGCACTTGCATTCAAAATCATGAATGACAAGTTCGTAGGTAACTTGACTTTCGTACGTGTTTATTCTGGTGTGCTTAAACAAGGCGACCCAGTATACAACCCAGTTAAATCTAAACGTGAACGTATTGGTCGTATCGTGCAAATGCACGCGAACGAACGTCAAGACGTTGAAGAAATCCGCGCTGGTGATATCGCTGCATGTGTAGGTCTTAAAGACGTTACCACTGGTGATACACTTTGTGATGAGAAACACGTCATTACACTTGAGCGTATGGAATTCCCTGAGCCAGTAATTTCTTTAGCTGTAGAGCCTAAGACAAAAGCTGACCAAGAGAAAATGTCTATCGCACTTGGTCGTTTGGCTAAAGAAGATCCATCGTTCCGTGTTCGCACAGACGAAGAATCTGGTCAAACGATTATTGCTGGTATGGGTGAGCTTCACCTTGACATTCTTGTTGACCGTATGAAACGTGAATTTAACGTTGAAGCGAACATTGGTAAACCAATGGTTGCTTACCGCGAAACAATCAAAAAGACTGTTGAGCAAGAAGGTAAATTCGTACGTCAAACAGGTGGTAAAGGTAAATTCGGTCATGTATATGTTCGTTTAGAACCTATGAATGTCGAAGAAGCTGGTAAAGAATACGTGTTCGCTGAAGAAGTTGTCGGTGGTACTGTACCTAAAGAATTCTTTGGCGCGGTTGACAAAGGTATTCAAGAACGTATGAAAAATGGTGTATTGGCTGGTTACCCTGTTGTGGGTATCAAAGCGACATTATTTGATGGTTCTTACCATGATGTCGATTCTGACGAATTATCGTTCAAAATGGCAGGTTCTTACGCGTTCCGTGATGGTTTCATGAAAGCGGATCCTATCCTTCTTGAACCGATCATGAAAGTTGAAGTAGAAACTCCAGAAGACTACATGGGCGACATCATGGGTGACTTAAACCGTCGTCGTGGTATGGTTCAAGGTATGGAAGATTTACCTGGTGGTACTAAAGCAATTAAAGCTGAAGTTCCATTGGCTGAGATGTTTGGTTACGCAACTTCTATGCGTTCTATGTCTCAAGGTCGTGCGACTTATTCTATGGAATTTGCTAAATATGCTGAAACTCCACGTAACGTGGCTGAAGGCATCATTACTAAGTTCCAGTCTGGCGGTAAAAAAGGTGACGACGAGTAATCTTTCGATTACTATAAGCCCCAAACTAATTCATAGTTAAAAACCAAAATCGCTTATGGAGTTTTCCCTCCATAAGCAGTTTAAAAAGGAAGATCTCATGGCTAAGGCTAAGTTCGAACGTAATAAACCACACGTAAACGTGGGCACAATTGGTCACGTCGACCATGGTAAAACAACTTTAACTGCTGCAATTGCAACAATTTGTGCAAAAAATTACGGCGGTGAAGCTAAAGATTACGCAGCAAT
>NZ_JABERI010000021.1 GCF_013004375.1 Acinetobacter terrae | reverse complement strand
GTTAATTCACGATTTGCGAAATAAGCCTTAGAAGATTCGCCAATCACCGGTTTAAGTGTTCCTTCTGGCATAGAAAGCATTAAAGTATCAGTCGCTTTATCGCCTGTGGTCATAATGCTGTGACACTGTGGAATATGCTGTAATAGTTGCGCTAAATCAGTTGGCTTGGCAATTTGCAGGAATTTGTCTGAAGCATTGCCTTTTAGGCGAATGATTTGATAGGCCGTATCAAAAATTGCGATGCCTTTTTCCATTAAAAACTCTCGGATCTGCTGTTCCTTGAAGTTTTTGTTGGCAATATCTAAAAAGTGTTCTTTATTTTGAAAGAAAACCAAACCAAAAATCTTCCACATGTCATTTTGATAGTTTGGATAATAGAACTCCATTTTCCAGCGGTTTTTAGGCGGTGGAAAACTCCCCATCATGATTAACTTGGCATTTTCTGGTAAAAATGGTTCAAGTGGATGAGTTTCAATTTCCAGTTCGGTGGTCATAACAGCCCATTGATCAGTCTTTAGCTTAATTTAAAACATTTGACGAATTTTATCTGCCACCTGTTCACCCCAAAGTGCATAAATTTCCTTGCTTGGATGAAAGCCGTCTGCTGCCATTTCCAAGTTTAAGCTTTTAAATCGTGCTAGATCATATTCAATCCATTGCATATTGGCTTGCTTTTGCATGAATTTCCCAAGAGTTTTGTTCATGCCTTTAGCATATTGTCCAAATAACCATGCCAGTGGATTGGGTAAAGCCGGAAACATGTTCATCGGCGGCACACCAGCGGCAATAATCAATTCAGGTGTAAACTTCTGGTTAATCTCTGCATAAAGTTGTTGCTGTTTTTGAATCCAGTTTTTAGGTGGTGTCAGTTTGGTAATGTCATTCACCCCTACAGAAGTAATCACCACATCAAAGTGTTGAGCTGACATATCTTTGGCAGTTTTAATCACTTGTCCTGTGGTATGTCCGGTTTTTGCTTCCAGCATATAACTGATTCGATATTGATCTTTTAACTGATTCAACACAGCGCCTAGTAAAGCGTCTTCCTGAATTTCAACTCCAACACCTGCTGCTGCCGAATCACCTAAAATTAAAATAGACAGCGGTTTCCCTGTTCCTATCATCCCCTGACGGTTTCCATCGGGTTCGGTTAAGCGTAATGTATTTTTTTTGACTGCATTACCTTGAATAATAAGGGATGGAATAAGGGCAATAGTTGAAATTTTTAAAAACATAAATGATTTAAATAGCAAAAATATATTGATCAATATACGATTTTAGCTTGTTAAAATCATTGACCCAATGTGCATATTGTTAAAAATATCTCGAGCATCATCATTTTAAAACATGAAATATCCTCTGGTTTCAGCGATAAAACTAGAAAATATGATCAATAAAGAATGTCATTAAAAAAATATATCCTTCCCATGTTTAAAGCTATTTATTTAGAACTGCAAGTCGAAGCTATAGATGCTGAATTTGATAAAAAGCCCCTTCCTTAAAATTCGGACTTTTGCTCGATCTTTGCATTAATACAATTAGAGTATAATTACTTCACTGATCAAACTTTAATAATAAGCCGTTATTGTTCCATTTGATGCGAAACTTCTATCCAGTAAATATCTTCTTTCAATTATTTTAAAAATTCAGTTTCATCTAATTAGACTAAACAATCTGCTTTTCAGTAATTTAATAAAGATTTATTCATAAGAAAGCTAAACTCCAGCATTTTTTGGAAAAATTACCTACTTTTTATCGGAGATTCATATTAAAGTAACATTTAGAAATTTAAACACGAAACTCTCATAATTTTATTATTGACTTAGCCAAGAGTAATCAATATGGACTATTGGAATAGTGTTTTATTAATATCAATAATTGCAATAGTTGGCCTCACCGTTATTACATTAATCGTCGGCTGTAAAATTTGGAAAAATCTTGTCGTTACGCTTATCATTGCAACTTTCATCAGCTTTCTCATTTTATGTGCGATTAGCTTTTTGTGGAGACAGGGTGTTTATGTACCCTGGAGCAATAATAATCTTTGGAATGAGATATTGACTGTTGAAATGGGACTCATGAGTTTTGTCATAGGTGGAGTGAGCACCTTCATTATGATGTTAGGCATTCTTATTTCTAAAAATAATAGATAATTGAGTCGCTATCACGACCTTAATGTTTATTAAAAAATCTTGGAAAAATAAAAGGCGCATTCAGCGCCTTCGATTCATTAGCTCCTCAACCCAACTTATTCACCCACTTTAGCGGCAATACTTTCATTGCCAAACCTAATGGCAACCAAGGCCATTGTGGGACATAAGCTTTGACCGGTGCTTTTTCAATGGCTTTCACCAGTAAATGCGATCCTGTTTTTTCATCCACTTCAAAAGGTAATTTATTCGCGCCTTCATTCAGTTCGGTACGAATATAACCCGGGAATATGGTGGTGACTTTAATTGGCGTATCCATCAGTTCGGCCCGAATACCTTCTGCCAAATGTGCAACCCCTGCCTTGCTTGCGCCGTACGCGGTTAAATGTTTTGGCATTCCACGCATTGCACTCATCGATGAAATCATCACCAGATGACCAGAATTTTGCGCACGGAAAATTTCAACAGCCGCTTCACATTGCGCTAAAGCAGAAATAAAGTTGGTTTCTACCGTAGCACGGTTAATTTCAAAATTGCCTTTACCAATACGACGACCCTCTCCAACACCTGCGTTTACGATCACACGGTCAATCGTGCCAAATTCCTCTTTGAAAGCTTTAAATACTTCAAAGACTTGATCGTAATTGGTCACGTCTAAAGTTTTCGCAATCACTTTAATGCCATATTTGCTTTCAAGTTCTTGCTTTAAAGTTTCAAGACGTTCCAAACGACGTGCGCAAATGGCAAGGTTATAGCCTTTTTGTGCAAATTCACGTGCCATTCCCGCACCAATACCCGAGCTGGCACCGGTAATTAAAATCGTTTTTGCCATGATCTATTCCTTTCCTATTTTTCTAATATCAAATCCATGTCAGTAATTGAGGATCTTCAGCTTTAATAAAATGATGTTCATTTAAACTCAGTAATTGCGGCTCGTTTCCAACCAAACGTAATGTAGTTATACTGGTATTGGTAATCGCCCAGTTCAGTGCAAAAGTACGATTTGCATTAAGCTCGAGTAATTTGCCTGCAGCCACTGAAATCACCCCACCCGAGGTAAATACCACGGCATAACGCGGTTTGGTTTTTGCCAATTCATCACATAAATTTTGTAGTGCCGTTTCTACACGGCTTTTAAAATCTGGCCAGGACTCATCATATTCATGGTGATAGTCACCACCGGTCCAGCGTTCAATGGCACCTTCAAAAATTTTGGCTAAATACGCACGTGGATTGACTTCATTTTCGACATCCTGTTTTAACAAATGTGGTTCATTAAAACGCGGTTCATATTGGGCAAAAACCTGTTGATGGTTGAACTCGTTCCAAGCACTGTCGGTTTGAATTTCTGTCTCGGGAAAACATTCAGCCAAAGCAAGATTGGCGGTTTGTTGATGACGCTGCATCGAACCGGCAACGACATAAGGTTCTTCTTTCAGAATTTGATTGAAATACTGACCCAATAATTTTGCCTGTAATTCGCCATTCGGTGAAAGTTTGTCATAACTTTCCGCACCAAATGAAGCCTGCCCGTGACGAATCAGATAAATTGTGGTCATTATAATTTTCCTAAAATTTCCTGAAGTTTTGCTTTATATTTCTGTGCAATGTCATTGGCTTCGAACTTCTGTTTACCAATCAGTTTTAATGCACGGATATGTAAGGCATGAATCACAATCCAGAAATCCTTAAACGCAGGATTATTGGTTTGTTTGTGGTGATAACGGTAATAAATTTGCTGCGCGATCACGGCTAAACGGAAAATGCCGAACACTTCATAGAAGGTCCAGTTTTCAGGCTGCAGACCCGTTTTTTCTAAATAATAATCTACCACTTCTTTACGGCTAAACATGCCTTTTAAATGGGTAGGTTGACGACGTGTCGCTTTAAAAATTTGATTGTCAGTCTCTTCAACCCAATAGGCCAAAGCTGAACCCAAATCCATCAGCGGATCACCCACAGTGGCCATTTCCCAGTCTAGCACGCCAATGACCTGAGTTGGATTGTGGGGATCTAAAATCACGTTATCAAAACGCCAGTCATTGTGAATGATGCAACTGGTCGAATCCGCAGGAATATTGTCTTTGAGCCAGTTACGTACATATTTAAAGGAAGGCACATTGATGGTTTTGGCTTTTTCATAGCGTGCATCCCAACCTTCCACCTGACGACGACAGTATCCGTCGCCTTTGCCCAGTTTTTCCAGCTCTGTTCCTTGATAAGGGACTTGATGCAATTCAATCAATTTGTCGATGACATTGATACACAGTTCGCGAACTTGTGCTTCATTGAAATGCAGTTCTTTGGGTAAATTGGCACGCGGAATAATGCCTTCTATCCTTTGCATCACATAGAAGTCACAGCCAATCACGGATTCGTCCTGACACAACGCGACCATTTTAGGCAGTACAGGATAGAACGGTGCCAGATTTTTTTGCACATTGTATTCACGTGCCATGTCATGGGCAGATTTGGCTTTAGTACCTTTAGGCGGACGACGTAGAATCAAATCAGTATTGTCGTATTTCAAACGGTAAGTCCAGTTTGAAGCTCCACCTGAATATTGAGTGACTTCGACCTGACCCTGTAAATCAATACCTTGTGCTTTTAACCAGTTTTCTACTGAGATTACGTCCAGTTCTTCGCCCGGACGAACATTTCCACTCACATCAATGACTGACATTGTTATTTTCCTAAATCTTCAATTTCAAAAGACTTCTTACATCACCTTATTTATACCTTTTTCATTTTCCATTGATAGGAAAATTTGTACAAAGTTGTAAGAAGTCTCATCTACAATATTTTTAGATATTACTTGCGACGTGAACCGTAGCCACGTTTTGCCAGTTCAAGCTTGGCAATCATGCCTTTATGCACTTCATCGGGACCGTCGGCCAAACGTAGGCTACGTGCTTGAGCAAAGAAACCTGTCAGTGGTGTATCACGCGAAACCCCTGCACCGCCGTGAATCTGGATTGCCATATCGACTACTTTTTCCAGCACACTTGGCGCAACTACTTTAATCGCAGAGATTTCAGTTAAAGCAGCCATATTGCCTAAAGTATCCATTTTATACGCGGCATACAAAGTTAAAAGTCGAGCTTGATCAATGGCAACTCGGGCTTCAGCAACACGTTCCAGGTTACCGCCCAATTTTAAAATTTCTTTACCAAAAGCAGTTCGGCTCATGCCGCGGTCAATCATCAGTTCAAGTGATTTTTCTGCCGCGCCAATACAACGCATGCAATGATGAATACGACCTGGTCCTAAACGACCTTGGGCAATTTCAAAACCTTGCCCCGCACCACCAATAAAGTTGGCAACCGGAACACGGACATTATTGAAGCTGATTTCGCCGTGACCATGTGGTGCATCGTAATCACCAAAAACCGGCAACATCCGTTCTATTTTCACGCCTGAAGTTTCTACAGGAACCAGAACCATAGAATGTTGATGATGACGGTCTTTGCTTGCGTCTGGGGTATGCGCCATAAAAATGATGAGTTTTGCATTAGGATCGCCTAAACCTGACGACCACCATTTACGACCATTTAAAACAATTTCATCACCTTCAATGACCGCCGTCGCCTGCATATTGGTTGCATCACTAGAAGCGACATCTGGTTCAGTCATACAAAACACTGACCGGATTTTGCCTTCGAGTAAGGGCGTTAACCACTGTTGTTTTTGGGCATCAGAACCATAACGCCACAACACTTCCATGTTGCCACTGTCAGGTGCATTACAGTTAAATACGGTAGGTGCAATTAAACTGCGACCTGTCAGTTCGGCAATATGGGCATATTCCTGTACAGATAAACCTTGTCCTAAAACAGGATCCGGTAGGAACATGTTCCAAAGCCCAGCTGCTTTGGCTTTATTTTTAAGGACTTCGATTTGTGCTGGCCATTGCCATTTTGTCCAGTCACCACCTTGATTCAACGCATGAACTTCATTCCAAAATTCTGTTTCAACCGGTTCAATTTCATTTTTTATAAAGGTTTTGGTACGTTCTACAAAATCTTGTGCACGTGCTGATAATTCAAACATGGCAACTTCCCTCTAAATATTGTCATTACTGCTCTTTACAACACCTTAGCTCAAAAACTACTATGAACAAAATGATTTAATTCAATACGAAACTATGAACAGTATTCATAATAAAAGTCCGATTAGTAGTACCGTTGATCTGGCAATTTTCCACCGTATCGATATTAATTTATATCCACTTTTTATTGCGATTTATGAGCAAAGAAGTATTTCCAAATCTGCGCAGATTTTATGTATTAGCCAATCTGCGGCCAGTCATGCCTTGCAACGGCTAAGACAACATTTGCAGGATGATTTATTTGTCCGTGCAGGCAGTAAAATGTTACCCACACCATTTGCTGAACAGATTTATCCTGTGATTAAAAATGCCTTGATTGCAATTAAAGGTATTTCAATACAAAAACGAAATTTTGATTCGAGCATGGTGCAAACCTTAAAAATTGCAGTGCATGATGAAATTGAGCCGATTATCTTCCCCAAATTAGTGGAACATTTTCACCAACTTAATTTAGCGATTCAATTTTCCAGTATTAAGCTAGACCGTAAAAATGTCGTTACCGATCTGGCCACTCAGCAAGTAGATTTTGTGATTGATTTAGAACAAAACTTTGGGGAAAAAATTCAATTTGAAAAACTGGTGCAGGACCAGTTTGTGGTGTGTACTCAGCAGCAAAGCATGACTGAAGATATTTATCTGGCCTCACCGCATATTGGAGTTTCATCACGACGTACTGGGGTTTTGGTTGAAGATATTTATTTGAACCGAAAACAGCTTTCTCGTCAGATTTTTTTACGTTGTCAGCATTATTCAACTGCCCTGCAGATTTTAAGCCAACAGCCTCAAGCTATTCTCACCATTCCTAAAAATATATTGGTTCATTTACAATTGGCAGATGGTCTAAATATTTTTGATGTCCCTGTTGAACTTCCAAATATTGATTTGGGGATGTATTGGCATAAGGATTTGAAATTAAATTTGCGGCATATTTTTTTGCGAAGCGAAATTTCCAAAATTTTTACTTAGGCTATTTTATAATAATGATATTAATCTGCTTAGGCTATTTAGGTATAAAATCAACTCATGTTATTTTTTTAAATGGGTTTTTTATAGCTAATTTTTTGTATAAGAAGACATAGAATTCACTTAGGCTATTTATAGCTGTTTTAGCATCTTATATTGATCTGCGTTATTTGTTATTTAGATATAATCTTTTGCTGAATAAATAGACGAAATACTGAGTTGGTGAAGGTTTCAGCGCTATTTGCCTATTTATTCAGCACTTAATTTTTGCCATTTGAATTACACTAAAACCTCATATTTCTCTTTTTTATTGCTGAATTTGGACTGAAGTTTTCAAGCCAATTTCAACAAAGATTTCTTCTATGTTGGCAAGTCTCTCCCCTATTTGGCTCATTATTTTGGGCATGCTGTTGTGCATTGTTTTGTTTTTTATTTTCCGAAAAATTGCTCAATTTTTTACCCAATTATTGAGACCCTTTAAAAAGGGAAAAAGCTATTATTGCCGAGTCACAGCCATTAGTGATGGTGATACTCTCACCTGCCATCGCTTAAACTTACGACGTTCAGAAACCAAATTACGTTTTGCCTATGTCGATGCGCCAGAATCAAATCAGGACTATGGCAAAGAATCGGCACGTTTGATTAAAAGTATGGTGCACCAAAAATGGGTACGGATAAAAATTACCGATGTTGATCGGTATGGACGCTGTGTCGGGGTCATTTACCGCTATCGTAAAAGCATGAATGAAGAGATGGTCAAACGTGGTGCGGCTTGGGTCTATGAAGAATACATCAAAGATAAAAAACATTTACAATATATGATGTCACTTCAAGATAAAGCCAAAAAACAGAAAAAAGGTTTATGGAAAAGTTCCCGTCCTGTACGTCCGAGTGTTTATCGTAAACAGAATAAATAACAGGATTAAATTCTTATTATAAAAAATATCAGATTGCTTTATATCAGGCGCGCCAATTCATTGTGTATGAGTTGGCGCAGTTCTTTCATACACAGTTTAATTTCAGTATCGTTAAGTGAACTAAACCCAAGAACAAAACCATATTCGCGATCATATTCATAAAACTGGCTTAGACGTGTAATCGCAATATTGTGTAGCGCTGCACCATTTACCAAAGCCTGTTCAAGTGCATTTGGAATCTCTGCTTTAAAATAACATGCGACCTGCATACTGGGATGATGCTGTTTCACAAAACAGAATTCAGATAAATAAAATTCAAAACAACTCATAAACGTTTGATAGCGCTTTAAATAGAGTTGTTGCATCTGTCTTAAATATTCAGCATAATGCCCACGTTGCATAAAATTTCCAAGCAAAACCTGAAAATATTGCGACGGCGCACTGCCATCAATATAATTGCGATAACGCTTAAAAGGCTCGATTAACGCTTTGGGTAAAATCAAATAAGATAGTCTTAAACTCGGTAAAATGTACTTGCTGAAAGAACCCAGATAAATCGTCCGTTGATAAGGGTCTAAACCTAAAATAGCCGTGTTTTGAGTTTTATTCAATAATAGGGCATCGTAATCATCTTCAAGAATATAACTATTGTTTTGCTCTGCATATTCAATAACTTGTTCTTTTCGTGTTGCACTCATTTGAATGCCGCTGGGATACTGATTAGCCGGAGTCACGTAAATTGCTTTTGCATCCTGAATATCGGCACAATCCTGTATTTTTAATCCTTCACGATCTAAACCAATACATTTTAAATCCAGATTCATATGCTTAAAAAGTTGATACGCATTCGAATAATATGGATTTTCCATAATGATTTTATCATTCGGATTAAATAATACCCTTCCACAAAGATATAACGCTTGCTGTGTGCTATTCACAATAAGCACTTGCTCTGCAGATATTTGAGTATTTCGATTTAAATTAATGTGTTGAGCAATTTGCTGACACAATAAATCATCACCAGCAGCATTATCTTTTAAGAAAATATTTAAACCATACTGACTCAGCGCATTTTTTTCAGTTTCGTACCATTTTTTAAACGGGAAATTGCGTATTTCAGGCATGCCATCGGCAAAAAAATTCAGGTTTTGATCAAAAAATAGATTTTCTAATTGCTCGGTATTTTCTGGAAGTCGGTATTCAACAGCTTCAGATGTTTGAGATTCTGCTTTTACCTGTGCCCTAATAAAAGTACCTTTACCTTTAATCCGTTGCAACAATCCTTCTTGTTCTAATTGGGCATAAACCTTTTCTACAGTGTCACGAGATACCCCTAAGTGTTCGGATAAAAACCGTGTGGATGGACATTTAAAATCGGACTGCAGGTTTAATTGTGGCAAGGTTGCTTTAATCGCTAAATATATTTTGGTTCTTAATTTATTTTCATTGGTCTGTGCAAGATTTTGGCTTAATAATTGGATAAATTCATTTTGTTTCATTTCACAACCTGTACACATCCAACTTATATTTATTTCACAATAACCAAAAATGCCTTATCGAAACAAGGCATTATCTTCAGAAGATCTTCATCCTGCGAGCGAATTATCTATTGAGCTTGAACCTTTGCTGCTTCAGCCAGTTTCTTCTGATGTGAAGGCATATACTCTGGCTCATTGGTCACTGCCAAGAAGAACAACCCAAGGAACAGGCAGCCTAACAGCAGGCTAATTCCCACCACTAAATATGGGAAAGGCTTTTTAGGTTCATTCATTAGCATACCTCAATTTCGATTCAAGATTGTTTTTAAAGATGGTTTCGGTAAATTCACCAAAGACGGATAATTTTTCAAAAAGATGTTCGCTATACATTAAATCGTCAATCAAATGCGCGGCATCGTTTAATTTCATATGAAACTGGCGGCTGACTAAAGGTGCATTTTCCTGTGCAATGCTTTGACAGACTTGTGCTAATTCAGGGGTCTTTCTTTTCCAGAATAGTTTTTTAAAATCAATTTCTGGCAAATTAAACTGTTTTTGATCCAGTAAAATTTCATCTATCTGGACTTGGAATAAACTTGCCAATTGTTGTTTGGTAGCTGGATTCAGCCCACTTTGCCCGATCATCGTCATATGCTGACAAGCAGGATCAAGCAAGGCTTTGGCTAAAGCATATATTCTAAATTCAGCGTCATTAAATTCTGTTGGAACCAAGTCCAGACATAGATTCATTTCAGTAATGGATTGCTGATTTTTCAGTTCTAATGCATCAAGATGTAAATAATGCGCATAGACCTGTTCAACAATATTTTGTCGTGGTGCGATATAAATCGTATTTTGATTCAAGACCGCATAAATAAAAGGCGTAAATAAATAACTTAGGCTATTTTCTAAAGTCGAACTTTGAATGATGTAATCATGAGATGATTGCTGCGCAGATCGGACAGCTAGGCTTTGCTGAAGAATGACATCAAATTCGTCGAGGGATTCAATTCCCAGTCGTTGCAAAATTTTTTTAGAATCAATTTGAGTAAATTCAAAAAAATCTAAGATAAATTGGAAGCTTAGGCTTCGCAGCATGATCGCCTCGGACAATAAGCGCTATAAAGTGAATAAACATAATATAGAACTTAAATCACCACGAAGTGGTCTGCTCGACAAAAACAAAGTGGTCTGTTTTTAGCAGACCACTTTTAAAGTAACTTTCGTTCGCTATTAGATATAGGCCAGTTGAATTAAGAGCCGAAATGCCCCAGCCACCAGTGCTAAAGCAAAGAATCCACCTAGCCACAAAACAATAAACCACTGGGTTTGTGAGAGTTTCATATTTGCTCCTTAATGATAGCCTTTATCACCAACTCGTACTTTATCGCGGAATACCCAATAGGACAAACCTGTATAAATCAGAATAATCGGAATCAAAAGCAGTGCACCAATTAAGGTAAATAACTGACTACTTTGCGGTGCGGCTGCATCCCAGATGGTGACGGATGGCGGAATAATATAAGGCCATAAACTGATGAGAAATCCAGTATAAGCTAAAAATACTAAAGCTAGAGTGTAGATGAATGGACTGAGTTCTTTACGTTGCTTGCAAGCGCGTAAAGCCAAAAAGGTAAACACTAAAACCAGAATTGGGACAGGACTGAAATAAGTGAGTTGCGGTTGACTGAACCATCGTTCTGCAATTGCCGGATGTGCCAAAGGCGTATAAATACTGACGCAGCCAAAAATAATGAATAAGGCAATAATCATCTTCGGCATAAGCTGATACATTCTATTTTGCAAGTCTGCATCAGTTTTAAAGATCAGCCATCCACAGCCCAAAGTGGCATAAAGCACCACGACGCCTATCCCCGTAAAGATTGAAAATGGAGTTAACCAATCCAAACCTCCACCGGTGTATATTCCATTGGTGGTTTTAATCCCTTGGATATAAGCGCCCAGAATAATGCCCTGTAAAAATCCGGTTAAAATGGAGCCGCCAATAAAGGCCATGTCCCAAAGATGCCGGTTACGTCTGGATTTAAAACGGAATTCGAAAGCCACGCCGCGGAAAATAAGTGCAACTACCATCAGAATGATGGGTAGATATAGCGCAGAAAGTACCGTCGAATAAACCAAGGGAAATGCAGCAAATAATCCTGCCCCGCCCAATACCATCCAGGTTTCATTGCCATCCCATACTGGGGCGACGGTATTCATCATCACATCACGTTCTTGTTGCGCCTTAAAGAAGGGAAACAAGATGCCGATACCCAAGTCAAAACCGTCCAGTACCACGTAAATCAGTACGCCAACAGCAATAATTACAATCCAGATAAAAGATAAATCAATCATTTGTCATTCTCCTGGTGATTGTCGAGAGGCGGACCATCCAGCTCTTCATCGGTACTGCCCAATGGACGATGCGAAGCTTGAATGACCTTTTCTTCACTGTGTGGTACTGAATGAACAAATTCCGGGCCTTTATGCATGATTCGCAACATGTAATAAATGCCAATGCCAAAGACCACGCAATACACCACTACAAAAATAATCAGGGTTAATCCGACTTGTTCTGCCGATACCGGTGATAATGCATCTTTAGTCCGCATCACGCCATAGACTACCCAAGGTTGACGCCCGACTTCCGTGGTAAACCAGCCAGCCAACATTGCGATAAAACCGGAGGGTCCCATAATCAGTGCAAAACGGTGAAACCATGGACTTTCATAGAAGCGGCCAGTTTTCCTGAGCCATAAACCGATTAAAGCTAATAACAGCATCAACACGCCCAGACCGACCATGATCCGAAAGCTCCAAAAAACGATGGTTGAATTTGGCCGATCTTCAGGTGCAAATTCTTTCAAGCCCTGAACCTTGCCCTCCATGGAGTGGGTTAAAATCAGGCTTCCAACGTTTGGAATACCAATCGCATATTTGGTTTCTTCTGCCTGCATATCTGGAATACCAAATAAATACAAAGGCATGCCTTCATTGTGATTGGTTTCCCAGTGCCCTTCTATCGCGGCGATTTTTGCGGGTTGATATTTTAAGGTATTGATACCATGCAGGTCTCCAATCAGAACCTGTAAGGGGGTAAGTGCCAAAATCATCCATAAGGCCATAGAAAACGACGTTTTTACCAACGCATCACGGCGACCTTGGATTAAATGCCATGCTGCCGTCGCTGCAACCAGCAAGGCCGACACCAAGAATGCTGCCATTGCCATATGCGCCAAGCGATATGGGAAAGAAGGATTAAATACAATGGCCAACCAGTCTTGCGGAACGATAATGCCATTTTCAATGCTGAAACCTTGTGGCGTCTGCATCCAGCTGTTAGACGATAAAATCCAGAACATGGAAATACAGGTTCCGACTGCCACCATGACGGTGGCAAAGAAATGTGCCCGAGGACCAACACGCCCCCAGCCAAATAGCATAATACCCAGGAATCCGGCTTCCAGAAAAAAGGCGCTCAGCACTTCATAGGCTAGAAGTGGTCCCGTTACACTGCCCGAGACGCGTGAGAATTCGCTCCAGTTGGTTCCGAACTGGTAACTCATGACCACGCCAGAAACCACGCCCATACCAAAGGCAATGGCAAATATCTTGACCCAAAACTTGAACAGGTCTTGATATACCGGATTTTTAGTTCTGAGCCAGCGCCACTCTAAAACGGCAAGGAAACTCGCAAGACCAATGGAAATGGCAGGGAAAATAATATGAAATGAGACTGTGAACGCAAATTGAATTCGTGCCAGTTCAAGTGCAGTTAAACCTAGATTCATAACATCACCTTTTTTAATTCGTTAATGTGGTGATTGAGCACGAGATACACAGTCGCGCTATTTTTTTGTTTTGACCTGTTTCAGCATACGCCCGAATCTTAAACAAAGTATGTTGATTTATTATTTCAATCCACTTTGGATGAGCTACAATTTTGGCAAAGGCTGTCTGTTTCCTCAGATATTGAGGAAGAAAATGAATATTCATACATATAATCTCTATAAAAATGGTTTGTTCATTCCATGGCGAAAAGCTGGAATCCAAAGTTTTTATAAAGCAATCGGTGGGGCTCGCCCCTGCGGCATTAAAAATAGCCGTTGCAGCTCGAAATAAATGTGTTTAAAGCGCTGCAAAAATGCAAAGAACCGCATATTTATTCGATCTACCACTACTTTAATAGCAAAATCAGGTGGCAGAACCAGATCACCATAAACCGTACAATATTGACATTGATGATTATGTACATCGTGTACATGATCGTGATGATAAGAAAAATAAGGATGCAAAAAATCCAGATGATGTTCTGATGTATGAACTGCATGAGAAGAATCGACATAATGAGATGAGGGCGTAATTAAATGATGGGTCATGGACAGACAGACCGGAGCAATCTGATATTTTTCCGGTAGCAATAGCTGTAGATATACCGCAATCTGTAAAAGCACTGTTGCAAAAGCAAGTAGCAGCCCACTACGTAGAAGCAAAATTTAATCTCACACTTATAGCTTGGCGATTTATTAGAAAGCGTTTGAATATATGCTTTTAAATTCCAAGCACTTCAATACACTCTCCCCCTTTACTCACTACAGTTTATAAAGAAGAATTTTAAAAGTGGTCTGAATGCATTTATGTGATGGGTCTTTTTTTGCCTATAAATCCTGCTTTCAGCTTGCTGAATGCTTGAACAACCGTTTAAAGAGGCGTAAAGTTTAATTAATTTAGTTACCCTAGCTAACTATTATGCCAGACCCACTTAAATTTCGTGCTTCATTATTACGCTGCGCGCGTTTAATGAGTGATGAAATCAATACCATTTTATTGCAACATCAATTGAACTATTCCTTGTGGCAAGTGCTGTATGTGATTCAGTTAAAACAAGGCTGTACCTCCATCGACATTGCGGAATATCTCAATGTGTCCAAGCCCTCCATTGCAAAACGTATTCATGCACTGATGCAACTGGAAGTCCTTGAACAAGTCGATACTGAAGATAAACGGCAAAAGAAACTGATCCTGAGTGTAAAAGGTATAGAACTTTTTCAAATATGCTCTGAAAAAATGGATGTGTTTGAACAACAATTGCTTTTGCCACTGGATCAAAATTCGCAAAATTGCACATTGGACACCCTTCATAGACTTATGGAACATCTGCAAGACCTTAAAACAGGTATCCCGTCATGAATGAAAATGCACCCTTATGGTCAAGAAATTTTATTCTTGTCAGTTCCATTAACTTTCAGCTGGTACTGACCTTTTATCTGCTTGTAGTAGTTATTGTCGGTTATGCCGTCGCTGAACTCGGTGCAACCACGGCGCAAGCAGGTCTAGTTTCTGGTTTGTTTATTGTCGGTACGCTGATTGGCCGTTTGTTTGTAGGTAAATTTCTGGAACGCTTTGGACGTAAAACCACACTGATTGTCGGTTTAACAGGCTTCCTGATCTTTTCCGGCTTCTACTTTATGAAGTTCGATGTCGGCATGCTTCTACTCGTGCGATTTATGCATGGCTTTATGATGGGTATGGCATCCACTGTTTTAGGTACTATTATTGCGCAAATATTGCCGCCAACTCGTCGTGGTGAAGGCATTGGTTACTACAGCATGAGCAGTACTTTGGGAACGGCGATCGGTCCTTTCCTTGCCATCTGGATGATGCTGCACATTGGTTATAATGCCATTTTCATTGTTTCAAGCATTATCGCAGTGAGCTGTCTGGTGGTTGCGCTTCTGATTCAAGTGCCGAATCTCCCGCAACAAAACAACCCACTTGATATTTCTGTACCCGTTGAAAAACCCAGCTGGATTTCACAATTTGTTGAACATAAAGCACTGCCGATATCTTTTATTATGTTATTGGCATCCATTTGCTATTCAGGTGTGTTGTCCTTCATCAACTTTTATGCCAAAGAAATTGACCTGGTCGAAACCGCATCGTTTTTCTTCTTGATGTATGCTATTGCCATCTTGATATCGCGTCCATTTACCGGTCCATTGATGGATCGTAAAGGCGAAAATATCATTATATATCCTGCTTTTATTATTATGGCGATTGCCATGGTTTTATTAAGCCAGGTACAAAGTTCGTTTATGCTTTTGCTTTGTGCAGGCTTACTGGGTTTCGGTTATGGCAATATTCAGTCTGTTTGTCAAACCGTTGCGGTAAAAAGCGCCAGCATCGAACGTATGGGATTTGCGACCTCAACCTTCTTTATTTTTCTGGATGCAGGTTTAGGCTTTGGTCCTTATTTCATTGGTCAGGCACTGAATTATATCGACTATTCACAACTGTATTTCTACAGTGCAATGTGTGTTTTAGTCTGTATCGTCATTTACTACCTATTACATGGTCGCAAGGCAAGCAAACGTCAACACGCCTCTGCTTAAGAATAAGCAGCTAAAAAATAGCGCTGATAGAAAGTCTCCTTTTATAAAGGCAGATTCAAAAAAAGAGAGGTCATATTTACCTCTCTTTTTTTATTTTCTTTCTTGTAAAATCAACAATTATTTAAACACTTTAAAACGCACTGCATCATCCATATAGCCTTTGTCTTTGGCTTCACCTTCTACTGAACCAAACACGAGCTGTGCACGAAGTTTCCAGCTTGCAGGAATATTCCATTCAGCATGCACTTGATCATCTACAATTGGGTTGTAATGCTGAAGTGACGCACCTAAACCATCGGTATGTAACGCAGTCCAAGTCGCGAACTGTGCAATCGCTGTTGAATGTTCGGCCCAAACCGGGAAGTTATCGGCATAAGATGGGAACTGCTCTTGCAAGCCTTTAATCACATCCATATCTTCAAAAAATAGAACTGTACCGAGACCGGCAGCAAAGCTATCTATTTTGGCACTGGTTTTTGCAGCAGCGTCTTCATCTTTTGCATAAGACTTGAGTTTTTCTTTTACAAAGCCCCAAAACTTTTCATGCTCATCATTAAATAAAATCACGGCACGTGAAGATTGCGAGTTAAAAGATGATGGACTTTGCTTAATGGCATGTTGAATCAATTCAGTTAAGTATTCTGGGCTTTGCTCTACATTTTTACCCACTGCATAAATGGTACGGCGTTTATTAATTAAATCTAAAAACTGATTCGACATTGAATGAAATCCTTTGATATTTCCTCGGGAAGATTTGCAACAACCTGCCTACACTGTTAAGAAAATGTGAAATATCAACTTTCGTAACAATGAAGGTGCAAATTTGTTGCTGCCCTACCATATGCAATAATAATTCCAATATCTAGTACATTTTATTGATAATTAAATCTTTAATTTTTTATATAGACTCTTGCATACAATTCAGACAAGTCTCTCATAAACTACACAGCTATAAAAAATCCCCCAATATTTGGAGGATTGTTATTACATTTTATAGTGTTTTAGAATTTAGCATTCAAAACACTTTGCGATACTTTATTCTTCCAGATCTCACGTAAGGTTGGCAAATAGAATTTTTCACCAATTTCAACCAATTCAGCATCAATCAACGCATGAATTTCATGCATAAACAAATAATCTAGTTCAACTGTTTTAAGCATCTTATTGGCCTTGGCAAATTCTCTACGCTTTTGTTGCGCAGCTTTGACCAATTGATCTGCATAGTTCTTATTTTTAAATTGGCTAATCGCATTTAAACGTAATTCAATTACGCCCCAACCACTTAACAATAATTTGAACAACTCAAAATCTTTTGTGGTCGATTCCCAGGTCATTTCATCCAAATTTTCGTCGTTAGGAAGCACAGGAAGAAGCAGTTCCATCACACTCGGAAAAATCTTTTTAAAATTCAAAATAAATTTAACAGGATGCTCACCCGGATAATCCTTAAATTGCACCTTTTTCTGAACATCTGTTAAATAAACATCAAGCATAATCAATCATCAGCAGTTAATTTCTAGGTATATATTGTACGCATATATGCACCAGATAAAAACCACTGATGATCAATAGATCAGTGTTCAAGCCTTTAGATGCTTATTTCACGTTAGGTGAAACCATATTTTCAGGGATTACCACAGCATCAAACTGTTCTGTTGTCACCAAGTTCAATTCAACCGCAACCTGTTTTAAAGTCTTACCTTCTTTATAAGCCGTTTTTGCCACTTTGGCAGCATTTTCATAACCGATCACAGGGTTTAAAGCCGTGACTAACATGAGCGAGTTATGCAGGAAATAATCAATTTTTTCACGGTTTGGTTCAATACCGACTGCGCAATGATCATTGAAACTATTACATGCATCGCCCAGTAATTGAATCGATTGCAATAAGTTAAATGCAATTACTGGCATAAATACATTCAACTCAAAGTTACCCGAAGCCCCAGCGACATTAATGGTCGTGTCATTACCCAATACTTGAGCGACGACCATGGTCATGGCTTCACTTTGGGTTGGATTAACCTTGCCTGGCATAATGCTTGAACCGGGTTCATTTTCAGGAATGCGAATTTCACCAAAACCACAACGTGGTCCACTGGCTAGCCAGCGAATATCATTGGCAATTTTATTTAGACTGGCTGCCAATGTTTTCAAAGCACCCGATGCAAATACCGCAGCATCACGCCCTGCCAAAGCTTCAAATTTATTCGGTGCAGTGACAAAAGGTAAATCCGTTAAGGTTGCCAATTGTGCCGCAGCTTTTACTGCGTAATCAGGATGTGCATTTAACCCAGTTCCGACTGCTGTACCACCTAAAGGCAATTCATATAAACCCAACAAAGCATAATGTAAACGTTTTAAGGCATGATCGAGCTGCGCCACATAACCACTAAATTCTTGCCCCAGCGTTAACGGCGTTGCATCTTGTAAATGCGTGCGACCAATTTTCACAATATCCGAAAATTCTTTCGATTTTTCGTCTAATGTATCGCGTAAACGTTGTACTGCTGGAATAAGCAGTTCATTGATTTGCAAACTCGCTGCGACATGAATGGCGGTTGGAAATGAGTCATTGGTGGATTGTGCACGGTTCACATGATCATTCGGATGTACCGGCTTTTGCGAACCTAAAGGATTCCCCAGTTTTTGATTTGCAATATTGGCAATGACTTCATTACAGTTCATATTACTTTGCGTACCTGAACCTGTTTGCCAAACCACCAATGGGAACTGTTCATCCCATTTCCCAGCAATCACTTCTTCCGTTGCATTCACAATATAATGCGACAATTCATGAGGAATTTGATCTAACTCGGCATTGGTGATGGCTGCTGCTTTTTTCACTAAACCCATCGCACGAATCATTGCTCGTGGTAAGCGTTCTTGCCCAATTTTAAAGTTTTGCAAACTACGCTGTGTTTGCGCACCCCACATTGCTTCACTCGGAACTTCAACATCGCCCATCGTGTCGTGTTCAATACGTGTTTGCATCATCAACCTCATTTCCATATTGTTTTATAACTTTAGCCAATTCATCTGTTTTGACATGTTTAATGATCTTAATCAAATATTTTACAAATATAAATGATTATTATTTACATTTGTTTCTTTAACGTCCTTTTAGTGTTTGCTGATAAAAGCGCCATGAATCTTCTATGATTTGGGTAATCGTGCGTTTAGGCTGCCATTTTAAAATTTCACGTGCTTTACCCGAGGTTGCCCCAATCTGGTCTAATTCAGCATAAGCATAAAATGGTGCATCTATGGTTTTAATTTCGCTTTTGGTCACTTTGGCGACTTCACTCAATAAAGCACGAATGGACATATTCTGCCCTGCAATATTAAAAGCATCACAGGTATAGGGCTGAGTTCTTAGCCACTGTAAAGTCGCTATAATGGCATCACAACAATCCAGCACATGTAAAAAACTGCGTTCAACGGTGCGGTCTAAGGTCTGGGCTTGCTGACGTAACTCAATATAGTCTCGTTGCTTGGCTGCAGCTTGCAATGCCAAGGGAATAATATTTTTAGGCAATGGTGCAACAAACTCCCCTAAAACAGCATGTTCAAACGCACCCGCAATATTACTTAATCGCAAGATCGCAATTTTCCACTCACTGTCTGTGAGTGCGGTATCTCGGATGATTTCTTCTACCATTTGTTGCGACTTGATATAAGGATTCGGATAAGAATAGTTAAAAGGCATATCTTCTGACAGGGTTGAACTTGACTGTCCATACACGGCCAAACTGGATAAATGGATTAAAGTTCGTACTCCAGTGCGCTGCATCGCACGCAGCAAACTCATAATACAACTGACATTATCGTTATAGTATTCAAGTGGTTTAAGTGCCGATTCTTCAATTGACTTAAAACCTGCGGCATGAATGACCGCTTCTACAGAATATTGCTCAAAAACTTTGTTTAAAGCCGGTGTATTTCGAATATCAATTTTGACAAATGGCACATACATGCCGGAAATAAATTCGAGTCGTTCTAAGGTTTGTAAATTCGCATTGGATAAATTATCGACAATAATGACTTCTTGCCCATGCGCCATCAGGCTTAAAGCAATATGTGAACCTATAAAGCCTAAACCACCAGTCACTAAAATCATTGTATACTACCTTTTTCTTATGAAGTCTGGATGCATCAACATTGGATTGGGCATTCCTCAAGTGAATTTCGATGAGTACCTTATTACTAATTACCTCTGCTCCAACCTCTATCTATGCTTGGCATGCGCTGGGCTTAGCACAGGCTTTACACGCTAAGAACCAAGCATTTCGCGTGTTTTTTTATCAGGACGGTGTTTCTGTTGCGAATGCCTTACAGTGGACTCCTGATGATCAACGTCATTTGACTGAAGAATGGCAAAAATTGGCCATTCGCTTACCGGTTTGTGTCAGTGCTGCATTGGCGCGTGGTATTACTGATCAGGAAAATGCAAAACGACATCAGATTAGCCAACACAATCTTGCCCAAGGTTTTGAATTGGTTGGACTTGGTGAACTTGCCGATGCTGTCCAATCAGCACAACGTCTGATTCAATTCTAAGACGTTATTTTTTGGAATTTGTTGCTTTTAAAAGGTAAATTGTGTGAAATCTGTACTCGTTATTTTAACTCAAGCCAATCTTGCCAATTTACAAGTGCATGAAAGCTTGTCTGCCACGATGGTACTGGCGACTTTTGGCTGTGAAGTCAAAGTCTTGCTACAAGATGCAGGCTTAAGTTTACTCAATTCAGAACTGCAATTTGAACAGCTTAAACATGCCTTTAAAATCGCATCCAATATGGTCGATAGCTTTGAGTTTTACGACCTAACCCCTGTTTTAGTGGAAAAGAAAAACCAGAACTCCGACTTTGTCGCTCAAGCTGAACAGGATATTGAATTTGTTGAGTTAAATAGTGAGTTTATTCAAAGTTTTGATTTTGTGCTGTACTGGTAAAGATAATGAGTGAAATAATCATGTCGAATAAAAGCTTATATTTGCTACAAAGTAATTTTTCAGCGACTCCATCGGTACTGGCAAAACTGGAACAACTCTACAGCCCTGAAGATACCTTGATTTTAATGGGTGAATCTGTATTGCAGTTTCAACAGCCTTTCTTGCAACAATTGAATTGCGTTTATGTACTGGATCGCGATGCTGAAATCTTGGCGGGACAAAAGACAGAGAATATGAAAATTATTTCTTATGCCGAATTTGCAGATATTTGCTTGAATCATAACCGTTGTATACGTTTAAACTAATTTGAGATTAATGATGAATTTAGAACTCGATCAAGATGGTCACTTAGTCGATTACACCATTTGGAATGAAGCCGTTGCGCAAGAATTGGCAAACACTTTAAGTTTAGAACTCACAGCATGGCATTTTGAAGTCTTGCATGCAGTACGCCAGTTCTACCAACAGTTTGGTCATTCACCTGCAACGCGCCCACTGATTAAATATTTGATGAAAACGGTCAGTTCCGACATTAATAATGCAGTGTTACAAGACAAATTTAATACCGGTTTAGTGGCACGTCATTTAAGCCGTTTGGCAGGTATCCCGAAACCGCCGAATTGTCTATAAAGATGATTGATTCAGGTTTAAGACTGTATTTTATGTCGTTCTAAATAATTGAAATAATCTTGGGTCAATTCGGGTTTAAACTGCTTGGCATGAATGGGCTCATAACATTCGAAATACAGCAGGTGGTGTAATTTGATGACCACAGCTTTTATGAATTATTGCATCGGCTTTCCAAAGCCTTCATTCATCCATTCATCTACCCAATTCACCATCGACATTAAAATCGGATAAAGCGCCAAACCCTTTTCAGTCAAACTGATATTCATAACGTTCTTGTCGTTGCACGTAAAAAAAATTAATTAAAATATCATTTTCAACCAGACGTTTTAGATGCTCAAACTGCACATGATGGGTTACACCTAAATTTTGTTGAAAGGATTCAAACGGCGCATTCCCAGAAAAGCATTTCGTAAAATCAGCAAGGTCCAACGATCATCAATAACCGATAAGGTTCTGGCGATTGAACACGGTTGTTCTCCAATATCATCCCATTTCATAAAGACAAATCATCTCATAAAAACAGTCATCAACAATAAGTTTAACCCAGAAAAGTTACCGCATTCATCTCGATATTGAAAGGCTGGTAATCTGAATCCACAAAAGACTAAAAAAATCTATTAAATTCAGCATTTTAAAAAAATAATCCGTTTAAATCTTATCCTTCAACAGAGAATCCGCTTATTTTATTATTGGTAAATTCATGATTAAAAATGAATTTCATCCTGATTATCTTCAATGATTTTTAGCCAGGCTCGGGTAGCAGGATTCATCGCCACCGTGTTATTCCAGGCCATACTCAAGGTCCAGTTGATATTCGGATTTTCTAAGATACTGACATTATATTTCTCTTGATCCAATTGTTCACAATAGATTTTTGGTAGCAATGCAATTCCAACATCCGACTCCACCATTTTGGCAATAAAGTCCCATTGACTACTTTTACACACCACATTGGGTTCAAATCCGACATAGTTGGCTGCCTGTATAATCATGCTATTTAAGCTGAACGTATCGGCATAAAGCAGAAACGACTCTTCTTTGAGTTCCCCTAAAGAAACTTTTGCTCTATTTTTCCATTGCGTGTCTTTGCGCGAGAGTAAACATAAAGGCGAATCGATAATCGGAATGCCACTTAAAATGGGTTTCAAATGCCCCAGTAATATCCCCACATCTACTTTTTTGGCCAGAATGGCATCTTCAATGCCCGTCGCGCCAACTTCTAAGAACCCTAATTCAATATTGGGATATTGCTTGTGAAATTTGGCAATTAAACTACTGAGTAATGCCGATCCTACCGGTGGAAGTCCGATGGTTAATTTGCCCTGTTTCAGATGACGGACTTTAGCCACTGTTTCAAAAATACGTTGTTGCTCCTCTAATATCACCAAAGCATGCTGGTAAATTTGTTCACCCATATAAGTCAAAACTACATCGCGTTTTCGACCCGCTTCGCCCTTATGAAATAATGGCACGCCAATTTCTTGTTCTAAAGCATGAATTGCCTTACTAATTGTGGGCTGAGTGACACACATTTCTTCAGCTGTACGGGTAAAACTTTGCAACTGCACAATTTTAACGAACATTGTCAAACTCTTAATATCCACAAAACATTCCATTTAGGCATAATCTTTTTTTTATTATTCATAATATATACAGTGGGTCAAATCTAAAATACATCCAAGCTTTTATTTCTTGTTATTATGTCTACCTCTTTACTCTCTCCTAAGCTGCTTCATATTGCTCAAATCATCCTTCAGTTGAGTTTTCTGGTCATTATTTGGTGGGTCGCTTCAGTTATACAGCGCACACTCAATTTACCTGTATCTGCCGGTGTGATTGGTTTGTTATTGGTTTTATTTGCTTTGCTCAGTGGCTTATTTAAATTGCAATGGATTAAAACAGGTTCGGATTTTATTTTGGGAGAACTGGTCTTATTATTTATTCCGTGCGTCGTCGGAATCATTAAATATAAAGATCTCTTTTTAACCCAAGGTTGGCAACTGATCCTCGCTGTATTTATCGGCACGCTTTGTGTGATGCTTGCAACTGCATATAGTGTGTATTTTGGATTTAAACTAGAAGCGCGTTTAAAGCAAAAGCATAAGTCTCATTCAAACCGACTGTTAAAACAGGGAGAGTAAGATGAACTTGGTTGCTATTCTTTGCTTTGTCGGTACTTCTATTGGTTATATCCTCAGTAAAAAGCTGCATAAAAAATATCCCTATATGCTATTAGCGCCTGGGATTTTTGTGCCATTTATTATCATGGTGCTGATGGTCATTTTTAATGTCTCTTATGACACCTACATGATGGAAAATAAATGGATCATATGGATGCTTGGACCTGCAACCATTGCTTTTGCCATCCCTATTTATGAATATCGCAAAGTCATTAAAGAACATGTGCTCTCGATTAGTTTGGGTATTGTGGTGGGAATGATTGCTGGCGTAATGAGCGCATTCTATTTGGCAAAGTTATTTAGCTTTAATCAAGAAACCACTTATAGCTTAATGGCACGCTCTATTTCTACACCATTTGCCATGGAACTGACTTCAAATATTGGCGGTTCGGTTGAACTGGTGATTTTATTTACCATGATTACTGGTATTGCCGGTGTTGCCATAGCCGATATGATTCTGCTTGCCTTAAAGCTAAATTCACGCTTTGCGCAAGGGGCAGCTTTGGGTAATTCAGCACATGGTTTTGGCACTAGTAAAGCCTTTATGCGTCATCGTGAAGAAGGCGTTGTTGCCTGTTTAACAATGGTACTTGCGGGGGTATTTATGGTGTTGTTGGGACCGAGTATTATTCATCTGGTTGTCAATTTTCTTTAAGCTTTTTTTCTGAGCATGAGTTTAGATTCATGCTCTTAACAGACATTTAAATTAATAATCCATTGTGATAGTAATACGATCGCGATAATCTCCGGCAGCTAAACTCGCTAAGTTAACACTTCCTAATCGAGCGACAATAACATAAATATGCTGTGCCTTTTTTTTCTGAGTTTTTAATAGCTGCCACTGTGAACCCGCATCACCCGATAATTCATATTTTACATCTATACTGTTTTTTAATTTTGTATAAGCCAATGCAGATTCATTCTTTAATGTGCTGCTACCATTGGAATCAACTAAATTTTGGCTGTCAAAGCGAATATTAAATTCAGAATCACACTTAATATTCAGTTGTATGGTGGATGTACTTCCAGATGTAGGTTGAAGACGTATAGTTCCGGCTCCCGTATCGGAAATAGTACATGCTGCAAATACATTTGAGCATGCAAAAAAGAAAATACTACTCGCCAAAACTTTTAAAATCATCGTTTTCATACTTTCCCTTATTTACATACTAACTGTAATGGAACATTACTAGTCTCATCAGAGTCCAAGCTAAAATCAACCGTACACGTTTGATTGGAAGAAACTTGTACATTTAACTTATGTTGTCCCTCAGTCAAACCATAAATGGTCACCAAGTTATCACTGCCAACTGGATAAATATCCGCCTGATTACCATCCACTGTAATCTGACTTCCCGAGGGTAGTGCCTGACCGGCCAAATCAACCAATTTAAAGTCTACTTCACGTGTATGCACGACTGGAAAATCCACAATATAGCCCCGTTTATTGAGTGGCATAATTGTTTTACGTGCCGCAATGACCTTATCTTCAATCTGTAACTGGTTTTCATCAAAAGAAAGATGCTGATTGGTATAAGCAATTAAATCATGGACAAATATTTCTCCATGCTTGTTTGTTTTACCAATAAATAAATCATTGCGATAAACATCAACATTTGGACTATTGGTAACTTGAACTAAAGAGAAACCATTATTTACTGACTTTGTTAAATCGACACTGTGACCCAACCATGTCAATGCACCATGAAAAGTTGCGCTATAGCTGTTGTTATTGCCTGTTTGTAAATATTGTAAATCTAAATCGCCTGCTTTAGTTTTAACCCGGGTCGCCACATTCCCCGTATTTTGTTCATTTGCTCGTCCAGCGCCAATGGCATAGTCCAGACCTACAGCATTGGAAGTATTTTTAACAAATGTGAGATTACTAGAATCTGAATCGGTTTGGTTAAAATACGCAGCATGTTTATCGTCAAAACGATAACTGAGTGATAAATCAACACGATGGTTATCATGACTTTCTGCATCATAACTAACTCCAACAGACATACTTAAATTATCAAATAAACTGCGACTGGAGCGTAGCGAAAAAATGCGTTGATCATCGCGATCTATGCCTTTTCTATAATTCTGCTCAACATACGTAAAGGAGAGATTTCCAAAAACAGGAATTCCGGATTTAGATAAATAAATTAAGCTTTCTCGTTCAGGTAAAAATTGATCTTTTAGATCCTCCATACCTAACATACGAAAATCAGAACTATAATATTGTGCTTTTAAGCCAAGGCTATATTGATCTTTATCTCTTTTAAATTCTGTACTGACGGTATAACCATCACCTTTTTGCGAATCACTATAAGCTGAATTGATTTCTAATAACCCCAGTTTATATAAGTATTGGCTCCATAATAGACCTGTGCTTTTTAAATCATGACTATAATCTGCCACAGCACCTAAAGTGGTGATATCTGTTATTCCCCGTCTGAAATAGGCACTACCAAACCATTCGCGATAATCATCACTTTGTTCACTATAGTTATAGCGTAACTTACCACTTGAAAGACTATAGTCAGTTAGACCTTTTTTTAACAATCGTTCACTCACAAAAATAGGCACGTTTTGCACAGTTTTATTCCCCATAATATCCTGTACAACCATTTCTGCACTGCCTAAACCGCGAAAGTTAATATTGCTATCAATATTAAATTCCCCTGGATTTATTCTTGAATTATAGGCTTTATTTCCATTAATAATTAAATCAATAGTAGATGGAACCAGTGCACTACCTTTGAATGAAGGAGTATTCCAATAAACAAAATCTGGGCGTGAAGTAAAATTCGTTCCCCAGCGAAAACCGCCAAAATAATAAGATTGGGATAATCCGGTATTCGTACTGACATTATCTCCCAATTGTAAAGTGGTTAATTTTTTAGGAAACTCAATGATCAGAGATGTATTTAATCGAGTATTATTTTGAAAATCATCATCACTATTTTGATAGTTTTTGCGAAAAATATGACCATTGCTAAAAAATGTATTTTTCCAAAAAAGACCTAAATCAGCGACTGCATTTGCTTGTTTAGAATAATCTCCCTCTTGATAAAAGGCATCATAATTTAAAAAACCACCCAAGCCGGGTAATTCAGGCATTTGAATTTCAGTATTTTGAATATGCTGACTTTGCATATAACGTGTCGGAATATTAATTTTTAATAATTGTGAATCTATATCTTCTTCTACCACTATATCTGGCTGAGATATTAAGCAATATTGAATACCCATCTGGGCCAGCTGCTGAAACTTCTCAATATCCATAAAATTTGCTTGTAACACACTACATTCAATATATTTTTTCTGTTCAAATATAGTTAGCATAGCATCTTGATGTTGATCCACACCATTGATCCACAACCCAAGAATCATGTCTTGCTGCATTTCCTCATTTTGTTTAGGTACAGACAATTCATTCGCCATAGCATGATCTGGTCGAACTATAATCAGGAGAGCAAGGAATATAAGATTATATTGGGGTTTGCCCATATGCTTTAATTCTCCGTAATATCATAAACCACGGAAGTTTTAGAAGCGTTGGATGCCATTACAAACTTTAGTCCTTTAATGGATGTCGTATTAAATCCGTCCATAGGAATAGACACTTGGCGATCCGGCAAAATATATTTCATAGTATCAATGTCTTTTAATACTTTACCTGAGGCATCTTGAATACTGAATTTCGTTATTTGAAAATGTGCTTTCCCACTATTTTTAGCCATTAAAACAGTATTGTTTTTTTCATCTTTAACAAAATGAAAGGACATATCAGGTTGAAAACCATTGCCCGCAAATACAGGAACACTAAAATTTAAGGCAATACTCATCCCTGTTTTTTGTAATGGCGATGGAATTTCACTAAATTTAACTCGCCAAGTTCCTTCTTGTTTTAAATTCATGGCTGCAATGGATTGGCGAAATCCAAATCGAATCACTTTATTACTGTCTGGTAGTAAAATAAGAGCTTTGGGATTAACCACCAAGTCTGTATCTGGTGTTAAAACATCGTTACCTTGTTCATCTTGAGTCCAGCGAAATACACTAATTTCATAAGTGCGATCCGTTTTTTCTCCTTTGGTATTCAGTGTTGCCGTTGTACTGCGTTGTTGACGATCACCAGAAATATATAATTGAACGGGTGAAATGGTCAGATCTGCATGAGCTTCTGGCTGTATTAATGTTAGTAATGCAAACAACAGACCGCTTGTATTTTTCACAGTTCGCATAAATTTTCCCCAATAAAATATTTAAAAAAGCTATAGAAAATGCATAAAAGATAAATGGCTTATCTTTTATGCGATTTTAAAAATTTATGGTTTAGTAATACACACTAATTAAATAAGTATCAGTGTATACACCAGCGCGAGTCGTAGCAGTAATAGGCGTAGAAACATGAATGCTAACCTCATAGTCATCTACAGAATAACCAGGTCTTGCAAGCGGTGTTCCTGCATGTAAGGTTACTAACGTATTATCGCGAACCGCACGAGTGCCTACACCTGTTTTTAACCACTCATTTTGAGCATTGGAAATATACGAATACCAACCTTCATACCATTTCGCATTATCAGTAGAAATACTATAGGGTGTATTACACGTTACTGTATAACCTGCAGTCGTATCTGAACCATCTTCTTTCAAAATAATTTCAGAAGCCACATTGGAAAAAGTACATTGTTTTGCAATTTCCACACTCATGGGAATAGATGACGTTGCTGTAGCAGCAAATGCATGACATCCCATCATAAGAGCGGTGATCGCTAAGAATATTTTTTTCATGATTTAATACTCAATGAAACTTTAAAACTAGTAATCCACACTAATATTTAAAGTATCGTTATACGTACCTGCTGGTGTAGTCGACACTACAGCAGCAATAAGTGCAGCATTCACGTTATAAGTATCTACAGTTAAACCAGGCTGAGACAATGCTGTACCTACATTTACAGGAACAGCAGTACCATTTAAATTCACAGTGATATTTGTATTTAATGTATGGCTTGAGTTTGTTGTAGATTTAACAAAGGTGGTTGCATCTGAAGTATTGGTAGTACTAGTGCGAATGCTATACGGTGTATTACACGTTACTTTAAAAGCTCCCGTCCCACTTGTTGTATCATTAGGAATAGCAATATTGGTTGACACATCACTGATGGTACATTTTTCTGTAATAGTCAGACTGACTGGAATACTTGCAGATGTTGTAGCTGCTTGAGTTAAAGCACTTGATAAAGCAGCGATTGCAACTAAAGTAATTTTTGTTAATGTTTTCATGTTTTTTTTCTCAATAGGATTAATATTTAGTAATAAAGATCTAATTTATAGGTATCTATATAAATACCCGCTGGTGTAGTTGCAGTAATTGGTTCTTTTAGACTTATCGCAATACTGCCTGTTTGGGCTTGTGCACGATATCCCCAGTTCGCCCAAACCCAGCCATGTGGTAAAGGGGAATTTGAATATCCGAATTGAGGTAAATTTAATTTAATGACTGTCTCAAGCTTTTTACCTGAAATAGATAACACAGATGATTTACCTGAACCCCATACAGCAGAAGATTCAGATTGAAATTCTGATGTGAATGCTACATTACATTGAAAGGTAAAACTTCCAACGCCTTCGCTTCCATTTTCAGGAATAACTATCCCCGTACTGACATCAGTAAATGAACAGCTTTTAGGCACTTCCAAACCCATAGGTATACTGGCAGTGGTATTAGCAGCTTGAGTTAAACCACTCCCCAGTAATGCTGCCAAAATCGCGGCAGATTTTATGAATATCTTCATAAGATTGTTCTCTTGAATTTTTTTATTAAAAATTAATACGTCACATTCATATTTAAAGTATCGGTATATACTCCTGCTTCAGTTGTTGCAGTAATTGGGCTTTGCAGACCGACTTCAAAAAAACCATTTACCGGTATTCCATAAAAGCCAATAAAGCCATGTTGATAAAAACCATTAAATGGAACCGTATATCCCGTTATAGGAGCAACATTCATATTAGTTTTTAATTTTGTACCATTCGCACTTGTTAAATAGGTTGAACCATTTGCACGAGAATTTGCTGTATATTGAACTGAAAAAGAACCTGTATTACACATCAGCGTAAATGCACCGGTTGCTTTAGTCCCATCTTCAGGAACAATAATTCCTGCACTTACATTTGAAAATGAACAGCTTTTAGGAATGTCTACACCCATAGGAATACTGGCTGTAGTCGTTGCGGCTTGACTCAAGCCACTCCCCAATAACACAACTAAAAATGCAGCTGACTGAACAAATATTTTCATTATTTTCTCTCTCATTAAATGAGTGACTAAAAGGTAGCATCCAAATACAATACATCCTGATAAACCCCAGCAGGTGTAGTTGCATGAACTGGATTTGCTAAATTTATACTGATTGTTCCAAGCTCTGAATTCGATGGGTCTAGTACAGAAATCTGCCTAGCTCGGTCTAACTCAAATGTATTCCCCTGAAAATTTACTTTTACGACCGTATTCAACTTAGTTCCATTTACTGATTTTACAGAAGTTGTCTGATCGCCATCTTTTAATGACCTTGAACTGAGCTGCAGTTCAAAATTTTTATTACAATTCAAGGTAAAATTTCCGCTAGAAACACTGCCATTTTCAGAAACAATAATTTGTGGACTGACATTGGAAAATTGACAACTCACAGGAATAGTCGTCACAATATCCACTGAAGAAGTTTGGTTTGCAGAATAAATATTTCCTGAAAATTGCAACAAAATAAGCATCAACAAAATGTTGGCAAATTTCATATTCAATTCCTTCATCCGTACCACTAATTTAGTCAAAATGGTTATTTGTAATTAAAAGAGAAATAAAATGAGATTGATATCACTGTAATTAGGTATATTGATCACAAAAAAACAACATAAGAAACATGTTTAAAATTAAATATTTAAAAAAATAGATTTTATTATTCAATGAGATAAATTATATAAATGTATATTTATGTAACATTAAGTTAAATTTATTTTCGACTAAAAAACATTTTTTGATGAGTTGTTTTTATAATTTTTTCAATATTATTTTTACACAAAAGATATTTTTCACTTAACTTATTATCTGAATATTTCACAAATATTTATATTATTTGTAATTTTATTTTTCTTAAATGGATCGTTAAAGATTTTACTTCTTCATATAATTCATCCAAATTTTGTTATAAAAAAACCTCATAAATGGAATCTCATTTAAGCAATAACCTAGGCTACGAAAAATTCAAATAAAAAAGACTCATCACAAAACTCAAAATACTCACAGCCTCACAAATCTCAATACTTGCCCCAACTGTATCACCAGTAATTCCACCAATCCGCTGGATAAATTTGTAGCGTAAATATATTAAGGTGCCTATAAATATAATTGCTGTTAAAATACCCACCCATGCAAAATATGCAGAGGCAACTAAACACAATATAAAGAGAGTCACTGCACCCGTTTTAGGAATAAATTCTGCAATTGAAGATCCTAAACCTCTTTCACGCACGTATTGGGTAGTCAAAAATAAAAATAGTGGTGCCAAGCGACCCAATATTGGAAATAAAAGCAGGGCTGAATAGAGTTGTTTTTCTAATAATACATACAGTGCTGACCATTTAATTAGACATAGAATAATTAAACTTAAAACCCCTATCGGCCCACAACTCGGGTCTTTCATGATTGTTAAAGTACGTTCTTTATCGCCAAAACCACCGACCCAGGCATCGGCAGTATCCGCTAAACCATCCAGGTGCAAACCACCCGTCAACCAGATCCAGACCACTAAAATTAGACTGCTTAGCAAGATCACCGGCAATGCATGCAGCACCGTGGCTATGGCAAATAAAATTGCACCAATCATCAAACCAATGAGTGGATAAAACAGTAAAGATTGACCATTTTGCTGTTTGCTCGGCATTTCTTTCAATTGAATCGGAAATGTCGTTAAAAACTGCAAAGCGATAAAAAATGGTGTCATTACTGTTATTCCTTGAGCAACTGGATTGAAGCATCTTCATGAATTGCAAGGGAATTGAGTTGCCCCAATTCTGCTGTCATTTTTAAAATATCATCCAGTGAATGATTTAAAGCGATACATTTTAAAAGTTTAATCACACCGCCATGCGTCACCACCAAAGCATGCTGCAAACCATTTTCCAGCATCTGTTGTTGCATGTTTTCAAGACTATTGAGGATGCGTTGATAAAAATCCTGCATATTTTCTGCATTGGGCGGGGTAAATTGAGTCGGTTGTTGCCAAAAATTCGCCAGTAATTCAGGCTCATTTTCATAAATGACTTGGGTCGATATGCCTTCCCAATCGCCAAAATGCATTTCTTGCAAACCTGCGTCATAAAAGATAGGTCGTTGCTTTTGATCTGCGACCGATTCTGCAAATAAACGACAACGTTTTAAAGGCGAAGTAAAGATCACATCCCATTGCACCGGTTTATGCATAGAATCGTGCTTAACAGCATGCCAAGACTGATCTATGGTTTTCTGCATCTGCGACCAACCCAATTCGGTTAAATCATCATCTGTAGAACCGCGTAAGGTATGACTTAAAGTCGTTTCACCATGACGAAGCAGATCAATCTTTAACATGTTCAATATCCTGTTGAATCCTCTTAGGATTAAACTTTTTCGCCAATAACGGCTGCTTCTGCAAAAGTGGCCATGTGGTTATGCAGACTGCATGCCAGTTTAATCACGCCTAAAGCAGCCCCAGCACCACTACCTTCGCCTAAACGCAAGTTGAGTTTGAGTAATGGATGTTTTGCATTCAGTTCCTGCAATAAACGGCGATGTCCATATTCAGCCGATTGATGCCCAAACAGCATCCACTCACGGACTGCAGGATTTAAACGTACCGCTACAAGCGCTGAAACTGTGGTAATAAAACCATCGACCACCATAGGCAAACCGAGCTGTGCACAACGAATATAGGCACCCGTCATTGCTGCAATTTCCAAACCACCCACCGCGCAAAGTGCTTTAAAAACATCTTGACCGACATATTCTTGATGTAAAGCAACAGCCTGGTTAATAACATTTTTTTTATGAATCAATTGTTCTTCACGAATACCCGTACCCACACCTGTGAGCTGTTCAGCAGGCTCATTCAGTAAAAAACAGGCGACTGCTGATGCAGAACAGGTATTGCCAATGCCCATTTCCCCAGCGACATAAATAGATGCGCCATAAGCAACGGCATCCTCTACGCTTTGACGTCCCAGATTCATCGCTTCAATACATTGCGCTTCAGTCATGGCAACTTGTTTGGCAAAATTCGCTGTTCCCGGAATAATGCAATGACGTTCTACGCCTGCATATTCATAGGCATCCCCCACAGAACCACAGTCAATGACTTGTAATTTGGCATTGTATTCTTTGGCAATTACGCTGATACAAGCGCCACCGGTGGTGAAGTTTTGCAGCATTTGACGCGTCACGGCTTGTGGATAGGCAGAAATATTTTCTTCCATCACCCCATGATCACCGGCAAAAATCGTAATCCAAGGTTGATTTACATTGGGACGTGGATTTGCTTGCAAACTTGCCAATAGCACGGCGGTATTTTCAAGTTCAGATAATGAGCCTGTGGGTTTGGTCAGTTGTAATTGACGTTCTTCAGCCTGTTTTTTTGCTTCCACACTTGGCGTTTTACACGCATCCAACCACCAGTTCATTATTTATCTCCTTTTAAAATCATGGGAAAACCCGCAACACAAAATACAACTTTATCGGCAATTTGCCCCAACTGTTGATGCAAACGCCCCGATTCATCTACAAACTTGCGGCTGATCTCGCCCATTGGTATCACGCCTAAGCCGGTTTCATTACTGACTAAAATAACTTCTGATTCTAATATCGGTAAGATATCCAGCAGTTTTTGGCATTGATGCCTCTGTAATTCAGGATTTTCATGCATCAATAAATTACTCATCCACAAAGTCAGGCAATCGACAAGAATCACTTGATTGGGTTGATCAAGCTCGATTAGACAGTTGGCCAGATATAAAGGCTCTTCTATCACAGTCCAGTGCTTTGGTCGTTGCGCTTGATGATGATGAATACGTTCCTGCATTTCGGCATCGAACGCTTGTGCGGTTGCAATATAAGTTACAGCCAAACCTGAATCTTTTGCGATTTGTTCCGCAAGGCGACTTTTACCAGAACGTGCGCCACCTAAAATAAGTTGCATCATACGTCACCCAATTGAAATTGATGAAATGGATAGAGCTGACCTTGCAATATTTTTGCGTTATATGTGCCAAAAGTCAGTTGATCGACTGAAAATTCAAAGCTTTTTTGTTCAATGCTGTTTATATGATCAAAAATTAAATCGCTATTAAAATCTTGATGATACAAACCTAAAGTAAGATGTGGACAATAGTCGAGCGGTGCAATTTCATTGCAACTTTGTCCAAATAAATGACGCAATTTTAAAAGCACATCATTTTCATCAATAATTTCGACAAATAAGGCACTTTCAAAACTGTTGATGCGACCTGTTTTTAATTGAATTTTATTCTGGGAATTATCTGTTAAGTGTCGAATATGTTGATGCATTTTTTCAATGCAAAAATCATCATCCCAAACTGGGTTTTGTTCCGTAAGGAAGCCACAAATAAATAAAGTAATGTGAAATTGACGGATATTTGGCGAATATAAAAAATCTGAAAAAACCGAACGCAGCTGATTTAAATACTCTAATAATTCTGGATGCTCAATTTCGATATACCATAACGAAAAATGCTCGCGTCCGCGATGCCATTCAGGATAATCCCCTGCAAGTGTAGGAACAACAGGCGTAGAAGGCTTTAAGAACACACATCAAATCACTTTAAATTCAATCACCTTATTAAAGCATGAATAATATTAATTTTCTCGAGGCATTGATTTAGTAATATTCAACCAACACTGAATTATATTCAGCTTTTTCATACTTAAATCGTGTCACAAACTTCATTGCTTTATCAATAAATCCCCAGCCACCAACTTAGGACTATAACTGCATAAAGAAAATCACACCGGAACTGAAGATGGCTGCATATTCTTTTGATAACACAAGAAATAAACAGCGAGCAACATAAACATTATCATTAATAAATAAAATGGATAATCGCTATGCCACTGATACAAACCGGTACTGACCAATGGACCAAATACAAAACTTAAAGCCTGGGTCGCAGTACAAAAACTGGCAACTTTAACCTGTAAATGCTGTGGTGCAGATTGGGCAGCCCCGGTGGTAAATGCCGGAGTAAGACAAGCCACAGCAACACCATATAAAACATAGGCACTTTGGAAAATATGAATATGTGTGGTGCGAATGGAGATCAGCAAGCCCAGCATCATGCACACCAACCCAATCCACAATAAGCGCTGCACAGACCATTGTAAAAACTTGGAAATAGCCGTTTGCATAATCACTAATGATATTCCGGCAATCAAAGAACATTGGGCAAAGTAAATTGCACTCTGCTGAGTCGAAATTTGAAATTGATCTTGTATATAAAAACCTGCGGTTAGATTTACTGTGACAATCGCAATATAGAGACTAAATCCTAATCCAAACCACCCCATACTGTTACGCAAAGAAAATGCTTCATTGTGGGAAAATGTCGTATTTTCCGTTGGTATAACCTGCTCAGAAGTATGAGAAAACTCAGTTTCGTGACGATCAAATTTCAATACAATATATAGACTAATGAAAGCAAAAATAATAAAGGCAACCCATAACGGCGTCAGCATACCCCAAGCCAATAAAAGCGTCGTTAAAAATGGTCCAAGCACCAAACCTGCACTATTTAACGCTCCAAACTTGGACATGGTCTGGCTGCGTTGTTGTTCTGAGGTATATCTAGTCATGACATAAGTTTGTAAAGCGATTTGCGGCATAGCCATAAATACGCCCATACTTGCCCGAGCCAACAATAACAAAGTAAACAGCAGCATCGTAGCAAGATGATATTCAAGCCCATAAGCCAAAACCGCAGTAAATAACCCCCAAGTGAGGGTCATACCGATAAAACCCACACTTAATAAGCTATAAATACTGTATTTATTTTGCTGTTTAGAAATATAGATTGCCCCGATTGCCATCAACAATGCACCTGCTGATATCAAAGCTCCGCCTTGCAGTTCTGTCATTTTCATTTGACGAACCAAAGGTGCAAGTATGGGCAAAATCATCGAAAAACAGCCACCATTCGCTAGGCTTGCAGCGATAAGAATCTTATTGTTTTGATTCATTATTCAATTTAACCAAATTTTATTTTTATACACGCAACAATAGCAGTTTAATGAATTTTGTCCATTCTATATTCAACTCATATTTTTTGTTTTTTAACGGGTTGATAATTTTCAACTAAGTGCTTGTCAGCAACTGAAATTTGATAGCTTAATTATTGTGTATTCTTCTTTCTTGCTGTTTACAGTAACACAGCAAAAACATAGAGAAATGGTTTTTTTGGTGGCTCTTTTAGTCTGTACAGGGATATATAAAATATCGAAAAAACTTTAAGGTTTTAATTAATTGATCATCTCTTGACCACTTTAAAATAAATAATCAATATAGATATACTAAAAAATACAGAGAATAACCGATGATAGATTTAACAAAGATTGTAAAAGATACAATTGGAGCAGAATCATTCTATCCACTAGAAAAAACACAAAATGCAATTTTTAGCTGTGATTCAACAGATATAAATTTTGCTAAAGACATGCTAAATACGTTCAAAAGAAATTATGAAAAGTTGAATCAACAAATTAAGAATGAAGATTTTTATGATGATTACTACTTTGATATTGAATTTAAAACTCTTTTTTTAGCAATAGACAGGTTGTATAGCTTATTAGGTAACAGCCAGTCTGAAGAAGATCGACTAGATGCTACAATATATCAATCATATATTAGAAGCCAAGATAAACACCTAAGAGTAGCTCTTGAAGAACTATAAGCTAATGCCTCTGTCAAAGCCCTCAATTGAGGGCTTTTCATACTCAATTAAAACTTTCGAAATTTCTTTCGCAATAAGCCCACCATGGGCTTTAAACAACTCTGTCAAAATCTCATCTAAATGATCTTTATCTTTAATAAAGTTTTTAAGTACTTCTGCATGCATCGCCCAAGTATCAAAGTCCTTCATTTGGATCTGATGGACTTCAATATCAATATCCAAAATAGGAACTTTAATACTTCGATTTGTTGCTAATAAAAAATCATTCATGATGGAATCTCGGGGAAAAATTTAAGCATTAAAAAAGCACCATGAGGTGCTTTTCTTTTGGCGTTAAAAAACTAAAAGTGGTTGATATTCCATAAATGCATATAACATGGTTTTTCTCATAAATCAGTTTTATAATACAAAGGTGACACTTTTATTTTTTGCTATTTAGGCTTTTTCATGAAAAACAACTCCTCATCAGATGACTCAGAATCAACCGTTTTAGGTTGGAAATTCGTTGCCATAGTTGGTGCTATAACCACTATCTTTTTTACTTTCCTATACTTAGCCATGACCAGCGACCCAGACTATATGCCTAACCGCAAACCCAAGGCAACAATCCAAGAAGCTGCCCCAACCAGCACCCCCCAACCACAAGAAAAAACCACGCCTGAATAATAAAAGAGCAAACAACCACAAGTTCTACATATAAGCGGCATTAAAAAAGCACCCTAGGGTGCTTTTATTATTAATGGCAGTGTCGTGTTCCTGTACTTCTTTCATTGTGACATCCATCACTAGCTGTGTGACCACTATGCGAATAAGCTATAGTTGCAACCAAAGTTAAAAGCACTAAAGCTATAATCTTGTTCAAAATATCCCTACATTTTAAATGTATAAGATTCATTTATAGCTGAAGCAGGTTATTTATCAAGCATTAAAAAACCACCCGGAGATGGCGAGAGTGTGGTTTTTATTCAAATAAGCATGGCTGCATAAGTCTCTCAACTTCAGTAATTGCAGTCATTAATAAATCTCTTTTCTTGCGATAACTTCCTAAAACACTACCCGCCAGGCTTGCATCTGATTTAGCCAGATCAAGTTGAAGTGATAATTTGTTGTGAATATTGTTATAGTTTTGGTCTTGTGAGCGAATAAATTCTCTTGTTTCAAAGAATGCCTTAACTAATGCCCATAGCTACGGCAATAGGATTCACAGTACGACCGCTTGAACTTGTGTTGGTATATAACCATGCCCCAAATTGCAGTAACCATCCCTCTACATCAAAACGTGACCCTTAATGCGGCTTTTGTTATTTTAAGGGAATAGGAAAAGTGAGTAATAATGTGAGTAACACCTAAAACCATACTCAAATTAATAGTGTTAAATCACATGATTATTCATCAATAATATCGGCAAATTTAGCACCTAAAACCCGAGCTAGATCATCAGGCTTCACCCCTATATCCAACCCTCTTCTTCCACCACTCACATACATAGATTCAAGCTGTTTAGCACTACCACAAATAACTGTTTTTAAAAGTTTTTTCTGCCCGACTGGACTGATCCCACCCACCAAGTATCCAGTTAAGCGTTCGGCATCTTTAGGATATGCCATATGTAATTTTTTAGCGCCTACTGCTGCAGCTATTTTCTTTAAACTTAATTGATGTGCAACAGGTAAAACAGCAACATAGTAATTTTTATCATCGGTTACCAATAAGGTTTTAAAGACCTCTTTGACTTCTAAATTTAACTTTTCAGCCGCTTCTAATCCAAAACTTTTTGCATTTACATCATGCTCATATTCATGGATAGAAAATTCAATTTTATTTGATTTTAAAACTTTGCAAGCAGGTGTCATTTGTCGATGATATAAAAAACGGGATAAGTAGATTATATGCTTTTTTCAAAGTCAATGTTTAGCATGCTTAGGCTATTTTTAGCTTATCAACTCATCTATGGGACACTTTGTCTGATAATCTAAGTAATTAATAACCACTTTATTACATAAAAGCATGTATGTTAAATGCTTGTATTTATAGATTAAATGTAATTAAAACTCAAAAATAAAATAAAAACTAAAGCTTCAGTTTTCACTCAACATTGAAACTTCTATATTTCTTGTGGGAAGCTCTCCTTCAAGGCAGAGCCCCTATAAAAAATATTCCCAAATGACGTAACCTAAACCGAATCCGATAAATGAATAAAGTGTGATGATGAAGAATACAAAGCTAGCTTTATTTTTCTTTTTTAAAAAATTCATATTGATCCTCAAGGCTTAGTCTAAATTGCATCATATTATTGCACTAATTTAGAGCATATTAAACATTAATAATTTCAACTACGATAGTACAGGCAATACAATGAGCTTAGCTGCAATACTAATTTGTCTTTAGATGTTCTTGTCTGGATTCGAGACGAGAGGAAATAGCCCTGAATCTTTACGAGCTAAAACTGCCATAATTGATTAATAAACAACCAGGTTATTTAAAAACTGGGTTGTCGCCTATTTATTGCTCAGACTTAAATTTTTAAGTCATTGATATTTATATTAATATACAAGTATTGCAGTAGGAAAACTCTGCTGGATGGAATGGACATCAGATCCATACTTTTTTGACTTCTTGTAACAACTATACTGCTAAACAAACTATAAAATAGCATTTTGGCTATAGGACATTTCCATGGCTTGGCTTATCACTAAGTACGCTATCACGGCAGGTATGATTGTACTTATTTCAGAAGTGGCTAAACGTAGTGACCGCTTAGGAGGACTAATTGCAGCCTTACCTATCGTGACGGTACTTGTGCTGATATGGATGAAAATTGAGGATCAAGATCCACAAAAAATTTCAAATCATGCTTGGTATACCTTTTGGTATGTGGTGCCGACCTTGCCTATGTTCTTAGCCTTCCCCATACTTTATCAGCGTTATGGATTTTGGCCATCTATAGCCATTTGCTGTGTAATGACTGTTCTTATCTTCATTTTATGGGCTGCTATATTGCGACATTTCGGCATTGATCTACTGTAAATAAAAGAAGGACACTTATGTTGGTTTTCCCAAAATCAACATAATATACGCTATACGGAATGTAATTAAATTGTCATATAAAATCAATATTATAGCAAATTACAAAAAGCCCATTCACCCTCGAATGGGCTTTTTTAATGATTTATCAATTAGAGACTTGGTCAAAAATATTAAATTTTCAACTTATATCCACTATTCTTTATTCAATAAGCGATCAATCACGCCAAATTTCTTGAAAATTTTCGCACGGCGTTTTGGATGAATATTGGCTTTATTTAAATCGCCCTCATAATGGTCAAATACGCGTTTATCCATCATTTTAAACCATAGCGATGGAATCAAAGCCGGCAATAACATGGTGGCATAACCACTTGGCAATTCAGGCGCTTCATCAAAATTACGTAACGCCTGGAATGGACGTGTCGGATAGGCATGATGATCTGAATGACGCTGTAACTGGTACAAAAACAGATTGGTGGTAATGTTATTATTATTCCAGCTATGCTCTGGCATGGTACGCGCATAAGAACCATCTGGTTTTTTATCACGCATTAAACCGTAATGTTCAATGTAGTTAATTATTTCAAATAAACTCACTCCATAAAAAGCCTGTGTGACCAAATACGGAATTACATCTTTGCCAAACAGCTTCAACATGGTGGCATGAAAACCTGCACTCATCGCCCAGCCTTGAAACAGCTCATTTTCCTTACTAAAGAATGATAAACCTTTACGTTTTAAACGGTTCTTTTCAATTTCTACGGCAGACTTAAGACCACCAAATACCGTTCTTGGCCAAAACTCATAGAAAGTTTCCCCCATTTTAGAAGATGCCGGATCTTCAGGCGTTGCAGCACGTTTATGATGTCCATAAGGATGCTCAACCCGAAAGTGGTTGTAAAACAAAGGCATTAACGTGGCATGAGAAAGATAGTGATCTTTTTTATTCGGACGGTGTGACAACTCATGAGCAGTATTTACCCCTACACCATTAATTGCCCCCATGGAAACACCCAACAGAATTTGATCAACAAAAGAGGTTTCTTTACGGCTCACTACATAGCCGGCAAATAGATTGGCTGCCATCTGCAAAGGAATAAACAGTTTCACAATACGGTCGTAATAAGGATCGTTCACTAATGAGGTAATTTGGTCATCACTTGGGTTGTTATTGTCTTTGCCTACAATGGCATCAACACTGGGAATAATCACATGCAGTAATAGAGGACCACCTAAAGCAAATATTTTTTTTGTGGCTTTAGGACCAAACTGATAGCCTGCCAAAATACCCATACCAATCACAGGTAAACCCGGGCTTAATAACCACCAATAGCGTTTTTTATCGAGTGCTAAACCTGAAGCAGTGGGCAGGGTTTGAATTGTCGTTTGATTTAAATTTACTGGTGCATTCATGCTGGCGATCTTCCCTATTTTTTGTTCTACCGTTATATTTCTAGAAATGGGCCATCAAGAACAGTTTTAAACGTCCAAAAAAGCTATGCAAACGTCCTTGGCATCAATAGCCAATATTTGACCTGAAAACACATGCTTGAGTGAATCAAGGCTTTTTATAATTTTTATTAGATGATGACAGAACGATAAGACATGGATGCTTTAAGTAAAATTTTTGATGATATTCATCTTAATAAATCTGAATATATTTATTTAAAACCGCAAGGTGACTGGGCATATTCTTATCAGGAACAAGATGCCATGATTGGCTATGTGGTTCTGGTGGGCAACATGACGATTCAACTGAATCCACACACCCAACTTCAGGTCGAAGCGGGTGATCTGGTGCTGATCCCTTCAGGGCAAAACCACTCTTGCCATAGCAATAATAAAAGTAATTTAATTGAAGCTCTAAATATCACAGCACTTTTTGATCAAAAAAGACAGGAAACTATCGAGTTTGGAAGTGTTAGCGGTGAACCTGCTCTCATTTTAGCGATTCGTTGTCATATTGATACAATTATGGCGCGTCCGTTACTCAATGCCCTGCCCAACTATATTCATATTCACCATATTACCGGCAGTACCGCACCTGAATGGCTACAGATTGGCTTACATTTTTTGGCGGTTGAAGCCTATCAAATTCGACCGGGTCGCGACAAAATTCTCGATCATTTGGTCAGTATTCTATTTATTGAATGTGTCCGTGACTATATTGCACAATTGCAGGATTCCAATAACTGGCTCAGAGCTTTGGCGCATACCGAACTGGCGAATGCTTTAGCCGCTATTCACGGTAAGCCTGAACAGGCTTGGACGGTGGAAAGCTTGGCGGAACAATGTTGTATGTCGCGCTCGAAGTTTGCCACTTTATTTAGCAATATCGTGGGTGAAACACCGTTGGCGTATTTACAGCAATATCGTTTCCGTTTGGCATCACAGCATTTACGCGAAGGACAATTATCGATTCAACAAATTGCCCATCGCGTTGGCTATTCTTCAGAAACGGCCTTTAGCCAAACTTTTAAACGATTATTTGATTTAACCCCTAGCCAGTATCGGCAACAATTTCAGTAAATCATTCTGGATTTGATGTATTCACGGCATTTAAGGTATTCAAAATCGCTTGAACAGGATCTTCACTATTTCCGGAAAGCAATTTCTTATGCATGGTGATGTGCTGCATCGCCTGAATTTGTGCAGTTTCAACATTCATCAATTTTTCAATTTCTGCAGCCAAATTTTCCGGCGTTGCATCACTTTGAATCAATTCTCGAATGATTTTTTTACCGGCAATAATATTGGGTAAAGAATAATAAGGAATTTTGATCAGGAATTTGATCACCACATACGTCAGCCAATTCAACTTATAAAACGTCACCATCGGACGATGCAATAACATTGCCTCTAAAGTTGCAGTTCCTGACGCCAAGGCCACAATATTTGAGGCATTCATGACCTGACGACCAATTTTTGACTCTGTATCTGTATTTTCCATCAAACAAATTTTAGCGACAAAATCAGCAGGATATTGTTTTAGCAATGCTTCAATCTGCTGCTTGCGTGTATCATTAATCGCAGGAATCAAAAACACATATTCGGGGTGCTTTTGACTAATGATTTTGGCTGCATCCAGCACTAACGGACCGAGTCTTTCAATTTCACCACGACGGCTGCCCGGTAAAAGTGCGATATGTTTATATTCAACATTCAAGCCAAGTTCTTGCTTGGCCTCAATCAGTGGGTTTGTGAGCGGCAGTTGACTTGCCAATGGATGCCCGACAAAAGCAGCGTGAACATCAAATTGCTTATAAAAGGCTTTTTCAAACGGAAATAAACACAGCACCAAATCAATACTGGCTTTAATGCCATATACCCGTCCCTGACGCCATGCCCAAACCGAAGGACTGACATATTGCACGGTTTTAATCGGTAAATTGTGCTGTTTTAAGCTTTTAGATAAACGTAAATTAAAGTCCGGTGCATCAATCCCCACAAATACATCGACCGGATCTTTAGTCCACGTATCGACCAATCCATCACGGACTGCGAAGAGCTTTTTAATATCTTTTAAGACTTCAACGATTCCCATCACCGATAAAATATCCATCGGATAATAGCTTTTGAAGCCTTCTGCAATCATTTGCGGACCACCGATGCCTTCAAATTCGGCATCAATTCCTTGCTCACGAAAACTACGGATGAGTTTAGCGCCAAGCGTATCTCCAGACACTTCCCCGACAACGATACCGATTTTAAGCTTCCGATTTTGCAAGTGTTTATCCTCAAATTTTTTAAAGTTTAACATAGCTGATCTTTCAGATTAATCATGATAGCGCTGCAAAGCTATTTTTTCTCATCAGAAATGAGGCTTTATCGTCCTGCCTAATCAACGCTATTTTCTATTTCTTTTTTTAGAATAAGCAAATCAATAATCAAGACAACGACTTATATGAAAAAGTCATAACATATGCACGTTTTTTGATATTTGGCATATATAACCATGTTTGGTCCACTCGAATTTATTTTAGCAGGTGTTTTGGTCGGTTTCTGCGTTGGGATTACAGGTGTAGGTGGAGGTTCATTAATGACTCCCATCCTGATTAGCCTGTTTAGAATCGAGCCACATATTGCCATTGGAACAGACTTGCTTTATGCCGCAATTTCAAAATTCTGCGGGTCTTTGGTGCACGCAAAAAAAATGAATATTGTCTGGCCGATTGTCCTTTGGCTTGCTGTGGGTAGTATTCCCGCTTCGCTTGCGACGCATTGGGTTCTAGAAAACTATCTGAGTCAATCAAGTAGCTATAAAGCTGTTTTGACCATGGTGTTGGGCTTTATGTTGACCCTGACCGGTATTTCCATCGTGTTCCGCGGCCACATTGAACGTTTCTTTAACAAGATGCGTAAAGATGTCCCTTTGGATATGACGCAGGATTTAGAAAAGGTTAACCTGCAAGCGAAAGACAAACGTGCTTATATTATCATTATGGGTATTGTACTTGGCGTATTTGTGACCCTTTCTTCAGTCGGTGCTGGTGCATTTGGGATTATGGCGCTTGTGCTGATGTTCCCGAATTTACCCATGATTCGTATTATCGGTTCCGATGTCGTCCATGCAGTGCTTTTGACTTTAGTCGCAGGGCTTGGACACATGAGCTCGGGTAATGTAGATTTACATTTACTCGGATGGTTATTGGTCGGTTCAATTCCTGCAATTATCGTTGGAACTTTGATCAGTTCCCGCCTGCCAGAAAAAATTATCCGTAAGATTCTCGGTATTACCCTATTCGCATTAGGCATGAATTTCATGCTTCATCCGGTCAAAGCAAAACCTGCAGAAAAACCGGCTACAGCGCAAGTGATCATTATTGAAAAAACGATGAAAGTTTAATTTAACTATACGATTCATCACTTTTTTTTGACCTATATATTGATCTTTTTTATAACATTGTGAACATACATTCGTGTTATATTCAGGCTACTAATAAAACTTTTGTATGATCGAACCAGTGACGGCAATGAATACACTACAGTCAAATCCTATTACACAATCTGACATCGATGACGTGAATGTACAAAGCATTCAGCCTTTGGTAACTCCTGCTGAATTAAAAAAAGAGTTGCCTCTGACTGAACATGCCTATCAAACCGTGCTAAAAGGTCGTGAAACCATTCGCAACATCCTAGATGGTAAAGACAAACGTCTATTCGTGGTCATTGGTCCTTGCTCAATTCACGACACGGTTGCTGCACATGAATATGCGGATCGTTTAAAAGTTTTAAGCGAAAAAGTGAAAGATACCCTTTATATTGTAATGCGCGTTTATTTTGAAAAACCGCGTACGACTGTGGGCTGGAAAGGTTTAATCAATGACCCTGACATGAATGACTCTTTCAATATTGAAAAAGGTCTTCGTATTGGTCGTCAGCTTTTAGTTGAACTGAATGAAAAAGGTTTACCATGTGCAACTGAAGCACTTGATCCTAACTCACCGCAATATTATCAAGATCTGATTTCATGGTCAGCAATTGGCGCACGTACGACCGAAAGCCAGACGCATCGTGAAATGTCTTCAGGCTTATCATCACCTGTAGGCTTTAAAAATGGTACAGATGGCGGTTTAACGGTTGCGACCAACGCAATGCAATCGGTTAAACATGGTCACAGCTTCCTCGGTCTAAATGATCAAGGTCAGGTTTCAGTCATTCGTACCAGTGGCAACCAATATGCCCACGTGGTACTTCGTGGTGGTAATGGCAAACCGAACTATGATGCAGGTTCTGTTGCAGAAGCTGAAAATGCTTTAGCGAAAGCCAAAGTCAGCAACAAGATCATGATTGATGCCAGTCATGCCAATTCAAACAAAGACCCGTACTTACAACCGCTTGTATTGAAAAACATCACAGAACAGATTCTTGATGGCAACAAGTCGATTGTTGGTCTGATGATTGAAAGCCATCTTAAAGGTGGTCGCCAAGATATTCCTGAAAATCTGGATGATCTTGAATATGGCAAATCAGTGACTGATGGCTGTATCGATTGGGAAACTACTGAAAAAGCCCTGCTCGATATGCATGAAGCACTCAAAGACGTTTTATCAAATCGCTAAGAGATTTAAAACGCCATCTAACCAGATGGCGTTTCTACTTTAACCTTAGGAAAAATTTTATCTTATGAATGAAATTGAAAATGTATTAAGCCACATCGAGAATTTCCAGTTTATTCACGAACACCTATTCACCTCAGCTCAGCCCACGGCTGAACAGTTGAAACTGATTAAAGAATACGGCGTGACCACGATTGTGAATCTGGGATTGTCTGATGCAGAGCAGCATTTAGCTCATGAAGATAAAATTTGTTTAGATTTAGGCTTAAATTATATTCAATTTCCGATTTCGCCAGAAATACCGTCTGATGATCAATGTTTACTGATCTTAGACATGCTGGCTCATTTAGTACAAGAACAAATGGTTTGGGTGCATTGCAGCAAAAATTATCATGTCAGTAGTTTGATGTATTTATATCGTCAATACTATATGGATATGGATATGCCTACGGCGCAAGAGCTGATGCATAGCATTTGGGAACCGAATGAAACTTGGACAGGTCTCATCCATGCGGTAGCCCTACAACTGCAAGGTCGCAAAGCCACCAAAGAATTACAGCAATCGCTGATCCATCCAGATCATTTTGCCTGATGCGAAATCAAAACTGTTGCCGTCGATAAAATCCCTTCTTCACGTCCGGTAAAGCCTAATTTTTCTGTGGTTGTGGCTTTGACACTAATTTGTGTGACATGTACATCCAGAACATCTGCAATACTTTGACGCATTTCCAGATTATGTTTCGCCAGTTTTGGACGTTCACAGGCAACAGTAATATCGGCATTATTCAGAACATAACCGCGGTCTAAAATCAGTTGATAGACATGTTTAAGCAAAACACGGCTATCAGCACCTTTAAATTTTGCATCGGTATCTGGAAAATGCTGTCCGATATCGCCTAAAGCCAAAGCACCCAATAATGCATCACATAAAGCATGAAGTACCACATCACCATCTGAATGTGCTTTTAAACCTTGAGTATGTGGAATTTTAATCCCTGCCAAAGTAACAAAATCACCCTCTTCAAAGGCGTGTACATCCATTCCCTGACCAATTCGAATTTGTGCGACCACTTTGAGCATCCTTAAGAAATAAATGATTGAGATGTTGTATTCACGCTTTCTATTTCGCTATAGTTACATCAGCGCAACATAGTGAAATTATAAGCGATCATGCTGGTGAATACCGATATTAATCTCATTAAAACATTAAGCACATTATTCAGTATTGGCTGTTTGTGCTCAACTTTGGCTCATGCTCAAAAAATTGACTGTTCCAGCCCCAACACCTCGTCAATGAAACAGATTTGTGCTGAAAATTTTGCCCAATCTCGAGAGAAATTAACCAATCATTATATCACTGCATTTTTGGTCAGTGATGCACCGGTTCACCTATTAGAAGATACGCATACTTTATGGTTTAAGCGCTTACAACAATGTAAAAGTCTGGACTGTTATAAGCAACAATTTGAACTGCGCATTGAAGATCTCAACTTTTATACTTCCCTGAATCAGAGTTTAACCAATCATTATTTAAAATTTGAAAATGGGCAAATTGCCAGTCAACCCGTACATTTACAAGTCCACCAACTCAGCAAAGATAGAATTAAAATTGAAGGCATCGCCTACCGTAATCCGAACAATAAATTAGAAACACAAACTGTTCCTTTCTTGGCCTATACAACGCCTGAACAGAAAAGTGAGATTACTGATAATGAACATGATTGCAAATATCAGTTCGATTTTAATAAGGCCATTTTATCGGTAAAAACAGAACAGAAAGGTTGTGAGCGTTTTGTCGGTGTATACCGGATTTATGATTAATTACTCAGTTTGATTTTTAAAAAGTATTGCGCTGATGGATGATCATTCGATTCAGAAAATTGCTCTTGAGACAGCTACAAGCTTAGTGGCGGCTGAACACTCACAACCTTTTGTCTTTGGTGTGGATGTATATAAAGTCTTAGATAAAATTTTTATGATGACCATGATTTATCAAGGCGAAAAAATTATCACTGTGAAATGCTCCCCGCAAGACGCTGAAATGCTGCGTGATATCTATCCATCGATTCGTCCGGGATATCACATGAATAAAAAGCACTGGATCACGATTTATCCAGGCCAAGAAATCACCATGGAATTGGTAAAAGATTTAGTCATTGCCTCATATGAACTGGTGATCAGTAAATTACCTAAACACCAGAAAATAGGTTTAGAGGCGATAAAATAAAAAGCATGAAGCTAAAACTCCATGCTTTTTTAATTACTTAAACTGGATGTTGTGAAGCGACTTCCTGACTAATCATCACCGCTGTAGCTGCAGATAATGTCCAGCCTAAATGACCATGTCCGGTATTATAAAAAACCCGTTCACGTTTTCCTCGTCGAACAATTGGCATCATATTGGGCATCATTGGGCGTAAACCTGCCCAAGGCACCGCATTTTCAGTACTAATATCAAAATGTTTATTCACCCAATCTGTCAGTGGTTGTATGCGATCTGCACGAATATCTCGGTTATAACCATTAAATTCAGCCGTTCCTGCAACACGTAAACGATCTGCACCTAAACGTGAAGTCACAATTTTAGAACTTTCATCCAGCAGGCTGACCCACGGCGCATTTTTGACACTGTCCTCATCATTTAAATCTAGAGTAATGGAATAACCTTTAACTGGATATATATTGACCCGATCGCCCAGTAAATTTGCCAAGTGATAACTTCCTACCCCCCCACAAACCACCACAGCATCCGCTTCCAATGATTCAACTGTCGCTGCATCTAAGCGCATATTTTCATTGCTAGCATGGTAAAGCACAGTGACACCTTTGGCATGATGTTTTACATCAGTCACTTCCATGCCAAACAGGTATTTCACGCCATATTTTTCAGATGCCTCGGCAAGCCCCTTGGTAAATTTATGAATATCGCCTGTGGCATCTCCGGGACAATAAAAGCCGCCATAATATTCTTCTTTCAAACTCGGCTCTATACTTTTAATTTCTGCCGGTGTAACCGGAATTCTTTCCAAACCACCCTCATTAAGCAAAGTATTAACCCGAGTTGCCACGTCATAATCAAGCTTGCTGTGGTAGAAATGCAGAATTCCACGCTTTTCCAAATCAAACTGAATATTTTCTTGTTCAGCAACAGCGAATAAATGCTCACGGGCTAATAACGCCATTTTTACGGTATCGCGAGTATTGGCTTCATAATTTTTAATATTGCTCATGAATTCCATTAACCAGCCATATTTATGCAGGTCAAATGAAGGGTTAAGTAACAGTGGTGCATTCTTATTCGACATCCACTTAATACCTTTCAGTACTGTGGCTTTTTGATTCCAGACTTCTGCATTACAGGCAGAAATTTGTCCACCATTGGCAAATGAGGTTTCCATCGCAGGATACAAATGTTTATCTATGACCGTGACTTTATAGCCCAATTTTGCCAGCTCATAGGCGGAAGTAACACCGGTAATTCCGGATCCGATCACCACGATACGACACATACGACACTCCCTGGAAATGTGTATACATTTCTTCTGAGCCCCATCTGTCATTGATACCTGAGAGCTTCGATCATGACGTTAAAAACTTAACACTGACCATCCCCTTCGGTGAGCATATTTAATATGCTTCTCTCCAGATTTTTGAAATTATTACAGTCCTTTTGCCTGAGAGTTTCCGGGGTCGTTGCTCCTTCGGCGTGTTCACAGAAGAACATCTCTCCTGCAATAATTGCTTATATTAATATGAGCAACTTTTGTACCATTCGCGAGCACTAAATTCATTTATTTGTTAATTAATTCCACTTAAATAAAAATAGAGTTGTATATCAAATAATTAAGATTAAAAAAGAATTATAAAAATTTAAATCTGGTAAAAATGAATTGAAATCAGTTATTCAAATTGCACATTTATATGAATTCAACGCTCTGATTTGGCTCTCTTAAAACGATAAGATCAGGCACTTAATTGGATTTTATTTTTTAAGCAAAATGGTCAAGCATTGAAAATTCCACATTAACTGATTTATCTCTATTTAATTACCGACTTGGTCATATGCTGTAATTTCAAATCAATCAAAGGTTGCCCTACATTTGCATGAATCGGATAAGACTCGATACATGCTATTTTTGAATAACCACATCTTTCATAATATTGAATCAGCTCTGTTCTTGCATCGAGTACAAACATTTCATAATGATTGAATGCTGGAAAAATTTCTAAGGCCCTTTTTTCAGCATATTCCAAAACATGCTTTCCAATACCCTGATTTTGCCAGTGTGAATTGACACAAAAAGTTCCTATTTCAACGTTATTTTGCTGAAAGGTTAAACCTATACAGGCGACTAAATCAGACTGCTTATTTCCCAAAGTTTCAGCAACAAATAAAGAGAAATTTTTTTGTTCTAAACTCTTTAATAATTGCTGATGATTGATTCGATCTCCGGCCATAATATCTTGTTCACTGGTCCAGCTAACCCCTGTATTGGTACGATATGCCTGATTAATTAAACTTATTAGGTTGTCGATATCATTTAAATTTGCGGTTCTATATCTTAATGACTTCATTATTTTTCTAAAAAAATTGAATTTAATAAAAATTACCACAAAGCATCATCAAACAAAATTCTATCCATAAAAAAACCAGACTTTAAGTCTGGTTTTTTTATCTAAGTTTGTAGCTAACAAAGTAGTGCTTTTTTGTTGCTATTCACTTAGGCTTAAATCGGTGCAAATGGCACAACTACATCCGCATTTTGTGCACGATGACGCATGAAGTGATCCATCAACACAATCGCAAACATGGCTTCAGCGATTGGTGTCGCACGCACGCCTACGCAAGGGTCATGACGACCTTTGGTCAATACGTCCGTATCTTCGCGGTCGATATTAATGGTTTTACCCGGTGTGGTAATACTTGCAGTTGGTTTCAGTGCGATTGCCACACGAATGGTTTGACCACTGGAAATACCCCCCAGAATCCCACCCGCATGATTGGCAAGGAAACCTTCTGTCGTCAATTCATCACGTGATTCATGACCAAACTGTTCAGCAACCGCAAAACCATCACCAATTTCAACGCCTTTAACCGCGTTAATACTCATCATGGCATGTGCGATATCGGCATCTAATCGGTCAAATACTGGCTCGCCCCAACCGACTGGAACATTCTCTGCAAGAATTTCCAGCTTCGCACCACAGCTTGTGCCTTGCTCACGAAGTGAAGTCACTAAAGCTTCAAAGCGTGGAACGGCATCAACATCACCACAGAAAAATGGATTGTTTGGAACTTCATTCCAATCCAATGTATTAGCTTTTTCTGTACCAATTTGCGTTACATGACCACGAATCACGATATCAAACTTTTCAGCCAGGTATTTTTTTGCAATTGCACCGGCTGCCACACGCATTGCAGTTTCACGCGCGCTTGAGCGACCGCCACCACGGTAATCACGGAAACCATACTTTTGGGTATAGGTATAATCGGCGTGACCCGGACGGAAAGTTTGCGCAATATTGCCATAATCTTTCGATTTTTGATCCGTATTACGAATCAATAAACCAATCGATGTACCTGTGGTTTTACCCTCAAATACACCGGAAATAATTTCAACTTCATCCGGCTCTTTACGCTGAGTTGCGAATTTAGAGGTTCCCGGCTTACGACGGTCTAAATCTTTTTGTAAATCTGCTTCAGTCAGTTCAATCCCAGGCGGCACACCATCGACAATTGCCATCAGGCCAACGCCATGAGATTCACCACAAGTCGTTACACGGAACAGTTGTCCAATACTATTACCTGCCATGTTCACAACTCCTTATGCTTGAACAGATTGTACAAATAAATCACGGTATTTACGGCATTGTTCTGCTGTTAAAGCAAAAATACCCGAACCACCTTTTTGGAAAGTTAACCAATGGAAATCCACGGTATTAAAGTTCTGTTTCATTGCCCATTCAGAATTTCCTACTTCAATGATAATTAAACCATCTTCAGTTAAGTAATCCGCAGCTTGCGCTAACATTTTACGAACCAAGTCTAAACCGTCTTGACCTGCAGCAAGTGCAAGTTCTGGCTCATGCAAAAATTCAGCCGGTAAATCCGCCATATCTTCAGCATCTACATACGGAGGATTGGACACGATTAAATCATATTGATTTTCAGCAGGAATTTTTGCAAATAGATCTGATTCCATCAATGCTACTTGGAATTGTTGGTTATGATGTTCACAGTTAATCTGAGCCACTTCTAACGCATCTTTCGATAAATCTGTCGCATCCACTTCTGCTTCTGGGAATGCATAAGCGAGTGCAATGGCAATACAACCTGAACCAGTACACATATCTAAAATACGACGTGGCATTATAGGATTTGGATTTTCCGGTAAGTTGTTGACACCTTCACGTGGCTGATGATTTTCATCTAAGCAATATGGCGCGAAACGGTTTTGAATCAATTCTGCAATTGGTGAACGTGGAATAAGTACACGTTCGTCAACGTAATAAGGTTTGTCACAGAAATATGCAAGATTCAATAAATATGAAGTTGGCACTTTTTCATTGATACGACGTTCAAGCAAACTGATAAATTCAGCTTTTTCACTTGGCAGTAATTTCGCATCTAGAATTTCTGGATTTGCGCTCCAGTCCAATGCCAATGTTTGCAATACTAAAGCCGAGCTTTCTGCAAAAAAGTCTTCTGTACCTTGACCTAAGTGTGCATCGTATTGACGTAGAGCTGAAACACCAAAACGGATAAAATCACGAATTGTGCTTAGGTTTTCAGCGGCTTCCTGTAAATGTTCAGGGCTAATAGTCAGTTGATCCACTTAAGGCATCTCCAAGGTCAAATTTTTTAAAGCGCCTTATGATACCTTGTTTTAACCGTTTTTTATAATGTTTCAATCAGCTTCAAAACAATTATCTATACGCAATTTGCTTAGTTTTATAATAGTAAGCTCGCTCCATTGTCATTTCTAATACGCATTTTGCTTGTCGAACCTCTATAGATGCAGAGGTCACATTGTAATAGCATTGTTGATTAAGACGGTTTACCCAGAGTTGATGTTGTTGCTTAACACTGCTTTGATTATCACCACTATTTTTTAAATAATTTTTATAGTATTTGTTTAAAAGTTTTCCCTGCGTTTTTAATTCCTTATCCACACAGTTTTTAACTGTTGCAGTTTGACCATAAGATGTGTTTAGACATTTGTTATATTCATCAGAATATCCTTGTGCTAAAACTGAGTTCGAACCCAAAGCAGCTACACTAAAAATCACTGGTAGTACAAATCGCATCACATTCCCCTGTCTTAAATGACTCAATTTTAAATACTATTGTTTTGTTTATTCAGGGATACTACAACAATCATGTGCAAATTCCTATATCACGGCAGTTTAAGCCTAAATCAGATAAAAACTTCTTTACAATTACACATTGAATCTGCAGCAAATGCCCTTATATAGTTTTCATTCTTTGTCTAAATATTTTTTTTATGAGCTACAAACACAATAATTTAATGGCAATGCGCCAAAACTATTGGAATGATACAGCTTCAGTCCAGGTTGAAAGCGAGAAACAATTCTTTCAGCAAACCTTGATTGAACACGATATCTACACAGCCCCATCAGAAGATGATGCCAAATATCTGTTCTTTAGTTTACCGAGCATTATTATTGTAAAAGGTTATGCTCTTGGTTTTAAACATGACAGCGTTCAAGCCATGATTTTTAAACATATTCAAGACAATAAAACCGTATTGCAGCAAAAAAGTGACATTAAAATTCAATTCCGTATGTAAACATTTATATACAGACAAGACAATTTCTTGTGCTCGTATTCCTCTAAAAGCGAATAAATAAGGTTGTTACCAATTTAGTTCAACAGTGTGAAAAAGCCTCTACATCTCATAAGACTCAGGCTTTTTATTGAAAAATAAATTAAATATTAAGCATATTAATGCTCTGTACAGCAGGTTGAACTTTTTTAATACGTGAATACACGGTAATATCCGCTACAATTAATTATTCTGCGACTTGCTGATTAAAGGATTTTGTTTAATGTCAGATCAGAACGATAAGCTTAAACAACTCAAAACTTCCTCTATGGATCGACGCTTATCTATCGCTAAAGCTTCATTACTAGCAGGAACGCGTTGGGCTGCCTCTAGCGCAACCACTATGTTCTCCAATGAAGCAGACAAAGAAAAGAAACGTAAAAAAGCCATGAAAGAACAGGCGGATTATCTTGTTTCTGAAATTGGAAAATTAAAAGGTTCTATCGTTAAGATCGGGCAAATGATGGCGCTTTATGGCGAACATTTTTTGCCAGAAGAAATTACTCAAGCGCTGAATACTTTAAATAATCAAACCATCGCGCTTGCATGGCCAGCGATTAAAGAACATTTAGAACAACAATTGGGTTCTAAACTGAATGATTTAACTATTGATCATGAACCATTAGGCACCGCATCTTTAGCGCAAGTCCATCGCGCCACGCGTAAATCAGATGGTATGGAAATTGTACTTAAAATTCAATATCCTGGCGTAGCCGATGCCATTGATTCGGATATGAGCTTATTTAAAAATATGCTCAAATTGACCCGCATGGTGCCGCAAACTCGTGAATTTGATCAGTGGTTTGATGAAGTTCGCGAAATGATGCACCGTGAAGTTGATTATGATATTGAAGCTGCAACGACACGTCGTTTTGCCGAACGTTTAAAAGACGATCCGCGCTATATCGTGCCACAAATTATTGATGATTATTGCACAGATCAAATTTTGTGCATGACCTTTGAACGCGGTGTGCCGATCAATAGCCCTGTCATGCTCTCTTTGCCTCAAGAGCGTCGCAATCAAATCGGTGAAGCTTCACTCGAGATTGCAGTACGTGAAATTTTTGAATGGGGTGAAATGCAGACCGATCCAAACTTTGGTAATTATTTGGTTCGTTTGGGTAATGGTTCAGATAGCCAAGATAAAATTATCCTGTTAGATTTTGGGGCCATTCGTCAATTTGATGAGCACTTGCTGAGTGTTGCACGCAATTTAATCCAGGCCGGTTATCGTCACGATAGTGATGAAATGGTTCGTGCCATGACCGGTTATGAATTCTTTGATTCAATTCCGCAAAGCATTAAGCCAGATATGGCAAAAGTGTTTTTATTGGCCACTGAAGCATTTAGCACAACTGCTAATAATCCAGACTTACCTGAAGGTGTGATGGATGAGCAGCAACGCTATGACTGGAAAAAAAGCCAATTGCATAGTCGCGTGATGCAACGTGCATCCAAATCGATGGCATCGCGTTATTTCAGCGTCCCCCCGAAAGAATTTATGTTTATTAGCCGTAAATTCATTGGGGCATACACATTTATGACCGTGATCGATGCAAAAACCAATGTGCGCAAGATGGTCGCAAAATTTTTATAATCGATTCTGACTAGAGTGGCTGCATTGTCATTCTAGTCAACCTTACCTTTATAACCCACCTTTATAATGATTAAAAATAAATATTATTCAATCATTTAATAACTTTAAAATTCATTTTAAACCGTTCATCTAAGTCAATTTTAATTGTCAGTCATGACATAGTCTTTTCTAAGTTTGCATGTCAGCATAAAAATACAAAGAATCGAAAATCGATGGACGATAACAATGACCAATATGGTAAACAAAGCACAAGGATTTGGGCTATCACTCATCACTAAAATTGCCGGTAGCGATGTTCTTGATCAATTCAAACTGCGTAAATTTCTTGAAAAATCGTTATATCAAGGTTCAAAAATCGGTTTTAAAACCTTAACTAAAACCCAAAAAGCATTTAAAGCCAATTCCAATGTCAGCAAACAACGTTTACCCAATCAACACAAGTCATTATTTGATTTAAGCTTGACTAAAGAACAGCAAATGACCTGTGATGCAATGGACCAATTTGCATCAGAAGTGCTTTATCCCTTAGCGGCTGAAGCAGACAATAATGAAAAATTTCCCGCAGCACTTTGGCAACATGCTACCGACTTAGGACTGAATGACTATGCTCTTACAGAAGCTCTGGGTGGAGTTGCAACCGAAAAAAACATTCTAAGTAATATCCTGATTGCTGAACATTTGGCCAAAGGTGATTTCACCTTAACGGCAGGCTTACTTTCAACATTTAGTGTGATTAATGCAATTACACAATGGGGTTCTGAAAAAGTTCAGTCTACCTATTTAGCAAGCTTCACAAATGATCCCGATATTCACGCTACATTTGCCGTACAAGAAGCGACTCCTGCATTTAACCCATTCAACCTAAAGACCAAAGCAAGTTCAACCCATGGAAAATACACCCTTCAGGGTGAAAAAACTTTAGTGCTATTAGGTGAAACTGCCGATTTATTTCTGGTGAATGCTGAACTGAATGGCTCGCCCGAGGTTTTTATCGTCAAACGTGACAATAGTATTACCGCAAAGAAAAGCTCAGCAATGGGTCTAAAAGCTGCAGAAACCGTAACATTATATTTCAATAATAGCCCTGCTGAATTATTAGGTGATGATGACTTTAATTACACTGCTTTCTTGGATTTAGGCAATTTAATGTGGTGTGCGATGGCTGTGGGAACCTGTGAAGCAGTAAAAGCTTACTGTATTCAATATGCCAATGAGCGTACTGCTTTTGGTGAGCCTATTTCACACCGACAAAGTGTGGCGTTTATGATTGCAGATATGGCGATTGAAATTGATGCCATGCGTATGCTGATCTTAAACGCTGCCAGTCTTGCTGAGGCAGGTCAACCTTTTCATCGCGAAGCCTATTTAGCACGCCTACTCTGTGCAGAAAAATCAATGAAAATTGGCACGGATGGTGTGCAAATTCTGGGTGGTCATGGATTTACCAAGGAACATCCGGTTGAGCGTTGGTACCGTGACTTACGCGCCACAGCGATCTTACATTCAGGCTTACATGCTTAATCTATAAAAATAAGGAATTACGCAAATGAATTTACAAAATCCTAAAAAATTTAAGATGCTGATAGATCAGGCGCATGAATCAGCTTTAAATGTATTACGTCCGATTTCACGAAAATATGACAAAGCCGAACACAGCTATCCGAAAGAACTCGACATGTTTGCCTCATTAATTGATGGCATGAATGATGGTGGCGACGGAATAAATGCGGGGGCTGCGGTTGGAAAACGTGGAAGCACAGAAGCAGGAAATAAAAATGGCGTCAACATGTCCACCGTACTCGGCGTGATCGAGATGTGCTATGGAGATACTGGCTTATTACTCAGTATGCCCCGTCAAGGTTTAGGCAACTCTGCCATTGCAGCAGTCGCAAATGATGAACAGTTGGAACGCTTTAAAGGCACGTGGGCGGCTATGGCGATTACTGAACCCGGTTGTGGTTCCGACTCAGCAGCGATTCGAACCACGGCTACCAAAGATGGTAATGATTACATCATAAATGGTGAAAAGATTTTTGTGACCTCTGGTGAGCGTGCTGACTCTGTTGTGGTCTGGGCAACATTAGATAAGAAACTCGGACGTGCGGCTATTAAATCCTTTGTGGTTCCTAAAGGCACTTCAGGAATGAAAGTGGAACGCCTTGAACATAAACTGGGGATTAAAGCGTCTGATACCGCGGTCATCAGTTTTATTGACTGTCGTGTGCCTGCAGAAAACTTATTGGGCCATGCTGAAATTGATGTTGCCAAAGGCTTTGCTGGTGTCATGGAAACTTTTGACAATACTCGCCCTTTGGTTGCAGCGATGGCTGTCGGTTGTGCAAAAGCCTCTTTAGAAAGAATTAAAGAAATTTTTAAAGATCAATTAGATGAAAATTACGCTACGCCCTATTTGCAAACCTCCCATATCGCAGCACAAATTTACCGTATGGAGGCGGAATGGGAAGCTGCTCGCTTACTCACCATGAAAGCGGCCTGGATGGCAGATAATAAAAAGCCAAACTCACGTGAAGCCTCCATTTCCAAAGCAAAAGCGGGACGGATGTGTAATGAAATCACCTTAAAATGCGTAGAACTTGCTGCAAGCATTGGTTATAACGAAGATGAATTACTGGAAAAATGGGCACGTGACTCAAAAATTCTCGATATTTTTGAAGGTACCCAACAAATTCAGCAATTGATTATCGCACGACGTGAATTAGGCAAGAGTTCGAGTGAATTAAAATAAGTTTTATGCATTTTCTCTGCATAAAACCTTAAAGGAGATGGATTTTTATCAGGTATAGGGTTATAAAAATCCATCTCTTTTTATTTCTATAGATTTAAGCTTATGTATCAAGTTAGACCTATTCAAGCACAAGATAATGCTAAAATGGCACGCATCATTCGCAAAGTTTCCCAAGAATTTGGACTTGCTCCTGAATCAGGTTTTGCTGTAGCTGACCCAATTTTAGATGACTTATACAAAGTTTATCATCAACCTAATGCTCAATACTGGGTGATTGAAAATGAACAGGGTGAAATTTTGGGTGGCGGTGGTTTATCTCCTTTAAAAGGTGATCACACCCTTCTAGAAATTCAAAAAATGTATTTTTTACCAGAAATACGCGGTCTAGGATTTGCTAAGCAACTGCTAGAAAAAGCTTTTCAGTTTACCCTACAGCAAGGTTTTAAATCTTGTTACCTAGAAACCACCAAAGAACTTTGGCAAGCCGTCAAACTTTATGAAAAATTAGGGTTTGAGTATTTAAATCATCCCAAAGGCAACACAGGTCATAGTCATGCCTGTGAAATTTGGATGGAAAAACGACTGTAATTCTTCTACATTTTAAACAATGTTCTAGCATTAAAAAGAACCTTCTTTAATTTGAGATTTCTTATATTAAGCCTTTTGATTTATAACCCCATGTCAGCATTTGCTTACACAGAAAGCCTTCATTGACGCCTATGCTAAAATCAGCATGAGCCTTAATATAAAAATATTAGGAAGCAAGATGTTTCCATAATAAAAATAATAAACGATATAAGCAGGATGCATAAAGGTAAAACAGGAGTTGTACCTTGTAACTAATATGAATAAGCCCCGTCACGATGATGGGGCTTATTTTTTGCCAAGAATTTTCAAACCTTAACAAGAATAAGCCAAAATTTGTACAGCTTCATTGGTTCAGCTTGCTAATGTTAAAGTTTCAATCAGTCATTCAGGATCACTAAAATGTCTAAAAAAGCCTTATTTATTACTTCAAATGTGGGCGTAGAACAAGATGAGCTGATCAAACCGTCTGAATATTTACAATCAAAAGGTATTGAAGTGATTCATGCCGCAGAAGAACAAAAGGATGTTCAAACGGTTAAGAGTGATAAGGAACATGCAACCTCTTATACACCGCAAACCACTTTATCTAGAGTCTCTCCGGAGGACTATGATATTTTGGTCATTCCTGGAGGAACGGTAAATGCTGATACCCTTCGATTAAATAAGGATGCTCACAAAATTATTCAGCACTTTACCGATAATGCAAAACCTATTGCTGCCATTTGTCATGGACCGTGGGTATTAATTAATGCGGAAAGAATTAAAGATAAAAATTTAACCTCTTATAAAAGTATAAAACTGGATTTAGAAAATGCCGGTGCGAATTGGGTTGATGAAGAAGTTCATCGCTGCAATACCAATAATTGGCCATTGATCACATCGCGAAGCCCCGATGATATCCCTGCCTTTAATCAAGCTATTTTGCAAGAATTGGATAATTAACAAAATCTCTAAGCGATAAGTCCCATTAACGTAATGGGACGCTTTAATTTAAAGCTTGTCATATTCAATTATTGAATGATCAATTCATCAAAATACTTCACAAATCATTTGAATAATACAAAACATCAACTATTGACTCACGCTACACAGACCACTAGCATAACTTCAATAAAATTTTACTTTGGGTTTCTAACCTTGTTGATTACGCGCTATTTATCTCATTTACGTTCAAAATTATCCCATAATAATTTTTTTACATTTAAATCAACAGCTATCGTCATTACTGCTCTAGCTTTTACCGGCTGTACATCCTTTGGTGGGAGTTCAGTCGCTAAACGATCTGCCAAATTATCCACAGGCATACAAAAAGCATATGCTGTTGCACCCGATACAGCAAATCGTGTATCTCCCATGATTATCCAAAGTTCGGACAAATATGCTGTTGATCCATTACTAGTAGCTGCCATGATTCGACAAGAATCAAGTTATAGGAACTATGCCATTTCACCCGCGGGTGCCGTTGGACTCACTCAGGTGATTCCACGTTACTGGCAACAAACATGTCCAGGTGATTTAAGTGATGAATATCATAATATTAATTGCGGCACCTATATTTTATCCACCTATAACAATAAAGCAGGAAGTTGGCCTAAAGCGCTTGCTTATTATAATGTTGGACCTGCGGGCTATAACTCCAGCTCTAAAATGAAAAAACAAGGTGAAAAGTATGCAAGGCAAGTTAAACAACATCACAACACTTTAAAGGGTGCTTTATAAATTTAATCAAAATCCTCCTGCCTATTGGATAGGAGGATATTATTCATATTCATTTGTTATATCTAGACTCTAACTAACGCCCGAAAACCTCGAGAAGCATAATAAGATTCTGCTCCATTATGATAAACAAAAACTCGTCCATAACGCTTATCAGCAAAAAGAGCGCCACCTTTCTTGCGGATATCATCCGGTGTAAATAACCAGCTTGAAGTTTTCATATCAATCGAATCTATTGCTTGCAGTTCATAATAATCATGCTCGGTTAACAATTCGACTCCCATAACTGAAGCAAGATCTAAGACTGAATTTTCAGGTTTATGGGCTTTCCTGGAATCTAGTGCTTTTCGGTCATAACATAAGCTTCTACGACCCGATGGGCTCTCTATACTACAATCCATAAAAACATAGTGATCGGTGATATGATCATGCAATACGACATCAGGTTCACCACCTGTTCGTTCCATTTCATGCAATGACCACATTTTAGTTGGGCTTGCTTCCAGCTTTTGCTGGATTTTTGACCATTGCATTGCTTTATGCCGCTGCATATTCTGTTCAAATCGTATTTTTAAAATATTTAAAAGATGTGCTGCTTGGTCTTCGTTTAATTGTATTTCGAATTGCTTATTCTGTTTCATTTTATATTCCTATATTTTTATTTTACATATTTTGCATTATTCCTTTCCCAGACTACAAGTCTGAAAATAATGAGGAATTGTACAGATAAAGTCTCTTTACTTTCCCTTTCCTTCAGGCATAAAAAATCCCCCTCTGCTTTATAGCGGAGGGGGATTTTTCGGAATAATGAGCTGGCGATGACTTACTCTCACATGGGTAACCCCACACTACCATC
>NZ_JABERI010000020.1 GCF_013004375.1 Acinetobacter terrae | reverse complement strand
GCATGGATATTTGTGGTCATAAATTAAGTCCCCACTTATTTTTAAGTGGGGACTAACATAAGGCTAATTAGAGAGATTGGTAAGGAGGTGCTTTGCCGGATACTTACAGACGAAAACCAAAAGGCTTGGATCCAATTGAGTAAGACCTTCAGATTTAACCCAAAAAGTATGTATTCAATCTTTCAAATATAAAATGACATCAAGCACTTTCTAAAAAAATGCAGGACTATATTTTTGAATAAATTGAATGGTTTGTTGAAATGTTTGCTGACTTGCCTTTTTACTCATCATGAATTGATATTCATGTACTAAAAACTCTTTGGAGTCTGGATAAAATACGTCGGTCACGGGTATTTTCTGGTTCATCAAGGCTTGTACAAAAGGAACTGATTGGGTTCTGGTTAAAAAGTCTTTATTTCCACCACTAATAAATACCGGTGGATAATTCGCTGTTAAATATTGAATTGGAGATATACTTTTTAAAAATTCCGCATCGTCTTTTTTATTGCCTGTATAGGCTTGAACCAAATTAAATACGCCCCATTCGATTAATTTCAGTTCATTGGGTGCCGTATTAATAAAAGCATTCATATCATAAATACCGCAGTGTAAAATCAAGCCTTTAATCTGGTCACGTTGAATCAATGGCGTAATATTAGACTGCCGCGCAAAATCCGGATTACTGATTAAAGCTGCATAATGACTCACTAAATTCGCACCTGCAGAATCACCCGCCAAATATATTTGATTGGCATTAATATGATAGTTCTCCGCATGCTCGGTTATAAATTTTAATGCCTGATTAATTTGTAGCAGCTGATTTGGATAAATCACTTTTGGGGCAAATTGGTATTGTACTGAAACCACGTTATAGCCCTGATTAGCCAAGAGTTTAAAGTAGCCACGCGCGTGCTCTTTAGAACCTGAAACCCAGCCACCGCCATGAACCCAGACTAGGGTTGGGCGTGGCTCAAGTTGCATCACATTTTTGGGCTGATACACATCCAAAGTTAATGATGCTTCCTGCATATACATTATATTTTTCTGCACCAGAATCTCTTGCGGTGCATATTTATCTATCATCTTTTTTTGCACATTGGTGGAAGCATTAAAAACACTCGCAATCACCTTGGTATTACTTTGTGTATTCTGACAACCGCTACTGTGTAGAGCAGCAATTAAACACAGACTTAAACCGAAAAATTTTGAATACACAGGCTTCCCTTATTGAACTTATTTCGCCTGCAATTTGTTGGAGACGGTCATATTTTTGGGCATTTTAATCCCTGTTTAAACATTTAGAAATACTTATGCAAATGTTGAGTTTTTAACTCAGATTTAAATGCAAAACAGAACACATTTATATCCATGATTTTTATATAATTTAATGAATTTTAAATCATTTTTCACAGACTAAATTGATCATTCAAAGACAATGTGCTATCTATAATTAATAGCCACATAATAAACACCAAGGAACAAGTCTTATGTCTTATCAAAATATTTTAGTCCCAGTTGACGGTTCTGACATTTCATTATCTGCAGTTAAAAATGCGGCTCAAATTGCCCAAGCTTTTGGTGGTCAATTAACATTAATCAGTTTAGTCACTGAAGACCCTTTTTCTGAAGCAGACTTTTACTACCCATCTCCCATTATGAAAGAATATTTCGTCCAAGCCTATGCCAATGCTGAAAAAGCATTGAAACAGGCTCAAGCGATTGCCAGCGAAAATGGTATTACTGCCAACACTCAAATCGTGAAAGGTAATGTTTCTGAAGAAGGCATTATTGAAACTGCAGAAAAATTAAAAATTGATCTGATTGTTATGGGTTCACATGGTCGTAAAGGTTTCCAAAAGTTCTTGTTGGGCAGCTTTGCTCAAGATGTTTTAAAAGGCACAAAACTTCCTGTTTTAATTGTTAAAGAATAAGTATTGATCAATAAACCCTGCAATTGATGTGGGGTTTATTTGGGTCTTTTAATGATCCTCTCATTTGTCATAATGACTGACGATTACAATTAAAAAATCTTTCCAATTCAGCTATATTCATAAGGATAATTTCATGACGTATAAACATATTTTAGTTCCAGTAGATGAATCTCCTATTTCTTATGCAGCTGTTGAACAAGCATTAGCTTTAGCCAAAGCACTCCATTGCCAAGTTACGATTACCAGTGTGATTGCTGTAGATCCATTTGTGGGTGTGGACTTTTATAAAGTTGCGCCTGCAATTACAGATTATTTTATACAAGCTGAAAAGAATGCGCAGTTGCGCTTGGCTGAGATTAAGCAATCCTTCATTCGAGATAGCATTGATGTGGATACCAAAATTATTCGAGGTGTATCGCCTGCTGAAGGAATCATTCATGTGGCTGATGAAGTCGGTGCTGATTTAATTATTATGGGCTCGCATGGCCGTACAGGATTCAAAAAATTAATGTTAGGAAGTGTGGCGCAAGCCGTACTCACCCAATCGCCAATACCTGTCTTGATTGTAAAAGTTTAACCATCAAAAAAGTCCCTAAATTTAGGGACTTTTTATTTGATCACTAATAAAAGCGTCTATCTTTAAAATCTAGGAGATCTAACTGGCTTTATCCAAGGCATGTGAAGCAACTTTTTTATCTGGATCATGATCAGCATCATTCTTTTGACATGCTGATAAACCCATTAACATGCTTAAGCTGAATATTGTTTTAATCATAGTTTTCCCTTATACATTTTAGGTAATTTCTTGATTATAAAATAATCAATTCACCCATAACGATCAGTAAGCCTTTTATTGAGCTTTGTATCACCTAAACTTATTCTAACTAAAAGACCCTTTTCTCAATCAGTTTAAGTTGCAACCTTAATAATGATGCACAGGGATTTATTTGGAAATGTACTGATGCAAAGTCTGTAGATAAAGTTCTGCTTCAATTTTGTTGTCAAAAGTTTTTTGGTACGTTCCCATCGCCTGAATATTATTCGGCGTATATTCAATCACGACAACAAAATGTCCATCACTGGTGCTTTTTGAAACTCGAATAGCAATAATATGTTGGGAGTTTAAATAAAAACCATCTTCAATTTTAACTAACAAAACCAACCTCCAGTCCACTTAATAAAACGACAGGCTTAATCCAATGAAAGTCTGCTAAATAAACAAAGCCCATTTTATATGAGCTTTAATATTACGATTTTACGCCATTAATGTGATTTAATCGACACTTTTAAAATGATCACTCAATAGAAAATATGTCTTATCATTTTATCTTTTAATTTAGTTATTCTAAACACTTGGTCATTTATTCTTCCGTTAAATTGCACTCTAAAAATAAAAAGCCTTTTCTCGGTTTTAATCAAGAAAAGGCTTTTTTAGTCATTTAATGAATACTCGGTTAGATACTCAACATACTATTTAAAGTTTCTGAAACGTTTTTAGATTTCACTTGTGGTTTTAAAGATTCCAGTGCAGTTTTGACTTCTGTACGTTGTGGCTCTGCCAAGGTATACCAGCGAGAAAGCACTTGCAGTAAACGCGAACCGACAATCGGGTTTTTCTCATCCAGATATTTGGCCAGATCAATAAAGTGTTGAACACCAAAACTCCATGTATTGACAGGATTGGCATTTAAACCACCGCTCACTGAACGAATACGGTTTGGGGTACCCAAATCATAATCAGGGTGAGAAGTTAAGTATTTGATGGTTTCTGCATTTGCTTTCGGATGCGCCGCCTGAACCATAAACCATTGATCTAAAGACAAAGCTTCATCTTCAAAGCGGCTATAGAAGTCTGCCAAAACTTCTTGGGCTTGTGGTGCATCATTCCAGACCAAGACTTTAAGTGCACCCAAACGTTCAGACATGTTGCCGGTGTGATACTGCTCATAAGCCAGATCAAAGGCAAAAGCATCACCCTGACGTGCAATCATACTAAGCATGATATTTCTGAGTGCACGAACACCCATCGCTTGAGAGAATTCACTTTGCATATCTGGATCTAATTCTAGATAAGTCTCTTTGCAGAAGGCACCCAATTCACGTGCCAATGTGTCTAGCAAGGCATTACGCTGTTCTTGAATCACTTCAGGACGATATTCACTGTCGATGCGGCTGCCCAAATAGCCTTCTGTCGGTACATCAAACAAACGTGAAGCCAACAGTGGATCTTTTTGAATGACTTCCGGCAAAGTATTTTTCATGGCTTGGATATAAATATCAGCATCATGACCTTCCAATAAAATACGTTCCAGCAAAGTTTGGGTGGCCTGCCATTGGTTGAACCCGTTGGTTTCATGTTGCATCAAGAAAGCCAGTTCTTCATCTGAATAGTTAAAATCCAGATTGACCGGCGCAGAGAAGTTACGCAGCAATGACACCACAGGTTTTGCCGTTACACCGCCAAACTCAATGGTTGCCTCATTTTGATCAAATAAATACACGCCATCTTTTACACCATTTTCAAATAGTGCTTCAGACTGCAAGGTATATTGCTCACCTGTTTCTGCATTAAACAGTGCCAAAGCCACTGGAATCGGTACAGCTTTTAGGTTTGGATATTTATGGTGATCTTTTAACGATTGTTTCAAGCTTAAACTATAGGTTTGAGTCGCAGCATCGTATTCGCCTTTGGCTTCCAGTTTTGGTGTGCCGGGTTGATTGTACCAAATCAGGAATGCCGATAAATCGACACTAGAGCCTGCAGTCAGTGCAGAAACCCAATCTTCTACTGTCACTGCCTGACCATCATGACGGCGGAAGTATTCATCTGTGCCTTGACGGAATTTTTCTTTACCAAGCAAGGTTGCCATCATGCGGTTAATTTCCGCACCTTTTTCATAAACAGTCGCAGTATAGAAGTTATTAATTTCGACAAAATGGTCTGGACGTGGCGGATGCGACAATGGACCTGAATCTTCAGGGAATTGGTGCGCTTTTAATACCGCAACATCATCAATACGTTGTACAGCAGCCGATTGTAAATCTTCCGAGAAAGACTGATCACGGAATACCGTCAAGCCTTCTTTTAAGCACAGTTGGAACCAATCACGGCAAGTAATCCGGTTACCTGTCCAGTTATGAAAATATTCATGTGCAATTACAGACTGTACACGCATGATGGCGGCATCAGTGGTGAATTCTTCATCGGCAAGCACACATGAAGTATTGAAAATGTTTAAGCCTTTATTTTCCATGGCACCCATATTGAATGCGCTGGTTGCCACAATCATATAGTTGTCCAGGTCATACGGACGACCATAATGTTCTTCATCCCATTGCATAGAATGTTTCAGCGCTTCCATGGCAATGTGACATTTTGGAATATCTTTTTCTACCGCATAAATTTCTAAAGAAACATTGCGGCCTTCAGAAGTCACATACGAATCTTTCAGAACCGCCAAATCACCAATCACGCAGGCAAACAAATAGCTTGGTTTCTTGGTTGGATCTTCCCAAATGGTATAGTGACGGCCTTCGCCAGCTTCACCGGCTTCCATCAAGTTACCATTGGCTAAAAGCACAGGAAATTTTTTGTCGGCTTCAACACGCGTGGTAAAGACAGACAGGACATCCGGGCGGTCTGGATAGAAAGTAATTTTGCGGAAACCTTCAGGCTCGTTTTGCGTTACAAATAAATCGTCACCCGCCTGATATAAGCCTTCAAGCTGAGTATTGCTTTCAGGATGAATCACCACTGCAGTCTCAAGAATCACTTCATTTGGTGCATTGGCAATCACCAGCTGTTCAGCATCCAGTGTGTAGTCTGCTTCGGTTAATTGCGTACCGTTTAAAATAATTGATTTTAATTCCAGGTCACGACCAAGCAGTACCAAATCGCCTGCTGTCTGGCGCTTCATCACCAATGTTGCGTTTACATCGGTACGATCTGTATGAACTTGAATATCCAAGTTGATTGAATCAACCCAAAAAGAGGGTTTTTCGTAGTCTTTTAAATAAACAGTTTGGTCTGCTTCAACCACTGGGTTTGCCGCGATATTCATATAATGTCCTAATCCTGTAGTTCTTAAGCCAAGACTTTGTTTTTTGTGAGTGCTTCGATCATACGACAACTTTCACAATCTGTCTGTGCGATTGATTTGAGTTATATATGGGCACATTGCTCACAATTTTCAATTCGTTGTCTGAGCATTGGTACAATTAATATTTTAGTTGCTTACTTATCATACGTGCAGTTAAAAATCATGCGCCATAACGCCAACATCTTTCAGTAAAGTAAATAGAAAATAACTGTATTTTGATATCTCTTTATATTATTTAAGCAAGATTTATCTGGCTTATACCCTGACTTAACTCAAAGTGACAGATATTTTCAAGATGACTACATTTTGAGCACGTTTCTTGCTTGTATATATATGTGTAAAGCGCACTATAAAATTAGATCAAAATTAGAAGAGGTGTCCCATGTATTTAAAAGACCATATTGTCCGTGTTGAAAATATCAAGACTATGCAAACTCTCGACGCTGCCGGAATCGACCATAAAGTGATTGCCATGTTTATGAGCTGCGAAGGTATTCCAATGCAATCGCCCGATATTTGCGCAATTTTGAATAATTACGATTCATTAGGCAGCAAAAAAATTCCCTCTAAAAAGGTTCAGGCTTTAATCAATGCAAAGCAATTAGGCGAGGAGGATGAGTCATTACCTTGCCCTGCTTCGTATTAATTTAAAGAATTTAAATCCCCCTCGATAGTCTCTGCTCTTGTGGAGATGGAAGATTTACTTTTCCATCTCCACATAAATCAATAATAAATGCTTAGGCTATTTTTCTAGCACAAAGTTCGCTTATATTTTACTGCTTGCATTTATTGTTCATTCAGCGCGATTCAATCACGTTACAATAAAAGAGATGTGTATAATCGTTTGAACGATTAACCAGACTTGTGATTGACTCTTTCTATGCTCCTTCAGATTCTGCAAAAACAGTTAGATGAAAGTACATCATGCCCTTTGTGTCAGGCATCCATGTTCTGGATTGAAGCAGAACAGTACGATCAAGCACTTAATTTTCATGAATGTAGTCACTGCCAGCATCGTGTCTTTCAAGATGGACGCACCAACTGTCATTGTGACAAATGTTTAGTCAATCGAAAAAAAATGCTCACCGAAACGCGTCTTCAAGAGCAGCGCAAAATCAAATCGAAAAATAAAGATAATGTCGAATATCGACTGGATCAGATCAGCTTTCTGAATAAATTGTTTTTACTGAGTATTTTGGACAATCAGGTTCAGGAACATACCACGCATCATGAATATATTGATTGGGAAAGCATTAAATACCATTCAATTACACCGAATTATTTATTTCAAAATTATCTGGTCAAGCAACTGGTTAAGGAACAAATCCTCATAGCCAAAGATTTTGCCACCGAGGCACATCACTACTATGTCAACGTGCGTTTGGATGGTTATTCTGAACCAAGTCTGTTTAGCATCACCCAGCAACTTCGAAACTGGTTTTATGAAAATTTAACCATGGGCGTGCCCTTTAAAAATGCCGATGAAGTTAAAAATGTGCTTTATTTAGCGCTGTATCAGGAAATTATTCAGTTCGCCCAGTTTTATTGCCGAACTTGGGGCATACAAATTGCGGGAAATAACAGTTTTCAAACCTTTTGTTATCGCCTGATGGATTCATTGGCTGTGGGGCAAATCTATTATCTGGTGCAAACTGCGCTGGAATATTTGCATCAGCAAAAAGCCCTGCAAGCACGTAATGAAAATTTTATTAACACCAATTTGCTAAAGAAAACCTTGCAGCAATATCGTGACCGTGCCGTGACCGAAAAATGGGAAACCTCCACCCTGCCGCGTCCGCACAATATTCCTTTTAGCAAAATGAGCGAAATCCTGTTTTTCCGCTTTCTGGGCTATGATGAAAGTATTTTTTTCCAGCCGATTTGGCGGATCTGGAAAAAGATTGAACCACGCTTAAGCTTCTATTCACAAAAACGCTGTATGTATTGTGGTTCCAATGAGCTGACTGTCGATTATGATGCTGAAAATTATGTGACCTTATGCTGTCGCACCTGTAAGCATCAAGACCATTATTTTACCCAATAGAATTTCACCCAATAAACGGTGATCAAGATGTCTAGTCTCTCCAATCCCATGTATAACTTAAGGAATAATCCTATGGATCAAACTTCAACATTGGTCGGGCATATTGTTGAAGCATGGACACAGCTGCAAACGGAGCAGCCTTTGGTACAATGTATTACCAATAGCGTTGCAGCCAATTATGCGGCCAATGTTTTGCTGGCTGCGGGCGCTTCTCCTGCCATGATTGATAATCCATTCGAAGCCGAAAGTTTTACCAGCATTTCCGCTGCACTCAGCATTAATCTGGGTACACCGACCAATGAACAAATGCAGGCCATGCAAATTTCTGCACAAACGGCGCAGCGTACCAGTACCCCTTGGGTACTTGACCCTGTCGGTTATGGCCCCGTTTTAAAATGGCGCTCAGATATGGTGGATGAGTTACTACAATATAATCCCACGGTTATTCGTGGTAATGCTTCAGAAATTAGCACCCTTGCAGGCAATCAGGTTATTTCCAAAGGTGTGGATAGCACCTTAGATAGTGCCGATGTGTATAACCAAGCCAAAATACTGTTAGAACATGCTGACTGTATTGCCATTTCAGGTGAATCTGATTTCATTTTAAGCAAAGAACTGGATGCAGTGATTCAAATCAATGGCGGCTCTTACTTACAACCCAAAGTCACTGCGACAGGCTGCGCACTCGGTGCTTTAATTGCAGCTTACTGTGCGGTAACCACACCGACGATTGCCACCATTGCTGCACATACACATTTTGCCATTGCAGGAAAATTGGCGTTTGAAAAAGCACAAACGATTGGTCAGTTTAATGTGGCATTTATGGATTATATTCACAGTCTAAATCCAGATTTAATTCAACAATATGCAGATATCAAAATTCTTGAAATCTAAGCCATACTTTTATCCATATTGATAATTCTGGATGGATTTTAGTTTTTCAGCAGCAGCGTAAACCGTTTTTCAGCAGGAAAATACTCAATGGAACTTAGACATTTACGTTACTTTGTGGCTTTGGCTGAAGAACTCAATTTTACCCGTGCTGCGCAAAAACTCTGTACCGTTCAACCTTCTCTCAGCCAGCAAATTAAAGATTTAGAGGAAGAAGTTGGGGTACAACTGATTGACCGTAGTGCACGCAAAATTGCTCTGACTGCAGAAGGTCAAGGTTTTTTAAAATATGCTCTAGAATCGATTAAATATGCGGAACTTGCAGTCGCTCATGCTCGTCAAATCGCCAACCAAGGTCAGCAACAGTTGTTTATTGGCGTATTGCACGTTGCGGAAATGACCATCATCCCTCAAGTCATTCAACAGGTTCGTGCTCAATTTCCGCAAGTCGATCTTAAAATTAGAAGTTTATCCTGTAGCGAACAGGTTCAAGCATTGAAAAATTCCGAACTGGATTTGATTTTTAGTCGCGTGTGTATTGATGATCCGGTTTATACCAGTACGATGCTGTTTGAAGAAAAATTATTATTCGTCGCCCATCAAAACTATATTGCCAATCGAAAGATTTATGACTTAAGACAAATTCAAAATGATGACTTTATTGTCTGCGACCAGCTATTTTCGCCATTTTTTTACCAGCGAATTGAAGAGTTCACCCAAAAAGAAAATTTAAAACTGCAATATAAATATCAAGTCACCAATGCTTTGCAGCATATCAATCTCATCAATATGGGCTTGGGATGGAGCTTTATTCCTGAATATGCACGGCAATTGCTCAACCCGAATGTACAGTCAATTGAACTAAAACAAGACTTGCCAACTTTACCGCTGTATGCCAGTTATCGAACAGATGCTGAAAATCCAGTTTTGCAATTTACCGCAAAAATCATTCAGCAATCTGTTCAACAACAACTTTCAAAATAGCTTTTTAAAAGCTGAATTAAGCGATTTTATAATTCATTTTTTCTAGCACATGCGTTAATTTCTGCAAAGCGACTGCATCATCATACAATGCGTCCTGATGGCGCCATGCCACATAACCATCCGGACGAACCAGCAACATGCCTGCTTCAGCAATTTCACAGGTCTTTTGCCAGATACCGTAAACATCTTTCACTTCCTGTCCGATGGTCACCACATTCAAATAAAGCAGGTCTAATTGATCAGCTGCCTGTTTCCACGCAGTCCCGGATAAACCAGTCACCAAGGTGAGTTTGCCATTCCCCACAATATCCAGTGTGGAAACCTTTTGACCATTCTTGGCATCAATTAACCAGCAATGTGGAATTTTCGCTCCCGGGCGAGAGGTTGCCTGTAAATACAATTGTGGATCAGCTTGCCATTGTTCATCACATTCATCATCTAAAACCACAGCAACCGACTGATAACGCTGATTCAACTCCACACCTTGCGCATTGAACTCAAAGTTTTTAATTTCCAAAGCATGATTCAGCTGAGTACGCAATTCAGCCGCGTCTGCTGTTGGTGCATTCAGTCGATCTAACAATTGTTGTGTGGTTGCTATACCTTGGTCAAAACCAAAAACATCTTTGAGGTGCTTATAATCCATCCGAGATTGATTGGCACGTGCCACAATTTGCTGTCCAACTGGAACACGTTCATCACTATAAGAAGTTAATAACTCTGCCTTCGCCCAATCTTTAATGACAAAAGCCAGTTTCCATGCCAAGTTAAATGCATCTTGAATACAGGTATTTGAACCTAAACCACTCGATGGTGGATGACGATGTACGGCATCCCCGCCGCAGAAAACACCACCCACTGAATAATGCTTGGCAAAAGCCTGATTCACATACCATGCCGATACATTTTGAACTTCAATATCGACATCGTCCGTACCAATAAAGGTATGAATACGTTGAATGATTTGTTCTGGGGTATATTGCGGCTCACTTTGTGCAATATCGAAGCCCCAACCTGCAATCCAGTCATTCCATGGAGAAATGGCACGCAGCAAGCCCATGCCAATTTCACCAAAGCCCGCGGCAGGATTGACTATCCAATGCAAAATACTTGGGCGATGTTGCACATACTTGCTTAAGTCGGCTTTGAAACGGACATAGGTCGTCCCAGCACGCGCCATATGACCTTCAATTGGAAGACCGATTTTTTCAACGATTTTAGATCGTGCTCCATCCATACCCACCAAATACTTGGCACGTACAGAATACTTTCGATTTTCCAATCGATCCAAGAACCAGACTGTAACGCCCGTATCATCTTGTTCATGATCCAAATATTCGGTGTTGTAAAATAGATTTGCACCACGCGCAACCGCATGTTTAACTAGCAGTGCTTCCATTTCTGGTTGCACCAAATCGAATAAAGGTGAAGGACTGCCCTTTACATAATCACCGTGACGTAAATCACCTGTTCCCCACGCCTGGATACGGGCAATTTCCTCACCAATCAAACTGGTGGTGATCATACTCTCTCCCATGTGTTGCCATAGGGTTGCCCTGCTTTTAGCTTCTTCTTCTAAATCAAATTCACGCAATACTTCTACCGCACGCTGATTGGTAATGTGCGCACGTGGAGAATTTGCCAAGCCATTAAACTGGGTGTACAGCAATACCATAAGTGGCCAAGGCTAAAGCCGTCGTTGCACCTGCCGGACCTGTACCAATCACCACAACATCCGTATCAAAAGGCTGATTTGACATTACATTTCCTTATTCAATTCACTTAAATGTGCATATCCAAATCATTGGATTTGCTTTTATTGAACTATAAGAAAAATGTCGAGATTATTTAAAAACTATCAAAACTAACTATAGCGATATCAGTCTGAGCTATAGAAACTCAAATTTAATCTTTATCTTGAATCTTTAGTTTGAAGATCAGTCAGCGTTTTTGCCCACGCTTTTTTGCAGAAAATCAGAAATTAGAATGTAGAACATTCTTCCAGTAAGCTGATGAACAATTAAATTTAATACACATGCCGATCGAACCACAGATTAAATATTGCTTCAAGAATCGTTTTTAAATCTAATTTACAGACACACAACAAGCCCATACCATCAAAATAATCAGGCACATGCTGCATGAAAAAATTAATATGTGGAGTTGTTTTATTCCTTAATCGCTGAATGTCGGCAGGCGTCGTTTGCGGCATCACAGCTGGATGGACAAAAATATCTTCCCTGCGCTTTTGCACATCATTTTTACGCTGCTGTATAAGATCTAAAACTTGTAAATATTCCTGAGGCATACTCCTTCCTTTACGAGGAAAGAAACTCTGCGATCGGGATGCAAAATTCGTGTAAATTTTAGGCTGTATGACTGTAGGTACAAACCATAATGGAATCGTCGGATGTCGAATTCGATAATTGATCGCAATGCGAATGGCAGTCTTTAGGGCTCTATTCCTTTTACGATAAGCAGCTAAAGTACCCGCCCTGGAACTCACCACAAAAAGTGGTTTTTCATTTAAAGAAAGCTTCAATATTGCAATAATATTTTGTCCAATCAGTTTATCTTGATGAAAATAATGAACCACTTGGACAGAAACAGCATCTACGTCATGAACAAAATCATAAATTTCATCTACAGTAGAATTTGGAAAAATTTGCTGATCAAATGCCAGCATTGTTTCAAAAAAACGATGTTTCTGTTCAGATGCAAGTTTTGTAAAATCTACAATCCTTTCCGTAATACGCATTAGATCCATTTACCTTGTTTTTATACTTTTATTATTCATCATTTTATTAACATTCAACATCCCTAGAAATAGCTATTTTAGGACTGATTAAGTTGCTTGCTCTCTCCATCTTAACTGAATCAGGTCAAAATTCATCTATTTTCTAATCATTTAGAGATAAATCAAAATGATAAAAACCCAACAGCACCTGTCTATTGGGTTTTCAAAGTACTTGAAAAGGAAACTAATTAGAGATATTCATTATCTTTTTCTAGTGTCCCTAATTACCTTCTAGCGATGCGTAATTAAAACGGATTTAATTCGATTATCATCCAGTTCCGTCACCTCAAAGTGAACGCCATGATACTCAAGATAGGTACCTAACATCACTTCTCCGTGCGTTTTTTCTAAAATTAGACCTGCAACACTGATATAACCCGCATCTTCTTCGACTAAATCCATCATGCCCAATTCTAATTCAAGCTGATACACATCCAGCATGCCAGATGCTTTCCATGTATGATCATCAATTTTCACTAAATCGAGCTGTTCATCCGCATCAGGGAATTCTCCAGCAATGGCTTCAAACACGTCGAGCGGAGAAATTAAACCTTGTACATTCCCAAATTCATCACTCACCAGAACCAATGAACCTTTTGATGTGCGCAAGGTATTAATGGCATCAATCACTTTCATTTTCGCGAAAATATAGATCGGACGATGGCGTTTGATTAAAGCTTTGAGTTGTTCGTCATCATCAATTACATCAAGCAATTCTTTAGCACGAACAACACTGATCACCTTATCCAAACTTCCACGACACACGGGAAACAAGCTATGCGGTACTGATAATACCTGTTCACGAATCTGTTCAGGACTATCTTCAATGTCCACCCAAGAAATCTGGCTACGTGGTGTCATGATCGAGGCAACAGATCTTTCTGCCAGGGTTAATACCCCGCCAATCATATAACGTTCTTCATCGGCAAACGCTTCTTTAGCTTCAAAGTGTTGAGCGCTATTCGCCACCGTCTCCATTTTGCCACCCATCAATTTCAAGATAGAATCCGCTGTACGATGACGCAGTGGAATTTTAGATTCATGTTTGGCTACATTGCGCTGACCAAATTGGTTAAATGCTTCAATTGCAATCGCAACACCAATACCTGAATAGATATAGCCTTTCGGAATATGGAAACCGAAACCTTCTGCAATCAAGCTAATCCCGATTAATAATAAGAAGCTTAGACACAAAATCACAACGGTCGGGTGTCGGTTTACAAAAGCAGTTAATGATTTAGAGGCCAATAACATTACAGCCATGGCGACAATCATTGCCACCATCATCACATAGATGTTGTCGACCATACCAATTGCGGTAATCACCGAATCTAAAGAGAATACCGCATCTAACACCACAATTTGTGCAACAACTGCAGCAAAACTTGCATAAACAATATTGGTAGTCACGTTAACTTCAGGTTTGCCTTCAATCTTTTCATGCAGTTCGGTCACAGCTTTATAGACCAAGAATAAACCACCAAACAAAAGAATAAGATCTCGACCTGAAAAGGTCCAATCAAAGACCATAATAAGCGGTTTGGTCAAAGTGACTAACCAAGAGATAGCAAACAATAAGCCCAAGCGCATAAATAAAGCGAGGGAAAGCCCCACTACCCGCGCTTTATCACGTTGTTCTGGAGGGAGTTTTTCTGCCAAAATGGCAATAAAGACTAGGTTATCAATACCTAAGACAATTTCTAAAACAATAAGGGTAAGTAAACCAATCCAAATTCCCGGATCTAATAAAAACTCCATTAGTTTATATCCCCGATTTTATGAATTTGGTTAAAATTAAATGTAGACCTGCACGGCGACGGATCCATAGAGGTGACCTGTTCAACAATAGATAAATTAATTATGCACAAACTATAAAATTTGTAATTAGATTTTTTCATTTTCAAGCATAAAAATGCCAACCTGTACAAAATACATACTCATTTTTGTGACTTATTTCATCTATTCGTCTGATTTTTTTCTTTGGAAATAGAACAAATCTAACTGTTACAATCACTAAAAATTTAAAAAAAACCAAAAGATAACAATATAAGTTATTGTTTTTATGAATTTTATTACAATATTTACTTGATAAATATACTAATTTATTAAGCGTACAATCCAAATATCAGAAATTTTTTGTTAAAAAGATCAGTTCCCAAAGCTGTTTTTTTCACTAGAATAAAAAACAGCCAAGATATTTTTAACTTAAATAATCGATAGCTAAACTTAGATGCGCAAGTCTCTAATCCAATCAAAAAAATTTACAGGGATTATTTGCTATGACAAATGAAAAAGCATTAACCTTCAATAAAACGTCGAAAACGATTGCTAATACTAGCTATGAAGGTGCATATCTTAATCTAGATTCATCATTTGATCAGTATCAAGTTAAGGTCGTGGTCACGCATAATAACCAAAAGTTTGAAATGCTTATGCCTGTCGTTTTACAACACGGCATGCCTACGGCAATGTTATTTTCAGAGCCTTATCACAATTCTGAAGTCCAAGAAGAAGTGTTGAAGTTTGCCCAGAGTATTGTGGGATTTCATCAAGATAAAGACAGCTACACCATGTCCCTTCTAAACGATCACGCTTAATTTTGATTCGTATAAGGAAACCTATAAAGATAAGTTTCCTTATTGCATTATAAAAAACTTAATATATATTAATAAGCAATAAAAATAATTTAATATGTATTGCGAAGCAAAATAGCTTTAGATTAGAATGCTTTTCGATGAAAAATTACAATTACAACAATGAATTAGGGGGTTGTCTTCCATGACTAAAAAATACAGTAAATTTTTACCTTCTCCGGAAAACTTTAGCTTAGAAAATTTTCCATATTATTGGGTTACCCAAGTACATGCTCAATACGTTCAGAATGTCGATCACGTACTAAAAAAATATGGTTTAGATAATTCTCGTCGCCGAATTTTACTCGCTTTAAAATCAAAACCGCATGCAAGTGTGTCGGATCTTTCCGAAATGGTCGTATCCAAGATGTCAACGACCACCAAAATTGTTTATCGCTTAAAAGATGAAGGATTAGTTGATACTTACTCATGTGAAGATGATGCCCGAATTACCCGTGTAGTCTTAACGGAAAAAGGACAACAAATGACCCAGAAGATTAACGATCTCACCAATGTGGTTTTAGAACAATCTTTTGAAGGATTAACCCCCTTACAAATTGAAAAGATGATGGAAAGCCTTAAACATATTTTCAAAAATCTAGCGCACTAATTTAAGTTTCATTTAAAAAAATTTAATCAGGAGTTACTTTTTGCTTTACCTACACGACATATTACTAAATAAATTTTATTCAATAATTTTCACAAAATCGTTACAATAATAAAATACAATTACAACAATTAAAAAACAGGAGAAACATCCATGACAAAAAAATATAGTAAATTTTTACCTTGTGTCGAAAATTTTAGTTTAGATAATTTTCCATTTTATTGGGTTACCCAAGTACACGCTCAACATGTACAAAACGTAGATCATGCCTTAAAAAAATATGGTTTAGACAATTCTCGTCGCCGGATTTTACTTGCATTAAAGTCGAAATCGCATGCAAGTGTCTCTGACTTATCTGAAATGATTATTTCTAAAATGTCGACAACCACCAAAATTGTCTATCGCCTAAAAGATGAAGGATTAGTAGACACTTATTCGTGTGAAGATGATGCCCGAATTACCCGTGTTTTATTAACAGAAAAAGGGCAACAAATGACCCAAAAGATTAACGACCTCACCAATGTGGTTTTGGAACAATCTTTTGATGGCTTGACCCCATTACAAATAGACAAAATGATGGAAAGCCTGAAGCATATTTTCAAAAATTTAGCACGTTAAGCTAGACTTAATCGAAAAAATTCAGTTGAGGCGTTATTTTTTCGATTTTTGCTTTAGGTACATGTGAACACTCAAATTCATCTTCAGGAAACCCTTCTACAAATGATCGGATATCTGGAGACTTCCAACTTAGCCATTCATTTAAACGCTCGTGAGGGATAACAATCACTGAGCGTTTAACATTTCCTGGCTCATGAAATTCTTTCATCATGGGATGATCAATTGCATCCATACGCAACACCATCCTTACGTTGAATTACCTTCCCTTTCATTATTTTCTATCTAGTTGATTTTATTATATTGGTATTATTACCACATATAACCTAGCATTACATGACATGCCTTTTATTTGTGAGTAATATGGTGAGTAATTCTTTTTATACCATAATGGTCGTTACTCACATCATGTTAAATGACTTAAAAATCAAACAGCTGAAGGCTAAAGAAAAAGTGTACCGTGTTGCTGATCATTCTGGATTGTGTATTGAAGTTCGACCAACCGGGAAAAAGTTTTGGCGGTATCGCTATCGCTTTCTAAATAAGCCGCAAATGCTGACAATCGGACAGTATCCAGAAATAAGCTTGTCGTATGCCAGAACAAAAACAAATGAGTTCCGGGAGCAGCTTGCTAAAAATATTGATCCAATTGCACTCAAGAAAGCTGAACGTTTGGAGGCGATGCAGGCTCAAGAAGAAACATTCCGAGCGATTGCTAAAGAATATTGCGACCATAAAAAGAAGGCAAAATCAGAAAATTGGCTTTATGTCCGAAACCTTGCATATGAGGTGGATATCTTCCCGATGATTGGAGATAAGCCAATCAAGGATGTGAGTTCTGTAGATGTTAAAAATATTATGGATGGTGCAATTAAGCGAGTTTTAAAATCAGGAAAAGGTACTGGTGAGAATAAGGCAATCTCAATCAGACAAATCATTGCTGAAGTCATGCAGTATGCAATTATTTCTGACAGATTGATTAATGACCCGACCTATGCATTACGCGGATATATTCATAGTCCAGAAACTGAGAATGCCCAACCGGTTAATTCTAAAGATCGTAAGCTGATCATGCCAAGCATTGATAAATACACAGGCTCTATTAGTACTAAGAATGCGCTTAAGGCACTTATCTATACAATGCTACGCACAGTCGAGATTCGCAGAGGCTTAAAGGAGTATGTTGACTTTGAGGCTCGCACCTGGACAATTCCAATTGCTTCCAAGTCTGACATTCTTGCCGGTAAACGCAACATGAAGAAAAACCGGATTCATATTGTGCCCCTGTCAGATCAGGTTGTGGATATATTGAAGGCACAGTTTGCCGCCTACCCTGATAGCCCATACATTTTCCCTGGTGTTAATAATGACACGATGATTGGGCCTACAACACTGAATCAGGCTTTTCGGAATATGGGTTTAAGTCATATCACCATGCACGACTTTAGGGCCACAGCATCCACGGATCTAAACGAAGCGAACTATAATTCCAATTGGATTGAATTGCAGCTTGCACATGTTAAAGGCGATAAAGTTAAGGCAACCTATGATCATGCAAAATGGCTGAATGATAGAAGAAAAATGATGCAAGACTGGGCTGATATGGTGGATAGTTGGAAAGAATAGCCCTCACTTGAGGGCTTTATCTTTTAATAACGCTTACTATTAAATACCGATTTCGCAAAATCAATAAAGGTAATAATGACCTTCGCCCATCGTTCCCAATTTTGACCAAGATCAGTGATAAATGATTTCACGAACGCCAATACCCATGCTTTTTTATCAGCACCAGACTCACGCTCTTTTTCGGCTGCATCCATGGCATTTGTGGCGGTTTGATAAATTTCACGCCCGATGTCCACAGCATCAACAAAATTAGAAAGCGCACCGGTAATAGTTAGTGTGGTCATTATTTATATCCCCATGGTAATTGAAAGTGTGGGCCGTCTTTAAAAGTTTTCCAGTCACCGCCCCATTCGATCGGAATATCGAGTTCTTTGGCTGCTTGCTTCATGGCTTTTTCGATCTGGTAGTAGTATTTCCAGTCCCAAGTCACCGTGCCGTTTACCCATGCACCAAGATCAACTGCATGGCCTGTGAGGTGGCGTGAATTTTTGGTCTGGCTTGCGCCTTTTTTCACAAGTTCGGCTTGTCTTGCTGTGGTACGCACACCCTCAATTACAGTGAAATCACATTCAGAGATTTGAATGGCTCGTTTAACCACTTTCACCAGATCGGGATGCACGCCTTTTAAATTACTGATTGAGCGTACACCGAGCATAAATATTTTTTGTTGAGTTGGTAGCACATTTGCAAAGGCTTGGATCTGCGCTGAACTTGTGGATTGATGCAATTCAGGCTGTGCAATCTTTTTACCAATCCATGCCAGTGCGGGAATAATAATCCCAATAATCAAGGCGTGATGCTGTTGTGGAATCACTTGAAAATCTAAGGCCCATTGCAATGCAGGGATTAATACGAGCATTAAAAAAGCCCCCAGGATCGGGAGCTTTACGGAAAGATATTTCCATGCACTTTCGTTTATTAATTTCATTAATCTTCTCTCAGTCTCTTTACTGTTAAGTCGTGGATTTCTTGAGCGCGTTTATTTTCCTGTCGTCGGTAATACCAATTCACTATCAAGCCTGCCATTGCCACAAAAAGCCCCGCCCATGGCAATATGTCTATTGATAATATCCAGGCGAAAAATCCACCCAGACCACCGATGTATGTTGTCTTGCTTGCAACATCGCTAATGACTGCTGCTGTTTCTGCTGTTAAATGCGCCCGATCAGCCATTGCGCCCCCTAAATTTTGGTAATAAAAAAGCACCCGAAGGTGCATTGTGTTGAATGGTTTTAAACTTCTATTTGTGAATGCGACCCACTCGGTGCGGGTCGTAAAATGACTTGGTTTGCAATAAAAACTCGGGCACCTAAATTATAGGATGTACCGGATGTACACAGCACTGGACCAGATCCACCATCAATCTGCACCCGGTATTCGGGATGCTTCACTGATGTGATGGTGCCTATGTATTCCGTATGTGTGGGATTCAAAAGCTTTCGTAATTCAAATAAAGGATTAGTCACGGCTGATACGCTCCACAGTAATTGTTTCATTTACTTTTTCATGCGAAAAGCTACCACTTACACCATCAATCACACCCCACCACAGGCCATTAAATGCAATGCTTTTACCGGGTAGCATCTCGCCAATATCGAAGCTTACCGGAATATCTGAGAAAGTGTGTAGCTCCTGAATATTGGCTTTCACCAGCTCATTTTTTCCATAACTCGCCCCTGCTACCACGTTAAATAATGGCCCTGTAATCGTTTCAAGCGGAACATCGCCGGATGTACTGCGCTGCTGTACTTTCAGACTTTCACCGCTGCGGCTATTCACTACCGTAATAGCATTAAAGTCAGCAATGTATTCATCGTTCTGCTTGATGTTTTGCTGCATCACCAAACTTTCAGACAATAGAATGTCGTAGTCAGCAACAGCCATCGAATCCCAATAACCCTTTTGATATCTGGGTAAAATACTCAGTGTATTGCCGACTTTTTGGCTATAGATAAAGCCACCACCGGCATCCACGACCTGTTTGATTGCATCGATTGGTGCAAGTTCGGCATAGCTCAGGCTTTCAGTCGGAACGATCCAACCAAGTTCATCGATTAGCTTCCAATCTAAAGCAGTGCCACTATTTGCTCGATCTAATTCAGCTTGAACCAGTTGTACAGAGGTTCGTTCGTTATCTTGAATAAATGAACGTGAAGGCGCATATTTACCCGAATTTAAAGCTGTGACGCTTCGCCCAGGGTAAGTGTAAAAAACACTGGCAAACTTTCGGGTTTCCTCAGGATCTTCAAGCAAGATATGATGCTCAAAACCATTAATCATGACCTTTAAAATCACAGGCTGACCATCAATCGGCTGCAGCTTTTCTTTTTCGGTATGGGCCACGGTAATAGAGTAAGTCCAGCACCATTGGGATCGGCTGGTACTGTATGTACCATCCATGACCTTGATCTTCTCGCCGGTATCCAATCGCTCGGCTGTTAATACATTCACGATATACCACCAGTTCCTTTTCGGCAGCGCTGGAATACAGTCATCTGCACCAAAATTTAAAACAACATTGTGTGAATCAACGTCATGACATAAGCAGATAAAGTTTAAATCTGTACTACCTTGATATGGCTCAGGTTCAGGCTTTGGCCAAGGTAAAACTGGATGTTTGCGATAATGAATCGCTTTGGCTTTATCCCATGGCAGATCTGACTTGGTGATAATCTCAAGGCTTTTATCCCACTCAAATGAAAAGCGCTTTTCAAAGACCTGTGCTACCTCATGCGAGTAAGTAAAAGTCTTGCGCCGGCGGATCATTTCCTGCCAGACTGTTTCTTGGTTATGACGCAGCTTGACGGTTTCTTCATGCACATATCGCTGATGAATAAAGCGTTTATTGCCTTCCTCCCAGATAATGTATGCATCAGAAGTTAATCCAGTCGCTTGATCATGTAGCGTTCTAATCGCTCGAGTTAATGATCCTGCTTGCTCATACTGAATATTTGCCTGATTCGAAATCACCAATCCCTGATCATAAAAAAGAGCCTCATTCGAGACTCTTAAGATTGGTTTGGCCCATGGTATTTCTGTGGTGCTCAGGCATGCAATCGCTTTCTGATATCGCATATCAAAACCGTAAGACACACCGACCAGGTGATTGATATCGAATAGCGCTTTAACTTCAAACTGAAACTCAGTATCTAAAACAGTATCAATGATGCAGAGATTTTCATTAAAAGATGCTTCGATTTCAAAACTAAAACTCGTATCTAGAACTGCATCAATTTGACCAACAACATCAGCGCTTTCACTAAATACAGCGACCACATCGAATCCGAATTCAGTATCGAGTACCGCGTCTATGAAATCTACATCACCACTATCACCATCTCCAAAATTTAAAACAACATTGTGAGCATCAATAACTTCAAGCGGTTTTTTAAAATCGAGGTCTATATGATGTGCATCAATTTCATTATTAATTCCCACATGCACACCTCAGTTTATGGTCTTAGTTTTATTGATGTGGCCGACAATGAGCCGCCAAGTAAAAGGCTGGTATTCGCCAAGCTAATATCTGTACCCACTGTCAGATCCGCAGCGACCTCACCTGCACCGTTATAAATTCGTGCCCATGATGCGGTACCGGTTTTAATCACGGTTGCAGTATCGGTTGGATGCAACTCCACATAGGTTGCGGTAGTTTCTTTAATACAGGGTTCTGGCAATACCAAGGTGACAAGCGCCTTAGTTGAATCAGCAACAATCGCTGGACTGGCTGGTTGTGTGCCTTCATAAAAAATAACGGTAGCACTTTGACTACCGCTATCCATAAAATTTGCAAAGGCTTGAATCATGGCAAGCCGGGCATTAATGGATGTTTTACTCATTTTGGCACCACATTATCTTGAATGACTGCATTAAAGTTCTTGGATGGCATAGTGGTAACAATGATATATGGACGGAGAGAAAGCCACTCAAACTGATAACCTCCACTCATGTCCGTCATTGCTTTTTGAATTAGATTTAAGCTCAATGCGTCGAGTAAAAAAACCGGCAATGGGAATGAGGCTTTTTTACCCTGTATGTTTACTATGCCTTTAATTTTCCGATTTATAAGAAAATCAGAATCTCCTGTGAATTTCCCAATAAAACGCCGATGAATCCTATCACTCTTGACTCTCATAATTCACCCGCTATCTGTAGTAATAATTGACCCTGATAGCGAGAACCGAACTCTGTATTTAATGCAAGATATATAACACCATTGTCTTCAAAAAATTGAAAGTTCGGGAGTGGTTGAGCTTGATATAGCCACTTAATAAAAGGAAGCTTCCCCCTAAAGACACTATCTGCCCATAAATCAACATCTGTATAAATAATCTCGCCAATATCACCAACTAATGCCGATATATTTTGATAGCCGCTGTGTGTCAGCCTTTGAGCTGATGCTGTTCCAGTTGATCCAACAGTACCTCCATTTAGTTTGCGAGAAGTAAAAATAGTGTTTAGTGTTGAGCCTTGAACCAAACCTTGTGACCACCCCCTGCTTTCTGGTGATTGTGATGCAGAGCCAGACCATGTCAATCCTGAGATGTAATCATTAAAAATATCACCACCAAAATAAGGTTTGTATTTACCAAAACCATTGATCAAATAATTAGCTGTATTCACACCCGGACTATTTGCAATTATAAAACTATCCTTTGTGCCAATAATTATCCACTTTCTCGCCCCGTTGGCTGGTGATGATGCATCACTCTGGTTTGGTTCAGAAATATGCAGTCCTGATGATTCGCCATGCGCATAATACCACTTCATCCACCCATTAATCGCACCCGATCCGCTTCCTGTTCCGACCCAGTTTTTATTCGGGTTTGTTGGATCGTAAGGAGATTGCACACCAAGCATCGTATCAATATCCATCATGCTTTCAACTATGCCCACTTTTGCAAATTTCGCATAGTTCGCATTCCAGAGCGGGTCGAGCTCATCAACAACTCGCAAATATGGACGACTTGGCAAAAATTCATTGGTTGAGCGATATGTAGCTTTTCCACCACCGCCTGCATTTACGCTTAAGAATGGCTTTTCCCATCCAAGTGGCGGCAATGATGCTGTGATTGTACCTGTAGCAGTACTTACACTTGGTGCTGCTGCAAGTTCAAACGTCACACTCTGCGCATTCGGTACTGTTAAAATTCGATGCTCACCATTAAATTCAGACTGATTTGCTCCTGTGATCTTAATCACCTGATACTGCATCAAATTATGTGAAGAGCTGAATAATGCCGTGACTATGGTGCCTGATGCTGTGAGTGAAGAAACTGCACCAATATTGATACCATTTACTAAACAGGCATCGAGTACATTAATCATGGAGCCATAAGCATTTTGCAGTTGTGGTGCATTGTTATTGGTATGCACAAAAAACTTAATATCTGTACTTGCGACCATTTTTATATATCCATAAAAAGACCGCATAAAGCGGTCATATTTGATTTAAATTTTAAATAACGCGGTCAATGTCACCACGCAGCATGATCTGGAATTGATCTGAAATTACAGCCGGCTCGGATTGCTTCACAGTGCGAATCACCCAGACTGGGAAATTAGAAGCGATGGTGTTGAAGCGCAGGACATTGCCATTTGCCCATCCCGCCCCCCAACCTTCTTTTTTGATGACAAAATAAGGAACACCAGTGACTGGGTTGATCGGTGCATAGTCCGCATTAGTGGTACCAGTTCCAATCTGGCCAGAATATTCACCAATGCAGCGGAATGATTGTGCATCGGTAAAGATTAATGCCCAGCGTTCCTGAATCGCACCTTTATTGGTGACCTGAAGCGGATACAGCGAGTCGTTGTAATTTGCTAAAATGCTTGAGCTTGGCTCATCTGCCCAGGCATTGCTCCAGGACCCTTGCACAAACTTGCGTGTATAACGCGCCTGCATATCGCCAATAACCAACGCAGACCCAACAATGGTATCTATTGCATCATAGTTATGGGTTAAAGGCTTGGTGAAAGTCAGCTGACCATTAATCTGCACATCACGGATCAAACCCATATCCTGATAACGATATTTGACTGTCAGTGGTGCAACCAGATTACCCAGCACAAAATCACCACCGAGCGTCACACGGCCATAATCATAATCGACCGTGTAAAGGTCAAATAACACCTTCGCGCCATTGGCATCTTCAAGTTCAGCCCATGAAATACGTTGATCTTGCAGTTCATAGGTTGTGCCCGCAATTGCGCTTGGTAGTTCTTGAGACTTGCTAGAACTCACAATTCCGATACCGCCAACTCGGAATATCGGCACTCGCCCATCGATTGGCAAACGAGTAGCCGATAAGCCCAGAATCTCTGAATCCAGCGGAATATAGGTATAAGCCACAGCGTTATAACGTACCGATGAAGCATCTACCCATGCAGGGACATTAATATAAGTGTCAACGCCTTCCTGATATTCAAGTAATGGGTCGTACCAGGCATTTGCTTCAATCCCAGCCCGGTTAGCTTCGGTAACCTTGGTTTTGATGTAGAAGTAAATCGTGACAAAACCATTATCCCAGTTCACCTGTCCGTGAGCTTGACTGGTTTCAATCACGCCATTTTCATCAGCGGTCAGTGTGAGTTGACCATATTCAAGCGATGTCACGATAATAGTCATCGACTGCGGACGGATTGGAATAATTGGTGTTCTAAAGCTGATTTTATTAATTGGTGGTAAATCGGTCGTAGTAATTAGCGACTCAAGTGTCAGTGAATTGGCTTGCCCTGGTGTCCATGAGCTCAGTTCAATTTCACCAGTGCCAAGGCGAATTAAACCCGATTGAATACCACTACCATTGCTCGGATTGATATCACGATAAATCAAACCATCTCGATCAATGAAGGTGCTGTCACCGAGTTTAAAGCGAACCGATCCAGATAAAATCTGCTCGCTAAAGCCATAGGTGAGATCAAACTTTAAGTCACCACTTGTTATGGATTTTGTGCCAGATGTACTGCCGGAAGCATCGCGGTAATGCGCTTTAATTCCTGTTGTTTCAGAAAAAGCTTTGTATGTTGTATTTCCAAGAGCAACATTACTTGGCTGTGATTGATAAATTGTCATATTTCCTCACTTAACCTGCAACATAATTTGCCCAGGGGTTTGACTGTGGCTTATAGCTAGTGGTTGCTGTAGCCGTTGGTAGTGATGAACTCGAGCCACTTTGGGTTGAGCTGGAGAGGCTAAAAGTCTCAGGTGTCTTTTCATAGAAAGATGAAGTTAAAACAACCGGAGTCATACTTACCGCGCCAGTCGAATAGTTGACTGTCCCTTGCACCTGACCAAAAGCATCAATAAGTGAGCCAGAGCCATTATCTGTGACAACGAGGGTAATTGTGTCACTCAATGCGGATGTGAGTGGAATCTCAAGCATGACTGAGTTGGGTTGCAGTGCTGCACCAGTACCAACGGTAAATGCGAGTTGCTGACTTGCATTTGGAATAGCTGCTGGCACATCCTGAGTTTTTGCATCACCAAACTGATAGCTAAAATTAAATACAGTACCTTTTTGCGGTAACTGATTTGGAATCAAAGCACCTTTACCTAATGCAAAATTAATAAAGCCTATTGCATCACCAGTAAATTTACCCGCATTATTTGAAGTTGCTGTTTTTGTCACACCTTCCAACACCCAAGTTACTGTCACGCTACCAGCAAGAACAGCCTCTTGCTCAAGATTGAAATCAAACTTCGCAGGTAGTACAGGTAAATTGGCTCGCTGATAAGTTGCAATCGGTGTGCCCCAGTTCAACAAAATTGGTGTATCTACATCCGGCAAGGCACCGGTGGTCAATAACCATGAGCCGGTTTCATAATTGATCATGCCCGAACCAAATGACGGACTGGCAGCCTTTAACTGACCTGACCCAACATCCTTGAGCTCATAGAACTTGCCCTGACTCATATATGAAATCGACAAAGCACCCGGTGCAGGAATCGGAATTAAAACTCCGGTCCAGTTTGTGCTTTGGTTATTTTGAGTCACTGGAATGGCATGACTTTGATAATACTGATTCGGTGCGGCTGCTGGCTTAAATGTGATATTCAAGCTCACGGTTCCGGATGGTGCTGCTGCAGTCCATTGAATTAGTCCGCGTTGATAATCAATGGTTCCAACCTGAGTGCCTTGAGTATTTTTAAGCAAGCCACCTTGGTCAGTAATCTGCTGACCTTGTAATGTGAAAGCCACACTTGAAGGAATCACAGCTGAGCCAATGTAAAGGTTTTGACTCACACCAATGACCATATTTGGATAACTAGCTGTAATGGTGCCAGTATTACCCGCAACTAGCACCACACTTTCACCGGCTGCATTCACATCAATAATTGGGGTTTCGGTCTGAGCCGATGGAATCAGTTGTGCAAAGATACTTTTTGCATTCACTGTAAACTCACCGACATTTGCATCAGAAGCCAATGCAGTCGATGAGTAATACAGGCCGGTATCAGCAACAATGGTATCGCGAATGATGGTTTTGGATTTCTCACCGTTGTACCACTGACGCGCTGATAATCCGACAAAGTCAACTTCAAGAGCATCATTCAAGGAATACGTAGCAACCTTATATTCGACATTCTTATTATCAATAACCATGATGGCAGTGCGGGTCTCTACCTTGGTAATCCGCACATACTGTTCGCGCTCCAATACCTTGCCCTCATCACTGACCAGAACAATGGTATCACCCACAGAAGACTCGGTTTCTTGTGGAAACATCACCACCTGTAGTGATGACATTCCCTGCCAGTGGGTATCGAGTGGTGTGCCAGCGATCTGACCACCTTTTGCTAGGTAATTTTCTACCCGGTTCTGGGCAGACTGACGCTCATCATTCCAATTTTTTGTGCTGAATAGTAGTGCTGACACGTTTGGGTCTTCTGCTAGCTCAGATACAAATACCGTCGCACCCATGAGCAGATCAGTATCTTCAGTAGTAACCGCTGGAAAGACCTTGCGCATGGATACATCACCCATGGTTCGATCCATCTCTGACACATCATTGAACAGGTTGTTACTGATACCATCCTGAACCACAACGCCAGAATATTTACCACCACCATCCGAGTTGTCAGTCAAGCGCTCAGACTTGTAAATCACTAAATCTTTAGTTTCAATCGCCATCGTTTAACTCCGTAAAGCGTAAGGTCACGTTGTAATAATCATCCAGTGATACGGCTGGAATACCTTTCACTGGATCCGCTTCTAAAGCGCCATCCTGGTGGTTAAATTTGACGGTGAATTGCCGGTTGTCATGCGGCTGTTCAAATTGAAGTTTAAAAACCTCATCCTGCAACTTAGACCAATCCAAAACAGTCCGTAAGTGTCGAAGTTTGATCCAGCCCATTCCTGTATCTGCCGGTTGTAAAGTGATGGGCCGACCTGACTTCTTTTTGCCTTCTTGAATATGCAAGGTGCCATCCATGGCATAGTTTTGCGTCTGCTCAATGGCCTTCCATGAGAATTCATCAGGCCATAAAAAACCGTCCTCTAATGGGACGGTTTCTGATGTTGCTAAGCGAACGAGCTTCATGTTGATTTCGCCTGTGTTTTAAGTTGTTTGATCAGTTGATTCATTGCTGATTCCTGTTCTGCTGATCCTGACAATGAAAGTGTTTGACCACCAAAGCTAATGTTGTAATTGACGTCTTTGGATGCATTGGTTGTAGTTGGGCTTGCAACTGGTGTACTGACATTAGGTGCAAGGCTATTTACATCTACTGGCTTGGTTGAAGGGCCTGTAGACACAAGGTTACTGGCAGTCATTTGACGCATCAGCTCATTAATTTTGTTTGTACCGTGCTGAGTAGTTAAGCCTTTAGATGCTGCATTATTAAACTCGGCATTAATTAATGCTTTGACTGCAAGACTTCCATCCTTGCCTAGACCTTGTTCTTTAGCACTACGATCCGCTGCCATTGCTTCAGACCAGATTGAACCAGCCAATTTCTCTGCCTCTTTATCACTATAGCCCTTACCCTTAAGCTGCGATAAGACATCGGCTTTGCTGTATGAGCTGTAGTCATAAATCCCTTTACTTAATGACTCGCCTTGGCGCTTCATTTCTGCATCAAAGTTTTTGGAAGCAGCCGCAACCGCTTCATTCCATGCCTCTGTTGATGACTTGGCTTCTTCACGCGCGATATTCCCTGCATGGCGATACCCATCACCAATTCCTCTTGCAGAATTCTCAACACCAACATTGGCTTTAACCCACTCAGATGTAGTTTGAACCACAGCCTTTCCAGTTTCATCTATTTGAACTGACAACCCCGCTGATGCGGCCTTAGCATTAGTAGCTGCAATTACGCCAGCATCACCGGAAGCTGTAGCAGCTTGCATAGTTCGCTCATAAGCTTGACGTATGCCTTCGGCTGTAGCTTTTCCTGATGCTTGAATAGTATTGAAGTCAGCTAAAGCTGATTGTGCAGCGAGCTTTAAGTTCTCCTTGGTTTTAATACCCAATCGTTCAAAAGCTTGTTCAACAGGATCAAGGTCGGCAGGCAGTTTTTGGATAACTTGACGAAGCGCCAACATACCCATTTCAACCTGCTTAACTGACATCTGCCCTGTTTTACCAAACTCTTGCAGCTTAAGCATTGCAGCATCGACTTCATTCTGACTTTTTGCTGTCTCAAGCCACTTCAACCATGCTTGATAAATAGCATTTCCTGCTTTTTCACCTTTAAAGCCGAGCTGCTCAACACCATTTGCAAAATCACCTAATACTTTTGAATTAGTATTAAAAGTTTCGGTTATGCCATTTTTTAACTCGTAAAGATCAAGTTTTAATGTTGCTGCCGCTTTTCGAGCTTTATCTGTAGCATTAGCGGTGGATTCAGCTCCCTCCTTGTTTTTACTCCACGCCTCGACTCCAACCTTGCCTGATTCCCCCAAGGTTACAATGTAACCCTTCGTCAACAGATCAGCTTGCATCACGCCATCCATGACACCGCCATTGGCTTTGATAGCAGCTTCGGCATAGGTTTGGACAGCGCTTAGTTTTTCAGCTTCAGTGGCTTTCTTTCCATCAACTTCGGTTTTTTGATCAGCAAGCAAGCTTTCTAGTTTGGCTTTAGATGATGCGACTGATTCGGCATCTTTTTCTTTTTGAGTTTTGCTAATATCATTTACAGCTTCAATGCCCTTGGATTTAAATTCCATAGCACCGTTTGAAGCTTTTGTGTAGTACTCCTGAGCCTTAGCTGCAAGTTCTTCATATTCTTTTAATGCCTGATCTTTAGCATCACCAAATAAAAGCTTAGATTTCCAGTATGTAAATGCAGATGCAACATCATAAATTGCGCCAGTAAGTAGGTTTACACCAATACCAATTGCCGAAAAGCCATCACTAATAAATCCAATAACAACATTCAGCGCTTGTAATAATTTGGTGAGGCCACTCGTTTTATCAGATGCGGTTTCAAGACCGCTATTGAAGTTGAATATTTGAGATAGGGTGGTATTTAAGATATCAAATATTGCTTCAAAAGCTATTCCAACTGTAGAGCCAAGCTCCTTGATTGTGTCATAAGCACTTACTAACGCAGTTTTTAAGGCTTCTATCGTTGCTGAGTCAACCTTCTTAAGCTGATCCCCTACCCAAACAAAACCTTCACCAATATCATTCAAGACAATATCGAGATCTGCAATATTATCTGCAAGCACCACAAGCCAATCTGCAACGGTTGACGATGCGCCATTGGCCTGATCCATTGTGCCAATTAGAATTTGCCATTGAGTCGATATTTTGGTTAAGGCATTACCAATAGTGGTAGGAAATTTATCGTAAGTTGCTTGAATTTGACCGGCTTGAGACTGAATCGCCTTGGTTATGCGCTCTGCGCCCAATTCGCCATTCTCAGCCATCTTCCTGAGTTCGCCAGTCGTAACACCGATACCTTTCGCCATGGCACTGGTTAGACCCGGCGCTTGCTCCATGATGGAGTTAAATTCATCTCCGCGAAGAACGCCTGACTGTAATGCTTGAATAAATTGCTGTAGTGCGGCTTCACTTGCCTGCGCTGAACCACCACCGATTTGAACGGCTTGATTGATTGTTTTGGTGAGGTCTAACGCTTGTTGCTGCGTCATCCCCATTTGTTTACCAGTATCATTAATCTTTGTGAAAAGATTACCAGTAGCCTCAAGGCTTGAATTTGTCATCAAAGCAACTTGATGGACTCCTGCCATTGCAGATGTGAAGTCACCACCGTCTTTTGTAGCAATATTAATACGTGCTGAAAGAGTTGTGTAGCTATCTGCTGCATCTGCAAGCCCTTTTACAGACACACCAACACCAACCGCAGCCATAGCAGCAACAAGTGCATTGACAGCGAATTTAGCGCCATTCATACCCTGCTGTAGACCAGTGGTATTTGCCAACAGGTTTAATCGAAAGTCTAAATTCCCTGCCATCTGGTTTTCTCCGGGCAATAAAAAACCCGCTCAATGGCGGGTAAAATTTTAGGTATTAAAAAAGCACCCTAGTGTGCTTTATCTGTTTAGGGTATATCAACAGTAATCAATCAAAGCATTCGCATTTTGCTGATAATTACCACTCAAAGACATAAAGCCACTAGATAGAATTTCATTCTTGTGCATAAAATTCAAAAAACCATCAATAGCAAAGTCATAAGACTTTAATAACTCATCCTTCATTCTGCCTTCACAATATGTGGCAGTTTGTTTTTCAGCTAGATTTCTGCGAAGATCTTGCAAGTCCTTAACTGGCTGAGATAAAGCTATTCGTGATGTAGCGCCAGCAATATTTAATGCATCCACCCATCGCCCAGATAGCCCAGCATAAAAATCTTTGTCTTTTTGTCCCATTCTTGGTGACTCAATGATCTTCTTAGCCTCCAAATAGTCCATTGAATATTTGGCTTGCAACTCCTTTACTCTTACATCTGTCTCAGCTTTTTTGGATTGTTCTTGTTGGGCTTGGGTTATGTCTTTTTTTTCCTGATCAATTTTTTGTTGATGGGAAATTTCAGCCTGTCTTAAGCGCTCAGTAGTTGCTTTACTTTTTTCGTTCATAAAATAAAATAGAGCCACTATTAAAACTAAAGCACCAATTGAAATATATTTCAACTTCACAATCATCGCTCCCAGTTAATGCTATAAACAGCGCCATCAACGACTGTTATTTCGTACTTCACATTATTGAGCGAATAAGAATAAGTGATTGCTTTGTGTGGCCAACCATTGCGGTCATGAATGATATGACTGTATGAAGAATCTGGACTACCAAGCACATCAATCATTTTGCCGTATGAATTCCCGCGCTCTACAAAGCCAGTACTACCCCGAACTGAATCAGTACTCACTGCAAAAGCAGATGTGCTAACCATCAAGGCCATCACTAAAAGTAATTTTTTCATCCTGACTACCCTAAATTATTATTTTTACATCATAACTTTAGGTGAATGGTTGATCAATCAGAAACCATTTCTTTCTTAAATGATTCAAATCCCTTTTTATCCGTCTGGGCCACACGCGCTGCAATAGCAGCATTGAAGATTCCCTGTTTATACAGCTTATTTGATGCCTTAACGTAGCCCTGAAACGCGCCATAGGTCATCTGCATGATTTCGCTGTGTTGGTGGCCCATAGATACCAGAAACTGAAATGAGTCGAACCAAGTGGATTCTACGGTCTGTTTCTTTGCTGTATGTTTTGGCGTTTCATATTTGAAATAAGCATGATTTACACTCAGAACCGCTTTAAGTAGTTGTTTGAACTTTTGCTCATCAGCGGCAAGTTTAAATAATGAGTCATTATCCAGATCGGTCACACAAGCCATAGTGGAAAAGACCTGCACACCATGATCTGTAAATAGCTCTGTCAAAATTTCATCTGAATAATCTCTATCTTTAATGAAGTTCTTAATCACTTCGGCATGTGTTGCCCAGATATCAAAGTCTTTCATCTGTATCTGGCGAACCTCAATGTCATTAACCTTAATACTTCGATTTGTTGCTAAGAAAAAATCATTCATGATGGAATCTCGGGTATTAAAAAACCACCGCGAGGGTGGCTATGTATTTTGCTTTTACCGGGGGCACAAAGGGTCATTAATAATAAAAAACTTTCTTATCAATCTGACTTACAACTTCATTCAAAAGCTTTTTATCATTTGATTCATATCTTATAAGTGTCTCACCACCTGTACTTTGAACACTTACGTGTACAACAGGTATTTGACCGATGTCATCAAAATTTGGTTTATTCATTGTTTTTTCTCGAAGGCTGTATTGCTTCTGGTGCAGCAGGTCTCGTTGCAGTTGAGTAAATTCAATAGCGCCATTTTGATTGATATACGCTCTTAATTCGGTTCTCCGCATGCCCAGCCTATTCGCAATAAGTTCAGCTGTTAATGGGGCGAATTCATTAAATCTATTAAATTCATCCGAACCCAGTGATTTGCACCCACTTAATAAAAGATTAAGTGATTCAAAAGCCAATTCTAATTCTTTTGTCCAAACCATACCTGCTTCTCACCAATGCTTATAATTCTACCTAAATTATAACATTGATAAGAAAAACAGGCACAAAAAAAGACGCTTATGCGCCTGTGGAGTTCTTTGTGCCTATTCTATTGTTATGGTGCGACTACAGCAGGAATTGTCACAATATGGCCGTACAAACCAAGTGATGCATCTGATTGCTTTGTAATGTCTGCCAAAGCCTGACCTGAAATCGAATATTGCCCTAATTCTTCATGAATTAATGGGAAAGTCGTTTCTGGTGACTTCTTGGTGCGCCATAGCGTACATGCAACAGAATCACCGCTTGCCGTATTCACACCCTTAAAGAACAGCTTGTATTCTGTATTAAAGTCGGATGCAAATGTGGTATTTGTCACCGCGCCAGTTGTGTATGTTGCTGATACTGGCTGTGTCAATCCAGTCACATCATTAAATGTAACCGTACCAAACTTAGCATCAAGTGTGTATTTCGATACATCAATGGTTTCTGCTCCAGCTTTAAATGTCGCAGTAGTTAAGTTATAACCATCAAGTTTGATTTCTTGACCAACAGCAACCGTGCCGAGCGAAGCATCCGTCACCGTTTTTGTGGCAATTTCATGATTCATACCTGACAGAATATACTTCAAGTTTTCAGCATCGATTTCTTCAAGCTGACCTGAGAAATTCACCGAAGTAGCATTCACCATCGTAAAGTCGGTGGTGCGCTGCCCTGTCATTGATTCTTTGTGCTCAACAATATCGGCACCGATTTCTAACTCAAACTCAGGTACGTTACCAAGCGCACGTAATGCACCTGCTACACCGTTGGTAATTTCAGCAAGATAGAAACGACCTTGCAGTGAAATGTATTTATTCGCCATTATTTAGCATCCTCTTTTACTGCTTTGGTTTGTGGTTTGATTTCTTCAATCACACGCTCAGCTACCAATTTTTTAACCTGATCTTCTGTTAGCTCACCAACAACGTCGCCTTGCTGCCAACGCCCCACTGGTTTTAAAGCTTTATATTGCTTCACCATAACGGCTCCTAATTAATAAATTTGATTTCAAATAAGAAAGGGAAATACGCAAAGCCTGCCGATGAGCCAATTTGCACACCCGCATCAACGCGTTCAAATGATCGAAAACCTGCAACTTGAGGATTGAAGCCCTGCATTTTGCCAAGCAATTCACGAATCAGCGGATCTGCTTCTTTACGAATATTGCTCGTTTGATCAAGTTGCGATGATGCGTCACGCACAGCTAAAACAATGAGCCACTGCTGAGTGACCGTGTTTGCTCGGCCCTGCCCGACACTATCGCCGACACGGTCACCCACATAAATTACATTCAGTGCAGGTGCAATGTTCGTAATCTGAAGCATGTCATCAACACTAAATGGTGTATTCACCGCCAAAATGTCTTTATTGGTTTCAAGCAATTCAACAATCTTGGGTTCAACTGCAAAATAATCACTTAGCATTGAGTAATAACTCCAACAAATACTCTTCAATTTCAAATAGAACTTCTTGAGAGTCATCGACTGACATGCCAAGAAATGGCCGCGGTGGAATAATGACGCTTTGGATTTGAGCCCATCCACCCATCGTTGTTTTAAACTTTAGATACTTTCCTGTTTTTGCCCTGATCGTTGCACCGAAATGCAGAACTGGAGCGTAGAAAACATTAGTACCTACAACGACACGCTTACCTCCATCAAGCACGGTGTACTTGATTGAGTTATAGAGTCGACTGGTATCTCGCAGAGTTGTCCCACCCTGAAGCTTTGCACGCCATGATTTTTGCCATGGCTTATCATCCGTACCAATACCTGTGTTAATACGCTGTTTTGTATTATGTTCAAGCACTGAGCCGATGTTATGCATCAACTTGGAATGGTCACCAGCTTGCTTTAAAACCTTGTTTAACCACTCCGTGATTTTTTCTTGACCATGAAACTGAATAGTATCTGCCATGATTAAAGACTCGGCATATCATCAAGTTTTGCGTTTGAGAAAACACCGCCTGTGTACGTCGTTCCAAGTGGTGCGCTTGCTCTAACTTTCTTAGGCTTGGTTACTTCCTGAGTTTCAGTGTTCTGAATTAGAAGCGTTGCCTTCCCATCCGCCACGCGTTTTAAAAACCCGATTGCATCTTCATATCGCTGACGCACTTGATCTGACGCTTTAGAACGCCATAACAAGAAACGAGCAATATCACAGATATAGATTTTTAAGTTTTTAGGGGGATCGGAAAGCGGCACATCGTAGATGACCCCGATATAACCATCGGCAATATCAGATGCATCTTCGATGTAAGAACTAACCGACTCGGAAGCAGTTAGTCCTCGCTCTAATTGAGAAATCTCATTCTCACCGTAACGCAAGACCAAATCACTTCGATCTGCGTACATAGGTCACCATTAGCCTGCTGATGCAGCAGCCGACACTTTCACAAGTGCTTTAGGCTTCGCCACGATTGGCAACTGGTTTGATTGAACATGCAGATCAAAACCACGGTCGAACTGTTTACGCATTTGTTTGCGCAGTTGGATCGTTTGGCAAAGGCCGACAAAGACAGTCTTGAGTCTGAAGTTAAGCGCGCCCAGGTCATTTCACAAGTGAGTGAACAGATCGTTGATGCGCACAAAACCCAATTGGAAGCTGTGAAATTGGTAGCTCAGTACAAGGGTCTTAACCCGAATCAGGAAACACCACAGATTGCTGTCGGTGATATGAATGTGAGTGTTTGATATGGCTAAAGCTATTGCAATCAAATACACCGAAGAAATGCTGATGTTTTTACGTCAGCACAAGGAAACGCCACGCGCTGAATTGGCTTGCAAGTTTAACGAGAAGTTTGGCTGCAAGCTTTCGATTGATAGTGTCAAGGCAAAATGCTTGCGCATGGGATTAAAAACAGGTCGAACCGGTTGTTTTTCACCTGGTCAGAAATCTTGGAATGATGGCTTGAAGGGTTACATGGGTGCGAATGCTACCAGTTTTAAGAAAGGTCAAAAAGGCTGGAATGCAAAACCTGTTGGTTTTGAGCGAATTACCAAAGATGGGTATATCGAAGTCAAAACAGCCGAGCCAAATGTTTTTGAATTAAAGCATCGTGTGGTGTGGTGTGAAGTGAATAAAGAAATCCCAAAAGGCCATGCTTTAGTTTTCAAAAATACACTCAGAACTGATTGCCGGATTGAGAACTTGATGTTGATCACACGTGCTGAACTGGCTCGATTGAATCAATCATATATTAAGCACAGCACACCAGAAACACATGAGTCATGCATTCTGATGGCAAAAATTAAAGACAAAACTCATAAATTGAAGGTGGCGTGATGTTTAAAGTCGGTCAGCTTGCAGTGAGCATACGTGAAAGATGCGTTATCCAGATTAGACGCATCAAGATACAAAACGGTGAGCAATTGCTTGGTGTTGGCAAAAATGGCAATTGCTGGGTTCTTGCTAAAGATTACGAAAAATACAAGAAGGTGGCGTGATGGATATTCAGAAAGAAAGAGAAGCGTTTGAAGCGTGGTTTGAATCACGCTATGACGCCCATTTTATGCAGTTTGCGCTCGATCTAGGCTTTTATGTTGATAAGCACACTCAAACCTGTTGGGAGGCATGGCAAGCAGCCAAAGCTCAAGCGGTGCCGAAGTGGATTTCGGTTAAGAATGCCATGCCGAAAGCTGGCAGCCAAGTTCTCACTTATGATGACTATGGTTTTGTCAGTGTGGAGAATATTGATGGTTGTGAAGATCCAAATAATGTGTACTTCTCTCATTGGCTGCCATTACCACCTGTAGAACAGGAGCCAGCCAATGACTGAAATCCAAAAAACAAACATCCAGTTTGCTCAGTTGCAGATCGACAACATGACGGCACGCGATAAGCCTTACATCGATTCATGGAATGCTGGTGATGTCGGCTCATTCAATGCAATTTTAAATACCGTTGATTTTGATAATGAGTTCACTTTCGATATGCGCGGATGGTCAAGACAACGTGTTCAGTCTGGCACAGGTGCATTGATTGAAATTAATGAGATGAATGCGGACAAGTTGTATCACTTGTTCAGCACTTATTTAAGCGGATTGCCGAGAAGTGTGGTTTTGAGTTTGGGAGAGGTTTCATGAAGGCGAATGAGTTTGTTGGATTTCACGGAATAGGAACTGTTAAAGACATTGTTAAGCACTATGAAAACCATACGCATGTAACAGATGATGCGAGAATGTTTATAACTGAGGATTTTTACAAGAAAACGAAAGCTGATTATGTTGATGATTTAAATAGCATGGTCAAGATGGCTGACCTAAAACGCCTTGTTGAAAGTCATGAGTTGGTGAGTGATTACTACGGGTTAGCTAGAGCAAAAGAACATGCTGAGTCAAATTACACAGCGCCAGAACTTAAGGCTGCCTTAAAACAAGCCATCGCAGATGTTGAAGCATGTAAGGAGGTTTCTTAATGGGAGTTGCAATTGATTTAACGAATACTGAGCGTCGCATCTCTACTGCTGAGTTTGCTTTGAGAATGAATATTTCAGAAAAGGAGCTTTATGCCAGAATTAATGATGGTCGTATCAAATCACCAATGAAGGATGGGCGAAAAAACTATTGGCTGAACAGCTATGTTTTGGAGTGTATTGTGAATCCAGATAGTGATAACATGGTTACCATGAATGCGTAAGTATAAGCATAAAAAACAGGTCGCATTTAGCGGCCTTTTTTTCACAATAAAACCAAATGTGAGTAATATTGTGAGTAATGAAGCAGTTAAAATAATAATTATAATTTAAAAACAATTACTTATATTAATGATGATGACTTGCATCCATCGTGATCATGGTGGCTGAACGAACCACTTCATCCCCGATCTTAGCAATTTCATAAAGTGCTGCAATAAAAATAGCTTGACCATCTTTGCGACGCACACCCCAACGCTGTGGCTTATGATCAAAATACTTGGACTCATAGAACTCAGCCACTGGAATGACACCAAATTTACATTTCATCAAGGCATTATTAAAAGTAGGTTTCTGAGATAAAGTTTCATTGCGGGCGTTATAGGTTTTAGATGCAATTGTTTTATCTTCTGCCCATTTCGGAACGAGACCAAACATCACTTTACGCCACTCAAGATATTGTTGTGATTTAAACAATAAAGGCAAGTCATACCCCGGATAAACTTCTTCCGGATATTCAAAAGGAATATCCGGTAGCTTTAAGTCCTGTAATTGTTTAAGTGTCAATGGTTTGAAGTTTGCGCACATAGCATAGGTATTAGATTAAACTTATTCGATTATAGCCTTAACTGTATCAATGTGACTGTATTAGGTCGTTAGGAATCGTCAGCCAATGTGTAAAGTGAAACTCCTAGAATTTCATTGCCCATTAAAGCATCCTAAACCAGAGTTTTTCTTATAACCAAATGGAGCATCCGCTTGACCTGCCACCGTAATCAAAAAAGAACTGGGAACGCTATATTCTGAGGTTGATTTTATGATTCGCTGATCAAAATCAACTGTTCACTTTTTTGATGGCAACATATATACGCCAGTAAATTAAAAATGAAGTTGCTATGTCCACCACGGCACTTTTAATCGCATCGATATGCGCAAGTTGAACTTCATCAAACTGACCTTTAAAAACGTTAAAAATCAGTTCAAAACAGATTATGACTACAATGGCAAAAATAGTAATTTTGATGGTAATCGGTAAATACAGTGCAATGAAACGGTTTAAGAATGCATGACCTTTTTCACCGCAATTGGCTTTAAAAGCAGCATTGATCCAACTGATCAATAAACCTAAATTAATGACAAATCCAGCCAAACTGATTTTAAGTTCTTCAATCCCTGTCTGACTTAAAGCAAAAAAGCCCAACAAAGTCAAAATACCGCTGACAAGATAATAATTTTTAAAATCAGCTTGGCTAACGCTGTTTTGTTTCAAATCTTTGATTAATAGGTCGGTGCGCCAAAAATACATGATTTATACTCCATTATTATGTGCCGATCATATACAAAAAAAGCCTCACAAGGAGGCTTTTTTATTCAGTTCACAGGATTAGTCGCCTGTATAACCTTTTAATTTCAAACGTGCTGCATGCAATAGAGGTTCTGTATAACCCGATGGTTGTTCACCACCTTTAAAGATCAAGTCAGAAGCTGCCTGGAAAGCAATGTTGTTTTCAAAGTCATTCGACATTGGCGTGTAAAGTGGATCATTGGCATTTTGCTCATCCACAATTTTCGCCATACGCTGCATCACTTCTTCAACCTGCGCACGCGTTACAATACCGTGACGCAACCAGTTCGCAACGTGTTGAGAAGAAATACGTAAAGTTGCACGGTCTTCCATCAAACCAACATTGTTGATATCGAGAACTTTAGAACAACCTACACCCAAATCAACCCAACGAACCACGTAACCCAGAATACCCTGACAGTTATTTTCCAGTTCTTTGGTTTTCTCTTCTTCAGACCAATTAGTGTCTTTAGCCAATGGCGGAGTCAACAAATCGTCTAAAGGTAATGCTTCAGTCGCCAACAATTCTTGCTGACGGCTTGCTACATTAATTTGGTGATAATGAATCGCGTGAATGACCGCACCTGCAGGTGACGGAACCCATGCACAGCTTGCACCTGCTTCTGGATGTTCAGTTTTGGTTTTGTACATGTCGAGCAACATATCTGGTTTTGGCCACATGCCTTTACCAATTTGTGCTTTACCACGTAAGCCTGCTTTCAAGCCAACCATCACGTTACGGTTCTCATAAGCCGGGAACCAGATTTGAGATTTCACTTCGCCTTTACGAACGAAAGGACCAGCTTCCATGAAAGTATGAATTTCATCACCGGTACGGTCCATGAAGCCCGTGTTAATGAAGATGGTACGGTCTTTCGCTTGAGCGATACAGTTTTTCAAGTTTACAGATGTACGACGTTCTTCATCCATGATACCGATTTTAAGCGTTTTAGCCGGTAAACCTAATACTTGTTCAGCACGTTCAAACAATTCAACGGCAAAAGCAACCTCTTCAGGACCATGCATTTTTGGTTTAACGATATACATAGAACCTTTACGCGAGTTCTTGATTTCGTTTTCACCTTTAATGTCTGCGAAAGACAACAATGGTGTAACCAACGCATCCATGATGCCTTCATAAATTTCCGCACCATCTACAAGAATGGCTGGATTGGTCATCAAGTGTCCAACATTACGAAGCAACATGAGTGAACGACCGTGAATAGATGTCACGCCACCAATCAGATTTTTATGAGTGCGATCTTTGTTCAATGCACGAGTAACAGTTTTACCATTTTTTTCGATTGATTCTTCGAGCGTGCCGCGCATTAAGCCTAACCAGTTACGGTAGCCTTCCACTTTTTCTTCTGCATCAACTGCAGCAATCGAATCTTCTAAATCTTGAATGGTCGTTACAGCAGCTTCAAGTACTAAATCTTTAACACCAGCTGCATCCGTTTGACCAATCGCGCTGCTTGCATCAATTTCAACAATTACATGCAATCCATTATTTTTAAATACAATTTCAGTCGGTGCAGCAGCTTCGCCGTTATAACCAACGAATTGTGCTTGATGCACTAAAGTGGTGGTAGAACCATCTTTTAAAGTCACAACAAGTGCATTGTGCTCTACTATGTATTTTGTTGCATCTGCATGCGAACCATTTGCCAACGGGAAAGTTTCATTTAAGAAGTTTTTCGCGAATGCAATGACTTTTTCGCCACGGACTGGGTTATAGCCTTTACCTTTTTCCGCGCCACCTTCTTCAGGGATTACGTCGAAACCGTAAAGTGCATCGTATAAAGAACCCCAACGCGCATTTGCCGCGTTTAAGCAATAACGTGCGTTACGTACAGGTACTACAAGTTGTGGACCAGCCAAAAGTGCGATTTCTTCGTCGACATTTTCTGTGCTGATTTTGAAATCTTCTACTTCTGGTAATAAGTAGCCAATTTCTGTAAGGAAAGCTTTGTAAGCTTCTAATTGAAATTTGTTGTTGCGGTGCCATTCATCAATTTTAGCCTGAAGATCATCACGCTTAGCTAAAAGCGCCTTATTCTTAGGACTAAGATCAACAACGACTTGCTCGAAGTTTTTCCAGTATGTTTCGCTGTCTAAACCAGAACCTGGTAATGCTTCATTTTCGATGAAATCGTAAAGTTCTTTAGCAATCGCTAACTTGCCTTTTTGAATACGTGCAGTCATTGTCTTTCCTGATATTGCTACTTTTTATAACAAGAGATTCTAGTATACCGATTTAAATCTAGCTGAATAGTACTATCACAATGCTAAATAGTGATCATTTTTTATAAAATAAATATGCACATTATTAAATAAAATACCGCTCACAAATGCGATGTCATCATCAACTTGAATACCTTTTTACAGTTTATAAAGTTTTTGAAATGTCGAAATTAGACTTAAGTGCAGATTTATAGATAAAACAGCAGTTAAACCCGACATTGGTATAGTTATAGAGCAAAGATTAAACAATGACCAGCCTTAAATGTCGACTAAATACACATTTTCTAGCAATAAAAAAGCGCCATTTCTGGCGCTTGATTTTAATTCGCTTGGGATTCTATTTTCTGGATTAGTTTATGCTCTGCATTCAGATACTCATCGGACTGCATTTCCAGTAAACGTGAACGCGTGCGTTCAATTTCAAAGGCCAGTTTTTCACCCTGATAGATATCAATAATTGAATCTTCAGAGGTTAACAACAATTTTACCCCACGATCATAAAACTCATCGACCAGATAAATAAAACGACGTGCGCCTTCAGACAAGTAGTCGGTTAAATGCGGAACATTACTCACCAGCACGGTATTGTAAATATTGGCGATCTCAATAAAGTCGGCTGGACTACGCGGCTTAAAGCACAAATCCGAAAATTCACACCATAAAACATCTTCAGTATGCCCAACGGTTTCCACAATACGGTTATTGATAATAATCGGCTCTTGGGAAATTTTTTGAGTTTGGGTCAAAGCAGTAAAACGCTGTGCGATCCAGTTTCTATGATCATGCGTCAATGGTGATTTAAACAATTGCGCTTGTTTGAGCACACGCAGACGATAATCCACACCTGCATCCACATTCAGCACGACACAGTTCTTTTTCACCATCTCAATGGTTGGGATAAAACGGTCACGGTGAATCCCATTTTTATACAAACCATCTGGGGCAATGTTCGATGTTGCAACCAGTGTGATCCCGCGATCAAATAATTTTTGGAACAGTTCGCTTAAAATCATCGCATCGGTAACATTCGATACAAAGAATTCATCAAAACAAATCACCACCGCTTGTTGATAAATTTGGTCAGCAACCAACTCAAGTGGATTACGCTGTCCCGATAATTTATTCAATTCACGATGCACATGCTGCATAAAATGATGGAAATGCATGCGCATTTTGCGACGAAAAGGAATTGAATCAAAAAACTGATCCATCAACCAGGTTTTTCCACGCCCGACACCGCCCCACATATACACCCCTTTAGGAGATGTTTGACGACGGAAACGACGGAAGGCTTTTTTTGATGCCTTAAAACGCTGCAGCAGTTCTTGCCAAACACGATCCAACTCATGGACAGCTTGCGCCTGTGCATCATCCGGCATGAACTGACCAGAAGAGATCGCTTGCGCATAACGTTCTGCAGGTGACAAAGGAATAAAGGCGGTGCTGTGCTTAGAATTTAAGTCTGACATATCATTGAATACTATTTTAGGCTATTGAAAGTATAGCGAAGTTTGGGATGGAATATATAACACTTTGGCATTAATAGACTTAGGCTATTTAAAGTACTGGCGTGGACTATATCCAAACCATCTTTTAAAGGCATGATTAAAAGCCGCCGGCTCTGAATAGCCCAGTAATTCTGCAATCATTTCAATAGAATACTCTTTATACTCTATCAACCTTAAGGCTTTATCTTTAATCAGTTGTTCACGTATTTGTTTATAACTGCTTTGTAATTGCTGCAATTGATGGCGCAAGGTTCGCTCTGGAATTTGCAAAGCTTGTGCCGTTTCCGCCATCGTTGGCATTACCCCTTGCTGTAACTCTAAATAATCTTGCACGCGTTGCACCAAAGATGGCACTTGTTCATCTATTCTTAAGCGTTCTAATTCAGCAATACATTTACTTTCATAGATTTTAAAACTCATTTTATCTGCAGAAGGAATCTGAACATTCAGTACTGTATTATCAAACCAAAATTCTGCACATTTCGAGCCAAACTGTAAATCTAAACCATAGTAATCATGATAGGTCTTTAAGAACGCTTGGTTTTCTGGTTGCGAAAATGGCAATTCAATATGAATTTGAGGAATGCTCAATCCCATCATTTTATAAAGATCTTGGATAAATTTATAGGTACCTGAAATTTCACATTGCGCACGTAGCAAACCAAGATCACTGTTTAAATCTTGTGGCTCGTAGCACAAAGCAACTTTGCGCTCTGTATATTTCAGGCTTAAAGCCCCAGTGAGATGAGTTAAAGGCTGATACTTAATACCCTGCTCCCAAGCTGTACGCACATTTTCACTACTGACCAACAACATGAGTAAAGGCCCATAGCCAGCAAGCGCATAATGCTGCCCGATAAACAAACCTTTTTCAGGTGCAACATCTTGCCCAATAACTTTTAGAACATCCCACTCTAAACTGGGATGAATCGTTGAACTTGGGTCCAATGCCTCAGCACGCAGCCCAATACTTTGAAGTTTTTGATCAACTGCAATCCCAGCTTTACGCATGCCTTGAATTAAATACATCAAGCCAAGAATTGATCTTTTCATAGCATTTTCTAATTAAAAGAATATGACCATTTTTTACTATAAAATTCCACGCTTGCACATTGCCGAATCTATCAATTTTTTTGTCATGCCTATCATGTTGCGGACTGATTTATTCATTTAAGGTCTAAGAAAATAGACCCAAGGCCATAAAAAATGCGCGATACAAATCAAAGCAAGCAAATACCACAACAAACTCAGGTTGCCATTATTGGAGCAGGATTTGGTGGATTAGCGATGGCCATTCGTTTATTACAAAACAATTTTCATGATTTTATCATCTTGGAAAAAGCCAATGATGTCGGTGGTACCTGGCGTGAGAACCAATACCCGGGCGCAGCCTGTGATGTGCAATCGCATATGTATTCACTTTCTTTTGCAGCTAAAAGTGACTGGTCAAAGCGCTATGCCGAGGCACCTGAAATTTTTGCCTACATCCAAAGCTTGATGAGCAGCTTTGATTTAAAAAAATACTGTCAATTTAACTGTGAAGTTTTGGCTGCCGAATACAATCAACAAAGTTGTGACTGGAAGTTGATATTAAATAATGAAAAAACACTGATTGCTCAATTTGTTGTTTTCGCATCTGGCCCTTTACATGTTCCGCAAATTCCACACATCAAAGGTATTGAAAAGTTTCAGGGTAAAGTTTTTCATTCATCGCAATGGGATCATCAATACGACCTCAGCAATAAAAATGTTGCATCCATTGGTACGGGCGGTAGCGCCATTCAGTACATTCCTGAAATTGCTCCCCAAGTTAAGCAACTGTATGTATTTCAACGTACCGCAGCTTGGGTCATTCCACGCGATGAACGCAATTATTCAGGTTTAGAAAAAAAGCTGTTTAATCAGCTTGATTGGTTTAGAAAGCTGCATCGCGCACGTCTCTATTGGTCAAATGAATCACGCGTAATCCCTATTGTTAAACCAACCATTATGAAATACACCCAAAAACTTGCGGAAGCCTATATTAAATATCAAGTGAAAGATAAAAACCTGGCTCAAAGACTCACGCCTGATTACATCATGGGTTGCAAGCGAATCTTAGTGTCCAATAAGTACTATCCAACCTTTAATCGACGTAATGTCAAACTGGTTACAGATGGCATTCAAGAACTAACCACCAACAGCATCATTAGCAAAGATGGTAAAGAACGTAAAATTGATTGCCTAATTTACGGTACAGGCTTTATTACCGACCCCCGTATCTATTTAAAATCATTTAAATGTACCGGAGAAAATGGTCTTGATTTACGAGAGGCTTGGCATGATGGTGCAGAAAGTTTTTATGGCATTTGCACCAAACATTTTCCGAATTTTTTCCAACTTTTAGGACCCAATACAGTTTTGGCACACAACTCTGTTATTTTTATGATCGAGTCACAGATCAATTACATCTTACAAATGATTCAGCTGGTCAAATACACCCATAGCCATGCAATTGTGGTGAAAGATCAAGTCCAAGATCAATTCAATGCAGAAGTACAAAGCCTTCTTAATGGAACTATTTGGCAATCTGGATGTGTGAGCTGGTATCAGCAAGATGGGGGCAAAAATTTTGCACTTTGGCCCACTTATACATGGAAATATTGGTTAAAAACCAAAAAACTTAATCCCGCAGATTACCGCCTGCTAAATAAAACATCTGCAAGTCGTGCAGCCTAAATACTTAATGGTCATAATAAGCAGGTGTCTTTTCACCTGCCGACTTTTTGTATGCAATCGCTCTGGTTGATCATCCAACTTCTTCTCTGTTTATTCCTTGGATTCGTTCTTGCACGTAAACTTCCTCAGTGCTTAGAAAGTTTAGCATTTAAAGTTCTACCCTATTTTACTTACATACTGCTGATTGCCATCGCAATTGAATTTTCTCAAACACTACACAGCATAAGCAGTCCGCTGCAAATTTTATCCAATGCACTAACACTCTCGATTGCAACATCACTAGGTGCTTTTCTCTGCTGCTACATCCTGTTTAAAAGTATTGGCTACCAACCCACACAAGGTAAAGTATCCGCAGAGTTACTGGTTAAATCGCTACTTAACATTAGTTATGCTTTTATTGCACTCGCATTAGGGTATGGACTTGCTGAAATATTTAATCATTTTGATTATAGCCTGCATGTGAGCACATGGAATCTACTGCTCATCTTCATGTTCTTGATTGGTTTAGATTTAGCTTATTCCCCACTCGACCGCTCATGGCTGAACTGGAAAATCATGCTGGTACCGATCGGTTGTATTGTCGGTTCATTAGCCGGTGCCTTTTTTACCGCAACAATTGTTAAAGACATTAGCCTCAAAGACCTGATTATGCTGTCTCAAGGTTATGGTTTTTATTCCATGACAGGCATTGTGGTGACTGAATTAAAAAATGCCGAGCTGGGTAGCATTGCACTAATGAATGACTTATTTAGAGAAATTATTGCGATTCTTTTGATGTATAGCATTGGCTGGCGCTACCCTCGCTCTGCTATTTCATCCGCTGCAGCAACCGCTATGGATGTCACCCTTCCCATGGTAAAACAAGCCTGTGGCAATCAGTTTATTCCGCATGCCATGGTCAGTGGATTTATTCTTTCTATACTTGCGCCGATTGCAGTGAGTGTATTGGCAGCTTTATAAATAATCTGACTAAATCCTTTATTTACATTTAGGGATTATCCCCTCCTTTTTCAAAGGAAGATGAGGGAGAATTTAAAAGAATTAAAACAAAAAAGCCGACATTAAGTCGGCTTTTGAATACATCAAATTCAGATTAAATTGTCGCCAAAATATCACGCAAGGTTTGACTTGGGTTTTCTGATTGGGTAATCGGACGACCAATCACCAAATGCGTTGAACCATCAAGCATCGCTTGCTTTGGAGTCACAATACGTTTTTGATCATCTGCATTAGAACCTGCTGGGCGAATACCCGGAGTGACTAAAGCAAAATCCGGACCTAATGTCTCACGAAGCATTTTCGCTTCTTGAGCTGAACAAACGACACCGTCCAGACCACTGTCTTGAGTGAGTTTAGCAAGGCGTTTTACTTGTTCAAATGGCTCAATATCCAAACCGATATCTTTCAAGTCATCACGACCCATTGAAGTCAACACAGTCACAGCAATCAGTTGAGTGTTGTAGTTACCTGCTTTTAAGCGCTCCGCACAGGTTTCCATCATCTTACGACCACCTGATGCGTGTACATTTACCATCCATACACCAAGATCAGCAGCTGCACATACTGCTTGAGCCGTTGTATTTGGAATATCATGGAATTTTAAGTCCAGGAAAACCTCAAAGCCTTTGTCGTGTAATGCTTTAACTACACTTGGACCTTCATGGGTAAATAACTCTTTACCAACTTTTACTCGACATAGTGCAGGATCTAATTGCTCTGCAATGGTTAACGCGTCATATTGGCTTTTAGCATCCAGTGCAACAATGATACTCAAGAGAATTTACCTTCAGTCAGACAAAAAGAAAGCCCATTATAATGGGCTTTTATTTTCGTTGGTAATATCTAATACAGTTTTTTCATGCCTGGTATGAGCTGCAGCTTCAGCAGCAGCCAATTGGGCAGTTTGAATTTGCTCTTTCCGGAGATATTCAATGTCTTTACGCAGTCGTTTAATTTCCCAATTATTTTGAAATACTCGGAAAATTTGCACACCTAACAATAAACCCAATACCACACCCAAAGCTAAAGTTAGCAATAACAATAAGCCTAAACGCATAGCAGGAACTTGAGTAAATAGCAGATCTACGCTTAACTCAGTACCATTTTGTAAAACTAAAGCCAGTGAATAGCCAAACAGCACAATGAGCAAAGCAACCAGTACGTAACGCATAAATACCCCTTTTGGAATTCTTTATTACTGTGCAGATTCGTTTACTGCATCACGTAACGCCTTACCAGGTTTAAAGTGTGGAACTGCTTTTGCAGCCACTTCAACAGACTTTCCTGTTTTAGGATTACGCCCCACACGTGGATCACGGTGATGCAAAGCAAAACTGCCAAAACCACGAATTTCAATACGATTATCAGATGATAAAGCGGCTATCATTTGATCAATCATAATTTTAACAGCTTCTTCGACCAAAGGCTCTGCTAAGTGTGGATTTTTAAGGGAAATTCGCTCTATTAAGTCAGACTTATTAAGTGCTTCCGTAGTCATCTGCGACCTCTTTAATTATCAAGCTACTTTGTAGATGATCCGATAATAACGTGTTTAAATACAAAACGGTAGCGCAATAAGTTAATACTACGCTACCGTTTACAGTATTTGTGTAAAAAGTATTAGTTAATTTACATTAACAATACATTTTAACGCCTACTTAGTTGCCCATTTGAGCTTTGATCAAATCACCAATAGTCTTAGGACCATTTTCTGAAGTAGTTGTTACTGTTTTCAAGTTAGCAACTGCTTCTTTCTCTTCAGCTTCGTCTTTCGCTTTGATAGACAAGTTGATAGAGCGTGATTTGCGGTCTACGTTGATGATTTTAGCTTCAACTTCTTGACCAACTTCAAGGAACTTAGTTGCATCTTCAACGCGATCGCGGTTGATTTCAGAAGCTTTAAGAGACGCTTCAACTTCGTCAGCTAACTTAATAGTTGCGCCTTTAGCATCAACAGCAGTCACAGTACCTTTAACCAAAGCACCGCGTTCGTTAGTTGCCAAGAAATCATTGAACGGATCGTTGTTCATTTGTTTGATACCAAGGCTGATACGGTTGCCTTCAGCATCTACAGACAAGATAACAGCTTCTACAGTGTCACCTTTCTTGTAACGACGGATAGCTTCTTCGCCTTGTTCGTTCCAAGAAATGTCAGATAAATGAACTAGACCATCGATACCGCCTGGTAAACCGATGAAGATACCAAAGTCAGTGATAGATTTGATCGTACCAGAAACTTTTTCGCCTTTGTCGTGGTCTTTAGCAAACTCTTCCCATGGGTTAGCACGAGTTTGTTTGATACCAAGAGAAATACGACGACGTTCTTCATCAACTTCAAGAACCATAACATCAACTTCGTCACCAATCTGAACAACTTTAGATGGGTGGATGTTTTTGTTAGTGTGATCCATTTCTGAAACGTGTACTAAACCTTCAACGCCTTCAGCGATTTCAGCGAAACAACCGTAATCAGTAAGGTTAGTTACGCGAGCTTTAACGATTGAACCTTTAGGGTAACGGTTCATGATCGCTAACCATGGATCTTCGCCTAATTGTTTAAGGCCTAAAGATACGCGGTTACGTTCACGGTCAAATTTAAGTACTTTAACAGTAACTTCTTGACCAACTTCAACAACTTCTGAAGGATGCTTGATGCGTTTCCAAGCCATGTCAGTGATGTGAAGAAGACCATCGATACCGCCAAGGTCAACGAATGCGCCGTAATCAGTAAGGTTCTTGATCGTACCTGTAACTGTTTGACCTTCTTCAAGCTGAGCAAGAAGAGCTTCACGGTCAGCTGAAGATTCAGCTTCCATAACTGCACGACGTGAAACAACAACGTTGTTACGTTTAGCGTCAAGTTTGATTACTTTGAATTCTAACTCTTTGCCTTCTAAGTGAGTAGTATCACGAATAGGACGAGTATCAACTAAAGAACCTGGAAGGAACGCACGAACTGGACCGATGTCAACAGTGAAACCGCCTTTAACCTTACCAGAGATAACACCAGTAACGATTTCGCCGTCTTCAAAGATTTTTTCAAGTTTAGTCCAAGTTTCAGCGCGTTTTGCTTTTTCGCGTGAAAGAACTGTTTGACCCATACCGTTGTCAAGAGCTTCAACAACAACATCAACAGTATCACCAACTTGAACTTCAAGTTCACGTTGGTCATTTAAGAATTCAGCGCGGTCAACAATACCTTCTGATTTAAGGCCAGTGTCAACTGTTACCCAGTCAGAGTCGATGCTTACGACAACGCCTTGGATGACAGCACCCTTTTCAACGTTGAAATTTAATTCGCTTTCTTCAAAGAGGGCTGCAAAAGATTCGGTCATGATATACCTGATAAAGTTCAGCGGTCTTGGATCAGACAAGGCCGGTTTAATAAAGCCTCCACATAGTCCGTAATAAACTGATCTAGCTATGCTTTGGCTGAAAATTCGTTAATTGGCTAATTGCTTTTCGACAAAGTTGGTCATCAATTTGAATACTTCATCGATGCCCAAGTCTGAACTATCAATGATATATGCACCTGCTGCCGGCTTGAGCGGAGCGACTGTGCGCTCCATGTCTCGTTTGTCTCGAGCTTGTATATTAGCTAAAATGTCGTTTATTTTAACATCTAGCCCCATACCCTGCAACTGCTTTACACGTCGCGCCGCTCGGGATTCAGCCGAAGCAGTCAGGTAAATCTTGGCTTGAGCCTCAGGAAAAATAGAAGTAGCCATATCACGACCATCTGCAACCAAGCCCGGTTCTTGCGCAAAAGCACGTTGACGCTCTAAGAGTGCAGCTCTAAGTTCAGGAATTGCAGCAACTTTTGAAGCAAACTCACCCACACGTTCAGTACGAATGGTTTGAGTCACATCTTCACCGTCGAGTTGAACCTGAGTTCCGGCTTCAGTTGTAACAAACTTTATGTCTAAATTTGTTGCAATTTTAATGCACCGATCAAGTTCTGAATCCAGGCAATCCAGCAAGTCTTGTTGATGTAATGACAGCCCCAGCAAACGATATAAAGCACCAGAATCCAGTAAATGAAATTGATAGTGCGCTGCCAGTTTAGCCGCAAGTGTGCCCTTTCCAGAACCGCTTGGACCATCGATAGTAATAATTTGAACTGTCATTAATTTTCCACTTTACGCTATACAGTTTTAGCTAATTTTGAAAAACCTAGTTTAATCGCAGATTTAAGCTGTGCAAGGATTAATTTACTTACAAATGGTGCCCGCGCCTGTAATTCAATGGTGTAAGTCACTAAAGTTTTGTCAGCATCTTTTGCTTCAAACTCGATAATTCCTAAATGATGTTTCACCAAAGGATTTTTAATAATTTGATATTCAATACGCTCATTAAGCTCCAGCAAGGTAATTTGTTCCTGCAGTGGTTTTACTGGACCAAACCCCATACGACGCACTGAACCTACCCCATCTGGACGTTCAGGATCTGCAGAGTCTTTAATTCGTTCTACCTGAATCGGTGCGAAAGCCACATTATAAGTTGAGTGCTTTGATAACAAATCAAAAACCTGCTCGATGGGTGCGTTAAATTCTTTTTTTACCTGAATGGAATTCATGACTTATCCTAAATTTTAATTGACAATACTTATTGTCATTCTATTTTACATGGTTTGAATTATGATTCTGATCATTTAGGGATTTTTCTTGTAATCTCTGCAGTCGTTTTTGCTCACGACGCATCTTAAAAAAATCACTGAGTTGTTTGGAACATTGTTCATTCAAACACCCAGCCTCAATATCAAACTGATGATTATAATACCCTGTTTCAAATAACTTTCTCGCACTGATCAAGGAACCTGCTTTGGGCTCGGTTGCACCAAACACCACTTTAGATACACGTGCATGAATCAAAGCCCCGACACACATGGTACAAGGCTCTAAAGTCACATAAAGGACTGAATCTTCCGGAAGTCGATAATTATTAAGATTTGCACAGGCTTGACGCAGCGCTTGAACTTCTGCATGTGCAGTCGGGTCATTCAAAGAAATTGGCGCATTATACCCTGCGCTAATAATTTGATTTTGACTGACAATAATCGCACCGACAGGAATTTCCTGTTTCGATGCTGCAATGGCAGCTTGCTCGTAGGCAAACTGCATCCAGTATTCATCTGTCAATTGTGTTGCATCAGTCATTCTTAACCGATCACACCGTAGTGTTTCAACAAATTATTCCAGCTTTCATTTTTGGTCACAGGCGGACAATCAGACAAAATTGCTTTGAGTGAAAAATCCGTACCTTTGGTCCATTCAGGAGAAAGGTCTTTATCCACCAAGCGTGCTCGAACACCTTCTACAAAGTCCGGATGACGAATCTTCCAATCCGAAATTTGAGTTTCAAGTTCAAACACTTCATTCCAAGAATGAACCTGCTTGCCCCACTGCCACAATAACCATGTTAAAGCAGCGGTTGTAGGCGAACCTTTCTGCAAGTTTTCACTCGCCTGACGTAACCAGTCACTACGTGCATCACTTAAACCAATAATTGATTCATAGTCATGTTCAAAGTTCACCCCACGGCAAACACTCTGAATCACATCTAATGAGTTTTGCAACGGCCCAGGACCCACTGGACGATGCATGCCATTCAATGTGTCATCAATGGCACGAAAATCGCCGGCTGGATAATGTCCCCAATCAATGTTAATGACTTTTTCAAGCACGTAATCACGCTGTGCATCACAAATATGCGTCGCCCAGCCAATACCATAAGCACCGGCTGCAGTCATGATTGAACCGGTTAAGCCAGTAAATAAGCCTATCGCCCCACGATCCGCCAAGAAACGTGTCGCACCCACATCTGGATATAAACCAATATTAATTTCAGGCATTGCCAAACGCGAATAAGGTGTGACTAAACGGAATGGTGCAGCCATGAATAGCCCCAGACCACCACCCATTACATAACCTTCCCCCCAAATCAACACGGGCTTAGCATAGTTATGCAACAGTAAATCTAAAGCGTATTCTTGCTCAAAGAATTTATTTGCAGTTTCTACTTCATTATTAATGATCAATTGACGAAGTTTACGAACATCACCACCTGCACAGAATGCTTTTGGTGTAGTTGAATCCAACCAAATGGCTTTAACAGCATCATCATGTTGAAAATCTTGGAACACTTCTAAAAGTGCGGTGACAATGGATTCATCCAAAGCATGCAGAGATTTCGGACGGTTCAGGCGAACAATGCGCCAGCCGTTTTTTGCTTCTTCTACAATAAGATCAGGATGATAATTTTTTAATTCAGGAGATTGTGTCATGCGTCCAGCTGCCAATTTATCGGCTCAATGCCATTTTGTTTCAGATAGTTATTTGCTTTTGAAAATACTTTACAGCCAAAAAAACCACCACGGTTTGCTGCCAATGGCGAAGGATGTGCAGCTTTTAAAATCAGGTGTTTATTCGGATCAATCCGTTGACCTTTACGTTGCGCATAGGCGCCCCACAGAATAAAAACAATATGCTCACACTGCTCGTTTAACACATCAATAATATGATCGGTAAAATCTTCCCAACCCTGTTTTTGATGTGAAGTGGGTTGACCTGCTTCAACAGTTAAAACTGCATTCAGCAATAACACACCTTGTTCAGCCCAACGGGTTAAATCACCGTGTTTCGGAATAGGAATACCCAGATCGGTATTCAACTCATGAAAAATATTACGTAAAGATGGCGGTAATGCAAGCCCCTTTTGCACGGAAAAACTTAATCCATGTGCTTGGTTGGGGCCATGATAAGGATCTTGCCCCAAAATAACGACTTTCACATGGTTTAATGGGGTTTTATTTAACGCATTAAAAATCAGTGAACTCGGGGGATAGATCACTTTATCTGCCTGTTTTTCAGCAATCAGAAACTGCCTTAAGTCATCCATTTTTGGGCTGAGAAAAAAATCACTCAAAACACCTTTCCAACTCGCATCTAACTGAATTTTATCTAGTTGAGCTTGCTGTTGTTCCGTTAAAGACATAACTTCTTCCTAATCCTTTTTAAAACCTACCACGTGATTCAATGATCTTTAGATGTGTACCTGTAGATCAACACTCGGGTTTTGGAATTTAATTCCTTGTTGTAATTTTTCATACATATTAGGGTCAGTCCATTCGGCTTGAACTTGTTCAGAGAACACAATCTGTTCAAGACTCAGCACACCCATTTGCTCATTTTCAATATCTTCGATAAAGCTTTGTGCATAACCTGTATCCGTTTCATGCACAATCACCGAGTAAACCTCTACATCCCCTTCCCCATTTTGGGTTTCGGTTGACGCAAGCACTTGTTGTGCTAAATAGAAGAAAATACGTGAAAATTGTTCCGCAGAAGGAGAAACAGGTAAAGATACCCAACGTGCACTAAATTTTTTGCAGGCTTCAATATATTCAGCATCATCATGCTGCCAAAAACAAATGGCATGATCAAAACTGTCAAAAATATCCTTGATTACGCCCTTCAGCAATCCGAAGTCATACACCATTTGACCATGATCTAGCTTCGAAGCTTTAAGCAATAATTCAACTTTATAACTATGGCCATGAATCGAACGCTTACAGCGATCCGATGTGCAATTTCGCACAATATGAGCATTTTCAAACTTAAATAACTTACGAATTAACATGTGCCGTGATGCAATCAAAAATATGTGAATTGAATTTGATTATAAAGCAAAAGTGAAAGTCTGGGCATTAATTTTACAGTTCAAAGCAATTGGTAGAACATATGCGACTTAAACAAGATAATAAGATCGATTATATTTCAGCTTGTTGGTTTATATGATTAAAATGGCGCCATACTGCGATATGCCACATACACCGTTTTATCTTTACGCACCAAATCACTACTAAATTGACGTTTACGCTCACTTAACAACACTTCAATCTTGGCTTTGAAATAACTGGATTGCACACCCAGCAAATCATTCACCTCATTGCGGACATCAGTATTGACCTGTGCAAAAGGCTCAATCACCCAAAGATCATTAATGTTTGAAAAATATTCTAAATTTGCCTGGCGTTGCTGCAAGATTTGTTCAATCGCATTGACGTCCAACTTGGGATCAAGACTCGCAAGCAGCATTGCGGATGCTGTATTCACATTAACTTTACTTTCTGATGTAGGTGCTGCACTGACATAATCTGCAATTTGCAGATATTTTTGACCTTCAAAGCCACGGACCAGTTTCAGTTCTTCAACGCTATGAAATTTACTGTTTGGCGCTAAATAGCCTTGCGGCAAGCCTTGATAGTAGCTAGCTTCCGCCCCCATCGCACCAATGGTTTCATCATCAGTATCTTGCCAATCAATCACTGCTTCGCTCAATTTTTCAGGCAACCCGACACGTAGCAACAGTTTTTCAAACCAGGCTTTCGATTGAGGATTCGGTGTACCGTCATTATTGACCAAACTATTTAAATTAAATTTTCCTGATTCGTCCTGCAAAGTCCCCGATACAAAACCATCTTCTACCGGAAAAGCCGGCATCGGTTTTGCCCAATTTTCTTGCAGATGATCGATATCACCTGCATTTTCAGCATCATCCACCAAAAGCTCTGAAAAAAAGGCTTCTGCGCTTTTGGCATACAGCAATGATTGATTTTGACGCATCAAATATGCGGTATTTTCAGCAGTATTGGCCTGACGTTTGGCAATCGTCGCAGCAAGAATCGTTGCTAATGCGACCATCACCAAGATCGTAATTAAGGCAATACCCTGTTGCTGCTTCATGCTCAATCTCTTTAGACTTGGTTATGTTGGATTATTTGAATTGTTATTTTGATTATTGTTCTGCTGTTTTAAGTAGTCCGTGTTCAATAGACTAAAAATCCATTCATAAGCAACATCTTTCACGGTTAATTTAATCTTAATCCCTTTCGGCAAGATTTGTTTTTGCGTGGCATCATTTAAATCTACTTGCCCATCCGGCCATGAAGTTGACTCATTCGGATTCAGCACCACAATTTCAAACTGATCGACATCATTTAACAACACACTGGATTCGGGTTGATCGCGTCCGCTGCTGTTTAAATTACGATATTTCAAACGGTAGAGTTTCTTTTCATCTGCACGATATTGGTATTCAACACGCTCATCCGGTGAAATACCCTGCTGCAAAGGATCAGTTACACCCGTTTTACTAAAATTAAAGCGGCCGTTTTGCAAAACCAAAGCAGGCTGAATATCGTTATTCATATTGGCATTGAGTGGCACGGCTTGAACGGTATCACGCAGAATTTGTTGATAGGCTTCTTGCAACTGTCCCAAATTAACTTCATGTTCAGTATTGCGCTCTTTGACTTTGATCAGATAATCAAAAACTTTCCAACCCAGTGCCGAAAGTACCGCAAATATGGCAATTGCGACCAACAATTCAACCAAGGTAAAGCCTGAGCGATGCTGTGAATGTCGAGTTTGATTTTTTTTATTTTTCGGTTGCATCAAACTTTAGCCTTATAGTTAAAGAAAACCAGATTGGTAATACCGGATTCCACTTTACCTGATTCAGCATTAAACAAACTGACTTGTACTTCAATACGTTGCACATTTGGGCTAATCGTGGATTGGGCAGACTTATCAATTTGCCAAGTTTCACCTTGCTGGGTAATCTGTTTGGACTGTGTTCCCTGCAACCACTCTTGGTTAATTTCCATTACGGCAACTTCGTTTAAAGCAACGAATTGCGCTTTGGTGTGTAAAATTGCGTTTGATGTCGCTTGGGTATATTGCATTGCCACTTTGGTAAAAGCGATTGCAGCGGTCGCGAAAATTGCTAAAGCCACCATGACTTCCAATAACGTAAAACCTGCGCAAGACGACGAAGAACTATGCTTGGAGTATCTAGCTTTCATTGATTTTACCTAAATGATCAATCTCAATTTCTTCACCAATTGGGCGTTGCTCGAAATAAAACTGAATCCGTACAGGTTTCGCTTCGCCATTACCTAGCCACAGTAATTTCGGTGCATTTGCATTCAGCAAATCATCATTATTGGCATTTTCATATGCATAATCGAGCGATTGCACATTGAAGGAAACATGTTCGGGTAAAGCGCGCTTTTCAAACTCTGAATAGTCTTGCCATTTTTTATTTTCATTAAGTACTGAATTTTGTGTAGCTTGAAGGGATGGGACCAAATATTCAACAACACCATAACGAAATGGCGACACATCTGTGCCAGTTTGAACCTCAAGTGCAAAAATGCGAGCCTGATCATTGGCTTCACGATTCATCCTGCGTAAATCCATGATAAACACTTCACGTGCCTGCATGGCTTTACGCTGATCAACACCATTAATATTGGTTAAAATTAAAGATGCCATGATCGCCATAATCACAATAACCACCATCAACTCTATTAAGGTAAAACCGCGAATTGATGATGACCCTGTGTGCTTCATGGCATACCTTTAGGCAAATTGTTCCGTAGAACGGGTTTGTTTCGGCATCGCCAAGGCTTGGTCAATATAAGCCACACGCAATGTGTCGCGTGAGCCCAAATAACGCTGATAAAAACTAGAATTCAGGATTGCCGCTGCACCGTGAGTTAATGCCCAAATTGAAGCCAAATAATCCCGTACTGACATACTACTTTGAATACTTTCTAAATAGCTTTCAGTCATACGAAAAATAATCCGTAAGCGCTGCTTTCTCACCTGATACAGCTCACTAAACAAATGATGAATGCCTACACCTGTGGTAGAAAGACGTTCTTCAATTTGATGGAACAGCACTGTACGTTCTGGATGATGTAAATGATGCAACATAAAGAAAGCCAGATGTTCTGGAAAGGCTTTCTCCGCATCCTTAATCATCTCGAGCAACATCTTCTCATTACGGATAATGAGAAGCATGTAGAGTTCATCTTTACTTTGGAAATGTTTATATAGAGTCCCTTTCGCTAGATCGAGTTCTGCGGCCAACGCATCAAGCGTCATCCCTGATTCGCCATTTTCTAATAACAGTTGCTCTGCAACCTGAAAAATTAACGCTTCTCTTGCTCGAAACTGAGCCTGACGATCCATCTTCACCCTGTAACTCTCTTATGCGCTTGTATCAATTCGAATTATTTACTTTTGATTGAGGAGGTTTTCAAAGTTTTGCATGGTAATGAAAGCAATTTCCTCAACTGACTTATCATATACATCACTTAAGGCTTTGGCTACATAGGGAACGTATTTTGGTTCATTAGACTTTCCTCTATAGGGCATCGGTGCCAGGTAAGGACTATCCGTCTCAATCAGTACGCGATCAAGTGGAACCTGTTTCGCCACATCACGTAAATCTTGCGCATTTTTAAAAGAAACAATTCCGGAAAATGACACGTAATAACCACAATCCAGCACTGCCTTGGCTGTTTCCCAGTCTTCAGTAAAACAGTGCAAAATGCCATGGGTGGACTTTTCAGCACGAATGATATCCACCGTATCATGTTTGGCTGAGCGGGTATGCACCACTACAGGTTTTTTCACTGCCTGAGAGGCATGAATATGACGGGCAAAACATTGTTTTTGTTCAGTAATGAAATCAGTGCTATGAAAATAATCCAGGCCTGTTTCACCAATTGCCCAAACCTGTTCCGGCTGCGCCAGTTCAATTAAATAATCCGTTGTTGCGCGCGACATGGTCGCGGGATCTTCACAGGGATGAACCCCAACACTGTATCCAACATCAGCATGACGTGCTGCAATTTTAGCAAGCTCGATATGGTCATCCAGATCAACCGAAATACTCATGAATTTGGATACACCCGCTTCACGCGCCTGTGCTAATGCCAGATCCAAATTACCATCATAAGGCGTTAAATCCAGCAAGGTTAAATGGCAGTGAGTATCTACAAACACGGTGAGATCCTAAATCGGTTAAACAGCTACATAGTGTAACTAGTTCGACCCTCAGACTTAATACCTACAAGTAACTTTTCGGCTTCTGATTTGTAATAAACGCCCTTTTCCCCCGTCAACTGCATACCAAAGCCTTGTAATTTGATGCCATTTTGTTTTTGAGAAATCCAAATCACTTTACCGGTCAAAGGAATTTTTTGTGATTGTTCAGGCAAAGTTGCCAGTACAAAGACTTCTTCACCGATTTTTACCGGCTGCTTGGTTGGAACAAATAAACCACCACCGACAACATAAGGCATATAGCTGGCATACAAAGTGTCTTTATCCGGGATATTCGCCTGAATAATACCGCCCATACGTGGTTGCATCATCTTCCCCTTTAAATATTTAGATGTTCATTAGTTTTATACACAATTGATCAAGCACCAAATTGCTTTGTACATTCTGCTCGATAAACCGTTTAGATTGTTGCAAGTCGGAATAAATCGTAAATAAAAATTCCAAGGTATATTGTTCTGATAACACACTCAAATCCAAATCTGGATTTTTAACCTGTTGATTTAGCTTGACACAAATTAAATCAGACAACAAGTATTCAAACATTTGCGCAAAGTCACTAAAATTTAAGGCTTTGTTCCACTTGGTCGCAATTGCCATTGGCATATTCTTTTGCGTCACTAATTTTTGCCAATCATTTAAAAACTCTTGACGTTTATTTAGCCATTCAGCTTGCGCCAATTGCATGGCTTGCAAAGGCATTTGATTGGACAAATTCAACAACAATTGCTTTTGTGTTTGATCTAAATTCGGTAAATGTTCAGATAAATACTCGCCTGCTTGAGCTTCAGATATACGATCCAAGGCAAAATGTTGTAAACGACTGCGAATAGTCGCAGGAAGTTTTAGATAATGGTCAGCCAATAAAATAATGACAACACGATCACCGGGTTCTTCGAGTGTTTTGAGTAATGCATTTGCAGAAGACATATTTAAAGCTTCTGCCGGCTCAATCACAATAACCCGCCAACCATCTACCGTTTGCTGCACAAAGGGCAATAAGTCACGGATTTTTTCGATTTTAATTTTGGCGTTTTGCTTTTTATTTTCTTCATCTGTGCTGATATGTACATAGTTCGGATGAGTATCCGATTTTAACCACAAGCAACTACCACATTCCCCGCAAGGTGCATTATTGGCATGACGATTGGCACATAACACCCAAGCCAAAAAATATTGCGCAAAAGCTTCTTTGCCACAGCCTTTTTTGCCATAAAAAAGTAAGCCATGCCCAAGTTTTGGGAAACGCCCTGTTAGCGTATCCCAAACGATTTGTTGCCATGGATAAACTTGTGCGACCACATCATTTTGCATTGAATTAAAGCCCAACCTTATCCCCAATTTTACTCAAAGCAGGAAACATCCATTTCATTGAGACGATCTAAATCAGCTTGCGTATCAACGCCTGGTGGCAAGTTGGCTTCGGCAACAGCAATCGCAATACGATGCCCATTTTCAAGCACACGCAATTGTTCCAAACTTTCCAGTTTTTCCAGTACACCCATATCCCAAGACACATATTCTTGCAGTAAATTCAAACGATAGGCATATAAACCCAAATGGCGGTAAGCTTGATGATGCAATTGCTGTACCTCTTGTTTAGCACCATCACGATCATAAGGAATGGTCGCACGGCTAAAATACAAAGCCTGGTTGTATTTAGACATCACCACTTTCACGATACTGTCACGATGAAATTCGTCCAGACTATGAATCGGCTCACACAAGGTAGACATAGAAGATTCAGGCTGTGATTCCAATAATTGTGCAACCTGTTGCACCAATTGTGCCGGAAGCAAGGGTTCATCGCCTTGTACATTGACAATAATATCTTCACTTGCCCAACCTTTAATCCGGGCAACTTCACTTAAACGATCTGTTCCAGATGGATGGTTTGCACTTGTGATTACAACATCCACACCTTCTGCACGGCAAACTTCAGCAATACGTTCATCATCGGTTGCAACACATAAATCGTCAAAACCCGCAACTTTTTTTGCCTGATCAACGACCCGTAAAATCATGGGACGGCCATGAATTTCCAGTAATGGCTTACCAGGTAACCGTGAACTTGCAAAACGTGCGGGGATAACAATATGTTTCATAAACGATGAACCTTAAGAAATTTGAATACCGAATTGCTGTAATTGCTGATGCAAGACTTCATAACAGGCGGGTGAAAGTACAGCCTCAACCGGAACCACCCAAATTTCCCGTTTGAAATCTGGATTTTGCTTTAATAATGGCAAAAGTTTCACTGCATCTTTTTCGGTGGTAATAATTGGATTTCCATCTTCAAATTGAAGATCCGAGATTTCATAATCGTAATGATCGGGAAATTCATGACATTGAAATTGATGAATACCCATAGAATCTAAAGTTTTATAAAATCGCTGTGGAAAACCAATACCCACAACTGCATAAAAATTATCAGCTGGATTAAAGGATTTGCTATCTTCAGCATTCAGTAAATACGGAGTAGCCACTTCTAAATGCATATTTAAAGAAGATGCAGGCTCTGCGGCATGCTCAATTACCGTGCCTGTGTTTAAACGGCTTGGAGGCTCGCGTAAATACCCTTCAGGCAATAACTTTTGATTACCCAAGCCACGATTCCGATCCAGCACAATCCATTCAATTTGACGTTCTAAAGCAAAATGTTGTAAACCATCATCACTAATAATTAAGTCCAATTCATGCTTGGATAACAAATATTCAATACTGCGCTGTCGATTTGAGCCCACAACCATGGGAATGCCAGTGGATTGAACAATCAAACAGGGTTCATCACCAACAATTTCCGGCACAGATTCCAAATCCACATAGGCTGGGAAAGGGCCTTTTCCACCATAACCCCGACTAATCACACCGACACGAACATTTTGACTGTGTAGATAATTCACCAGCTGAATCAATAGTGGTGTTTTTCCACTACCCCCTACCGTGATATTACCAATTACCATCACCGGGACGGGTGCTTGATAGCTTGATTTAATGCCCATTTGGTAAAGCTTTTTATTCAATAAAAAGCCACCACGATAAATCCATGACAAAGGTCGAAGCACAATTAACCACTTGGCTTGTTTGTTCCAAGCATCCTGAATCAATTGTGCAATTGACATAAATCAATTTTCCTCGAAATTACGCTGATGCAATTGGTAATAAGCGCCATGCTTGGCAATCAATTCCGCATGCGTACCCTGTTCAACAATTGTACCTTTATCCATCACCACAATACGATCTGCATTTTCAATGGTCGATAAACGATGAGCAATCACAATAGTTGTTCGATCTTGCATGGCTGCATCAAAAGCTTGTTGAATAAAGTATTCCGACTCATTATCTAGTGCACTGGTCGCCTCATCAAGAATCAAGATGGGCGCATTTTTCAAAATTGCACGTGCAATTGCAATACGCTGACGTTGCCCACCTGACAAGTTCAAGCCCTGTGCACCTAATGGCGTGTCGTAACCTTGTGGCAAAGCCATAATAAAGTCGTGCGCATAAGCTGCTTTTGCTGCTGCAATAATATCTGCATCGCTTGCACCTTCAAGTTGCCCATAAGCAATGTTTTCGCGCACAGTACGATTAAAGAGCACCACTTGCTGATTCACCATCGCAATCTGGGTTCGCAAGGTATTGATATCCAGCGCTCGAATATCATGTTTATCTAAATAGATATGACCTGAACTCGCTTCCTGAAAACGCACCAGCAGATTGACTAAAGATGTTTTGCCTGCGCCTGAACGCCCCACTAGTGCAACAGTTTCGCCCGCTTTAACATTCAAGTTAAAATCATGAATCGCTTGATGACCATCAGCATAAATTAAATTCACATTTTGGAACTGAATATTACCTTTAAGTACCGGCGTTAAAGTTCCTGTATTTTTTTCTTCAGGTAAATCGAGTAATTCAAAAACTGAATGTGCTGCCGCCATACCACGTTGTAATTTTTCATTCACATCGGTTAAAGCTTTGATGGGTTTGCTTAACATACCCGCTGCGGTAATGTATGCAACGAACTCACCTGCACTGGTATCACGTAAAATTTCTGGGCGTAATGCAATCCAGATAATAAGACTCATTGCAATTGACATAATGAATTGTACAACAGGGCTATTGAGCTGCTGTACCACCACCATTTTCAGACCACGTTTTAAGTTTTCAAGCGAGTGATCTTTAAAACGGGTTTGCTCATACTCTTGCCCACCAAAACCCTTGACCACTAAATTGCCATTTACCGTTTCTTGTACCACATGGTTAACATCGCCCATGGTGTCCTGAACTTGCAAAGATAATTTACGCATACGTTTTGATGCTTGACGAACAAGAAAACCCATCAATGGAGCAAAAATCAGAATAATCAGGGTCAGTCGCCAATTGCTATATAACAAGTAGCCTAGCAATCCAATGGTAATCAAACCTTGTTGCACAATGGTTTTGAGGGATTCTGATGAAGCAGCGGTTAACTGCTCCACGTTGTACATAATTTTAGCGGTAATATGGCCGCTGGTATTGTCCAGATAATACTGAGATGGAAGCTTTAACAGTTTTGAAAAGACTTCCTGACGAATATTAAAGACCAGATTCCGAGAGATCACTGCCGTGAAATAGCCCCCGATAAAGGAACCCACCCCACGGAAAAACATCAGTAGAATCACCAAGAAAGGAAATATGGAAGTAAAGTCTTGGTCTCTATGCTGGATTGCAGTAATGATTTTTTCTAATAATTTTGCAATAGATACTTCTGTAGCAGCACTAATTGAAAAACCGATAAAAACCAATATTGCCACACCCCAAAAAGGCTTCAAATAGCCCAAAAGACGTAGATAGACTTTAAAATCTTGCTTCACTAATAACCTCTAGACGGAACTTTAGTACTAATATTGATATTAACAAAACCCAGTTGACCTGCAACATCCATCACCCGAATCACATCCTGATGCGTGGCTTTGGCATCCGCGGCAATCACAAACATTAAATCACGACGATCATTAGAAATCTGTTTAATTGCAGTATTTAAATCTGCCACATCTTTACTTGCAAGCGATTGTCCGTTAATTGAATAATGCCCGGAAGCATCCACAACCACTTCAACTTTATGATCATATTGCTTAGGTGGAACACCTTGCGCATCTGGCAAGGTTAAATTCATGCGACTAAACTGGTTAAATGTGGTGGATAACAGTAAAAAAACCAGGATAAACAGCAAGCAGTCAATCATGGGTGTCAGATTAATATGAATATCTTCAACTTGTGTGCGTTTGAATTTCATTTTCCACCCTAACCTGCTTTTCTAATATCTTGTTCTTCATTTGTAGAATTTTGATAGAAAAGTGCTGCATGGAATAAGGTCGATTGTTGCTCAAGTTCAGCAATATACTCTTGCACCAAACGCTGAAAATAACGGTAGGCAAATAATGCAGGAATCGCAATAAACATCCCCGCTGCAGTCGTAATCAACGCTTTTGAGATCCCCGGAATCATCAATGTTGGATTACTATTGGTGCCTAAATCAATCACCAAAAATGATTCAATAATACCCAAAACTGTACCCAACAAACCCAAAAGTGGTGCTACCGCACTTAAGGTGCCCAAAAAATTAATATTTTTTTCTAAATAGCCAATTTCTTGAGAAGCAGTGGTTTCCATCTGCGCGCGGGCATACTGCTCATTTTTACTTTTACTTTGATAACCCGCAGTAAAAATGCGTCCCAAAGTGCTACTTTGCAATACTTTATTTTGTTGCAATTGTTGCATGACAACATCAGCTTTTTGAGTTTGATTCAGTAACAATGCTTTGGGCAAAATCATTGATTTTTTTAATCGAATAAAGCGCTCAATGGTTATTGCTACTGTAAAAATCGAACATAAAACAAGGGGAAGCATCAGCCACCCACCTGCTTTGACTAATTCCCACATCTGTTTTTCCCCAATAAAACCAACAAAAAATTATTCTGCGAAACAAATATTCAAAATACCATCTAATTCATCCAGTGAATGATATTGAATGACAAGTTTTCCTTTACCTTGCTTATTATGATCAATTTTTACATCTGCACTAAAACGTTCTGCTAAACGTTGAGTCAACTGCTGGATATCCGGAGCAACATCCTCTTTGGCTTTTTCTTGTTTAGGCGCGTTTAAATCACGAACCAGTTGCTCGGTTTGACGTACCGATAAACTTTTTTCAATCACATGCTCTGCAACTTTAAGCTGATCTTTGGCTTTTAAAGTTAAGATGGCCCGCGCATGCCCCATATCAAGCAGACCTTGCTGCATAAAGTCTTTGACTGATTCAGCCAAAGTCAAAAGACGCAATAAATTACTTACAGTCGTACGTGCCTTACCGACGGTATCCGCAATTTCCTGATGACTTAAACCAAATTCTTCATGAAAACGCTGCAATGCCATGGCCTGATCAATTGGATTTAAATCTTGACGTTGAATATTTTCAATTAAGGCTAATGCAATGGCAACTTGATCGGTTAAATCGCGCACAATAGCAGGAATTTCAGTTAAGCCCGCAAGCTGTGCAGCACGCCAACGACGTTCACCAGCAATAATTTCATAGGGAAATTTTTCATCATCGATTGGACGAATGACGATGGGCTGCATCACCCCATGTTTTTCAATAGAAGCTGCAAGCTCCTGAAGATCAGGTTCATGAATAAAACGACGCGGTTGATATTCACCACGTTTCAGCAAGTGAACATCAATCTGTTTCAACTGCCCATGATCTAAACCTTGCGCCTCCATCTGTAATTTTTCTTTTTGGATTGAACCAAGCAAGGCATCCAAACCACGACCTTTAGCTAACCCGCGTTTTTTTGTGGTCATGCTTTAATTCCTTTTTTTACTTTGCTTTTCTTTAACACTTCAGCCGCTAAATTTAAGTAAGCAACTGCGCCTTTTGAATTTTTCTCAAAATAGATAATTGGCAAACCATGCGCAGGCGCTTCAGCCAGACGTACATTACGCGGAATCACGGTTTCATACAGCTTCTTGCCAAAGTATTGTTCAAGTTCTTCTGAAACATCACGTGTCAATGCATTCCGTGCATCATACATGGTGCGTAACACACCTATAATTTGCAAATCCGGATTGAGTGCCTGCTGAATACGATCAATGGTTTGGGTTAAATCCGCCAAGCCTTCCAGTGCGTAATATTCACATTGCATTGGAATAAGCACACTATCGACCGCTGCCAAAGCATTTACCGTAATCAAGCTTAAACTTGGCGCACAGTCCACGATAATATAATCAAAAGAATGTTCTATTTCTTTTAACGCTTCACGCAGAATAAACTCACGACCATCCTGTTCCGCAATCGCAAGCTCTACACCGGCCAAATCACGGTTTGCACCTAAAACTTTATAACCGACTTCCGCTTTGCTAATTGCTGTTTCAATCGGAACTTCACCCAACAAAACATCGGTGACAGAATACAAAAGATCATTTTTTTGGATACCAGACCCCATCGTGGCATTCCCTTGTGAATCCATATCCACAAGTAAAACGCGCTTCTTTAACACAGCTAACGATGCTGCCAAATTTACTGCGGTTGTGGTTTTACCTACACCACCTTTTTGGTTCGCAATCGCAATAATTTGTGCCATGGTAACCCCAATCCTTCGAAAATAATTAAATACGTTTTAACAAAAGCAGATGACGCTGTTCATCCAGTCGCGGAACCTTTAACGCAATGATGTCACAGCTAAATTCTTGCTTAATGGTTGCTACTTCTTCTTCAGGAATTAAGCCTTTCATTGAAGCAATAATACTGTTTTCATGCATATAAGGTTTCGATGCAGCAACAAAGTCGGTTAATGAAGCAAAGGCACGACTGGTAATGACATCAAATTGCCCCAAGTCATTGATGCTGTCTGCATTTTCGACACGCGTTTGCACTGCAATCACATTTTTTAGTTTTAAATCAGCAATAAATTGCTTCAAGAAACGAATTTTTTTGCCATTTGAATCGAGCAAAACACATTCACGTTCTGGCTGACATAATGCAATGATCATGCCCGGCATACCGCCCCCCGTACCAATATCCAGCAGACGTCCTTTTGGTAAGTCTTTTAAAATACTTAAGCTATCCAGCAAATGCTTAACCAGCATTTCCTTCGGATCACGAATTGCTGTCAAATTATATGCTTTGTTCCACAACACCAAAGCATCTTGGTATTTGAGTAATAAATTTAAAGCCTCATCGCTGAGCTCTAAACCCAAAGCCTGACTACCCTGCTTGAGTTCTTGAAAAAACGTATGCATATACAATTAACGTCTCGAAAAAGTTAGGTGAAGTATACCGATTTATACATGAAGTCACAGTAGCGAGTGCTTAGTGAATACGCACTTAAGCGTACAAGCCTCGCTTAATTTGTTGATCCAGTACATTTAATCGTTCCGGAGTGCCAACATCGACCCAAACAGCATGCATCTTCGAAGCAGATACTTTCTGTTCAAGCATGCCTTGTTTCAGTAAGGGTGCCAACGGGCGTTTACCACCTTCCAGACCATCAAACATTTTAGGATGAATGACTGCCACACCACTATAAGTGAGCGATTCACCCGGTTGTTCTTGTTCAAAGGTATAGGCGCGACCATTCGACAAGGTGAAATCACCATTCGGATGCTGTTCTGGATTGGTTACAAATACCAGATGTGCTAAATCTTCTGCAAGCTGCACATTTAATAAAGAACTAAAATCCATGGTGGTCCAGACATCGCCATTGACCAAAATAAACGGTTCTGTGCCCAATAACGCCAAGGCATTGATAATACCGCCAGCTGTTTCCAGGCCTTCGCCTTCATGTGACCACAAGATGTTTACACCAAACTGCGAACCATCACCTAAAGCTATAGCTAGTTTTTCACCCAACCACGCGGTATTAATGACAATTTCAGTCACACCGATTTCTTGTAATTTTTCAATATGCCAAACAATGAGTGGCTTGCCACCCACTTCAAGCAAAGGCTTTGGCTTATGTAGCGTCAGTGGACGCATACGGTTACCCATCCCCGCTGCAAGAATCATCGCTTTCATTATGCAGCAACCTCATACGTGCCATATTTGGCTGAAAATTTCGGCATTACTTTCGCTTGGATAAACTGCATAAAGGGTTGTAGTTCTGCATAATCTTTACTTTCTTCAAGCAAATACCACATCACACGTGGTAAATCTTTCAAGTAACCTGTTTTTCCATCACGTTCAAATAAACGCACAAAGATACCCAAAATTTTAAGATGACGCTGAATCGCCATGAAGTCCGCATCACGCTTAAACTGTTCAAAATCGCGATCTTGTTTTGCAGTTTCAGGCAACAAGTCATAGAAGACTTTAAACCATTGATAAACCTGATCTGCGTTCCACTGTACATAAGCATCACGAGTAATTGAAATCAAATCGTAAGTATCTGCACCAATTACCGCATCCTGGAAATCAATCACACCCAGATCTGTCTCACTTTCAATTTTCATCAAGTTACGGCTATGAAAATCACGATGTACAATCACTTGCGGTTGCGCCAGTGCTGCATTGGCCAAGATAGCAAATGTACGTTTAATTAATGCTTGCTCATCTTGAGTGGGTTGAATCTGTAATGAAGGCAACATCCAGTCAGTCAGCAATTCCATTTCAGAAATGAGTTTCTCATAGGAATAAGCCGGAAAGTTTTGTGTACCATCAATTGCTTGCAATTCAATTAACTGCTTAAAACTTTGCGCATAATAGCCATCAACCGTGTCATCGTTCAGCAAGGTTGAGAGCAAAACATCACCAAAATCTTCCAGCAATAAAAAGCCTTGCTGTAAATCTTGAGCAACGATATGTGGTACTCGAACACCATGTGTATCGAAAAACTGGTCAATCGTCACAAAAGGCACACAATCTTCTTTTTCTGGTGGTGCATCCATGAGCATAAATGTTTTATTATTCAGCTTGATTCGTGCATAACGACGGAAGCTTGCATCGCCTGGCAAAAAATTAATTTCAAATTGATCTGAATCAAGTACAGATTTAATCCATGTATGTATGATTTGTTCACGTTGTGTTTTCATTTGCGATAAATTCTAAAACAGGCTGAGTTTTTAAAGTACTAAGTGTAGCCACTTATCAACTTTTTCTCTATGATGCGAGAATAATTAATTGCGATTAAGCATACTTGGTTAATGATACAAATGAAGCATCAGTTCAAATTTAATCCTTTAGCGACTGCTATCTTGACCCTTTTATGTGGCAGCTCGATTTCAAGCTATGCTGAGTCCACACTTCCAGCTTCGACTGTCGACAACCAAAAAATGAAGGACAGCATTCAGGAAGCTTATCCTGGACAACAATTTTTTGAACAATACTACGTTGATAAATCATCGCCTGAAGCGCAACAACGTAAAGGACAATATTTAAGCTCTGCCTATTGTCAAGGTGCCTGGATTACGCCTATTAGTCCAGAAACCAAAGCCGTAGAAGCATCTGAAGCAACCTCAGTCGTTACTGCAGATTATGGTCATTACGATCCAAATGGCGACTCTGTCCTTCAAGGCAATGTACTCATTGATCAACAAGGCCGTCAAATTCGTGCCGACAAAATCACCATTGATCAAACACAAACTTTTGCCAATGCTGAAGGTCGTGTGCAAATGGCTCAAGCCGGATTACTCGCACAAAGTGATCAAATTAATTACAATTTAAAAACCCAGCAAGGCGATTTAAACAACAGCTTCTATATTTCTGAAGAACAACATGCGCATGGTCATGCGGGAAAAATTGCCCGCACTTCTGACAATGTGGTGGTGATGAACAATGCGACATACAGCACCTGTCCACCCGATGAAACACCAACCTGGAAAATTCAAGCCAATAAAATCACTTTAAATCAGGAAACAGGTCGCGGCGAAACTCGCGGAACCAAGCTGTATGTTAAAGATGTTCCAGTTTTAGCGGTTCCTTACTTTAACTTCCCGATTGATGACCGCCGCACTACAGGTATTTTGACACCAAGTTTCGGCTTTACCAATGATGGTGGTATAGAACTTGCTGTTCCAGTTTATTTAAATTTGGCACCGAATTACGATGCTACAGTTACTCCGCGATATATTGCTGATCGCGGAGCGATGCTTGAAGGCGAATTCCGTTATTTAACAGAGAATTTCGGCTCGGGCATGATTTGGGGCGGTTATTTACCTTCTGATGATAAATATGAGGGCCAAGACCGTAAAGACTTACATCTATTACATAACTGGCAAATCAACGATCAATTTTCTACCAACCTAGATTATAACTATGCCTCAGATAAAGATTATTTCTCTGATTTAAATAGTAACCCCAACTCCAAGACCGACTTAAACTTACGTCGCGCTTGGGAAGTTAACTATAAAAATGGCATTCCCGGTTTAAAAGCTCAGTTAAAAGTTGAAGATTTCCAGACACTGGATAATTCTGTTCCCGATGAAGACCGTCCTTATGCCCGTTTACCACAGTTCCTGTTAAATTATAAAACAGGCAATCCACTGGGTTTACAATACGAATTTAATAACGATACTGCTTACTTTAAAAAAGATATTAGCCTTTCCAATGCAGCTAATACTGGTTCTTATGAGCCAAGTGGTACGCGTATCTATAATGACTTCGCTGTTCGTTATAACTACCGTAATCCGTGGTCATTTGTCATTCCAGAAGTGTCGATTCGTAACATCAATACTTTCTACGATCAAGACACTATTAATGCTAATCAAGACCTCAATTCTTCTAATGAAAATCAATCGGTAACTGTACCGCAATTCACTTTAGATACCGGCTTGACCTTTGAAAAAGAAGGTAAATACCTACAAACCATCACTCCCCGTGCATTTTATGCCTATGCACCGTATAAAAACCAGGATGGCCATCCAAACTTCGACTCGGCAACGGCATCAATCAATTATGATCAATTGTTCAGCCCGCGTCGCTTTTATGGTCATGACCGTTTAGAAGACAACAATTTCTTATCTTTAGGTCTAAGTTATAGCTTATTTGATGAAATTGGTCTGGAACGTTTAAAAACCAGTGTTGGACAAAGCTTTTACTTCGAAGATCGTCGTGTAAACCTAAACAATGAACCTGATCAGTTTGATACTGAACGTCGTACCGGTCCTGTTTTAAGCGTATCTAGTCAACTGTCACAAAATTTCACCATTGGTGCAAACTCGGCATGGATGTCGAATGGCGACAATGCTCAACGTGACTTCCAGCTTTATTACACTGGCGAGCAAGGCAATCTATATAACCTGGGTTACTTCTATCGTAAAGATATTCCAAACCAGCAAAAGCAATATGACCAAGTCGTTGCATCCTTCATTCAGCCAGTATCTAACAACTGGCGCATTATGGGGCATGCTCAATACGACATAGAAAACAACGTCGCACGTGAATATCTACTGGGTGTAAATTATGAAGCCTGTTGTTGGGGCATTTCGGTTTATGGACGTTCTTACTATAATGACCTGGACGATGTGAATGCGGATGGCGTGAGTGCAAAACGCGCTATTATGGCGGAAGTCAGCCTTAAAGGCCTAGGTGGTTTCAACAAAAAACTTTCATCATTACTAGAAAATCGTATTCTAGGTTTTAATAAAATTAATCAATCTTGGACACAACGTTAATGAAGACAATACAGTTAAAACATTTTTTTAAAGCGACTGCTCTTGCTTTAGCCCTTTCTTCATCAATGACTACATTCGCACAACCAACAGACGAAGTGGTTGCTTTGGTAGACAACAGTGTCATTTTAAAAAGTGATTTAGATCAAAGTATTGCAGAAATAAAACATCAACTTGAAGCTCAAAAAAAACCAGTCCCACCAGCGCAGTTTTTGCAACAACAAGCACTTGACCAGCTGATTATTCGCCAAGCACAGCTTGAGCAAGTCAAACGCTATAACATTAAACCCAATGAAAAAGAGCTTAACGAAGCGGTAATGAAGGTTGCAAAACAGTCTAACAGCCCAAGCTTAGAAGCGTTTCAGCAAAAACTGGATGGGATTGCACCAGGAACTTATGAATCGTTGCGCAACCGTATTGCAGAAGATTTAGCCATCAATCGCCTACGTCAACAAATGGTAATGTCACGTATTAAAATCAGTGATCAAGATGTGGAAAATTTTCTAAAAACCCCACAAGGTCAAGCAACCTTAGGCAATCAAGTGCATGTTTTGCATGTTCGTATTTCGGGTGAAAAAAACCTGGAAAAAGTTGCTGAGCAAGTTAAAGCCGCATTAAAAGACAGCAATGATATTAGTGCAATTGATAAAAAATTCACTGCCAATGGCGTAAAAGTAGAAAGTGCAGATACGGGCTTTCGTAATCTATCTGACCTTCCAAGCGAACTTGCAGCACGTGTAAGCCCTCTCCAGGCAGGACAAACAACTGATCTGATTGCTGCACAAGATGGAATACATATTTTAAAATTATTAGATCGTAAAGGTGCAGAGCAAAAAGCCATTGTGCCTCAATATAAAGCACGCCATATTTTGATTCAACCGTCTGAAGTGGTGAGTCCTGAAAATGCAAAACAGCAAATTGACAGCATTTATAATCGCTTAAAAGCGGGTGAAGATTTTGCGGTATTGGCTTCCACTTTCTCTAATGATCCAGGTTCTGCTCGCGATGGCGGTAGCTTGGGCTGGGTTAGCCCGGGTGTTATGGTTCCTGAGTTTGAAACACAGATGAAAAACACGCCTGTAGGTCAAACCAGTGCCCCATTCCAAACACAATTTGGGTGGCACATTCTTCAAGTGACAGATACTCGCCAACAAGACATGACACGTGAATATCAAGAACGTATGGCGCGACAAATTCTAGGTGAACGCCAATTTGATGCAGAGCTAGATAGCTGGTTACGTGAAATTCGTAGCAATGCTTTCGTAGAGATTAAGGATCCGAGTCTGGATCGTAAAAAAAATAAATAAACTTGATTTATTTAATTCTTAAAAAACCGGTTGTGATGAGCAACTGGTTTTTTATTTCATTAATATTGGGTCCAGCTCTACATAAGAATTTGGCAGGGTCATTTATTTTAAAACTATAAATTTTTAAATAAAAAAAACCTCTCACGAGGAGAGGTTTTTAAAAATCAACAATTAACGATTATTTTCATCATCTTGAGGATCTTCAAATTTTGTTTCGCCTTCAAAACCAGGGGTAGATTGACCACCGAAGCCACCTTGACCACCGAAACCGCCTTGACCACCGAAACCACCTTGTTGACCACCAAAACCGCCTTGACCACCGAAGCCGCCAGGTTGACCACCGAATCCACCTTGACCACCGAATCCACCTTGAGCACCGAAGCCGCCTTGACCACCGAAGCCGCCAGGTTGACCACCGAAGCCGCCTTGACCGCCTTGCGCACCAAAGCTACCAGGAGCGCCTTGAGCACCAGCAGGAGCACCAGCAGGACGTGGGTTACGTGCAGGAACTACTGTAGAAATCGCATGTTTGTAAACCATTTGGCTTACAGTATTTTTTAATAAAACGACATATTGGTCAAAAGATTCAATATGACCTTGTAATTTAATACCGTTAACAAGGAAGATAGAAACAGGGATGCGTTCCTTACGGAGAGAATTCAAGAACGGATCTTGTAAAGTTTGACCTTTAGACATGTTATAACTCCAAAAAATTTTAAAAATCAGCGCAAAAAACTATCTCTATTTTTCAAATAAAAATTATAAAAAGACAGTTACCAAATTTTGCTTTATCCGTAACAGTTTCGCAAGTCTTCTTGAGCCTGCGTTATCGTCAAATATGTTTTAAAACTATGCGATTCTTGCAAAGATCTTAACCAGGTATATTGACGTTTTGCAAGTTGTCGTGTCGCAAACAAAGACTTATCCTTCATTTCTTGCCGTTTTTCGTTACTTTGATCACTTTTTTGCAGGAATTCTAAAGTTTGACGATAACCGACAGAGCGCATTGAGGGTAAATTATCATTTAAATCGTATTTTTCAATCAGACCTTCTACTTCATGTAAAAATCCGATATCCCACATAGTTTTAAGCCGCTGTTCAATACGTTTATGTAATTCTACACGATCGGGCAATAAAGCATGATTATGAAAAGTGTAACGATAGGGTATATTTTTAGGTTGCTCGGCTTGTAGTTTTGTAATCGGCTGCCCTGTAAGCTTAAATACTTCCAGTGCACGGATGATGCGTTGCTTATCACTGATCTTAAATTTCTGACCCGCTAAAGCATCGACAGCACACAATTCTGCATAAACTGCCTCCCAGCCTTGCTGCTCTGCTTGCGCTTCGATTTCAGCCCGAATAGCATGATCTGCACTGGGTAAATTGCTTGACAACCCTTCCAGTAAAGCCTTGAAATAAAGCATGGTTCCACCCACCAGTATCGGTGTTTTACCCCGTGCATGTATATCATCAATCAATACACAGGCATCTTCTACAAATTGGGCAGCTGAATACACTTCCAAAGGCGTAATAATATCAATCAGATGATGCGGATAACGCGCCTGCTCTTCTTTCGTCGGTTTGGCTGTACCAATATCCATATCTTTATAAACCAGCGCAGAATCGACGGAAATCAGCTCAAAACGACCTTGCTCATAAAGTTCACATGCCAAAGCGGTTTTACCACTTGCAGTAGGTCCCATTAAATTGATGACCGGCAATTGATTTGACATGTACAACTACTCTCCTCGAGCAAAAAGTTTATCTAATTGTGACAGCGGAAATGCACGCCAGGTTGGACGTCCATGATTACACTGACTGGCAAATTCGGTTTGTTCCATTTGGCGCAGCAAAGCATTCATTTCCGAAAGACTCAGGATACGATGCGCACGAACTGCGCCATGACATGCCATTCCCGCCAAAATTTGATCACGCTTTTGCAGCAAACCTTGGGCTTCATCACTTGGGTCCAAATCATTCAACAGTTCTGGCACTAAAGATTCAAAATCGGCCTTATGTAAAATGGCAGGCACCCCACGCACAATCACTTGTTCATCGCCATATTGGTCAATTTCCAGACCTAAATGTGCAAGCTGATCTTTTAGCTCATCGACCCGCATGGCTTGCATACGACTGATACTGATGACTTTGGGAATAAGCAGCTGTTGTGATGTCCAAAATTCTGGTTGATCCCACGCGGCTTTCATTTGCTGCAACACAATCCGCTCATGCGCAGCATGCATATCCACAATAATCAAGCCTTCGGTGTTTTGCGCCAGGATATAAATTCCATGCAATTGTGCAATCGCAATACCCAATGGATGCTCATCGACATGAACGGCTGCACTTTGTTCAAATTGATTCAATGCTGCATCGGCAGTCGATGAAGTTGATTCACGTAATGGCGCTAAATAGCTTTGCAAGGCATTATTGAGCTGCTGTGATCCCGCATAACGACTTTGTGAAGACTGGGATGAATATTGAACGGTTTGTGGACTACTGGCATTAAAATCCGTTAATAAATCAGTGGATGATTCAACTGACATTACTGGCTGTAAAGTCTCCACAGCACGATGGAGTTGAAACTGTTCCTGATAACGCGGATGTTGCGTTTGAAGGGTATGAGCTGCCTCATCTTGCGTTTTCATTGCCTGAGCTAAGTCAGCACTTGCCGTTTGAAACTGAGATAAGGTTTCTTTGGCAAAATGACGTACAAATTCATGTACTTCACGTTGATTTAAAAAACGAATTTCATGTTTGGTTGGATGCACATTGACATCAATATTTTCAGGATCAACTTCTAAAAACAGCAAATACGCAGCATGTTGATGACCATGTAGAATCCCGTCGTAAGCCATACGCAAGGCATGTGAAATGGTTTTATCTTTCACAATCCGCCCATTCACATAGACATACTGCAAATCTGCTTGTGAACGCGCATCAGATGGATGGCCTAACCAGCCAGACAAACGCATGCTGATGCTATCGGCATCAATCCAATAGGCATTTTCAGTAAATTGGCGACCCAATAATTGCTGAACACGCTGAAAACGCAACTCACCACTATCAGCAACCGGCAGATTCAAACGAATATTATTGTTATGCTCTAAAACAAAACGGATATCAAAATGGATTAATGCCAGACGACGGACAATTTCTTCAATATGCCCAAACTCAGTACCCTGCTTTTTTAAAAATTTACGCCGTGCAGGCACATTAAAAAACAGGTCTTGGATTCGAATATGGGTGCCTTTTTGCGTCGCTACCGCTTGAATTTCCTGATGATCAAAAGCAGTACCGTTCACTTCAACCTGATAACCAATACCTTCATCATTCTGGCTGCTGGTCAGGGTTAAACGTGAAACAGCAGCAATCGAGGCCAATGCTTCACCACGAAAACCCAAACTGACAATGGCCTGTAAATCATCCACAGTTTGAATTTTACTGGTGGCATGACGCATGACCGCCAAGGCTAAATCTTCAGGATGCACCCCATGACCATTGTCGATGATTTCAATTAAGGTACTGCCACCTTGTTCAACGCGAATAATAAGTTCAGTCGCACCCGCATCAATTGAATTTTCTAATAATTCTTTCACCACCGATGCTGGACGCTCAATCACCTCACCTGCGGCAATCTGGTTCGCCAGTGCAGGATTAAGGGTATGAATACGACGTTCGCTTAAATTATCACGCATTGTTCAACTGACTCTCTAAGGCTTGTTTTAATGCTGCCGATGAGAAACTTAAACTTGCAGTACGTGTCAGTTCATCTTCAGATTTTTCAATATTAATGATCAAATCCGGCTCGGGAATTTCATCGCCACCTTTTGAAGGCCATTCAAATAAAAATAGCGCATTCGGTGTTTCCAAATAATCGCGAATACCCATCAATTCAAGTTCATAAGGATCATTTAAACGATATAAATCGAAATGAAAGATATCTTTACCGTTAATATTATAGGGTTCAACCAAAGTATAGGTCGGACTTTTTACCGCACCTTTGTGCCCTAAACTTTGCAAAAAATAGCGTGTCAGTGTGGTTTTCCCTGCACCTAAATCACCAATTAAATAAACCACGCCCGTGCTAAAATGCTGCGCCAAAACCTGTGCTAAATTTTGGGTATCGTCTTCATTGTTCAAGGCTAAATTAAATGAATACTGCATATTACTCACGACATGATTCCAAAGACCAATTATGATAGCATCGCACCGCTTTATTGCCCATGCTCACACTTCTAAATGTGTAACTTTTCCTACATTTCATTGTAAATATCATTAATTTCTATTGACGACAGATTGATCCACGACAAATCACATGACCAGCACTGAATTTATTCCGCCAATGATTGATGGCGTAAGCGCAAGCAAAGTATTTCTTCCTAAAATGAAGCCTGCACCGGCAACTGTGTATCAATATCTGTGTCAACAGTTTCCGCATATTGCAGCAGATGAATGGCAGCAACGCTTTGCGGATCGTTTAATTTATGATGCCCTAGGGAATATCTTAAGTTTTGATTCTGATTATATTGAAAATAGCCACGTGTTTTACTACCGTTTTCTAGCCCATGAAATACATATTCCGTTTGAACATGAAATTTTATTTGAAAATGACCACTTATTGGTCATTGATAAACCGCATTTTTTAACCATCAGCCCAACCGGTCAGTACGTTCAAGAAACACTGTTAGTACGTTTAAAAAAACAAACGGGGAATGAATTTTTGACCCCTATTCATCGTCTTGACCGTGAAACGGCAGGTGTGGTTTTATTCTCGAAACAGGCAGCGACTCGTGCTGCCTATCAAGAAATGTTTGCACAACGCCAGGTTAAAAAAACCTATCATGCCATTGCACCTTTTCATGCAGATTTAACATTTCCTTGTTATACACGCTATCGAATGGAAAAAGGTCAACCCTTTTATACGATGCAAGTCGTTGAAGGACAAATAAATAGCGAAACAGAAATTCATTTAATTGAACATGATTCTGTTTGGGCAAAATACCAACTTAAACCGATCACTGGCAAGCAACATCAGTTGCGTGTTCACTTGAACAGTTTGGGCATCGCCATCAAAAATGATCCTTTTTATCCAGTGGTACAGCATAAAAGGGAAGATGACTTTTCCGCACCACTGCAGCTTTTAGCAAAGCATATTCGCTTCAATGATCCAGTGACTTTTAAAGAGATGGAATTTTCATCAAAGTTTGAATTGACATTGTAATATACTTGTCATTACAATTTATTTTCGTAAATATAGTGTATGAATATTGAAATTACATTAGATTTGATTAAAATAAATGCTGAAAAGTTAAGTAATTAGACGTATTCAAAAAATCATGAGAAAAACAGAAGTTTATCAAATAAGACTTGACTCCCAAGAAAAAAAGCACGCTTTTGCAGTGTTTAAACAATTGGGGATTACGCCAGCACAAGCGATTCGACTGTTTTTCAAACAAGTCGTTATAACCAAATCAATCCCCTTTTCCATTGAAAATCAAAGCATTGACCTTGAGCAACTGTATAAAATTCGTAAATTAAAGCAACAGCAAAGCACTTTAAATGATGATGTAGAACAATCTGTTGATGCTGACGAAGAGTTTATTTTAGATGATGACCATTTAGATTTGTTTGAAGAGCTGAATGCCATTTTGGGTGAAAGTGACAAAACTTAACAGTGTTGCATTTACAAACAAATTTTAAAAAACTGAATATAAAAAATTAGTTATGCTTCATGCGAAGACAAAAAAAGCATGGAGTATAGAATGATCGTAAGACGCGCAACTCTAGAAGATTTACATCCACTTGCAGTTTTATTCGATGAATATCGCCAATTTTATGGTGCTTCTTCCAACATAAATTTGTCTTATCAATTCTTAAAACAACGCTTTGAAAATCAGGAAAGTGTGATTTTTATTCATATCAAAGACGATGTCTTTACCGGTTTTATTTTACTCTATTTAGGTTTTTCTTCAGTCGCTTGTTCCATCTATTATATTTTAGATGATGTGTATGTCACCCCAACGTTTCGACGTCAGGGTTCAGCAAAACAACTGATTGATACAGCTATTTTATTTGCACGCCATGAAAATGCACTACGCATTAGCTTAGAAACTCAAAAAACCAATTACCAATCACATAAACTCTATGAGCAAATGGGTTTTGTGAAAGATGATGAATTTAAAATCTATCATTGTTTCCTTAAATAACCATGCGTGTCTTGGCCAGCTCTACCTGTTGTTCCGTTAAATAAATCCACTTCCCTTGCTCTAATTCAGGAAGCGCTAAAGCCCCAATTTGCTGACGATGCAATCGTTCAACTTTATTTCCCACAGCAGCCAACATCCGTTTAACCTGATGATAAACGCCTTGATGAATGGTCAACTGTAATTCATTTTCTGCAAGTTGAATCACATCTGTCGCTGCAAAAACACCTGATTCATTGCGCAATTCTACGCCCTGCTGCAATTGCTGAATTTGTTGCTCTGTCACAGGATCAGCGGTTTGCATTCGATAGACTTTAGCCACGTGTTTTTTAGGATGGGTTAAGACTTGTAGAAACTGACCATCATCTGTAAGCAATAAAAGCCCACTGGTGTCCTGATCTAAACGGCCCACACATTGCAAACCACGGTTCATCAACACATCATCAAACAGGTCAAACACACTAAAATGATGGGTGGCTTGATGTGAACATTCATAATCTTGAGGCTTATTTAAAGCGATATAAACCTTTTCACGATAATCAAAACGTTCGCCATACACGGAAAAACTTAAATTATTTAAATCCAGTTTATGTTTTGCAGTGGTGATAACTTCACCTTGGATGGCAATCGCTCCATTTTTAATGAGCTGTTGGCAATGTTTACGCGAACCAAAACCTTGCGATTGCAACATCTTTTCCAAGAACATAAACCTTATCCTTTAACTATCACGAAAGCCGCATTCTATACTGAAATGCAGACTAATTTTATTGTTCACACCCTTTAAAGTAAATCTATACTCAAAACCCGATACAATAGGTCTTATTTTTCCCACTCTCCTGAAAATAATGTCCAATTTAGATTTGAATCTGATCGTTCTCTTGGTTTTATTGGCTTGCGGTATTTTTAGTCATAATAGTGCAGTCACGATTGCTGCCGGTGTGCTGATTGTTTTTCGCATTACACCGCTGAGTGAATTTTTTCCTTACTTGCAGCAACACGGTTTAAATATTGGCATCATTATTTTAACCATTGGTGTTCTGACTCCCATTGCTAGTGGAAAAATTCCGGGAGAGGCCATTTTAAAATCTTTTATGAGCTGGAAATCATTACTGGCAATTGCCATTGGTGTTTTAGTCGCTTGGCTGGGTGGACGCGGGGTTAAGCTGATGACCAATCAACCTGATGTAGTTGCAGGCTTACTCATCGGGACAGTTGCAGGCGTTGCTGTATTACGCGGTGTTCCAGTTGGTCCTTTGATCGCTGCAGGGATATTAACCCTGTTTATTGGTCATTCTTAAAAAAGTGAGCCCGATTAGCTAAACCAGGGAGATTACCTTGAGTTGCCAGTTTATAAAGTTCCTGCGCACCAAACTGTATTACATGATACATCACAGCTGAGATCAAGCTTAAAATCTGTAAATCACCGACTTTAAAAGCATCTCTACCTCACTATCTTGACAATACAAGATTTCATTTTGCGCAATACATAAGCCAGATAAACTATTTTGCAGTTTCAGACGCAAGCCCAGAAAACGTGAAGCACCACCCGTTACAGCACAGTAAACCATATCCCCGTCTTCAGCCAACTCAACCACAGCCCCTTTGGCTTGGGTAATGCTTTGAGCTTGTTCAGCCACCAATGTCATGACTGCATTCAGATCGAGTCCAAGCTTCACAATAGCCGTTTGTGTCTAAATGACTGACATTAGTTGTTCTTGCGAAGGTTTTTTAGATTTAGGCATAAAGCGACCCGAAAAAGATGCAGGAGATTTAAAGAAAAAGTGTTAATGAATTTTAGAAATTTTCGAAGAAATTGTATAGGCTAACTCCGTGTCAGGGTACTCGTTTTAGCTGTTTTATGTCACGTGATTAATTTTCTACTTTCTGATTGCTAAAATATGAAGAAAGGATAGGTCTATAATCTAATCGATCTGTGCTTTGCATAGTGAATAATATAATGAATTAAGCGAAAATTTCCTATAAAACATGTGTTTAAATTTCAAACAATATTATATTATTCACTGATAAAAACAGCACATTATAATCATTATGAAATTCATCACTATGACCGTTATTGGCTTTTGCGTATTGTTTTGGGGAATCAATCAATATCAAGCCAAACAGGAACAAAATAAATATCAATACAGTGATAGCCCAATTCAGCACAGACAAGAAATATTACAACAGTTCAAAATCCTACGGGCTTTTGAAACTGGTGATTCTGTTACTTATAGTGAATTAATTAAACTACCCAACAATAGTATGGATGATCAAAACTTTAAGTCTCTTGTTTCTTCAACCTTACATCACAATATCGATCCTCTGATTCCTTTTAAACTACCAGATGCTGTACTTGTGCAATGGTCTGAAGCTTATGTTCAGCAACTGCGTGATGCCCGGCGCAACAAAGCATGTGCTCTAATTACCTCACCTAGCCATAATAAAGATATTACTCAAGTTCAGAATGTCATTTCTAAATCCACACAGCAAAAAACCATACAGGCAATCACAGCAGTACTGAAGCACAAGCAAACATCTGTGCCTTATGATGAAAATTTTGCTAAAAGCCAATGGTCCGAAATTTCCAAAGACCTTCGTTCAGAGTTTGGTGATGATATTTGGTTATTGCATGATATCGATGGGGAAAATCCAAAAAGCTGTGACGTCATTATACGTAGTCTTGATGTGATGTTAAGTCGTCCAACACTCCAACAACAAAGTGCGGCGTTGCGCCTATTCTTCAAACAACATGACTCGCTTGTTATTTTTTAAACCTAATAAAAGGAATAATTATGGAACTCTTAAAAAATATAAATATTTTACAAAAAACGCAGGTCTTATTGTTTGGGGGATTAATACTGGTTCTTACTGCTTGCGCTAAAGTTTCTCATGAACCTAAACCTGGTGAGTATGGACAACAACTCATAGGTACATATGATCTCACCCTTGAAGAAATTGAGGCACTCAACAACACTACAATGCCTAAACCCGATATAAATAAACGCCCTAAACTCTCAATCGGCTATGAAGCAACAGCAGCAAATAACCCTTACCGTTTTGTTATGGTAGCTCGTGGCTATGCTATTGCAGATGGTGAAGTAGAATTACGCTTTATTGGAGGAACTGAACGAATGAGCAAAATTGGCTATCACCCAGAAGCTTTTCGTGAAGATGATACTCATAATTATAAAGCCAACGAGCCTGTCTTACTGGTACTGGCTTCGGATCCATTTTCTGTTGATGCTACACAAGATACATCAGACTCAAGTTTTGCCACACATGCTGAAATCACCGAGCGTAGCAACTTTCAGTTTCAAAGCGTGCAGTTACAAGTTTGGGAAGGAAAAGGTTCCAAATATTCATGGACTCGATATTTAGCCATTATGGCAATCTTTCTCTCGATATTTATCTTTATTCTCACACGCACCAATCTGATTGTAGATGTATTCAATCGTAAATAATCAATTTAAGGCATGCGCAATATACAAACGTATACACATGCCTAGCCAATGCATTCAAATACGGATTAATTCATATAATACTGATTACGCTTTTGCGAGAATTTAGCCAATTGCTTTAAGAAACCTTCAAAGTAACTTTTCTCTTTCTCTTCGGTTCGATAGCCCGCATACAAAGTACGACGCAAACCTGTAGCAGAGACGCAATCTAAACGGCGTGAAGTGACCCAGCCCTTTTGCTCATATTCATTCACCACCCAATCTGGAAGTGCCGCAATACCTCGACCACTCGCCACCAACTGAATCAGCATCTGGGTTAAATCTGTGGTGCGTACGTGCTTCGGTTGGATATTTGCAGGAATAAACAGTTTCGCCATGATATCTAAACGGTGCTTATCGACCGGATAAGTAATCAGGGTTTCATCCGCCAACTCTTGAACGGTAATACGTTCGGCACGCACCAATGGATGGGTATTGGATAAAACCAGACGTGATTCATATTCAAAAATCGGGAAATATTCAATGCCTTTTAATGCAATCGGATCAGCTGTAATCAACATGTCAAATTCTGCATTTTGCAAAAGTTCATGCGGATTGGATTCAAAACCTGAAGCAAAGTCCAGATCTACATCTGGATATAAATGACGATACTGGTTGAGCAAAGGCATCAACCAGTCAAAACAACTATGACATTCAGATGAGAAAATAATACGCCCGGTTTGACCATGCACAATACGGGTAATATCAGTTTGGGTAATCTGAATTTGTGGCAATACATCATCAGCCAATTTGAGTAAACGCTGTCCAACATTAGAAAAAGTCACCGGGCGACTACGGCGATTCACCACCTCTACCCCATACCAATGATCCAGTTCTTTCAATTGATGAGAAATTGCTGAGGGCGTTAAACACAAATCATTGGCTGCAGCCACCAATGAACCATGCTCACGCAAAGCAGTTAAAGTTTTTAAGTGACGAATTTCTAGCATGTGAAGGAGGATCCGCAAAATGAAACTTTTTCCGAGTGCAAGACATGTAGCAAAGCCACATGTGAGAAAACCTTTATAGAAAATAACTCTACTTAAAGATACGCACTCAGATAAATTTTCAAAAGAATAATAATGAATATAATTCAATATACCACGAAGTTAATTAGTTTTTTTCATGCTTGGTTCTATTCGATGATCTTTTCAACGAAAAGAATCTCGTTACAGGGAAAACATCATGACTATTACTTCTCACATTCTTGACTACCCACGTGTTGGGGCAAAACGTGAACTTAAATTTGCTTCCGAGTCATACTGGAAAGGCGAATCTACCCAAGTCGATTTTTTGACTAAAGCACAAGCGGTTGAAGCAAGCAACTGGAAAGTGAAAGTTGATGCCGGACTTTCATTTGTGACGGTTGGTGACTTTATTTTTTTATGACAGTATTTTGACGCATGCTTTACGTTTAGGCGTGATTCCACCTCGATTTACTTAGGATAAAATGAATCATCTATTAGGAAAAGCGATAATATTGCCCTGTGCTAAAGTCATAAAAACTTAAGGTAGAACCCGAAATCGTAATCTCGAAATAACTTGAATTTCCATAATGATAACCTTCGTATTTTTTTACACCTTTCTTTTTTAAACTGATAAATTCGCTATGACCATAATCATATAAATTAAACTCTCGACCGGTATTTCGCCCCTCAAAAATGACTGATCGCTGATAATCATAAAGTTTAGCTTCATGTTGATTCACATTGCCGCTTATTTGAGGATATGCACTTTCGTTATAATCATAAATATTGGATTTAGTGTTGCCAAATTCCAGCTTGGCCACCACTAAAGCGAGAGCCGCTCTCTGATACTGCTTCATAAATTCTTCCCTTTTATTTTTTTAATTGTCTTGAGTAATAGAAAAAATCATCCTATTTTTCTATTTTAAAACTTATTCAATTTTTTTTATTCAGAAACAACATAACAAATTATTTTTTTAAGTTAAAGTATTACTTTTATAATACCTAAAATTTAACTTTAAATAACTTTTTCACTATCCCTAACTTAGAAATCTAAATACCTTTAGAACTTTGGTCTTAGCCTTGCAGGAATTAAAACTAAACTGACTATGATCTTTTCAATACACTCTATCTAAAGCTCATCAGAAATAAAATAAACAAATATATTTCAATACGCTAAAAATAATCAACCTAACGACATCTGGTTAATATGAATGTTTTTCCTATAGTTCGATCTAAGATAAATATTGTATTTACCTGTCCCTTTATATTTAAGCTCAAATCATTAACAAATGCAGATTTGAGAGAAAAAAATGCCCATAAAACTCATATGTGTCTCGCACACGCCGTTACTGGATTTTGCATCTCCTCCTGCAGAGATTGAAGCAGCTGCACGCGCAACATTTCAAAAACTGGCTGAACAGGTTAAAGCCTATGATCCCACGCTCATTGTGGTCTTTGGTCCAGACCATTTTAATGGCTTCTTTTACGACCTGATGCCAAGTTTCTGTGTCGGTTTACGTGCAACGGCTGCGGGTGACTGGAACTATGGACCTGCACCATTGGACGTTCCAGAAGATAAAGCCCTAGGTTTAATTGAACACTGTTTAGATCACGATATTGATATTTCCTATTCATATCGGATGCAGGCCGATCATGGTTTTACCCAACCACTCGATTTACTTTGTGAAGGTCAGCTTGATCGTTATCCCATTATTCCGGTGTTTATTAATGGTGCTGCTGCCCCTATGCCACGTACCAAACGTGTGATTGAACTGGGTAAAGTGATTGGTGAATATCTTAAAACCTTAGATGAACGCATTTTAATTATTGGATCTGGTGGTTTATCACATGATCCACCGACACCGCAAATTAGCACCGCAGCACCCGAAGTTCAGGAATTCTTAATTGCTGGCCGTAACCCGACAGCAGAAGCACGTGAGCATCGTCAATCCAAAGTCATTGCAGTTGGACAACGCTTGGCTAGTGGTGACTTATCAGTAGCGCTCCCACTGAATCCAGAATGGGATAAAGACTTATTACAGCGCTTTAAAAATGCGGATTTTGATTACTTAGCCAATATGACTAATGATGAAATTCGTCGTGATGGCGGACGTGGTGGTCAGGAAATTCGTGCCTGGATTGCAGCCTTCGCAGCACTTTATGCAAGTGGCGAATATGATTCAGAAGTGCATTATTATGAACCGATTCAGGAATGGATTGCAGGTATGGGCATGATGACTGCTGAACCCAAAGCATAAACATTGATTGAGTCATAAAACATTCATATCACAACAAAGATTTAAATAAAAAGGACATCATTTGATGTCCTTTTTTTGCTCAAAGCATTAAGGCTTATTCAACAAAAAGCAAAGCCAAGCGCACCTGATCATAACCCATACGCGGTGTAGTTGCTTCCACAATTGGACGCAGCTTAATTACACCATCTTCACTAAAATGTTCAGGACTTTGCCGTTTCATTAAGCGTTTATAAATTTTCCGCACTTGTTCAACAACCTCTTCACCCGGATGTGCTACAGAAATATCCAGACCCTGCTCTTTATGCAATTTCGCTAAATGATTGATAATCGTTGCAGGGGTTAAACCACGTTCAACCGCAATATCCTGAATTTCATAACCTTCGACAAAAAGTTCACGCGTTTCATCCAATGTAGCAGTGGCATAATTGGTTTTGCCGCTACTTTTCGTTATTTTCTTTTCATTGCGCTGAATTTCAGTTTCATTCAAGGTACCGCCACAATGACGAATAAAGGCTTTATGTTGCGGTGCTAAATCAATCGACTCAAAGTGATTTTCCGCTTCATCGGACAATTCCTGAAAACGTCGATCGGCTTTAATCGCTAAACTATCCAGTTCCAAAGCTTGTTCATTAATCCCGAGCAGTTTTAAGCCACTTAAAGCTTTTAGACGTGATATTGCAACATAGCCCTGACCTTTCTCAAAAGTGTGGGCCAGATTGATTTCAGCCGCTTCCAGGGTCATGCCTTGAGATTTATGAATGGTAATCGCCCAGGCCAAACGCAGTGGAATTTGTTGAAAACTGGCAATGGTTTTACCGGCATCGTTATCCACCGACCATGTTTCAGGTGTCACAACCAGTACCGTGCCATCGGTGAGTTTTACTTTAGGTAAAATGCCATGATCATCATCTTCTTCAAAACCAATCACTTCGCCCAAACTGCCGTTGATATAACCCATGTCAAAGTTGTTTTTTACAAACATGACTTTGGCATTTTTCTTTAAGGTGAGATTTTCAGGCGCACGCACTGATGACTTTAAAGTTTCAATCAGCTTGTCATTACCATCACATACAGCTTCAAACTGTCGCTCATCCGCTTCAATGGCATTCAGATGCTTAAAGTTGATCGCATCCACATCCATGTTATGGGTATATAAACGGGTAAAGGTTTCACCAATATCCTGCTGGCGGGTTTGTTCTAAAGCCTGTAAATGTTCAGCGGTAATGCTTTGACTACGAATCGCATTTAAAATGTCATTTAAATAATCGTTACCTTGACGATGTTGCTCAGTCAAATAACAGACGCGGAATTTGGCTTCGACCCAAGCATCGGACATAAAGCAGAATTTATCGCGATTGCGTTCGTCATTTTTACCGACTGGCGGTAACTGAAAAAAGTCACCTGCGACAATCACTTGAATGCCACCAAAAGCTTCATCACTTTCTTTAAAATATTTTAAAACCTGATTGACCAAATTCAGCTGCTTGGCATGCAACATTGAAATTTCATCAATAATCAGCACTTGGGCATTTTCTAGATGCTCTTTTAAGTATTTGCGTTCTTTCATGTTTTTCAGGTCAGCATCAGATAAAAAATCCTTAATGCCGATGCCTGCCCAAGTATGAATAGTCATGCCATTCATATGGGTTGCCGCAATACCGGTTGATGCAGTAATCGCCACCGGTACTTTACGGGCTTTTAAATAATTGATGTACTGATTGAGAGTATAGGTTTTCCCTGCACCAGCCGAACCTGTTAAAAAGACATTTTCGCCCGCTTTTAAAAGCTTGAGTGCAGTTTCTTGTTTCATAAGACCTATAACCGTAAATTAACGGCTATAGCCTACCGATTTTTTCCCTAAAAGTTAAGCACAGAAAAAAGTTTAACGACAGCAACTGTCACTTAAACGCGATTAACTGTAAATTTAACCAGGAGATAAATTGCAGAGCGACATTCACAAAAAGATATTCAGCTTTTTGATTATGCGGATATTCCAACTGATCATAGACCAACTGCCCATCTCTTAAATGACAGCCTAGAGTCATATGATGTGTACCTGATTGCAATGCCATATGAAAAGCCACATATTCCCCGTCCATAATACGCTGTGCATAGCTGACTGCTAGGCAATGATGGCATCTTTTAGATTCTTCGATAATTCGGTCTAAATCCGCAAGTTCTTCAAAGCTCCAGCCTGCAAACTGAATCTTTTTCTCAACCATTAGCGGTTGCCATACAGCTTTAGCATAATTTTTCTTTAACTGGGCAATAATTTCCTGTTTCTGGATTTGATCATGCCAATGAATGGCTTGATGAAAAAGCCCCATCCAGGTTGTGCTTTTCAGAACCATTTTATTGTCGCTAAAATAATCGACCAAATAATCTCGCACATAGGAATCAAAAACTGACACTCTGGTATGCTGATCACGTAAATAAAAGATTTGCCGAAATTCATCCAGCTGCATTTTATAGCGCTGTAATACAGGATAAAAATCACGATTTTGATGGGTTTCAGGACGGATATAAAACATTAAGTCTTCAGGTAAAGCCTGGGTTATTTTCTGTAGATGCAACATATAAGCTTGCATCACCCGACTTAAACGTAAATAGATCTTCTTAACGATTTGCTCATTGCCTTTGGCGACATTCCGCATGAGCTCCATCCATTCATCTAAATACAAAATAGAAGGACTAATCGCGATCCGATGATCATCCAGGGCTTGCCGCTGCCCCTTTAACACCACACTATGATTGTTTTCATGCTCAAACAAGGCTTCTTGCATGGCAAAATAGTGACAACTATGAATATACATGCGCGCTGAAGAATGCTGAAAATACTGTAAGGTGGCCAAAATGACTTGTGGGTGAACCCGACTGGTATCTACAAAACTTAAAGCTGTCACAGCAACTCTGACACTGCTGTGTTGAATATGAGTACTTAACCAATCCAGCACCTCACTGGATTGTTTAAATAACCAATTCACTGCACGTGGATAATCAAATAATGGCAGTTTGGCAACTTTCTTTTGCCAAACTGTAGAGGTCGCATGAAGAAAATTATGCTTTGACAATAAATCATCCCGTTGCCAAAGTTCGCGTCGCATTAAACGGACAAAACCTAATAACTGTGTTTTTTCTTGCGCATGACGATATAGCAAATGGATATCATCTTGATGATCGATTAACTCATTTAAATTGAAACGCTCTTCAAATGACAGTGCCATAATGCGATACATGGCGGCAGGTAAAAACTGCGAGGCACTAAAACAAAACTCATCCAGACATTCCATCAAGGGTTGCAGTGGTAAAAACTCATCACCACACACCATTTGAATAGAACAAATCTGTTGCAGCATTTGAACAATAGCTTCAGGTAATGCCGTTTTATGCAGTACATAATCGCTCAGAATTTTCAAGTGATAAATCTCTGCATTCATCATCAGCTGATCAATAATTTCAGCTTCATCTATGCACAGACATTTTAAATAAGCACTGACCCGTTCAGCTCCATTAACCCATACATAAATCTGCTCAAGTAATAATTGTCGTAATTGTTGGGCTTTTTGACGTAAAAAAAGCGAATGTTGCGGCTTTAAATCGCCAGTTAAAAAATATAGATCATGCAGTATAAATTCTTCTAATGCTTCTGCTTTTTGTCCCAAACAAGTAAAATCACACTGCAAGATGCTTTTCAGATCTGAGTCTGGTGCATGAAATTGGAGTTGAAATAAACCATTGGCTATTTTTACAGCATGCCGCTCTTGATCAATATGAAACATATTTTGCGCATTCAGATCACCGACAATACGGAGCTGATCCTGAAAAATTTCATTTAGATTTTTAGAAATTCTGAGTAACTGTTTCGCAACCAATTGATACTGCGGTACTAAACGATCCTGTTCCATACTCGCCTCAAATTAAACAACCATCCTGAGATGAATTTAATAATAGAATGAAGCTACTGTATGCTGACTTGAGAATTTAATCAAACCTGCTCGGCAATTCATCTAGGCTTAACGATTTAATCATCCATTATATAAAATATTCACCGAGCCTACTCAAGCTTTCTCAATTTCACGTTGTTGTTTTAAATGTTCTAATCCGGCATAAATTTGTTGCTGAATCTGATCACGAAAATCTTTTAATTGTTCAGCATTTTCAATATGCATTAAATTTTGTCGTGGCATAAACTGAAAATAAAAGGGTACGCGTTTTGGAATAAGGTTTTTAGGCAAGGATGGAATCACGTCACCATGCCGAAGTAATTTATCCAGTTGAGGTACTTTCAACAGCTTTTGAAACCATTTACTTTCAATAATCTGATTGGCATCAAAACCGAGTTCAAAGACTTCATCGCCACCTAATGCTGCAAATGGAACAATGTCGTAGTTAAATTCCTGCGCCAGTTTTAAGAAACCATAACGCTGTTTCCAGATCAGCTGGTAGGCTTCACCTTTTCTCTTCAAGACTTCCCGACCGCCGCCTGGAAAGACCAGGATCGAATAACCCTGTTGCATCGCTGCACGGATATGTTCTTTATTACCATCGCACCGAATTTTTTAAACAGGGTACGCCAACCCGGCAAATAAAAATGGCCATGATCAGCAATACTGACCACAGCCACTTTATGATAATTAAATAAATAATCAATCAGGATCGGTGAATCAAACACCCCATATAGGGTGTGGTTCCCAACATACATTGCAGGTTTGGATGCATCAATATGTTCAGTACCGAAAAATGTTGGCGTGAAATACAGTTTAGATAGCGTACTTAGGCGTTTAATCCATCTGGCATCATGCTCAACCTGCAATGTATTGTTCCTTATGCAACAACGTGTTTTTGCACCAGAATCGAACCGACTGAATAACCTGCACCGAATGAGCAAAGTACACCGTACTCGCCATCATTCACTTCATGTGCTGTACGATGTAACGCAATGATCACACCTGCAGAAGAAGTATTGGCAAACTCATCCAGAATAATTGGCACAAGCGCGCGATCAGCATCTTTACCGACTACATATTTTAAAATGAGGTCATTCATACTGGCATTGGCTTGGTGCAACCAGAAACGTTTTACGTTGGTTGGTGCGATTTCATTTTTCTCAAGTTGCTTGGTAATGATTTTCGCAACCAGTGGACACACTTCTTTAAAGACTTTACGACCGTCTTGGCGGAACAATTTATCATCTACAACCGCATCTTCACTACGGTTCAAGTAACCGAAGTTGTTGCGAATGTTGTTTGAGAATTGAGTGAATAAATGCGTATCTACAATTTCAAAACCAGTTTTAGTGGTCGTATCTTCAATAATTGATGCTGTTGCAACATCACCAAAAATAAAGTGACAATCACGTGATCGGAAATCGGTATGACCTGAAGTAATTTCAACATTTACCAATAATACACGGCGTGCACCACATTTAATCGCATCAGCCGCTTGCTTTAAGCCGAAGGTTGCAGCAGAACAGGCAACGTTCATGTCATAGGCGTAACCTTCAATACCCAAAGCAGTTTGAATTTCGATTGAAACTGCAGGATAAGCACGCTGAATGTTTGAACATGACAGAATCACCACATCGATATCTTCTGCAGTTACACCGGCATTTTCCATCGCCTGTTTGGCTGCAGTCACGCCCCATTCTGCTTGAATGGAAAGTTCATCGTTGCTGCGTTCACGCAAACGTGGATATAGACGTTTTGGATCTAGGATACCTGACTTTTCAGCAACATAACGACTTTTAACACCGGATGCTTTTTCAATGAATTCTGCATTTGAACCGCGAAGCGCTTCAATTTCACCCGCTGCGATTTTGTCCGCATTGTCGTGGTTAAACTGTTCCACATAAGCATTTAAACTTGCCACTAATTCTTCATTGCTAATGGCTTCTTCTGGATGATAAAGACCAGTACCTGTAATACGAATGCCCATGTAAAACTCCTAATATTCCGCTATGTTAACTGATGCCTAATTGATCCCATACTTTTTGCAATCGGGTTGGAGAAATCGGCATCTTTGTTTTCATTGGCTGTGAGAACAAAGAAATGCGAAATTCTTCAACCATGAAGTACAGTTCTTTCAGGCGAGCGTCATTTTTAAACTTAAATAATTTTTCCATCCATGGGTCAACTTGATCAATGGCAGAATTGTCCCTTTGCAGGTTATTTGGCAAGCGCTCCAAACGCAAGACCAATGCCTTCAAATAACGTGGAAATTCCTGCCAGATGTCCGAAGATTTGACATACACACAGTTGGAAAGATTCATCAAATCAAGCTGATCTTCAATATCATCGATATTTTTACCAAACAGAGAATCGTCTAAAACCAACAATTTCCGACGAATATCCTGCCACTGGATATAAATATCGCTGAGTATTAATAATGCCTCTTGTCCATGAATTAGGAAAGATTTTTTTACATTTAAAATCAAGTTTTGAAACTCTTCAGCATTGACAGGGAGATCATTTATTGTCATCTGCAGTGTGGCATAAACTAACATTTGCTCGAGTTTGGCTTTGTCACCCAGCGGTGAATAGGCTAAAGCCAGCGGTTTAGAAATCTGTTTTTTCAGTTGACGAACCAAGTCACCCAACTGCATATAAACCAGACGAATCACCCCTTCCCGGTGCTGACGAATGGCTTCAGCCTGATCATTAAAGGTTTGAATCACTACCCCAGATTCATCTTTTGCATCCAGCTCTGCAAATGCTTTGGTCGGAACCAAGGCTTGATATTGCTTAACAATCACCCCTGTCACTTTTTGCGATGCTTCAAAAGTAAAATTGTCAGGGAAGGTTTTAAATTCACCTTTAAGTTGCTTCACAGGACTATGTGTTTCAGTACGACAACGCGCTTTAAGTTCAGCCAGATCACGGCCTTTCTCAAGCACCCGACCTTTTTCATCAATGACTTTAATGAACGGCAATAAATACTGATCAACCCGGTCAAAGGAGAAATCTTTTGCAGTGATTTGTTCACCACGTAACTGAAAAGCTAAATAACTGAAAATGTGCTCACGTAAATGTACTGCATCAATGCCATTCATCAGCTTACGCGCAGTATCCGGAATCGGCACCAGGTTACGACGCTTATCTTTAGGCAGTGATTTCAACAACGCTTCAATCAAATCCTGACGCCAGCCCGGAATACCCCATGACCAGATATTTTCGTCAACCTGTGGCAATGCCTGTACCGGAATTTTAACCGTAGCGCCATCTTCATCATGGCTTGGGTCAAAGCGATAACTCGCTGCCAGACGCAAAGAACCGTTGTGCAAGTAATCAGGAAATTGTTGTGTCGTTGGACGATCATTCATCCACAACGCATCATCATCGACAAATAAATAACGTGGATTTTGCGGCTCAACCGTTGCACGCCAGTCTTCAAATGTTCGACGACTCGCCACCTCTTCAGGGACTTTAGACGCATAGAACTGATAGATGGTTTCTTCATCCACCACCAGATCACGGCGACGCAGTTTATCTTCAACACGCTCCACTTCTTCAAGCTTGAGCAAGTTGTGCTTTAAAAATGGCGGCGTGATACCCAAATTACCGGTAGTTAAAGCGTCACGCAGGAAGATTTCATGCGCAGCCGGCTGATCGACCTTTTCATAGTTCATCAAACGCTTCGGTTCAATAATTAAGCCAAACAAAGAAATTTGATCATAACAATTGACGATGCCGGCTTTCTTCGACCAATGTGGCTCAAAATAGTGGTGCTTCAGCAAATCAGGTGCAGCCAGCAAAATCCATTCCGGTTCAATTTTTGCCAAAGTGCGCAAATAAACTTGAGAAGTTTCTACCATCTCAAAAGCCATCACCCAGGATGCACCGGCTTTATGTAAAGTCGATGCTGGGAAAATACGGGCTTTTTGCTGACGCACTGCCATATAGACATTTTTTTCATCGGTTTTATTGGCAATAAACGAAAGCAAACCGGTCAATAAAGCCCGATGCAGGTTTTCATAACTGGCTTTTTTATCATTAAAGGAAAGCTTTAAGCCTTGAGCCAGTTCAGAGAGTTGCTCATGGGTTTTCTTCCATTCACGCAAACGTAACCAGCTTAAAAAGTGTTGGCGAGCAAAATCACGACGTTTTTTTTCATTCATCGAATCACGGTTATTCTGCAAGGTTTCCCATAACTTGATGTAGAACAAAAAGTCAGAATCACCTTCTTTAAATAACGCATGCTTCTGATCGGCTTGGGTTTGTTTATCTGCCGGACGTTCACGCGGATCTTGTACCGCCAGCGCTGCAACAATAATCAGGACTTCATTCAGCACACCAAAATGTGCACCGCCTAAAATCATGCGTGCCAAACGTGGGTCAATCGGCATCTTCGCCATTTGCTGACCGATTTTGGTTAAGCCGCCATGTGTCCCACCTTTATTAAAAGCGGAAGAAGTTGAATCTTGCTTTTCAGCTTCAGCTTTAGGAGAACTTTTTTCATTCATCGCCCCAAGCTCAATAAGCAGCTTGCGACCATCATTCACCAAGCGATGATCTGGCGGTTCAATAAAATCGAAACTTTCCAACTCGCCCAGATTCAGGCTTTGCATCTGCAAAATTACAGATGCCAGATTGGTACGCTTGATTTCAGGTTCGGTAAATTCAGGACGACTCTGGAAATCATCTTCTGAATACAGTCGGATACACACACCCGGTGCAATACGACCACAGCGACCTTTACGCTGATTCGCTGCGGCTTGCGACACTGCTTCAATCGGTAAACGCTGTACACGAGAACGGTAGCTATAACGTGAAATACGGGCAAAACCACTGTCAATTACATAGCGAATATTGGGCACGGTTAAGGCAGTTTCAGCCACGTTGGTGGCAATGATAATGCGTCGCCCACTGCCACCCGGATTAAAAATCCTTTGTTGTTCCGCTAAAGCCAAGCGCGCATATAACGGTAAAATTTCGGTATGCCGTGGACCATGCTTTTGCAAGGTTTCTTGCAATTCGCGAATTTCCTGTTCGGTACTGGCAAAAATCAGGATATCCGCATGTTCAGGATGACCTTTTTCCTGCGCATCCTGAAAACATTCATTGACCGCTTGCACCACTGCACGTGGCAGGTTCTCTTCAAAGTCATCAAATTCATCGTCATCACTCCCGCCAATCGTCATTTCTGAAATCGGGCGATAACGCAGCTCTACAGGGAAACTACGCCCTTCAACTTCAAAAATCGGGGCATCGAAAAAGTAACTGCTAAAACGGTTTACATCCAAAGTTGCTGAAGTAATGATGACCTTTAAATCACGACGCTTAGGCAAAAGCTGTTTTAAATAGCCCATGATAAAGTCGATATTGAGTGAACGCTCATGCGCTTCATCGATAATAATGGTGTCGTATTTGGTGAGGAATCGGTCATTGGTCAATTCTGCCAGCAAAATACCATCCGTCATTAAACGGACAATTGAATCTTGCGAACCTTGTTCATTAAAACGGATTTTAAAACCGATTGATTCACCTAGTTTTTCACCGACTTCTTCAGCAATACGTTGCGATACGCTACGTGCAGCAAGTCGTCGTGGTTGGGTATGACCAATCATGCCGGTTAAACCACGTCCGGCTAGCATGGCAATTTGTGGTAACTGTGTCGTTTTACCCGAACCGGTTTCCCCTGCCACAATAATCACTTGATGCTGTTGAATTGCTTCAATCAACTTATCTTTATATTGGGTAACCGGCAGGTCTTGATTCAGTTTGATATTGGGGACACGGGACAGGCGTTCACGCACTTTATGATTCGATTTTTCAAATAATTCTTGATATTGTGCCTCACTGGCATCTTTACCTTTGCGTAGTCGATTTAAACGATGACGGTCACGTGCCATGACCCATTGATCTACATTTAAATGACTTAACACAGGTAATTTATCCCAAAACAAAAAATTGAACTGAATATTTTACGCTGTAACGCCGCAGAGAGAAAGACAAGCAAATATTTATTCATGGCGTTTGATGTAAAGAATATTCAAAAGCATAGAAAATAGATCGCCAACCACACTAAAATCCGCCATATATAACAACAGTTACACTATTCACCCTCTTTAATGATGTTCACATACTTCTTCTTATCTTCTTATCACCATTTACTCAGCCTAAAAATGATTCGAGCTTCAAAAAGAAATTTAATTTAAAAAAATTTTACCCTTGAATTTTAGTCCCTGAACCTTCATCTTCTTAGGCAAGCTGAAAAACTGATATTTTGTCATTCAGTCTTCTTTTTTATGTAGCTGAATAGATGAAAGAATCAGATTTGGTGGAATTGTAGGCTTTATATTAGTTAATTCGGTTTTTCCGATTTCAATAATGTAAAAATACTGTTTCAGCAATAACAAAAAATTCGCTATCCTTTTGGAAATCAATTACAAACCTCAATCATGGAGACAATGATGAGCTTAATTAATACAGAAGTTAAACCATTTAAAGCAACTGCATTCCAAAATGGTCAATTTATCGAAGTAACTGAAGCTGATCTTAAAGGCAAATGGTCTGTAGTATTTTTCTACCCAGCTGACTTCACTTTTGTTTGCCCAACTGAATTGGGTGACCTTGCAGACAACTATGCTGAATTCCAAAAATTAGGCGTTGAAATCTATTCAGTTTCTACTGACACTCACTTCACTCACAAAGCTTGGCATGATTCTTCTGAAGAAATCAAAAAAATCCAATACGTAATGGTGGGTGATGCGAACTGGACACTTGCTAAAAACTTCGACGTATTAATCGAAGCTAACGGTCTTGCTGACCGTGGTACTTTCGTTATCGATCCTGAAGGTAAAATCCAAATCGTTGAAATCAACGCTGGTGGTGTTGGCCGTGATGCTCAAGAACTTCTTCGTAAAGTTAAAGCAGCTCAATACGTTCACACTCACCCAGGTGAAGTTTGCCCAGCTAAATGGAAAGAAGGCGATGCTACTTTAGCTCCTTCAATCGACCTAGTGGGTAAAATCTAATTTCTATTAGATTGAACTGATTCAAAAAACCACGCTTTTTAGCGTGGTTTTTTATGGTCTATATAAAACTTTAAATATTCAATTTTTCAGCTAAATTAAAATCATGATGATATAAATTCCAAGCAGGACTGATGTTGATCTAACAGCATTCTTTTTATGATAAATATTACAATTCTGCTATACATGCCCTGATCTTTTTATCTTAAGTTCAAACTATGCAGTCAATGTAGTGCTGCTTTATATCCCTACAAAATGAGGGGCGCTTATGGGAACAATGCTTGTCGTCACTTCTTACAAATACAATGCATCTTCACGCTATTTGAAAATTTTTTATAACAACGGATCAGGCGAGCTATATCACCCGGTTCCTGAATTTATCTATAATAATTTATTGCGCTGTAATGATAAAACCGCTTTTGTACAAAAATACTTAGAATACGATGTGCACTTTACCCGTATTTCAATTCAATAACGTAAATCAGATACGATAAATCAGGGTCATTTCCCTGATTTATTATGCTCAGCCTAACAATAAAATGATGACTTTTTTTATTTATATTATTTATAGCAAATCATAAACAAACCCGCGCCTATAGACAGGGTCATGGTGATAAAACGCCCATCATTTTTGACCAGTTCAATAAAGCTTTTCACTTCTGCCGCATGAGAGATGACATTATCGACAATTAAAACACCGCCTTGCGGATGAATCATATTTTTCAGATAAGCCCAATACCCAACATAGGCATCGCGCTCGGCATCTAACAAGATAAAATTATATTGATCGGTACTCTTTTCAAGAAATTTTTGCGCATCCCCCACCCAGAAATCAATGACATCATCCAATGCCAACTCTTGAGCATATTGTTGAGCTTGAGTGGTACGCGATTGATCTATTTCCAGGGTGGTCACATGTCCTTGCGTATTTTGCGCGGCATTCGCCAGCCATAAAGTCGAATAGCCTGTAGACGTTCCAATTTCCAAAATTGTTTTCGATTGCTGGATACGAATTTGCATCGCTAAAAATAATGCAGAATCAGGCTCAATATTTCGATAACGCTGAATACGTTCATGTTGTAATGCATCAAATTTGATAAAACTTTGATACAACTCTTGCATGCGTTGTTGGAATGTCAAACTCATGCTCATGGCAGATGTCCCTATCTTCGGCGGTTATTCTGAGTCTAGCTTATCTATAACAAAAATCTATGCTTATGAAGTTTCTTGAATCAATTTAAATCGAGGAACGACTTGGCCATCTGCTAGAGTGACCGTTTTCTGAAACATCTCTAAAGGACGCACCCACATCGAATAATCACCATATAAACACTGGTATACCACTAGCTTTTCACGCGTTTCACTATGTGTTGCCACATGAAACACCTGATATAAATTGCCTTTATAATGTTGATAAATTCCAGATTTAAGATCCATTACTTCTTACCTATGAAAAATTTTCCCTCATCATAATCAAAATTTCTATTGATCATGACATAAACCTGATTCTTTCTATGAAATATTCAATAAATACTTGAATATTCACATTAAACCCTTATCTTTAATATCGAAAGATAAATCACGTAGATAAACATATAATCTATTTATCCGATTATTTACATTAAAATGAATTGTTTTACCTGTTTATTCATTTATCCTAATATAGCCTTATTCAATAAGCATTTACTCCCCTGGAGACCTTAGCCATGTTAGACCAAAATACTTCAGCGCAACTTAAAACTTTACTGGAACGTCTGGAAAGCCCGATTGAACTGGTGGCATCCCTCGATGCTTCTGACAAATCGGACAAGATCAAGGAACTGGTGACTGAGGTTGCTGCGCTGTCGGATCAGGTAACAGCCCGTTTTGATGGCACTAACAAACGCACCCCAAGCTTCGGGATTGCCAAAGCCGGTGAGCAACCACGGGTGAACTTTGCCGGTCTGCCGATGGGGCATGAATTTACCTCCTTGATCCTGGCCTTGCTGCAAGTGTCGGGTTATGCACCGAAAGTCTCGGATGAAGTGCTGGCACAAATCAAGGGCTTGAATTTGACCTCTGACTTTGACGTATTCGTATC